>NZ_CATKQT010000045.1:0-470 GCF_949767855.1 Brevibacillus sp. IT-7CA2
TAAGCTGTTCGGGGAAGTGGTTAAAAATTGAACGTAAGATTTGCCGTGGTTGAGGATATTAAACAACTTGAGCCATTTTTTTCAAAACATATCACTCGCGAGAATAAGGCAGTGTACAATGAGGAGTTTCTTTGCCCATTAGGACTTCGAGCGGCCGTAAAAAGACAATCTGTTGTTGTTATGAATATAGAAGATATCATTATCGCAGCAGCAAGAATCTACCTAAAGAAAAACGGCACAATCTCTCTTTATCAGTTTGCCGTAGAGGAACAGTATCGTCATAAGAATCTCATGAGATATCTACTATCACAAATTGGTTACCCGATATTCTCCGCATGCCCGTCAAATCTTGAGTTCAATCATTATTATATGGACTCGAAATGGTCGTTTGTTGAGACGAAAAAGGGAATGAATATTTGGAAGCTTGAACCAGACTTACTTTCTGAGTCGACCTTTCCAAATTGATCGTT
>NZ_CATKQT010000046.1:0-418 GCF_949767855.1 Brevibacillus sp. IT-7CA2
CGTATTTTTCTCGCCACACGAAGTTCGGCATACACTCCTTGTGGAATGTTAGGTACAGCGTATCTCCCATCTTTGACTAACTGCGCAATCACTCTGGCATCTTTCACATCGTTTTTAGTAGGTGAATTGTCGTCTAACTCCTTACTCTTCTTCACGTGCATCGGGTTTACGACGACAAAGTTAATGCGCTGCTCTTTAAGAGAGTGAGCCAGATTTAGCCAGTAGTGCCCTGTTGGCTCCATTCCTACAATCACTTTTTCCATGCCTTGTTGATCCATGAGTTGATGAATCCAATCCAGAAAGTGATTAAAACCTGAATTCGTATTTTCAAAATAAAAAGCTTTTCCGAACTCACACCCTCTAAAGTCCTGCGCACGTGCAACGTGCTTGTGTTTAGCAATATCGACGCCGATAATTA
>NZ_CATKQT010000047.1:0-326 GCF_949767855.1 Brevibacillus sp. IT-7CA2
CCGTTGCCAAAAGATTGTAAAAGTCTACACATCTTTTGTTTGCTTCCTGCTTCTCTGTGTCTGCTTTGGCCGAAGCTACTCGCATCTGATAGGACACTCCACAGGCGTAAATTCGGATACAACGAATCCTACAGATTAGCGGTAACTTATTGGGGTTAGCTCGCTAATTTTGCTAGGTTAATAGAAGCGTTTACATCTCTATCTACCACTAGCCCACAAACACATTTGAATATTCGATCTGAAAGCTTTAAGTCTTTCTTGACCTCACCGCAATCAGAGCAGGTTTTTGATGAAGGATACCACTTGTCGGCTTCCATGAAGCGAAT
>NZ_CATKQT010000048.1:0-320 GCF_949767855.1 Brevibacillus sp. IT-7CA2
CTTTCCAATCCATACGAAAACATCTCCATCAGGAATTTCCATTACAGCAACATGCCCGAATTTTCCAATCGTCTCCAAAAGCATGGATGAGAGTTTGCGTAGCAGTACGCACGATTTCCGATGTAAGATAACATGTATTTTCCCCTCTTTCTAAAAATAATAGTTTTCATATTATAGACTTCGGCGAACCTCTTTTTCTGACAGCTCATATTTGATCTGTTGTTGAAATCTAAAAAAAGAGGTGATTATCAAATGAAATATAATTTTAGATATGAACACACTGGATTTATACCGCTAACGTCTTCCATCCTACTAATCTC
>NZ_CATKQT010000049.1:0-309 GCF_949767855.1 Brevibacillus sp. IT-7CA2
GGATGGATGTCCGAGCGGCCGAAGGAGCACGATTGGAAATCGTGTAGGCGGTGTCGAACCGTCTCGTGGGTTCAAATCCCACTCCATCCGCCATCTTGGCCCGTTGGTGAAGCGGTTTAACACAGCAGCCTTTCACGCTGTCATACAGGGGTTCGAATCCCCTACGGGTCACCTAGAAAGATCCCTACATATTTGTAGGTGATTTGGAGGCTTAGCTCAGCTGGGAGAGCATCTGCCTTACAAGCAGAGGGTCGGCGGTTCGATCCCGTCAGCCTCCACCACTAATATTAATGGACATAGTCCTGATTA
>NZ_CATKQT010000050.1:0-134198 GCF_949767855.1 Brevibacillus sp. IT-7CA2
CATTCTTGAAAAACTGAACTAGCTCCGTCTCTCCAAACTTGTTTTCCATCATCTCAACATTTCTTTTAAGCAATTCTTCGTCACGCAGGTTCTTTAGCACGTCCATAATGTCCATATCGTCCTGATAGAGCTCTTTCAGGAGTTTGGTAACATTGCGAGAGGAAAGCTCTTGCACGATTGAGAAAAAGGCTTCCTGTTTACCAAACATGCTCTTTAAAACAGAAACGGTAGCTTCCGAAATCGTTTCAATATTCCCTGCCATTACGTTAAAGCGTCCAGAGGTACCAGGATTCTTAGGATCAAGTATGTTACATTCAATTTCCATTGCTTCACTCATTTCCTTCACCATGGCCACAACGTCGCCTTTCGGCTCTATTAACGTCAAGCCAACCGGTTTCCCACGTCTCTTTGCAAGAAGCGTCTGATAGATAAATGGCTTAATCAGTGTAGCCGTTTTACCGCAGCGAGTCGGGCCGACCCATAAAGAGTGGGTAAAAGCATCATCCCCACCCCATTGAAGGGGATTTCGATACGGAAGATTATTTGCTGTTAGGGTACTCACAGTCTATATCCTCCTCTCCCAATGAAAAGTGAAGCGCATTGATATCAGGACGTTTCTTGATTCTTTTCAGTAACTTTTCTACCCACATTACAGGTTCATGCCTTACAAATCGTCTTCTGAATATGACAAAGACTATTGTCACGAGGATAAGTAACACATACATCGGGTAAGACGCCCATTTCGTGTAGCCCCATTGTTCAAATGCTTGTTCTCCCATCCACATCGTAACGGAGTAAAACAAACTAGCCACTATTCCAGTACCCATCCACCCCAAAAGGTAAGATGCCAGTAAAAGGAGTACACTACCACCTATTGCAATGAGAGGTAGGATAGATGGCAAATCTATTTCTAAACTAAAATAAGCCCCTATCAGATTGAGAAGGACCCAAAGAGAAATGAATATCTGCTTTTTCAAATACCAGTACTCCTTTCCTCGTTTATTTTGAAACGATGATCCAGTTTATTCCCGGAGATTTCTCTAATTCGCTGCATGTGAGCTCATGAACCTGTTGTTTATCAAGTCTACCAGTTCCCGTTCCTAGCAAGGGAACCGCCACTGAGGATACCTGAAATTCTTGCGCTTCTTTCACGATGTTTTGCAAACAGATTTTTACAGTCTCCATTGTAGATTTTTGCCCAGGTTTTCTCATTGTGACCGCATGAAAAACATACCTTGCCTGCAAGGAATACGCGGAGGTAACAAATACGGAACCAGGCTCGATCTTCTGGACTTGGCAAATGGCCCTCGCTTCTTTTTCAACAACTCCTTTAGTAGCAAAATGAAGGCTTTCAGCCACTCCATGAAAGTGAAACAATCGACCAAGCAGACCACCCATGAAGCCTTGTCCATTGGAAGCATTTACGATTGCGTCAACTTCAAAATGTGTAATATCACCGATGTGTATAGAGATCATCGGCCCCCTCCTTTGCCCCAGAATATCGCATGTTATCCCCATTTTGTTTCAGCCAATTAAAGCTTATGGCTTGGATTTCGATTTATTCGGATACTCGAATTTAATCGTTCCATCACTTTGTAGCACCAATCGCGCTTCGTAATTGTCTCCCTTTTTACTTACGAATGTGAGGTAGGCTGTTTTCCCTTTGCTCAAGAGATCCGAGACCATCTTAGCCGAAACCTTGCGTTTGCCTATTTCTTTCCAGACTACAAAGTCACAACCTGATTGCTGTTGGCTACAAGCAAATGCCCTCTGATTTTCAACGACCTCGTGCTTGCATTTCGGACACTTTCCCAACGCTTGCTTGGTAACAGTGGGAGCCAACGTCTGTTGACCATTTACCGTTTGGATAATGTGGTGTGTGAGCTTAACCACAGTATCCATATACTGCTGAGCGGGAAACTGGTTTTTCGCTATCTGATTGAGCTTACTTTCCCACTCTCCTGTCATTTCAGGAGAGGTAAGTACTTGGATACCGGATTGCCTAATCAACTCGATGGTAGCCCTTCCCTTTGCTGTTACCATCAAACGTTTCCCTTTGGTTTCAATATAGCCAACATGCTTCAAGCGCTCGATGATATTTGCTCTGGTTGCGGGTGTTCCAAGTCCACTATCTTTCATAGCCTCTCGAAGATCTGGATCTTGAATGTCCTTGCCAGCTGTTTTCATGGCCGCGACTAATGTACCCTCAGTGTAGTAATTAGGTGGCTTGGTTTCTTTCTCTTTGGAAGCTGAATCGATGCATTGTAACGACTGCCCTGGATCAATATTGAAGTTGACTTGCAGCTGCTCTTGCGACTGCTCATCCGGGTTATCTTCTTGCTGATTAACCACTTTCCAACCAAGGACCTTTAATTCCTTGATATTGGTTTTAAAACACTCTGCTTCCACTTCAGTGATGATGGCATAGTGCCTATATTCTGCAGGTGGGAAAAAATGTGCCAGATAACGTCTCAAGATCATTTCGTAGAGGTGTTCTTCCTCTTCTGACATGTCCTGCGGTAGTTTTTCAGTAGGCAAAATAGCGTGATGGTCTTCAATTTTATCAGGCAGGCATAGGTTTTTATTTTGCACATTGACCAAACGCCGATCTGCTCCTGCTGCCAATGATTTACCAAATGGCATTTGAATGATCAAATCAAATACCTTTTGCATAAACTCAACGTTAGATTCGTCCACATAGTTGCTGCTGGTCCGCGGATACGTAATAGCCTGTTTTTCATACAACGACTGTGCAATGTCTAATGTTTTCTGAGCAGAAAGGGAATGCTTAGCGTTTGCTTCCTGTTGTAACAAGGTCAGATCATACAGCTTGGGCGGATTCTCCTTTCTGTCATTCGTCTGAAAATCCAATATTCTCGCTGGCTTCCCTTTAACTTTGGCGGCAAGCTGACCTGCAACTGCCAGATCGTTCATCGGTTGCCCTTGCCACATCCCTGTGTAGCTTTGCAATCCCTGCTGGAACGTTGCTTCCACAACGTAGTACGTACTCTTTTGGAACGCCTCAATCACTTTCTGGCGATCATAGATCATGGCAAGCACCGGCGTCTGCACTCTTCCCACTGTTAATAGCTCGTTATGCTTGGCAGTAAATGCTCTTGTCGCATTAATACCAATGAGCCAATCAGCTAATGATCTTGACTTAGCTGCTTGCAACAGGTGGAAGTAATCACTACCGTTTTTCATGTTACCAAAGGATTTTTGTATGGCGTCCGGAGTGAGAGAGCTCGTCCATAATCGTTTAACCGGCTTGTTGATTCCAAGGTACTCCATGATATAGCCAAAAATTAACTCGCCTTCCCTGGCACAGTCGGTTGCATTTACAATACCGACGCAGGAAGAGGCGAGTTTCTTAATTACCTGAAGTTGTTTCTTTGTTTGCGGATTCGGACTTAACTTAATGGGATTAGGAACGATCGGCAAACTATTCAAATCCCACTTTGTATACTTTGGATCGTATTCTTCCGGATTGGCCAGACCGATCAAATGTCCAACCGCCCAGGTCACCGTATATTTTTCGTTTTGAAAGTAGCCATCGTGCCTTTTATACTGCCCCAGGATCGCATCTGCAATCGCTCTGGCAGCCGAAGGCTTTTCTGCTAAGATGAGGATACTCATGCTGACTATTTCCTCCTTCTTAACTGGTATTTGCAAGGAACGAGTTCAGTAGGAATCCATTAAGGTTTCAAACAAAAGCTCATGCCTCCACCTACCTTTCCTATAACCACGTTATTCTGATTTGCTTTTGGTACCGTTTCATTTGCTTGTACCATTTTGGTAACCTGGTTCTTCTTTGCTAAGATCATTCCGTTTACCCTCTCTCTCATATTTCAAATAGTAGCTTCTCTTAGAACGGTATAAAGTGGCAGATTGCGACTGTATTCCATAGCCAGCTCCACTGTATACTCAAAATCATGGGCCATTGTTGGAAGGACCTGATCCAGATACTTATGGGCAAAATTGTGATAATGCGGGTACGCTTCGCTACCTGCATTCAAGTAGCTTGTGATGTAAAAGAAATCCAAATAGTTCAAAGGGTAGACCATATCCACTTCTGGATCTGTTTTTTCCCAGTCATTCAGGTACTGGGTCAGTGTTGAAAACACCACAAGTGCAAGACCGAAGAAGTTGCGTTGCTCTAGCTCCATATCATCTTTCATTTGGTCATAAGCCTGCTTTAACGTAACGGATATCTCCATTGCGAAACCCTTCCAATTGGTTAAGTCTTTCTGACATAGGTGCATGACAGTAATTTGTTCCAATACTTTTTCGTTGTTAAGAGATAGATGACATTTTGCACGAGCCTTCGGATCTTTAAGCTGAAATTCGATCACATTTTGCTTTGTCATAAGAACCCCCTGTGATTTTTCGGTATGTTTATCCTAATAAAATAGCCCCTTTGGGAATCGAGTTCCAAAGGAGCACATAATATCTGCAATTCATGATTGTCAATATGAATATACACGTTTCATGAACTTTTGACAATACTTTTGCTATGAATTTGTTTCGAGTATAGATATCCCTGCCCCAGTGATAAGCCTAAATCTATAGCTGCTTTCTCCATCTCTCTTGTTTCAATTCGTTCGACGATAATGGGCTTCCCTTTCTGTTTGACAAGATTCAGCCAGTCAGCACAACGAATTGCTTCTTCGAATGATATTTTATAGCCATCAACGTCCTCTGTTTTCCAGTCATCCCATGTTTCACGGGTCAAATCGTCCAACCAAACTTGTAGACCCCGTTCCTTAAGTTTCCCCGTATACTCCTGGAATCTTTCCCGGTTGATGACTGCCCATTCTACAATTTCAATGATCCCATCCCATGACCAGCTCGTTTCAAGGAAGTAAGGCATTGATGACAAGGACAGGTTTATAGACTTCGGATTTTTGGATTTCATTTTCATTGCTTCTCTTAGGCACATGGCTTCGCGTTTCCATAATTCCGCTTGATTCTCCACAGAAAAAAAGGATTCAACGAGCATTCCCTGTGGTCTACACAACCATTCTTCCATAACCACTTCTTGCTTGACCAGATCGACGATGGGTTGAGCAATCATGCTAACTGATGATGTCATAGTTCATTCTCTTTTGCTACTTTACTATCCACTCTGAACACTTCAAAAAAGTTCATAGTTGTCATTGTTGCTCTGGATGTGGCACTTGTCATGTTCATCACATCCTTTCTGATTCAAATGAGCCTTTGTGTGAGTGCAAATGTGATTTTTTTCACAAACTCAATAGATGGCTCTATTCTCTAACGGGTTGGCAATTCTTCCAAGTAGAATGGCACAGATTGCACGTGTGGATATCGGTCAAAAGGAAATTGGAATTCACCAACTGCCCAGTGCAACAACAGCACCTTGATTCCAGTTCGTTGGTAAACATCATAGGAATATCGTTTGAGGTAATGCAGGGTCATTTTGTCCCCCATCAGACAGTTGGCCACATAATACTTAGTCGCTTCACCTTGGACGACCATATCTCCAAAATGGAACCGATTCTGTTCTGTTGACACGACTCCAAACCGTTGTAACTCTTGATACAAAATATCATTCGTACAATACCACCGCATGATGGGAATGGCACTTGGGAAGGGGATAATACTAAGCTCTTTGGCGTGCATGTCCTCTGCTTCCCATAGCTTTTCATATATCACAGGCCCCTTGCACAGAATGAGAATGTTGCGATCACTCAACAGCTTGATTTCCCTCTGTAGCTTTAAGAAAGTCTGATCTCTTGTGTTGTTCTCCAGGATATATAGAACAAACTGCTTACCATCTTGCCGAATAAACAGCCCGCTCAGTAACGCCCCTCTGTTGATACCATTGGTCTTCTTGAAATCACGTCCATTTACAAATGACCATTTGTAGGGCAGGAGCTGCGTGTATAATTCATTCCTCTCAATGACAGATGACAACCTGATACCAGATGGCTTATTGTCTCTTGCACGCCTCTCTTTGTTTGAAAGCCCCTGCACCTCCAATATCCTGAGTCCTTTTTCCGTAATAAAGTAGCCAGCCCCCACCTTCTTGCCTTTCTCCACCAATGGCCTTGATTTTACATACCCTTCCCGCTTCAACTGGAATAATCGCTTGTACACATATTTCTCACTACCAGGAAAGTGCAGCTCACGAATCTGCTTGATATTCAACATCTGATACTGATACAGATCATGCAGCACCTGAATGTCTCGTTCCGTCAGATTTTTGGTAGCACTCCCATTCTCTATTGGTATCACCGGTATTCCACGCACTCCACTCACCCCTTGCAATCCCATAATTTTTTGGGGGGCTGACGCCTTTCTTCGCCTTGCAACAAGTTGCAATTTGGCGAAAGGCTGGATTGATCGTCAACGCAGTTGACTCTCCAATCCTTTCCGCTTTTTCGCCAATCGCCTCTTGGAAACAATTAAATGCTTGATATACCCACATTCAATCGGTTTTATATAGGTAAAAACAATTCAATTTCATTTTTCCTTATCACAGGGTTGAAATGTATCAAGCTACACTAAGGGATATCGGCATCAAACATAGGTAAAAACAAAAGGAAATCGCATAGGTAAAATGGGCGCCCCTTATTTTTTTACATAGTTTTTACCTATGTTTTCACTATTTTCGCCACTCTGTTTTTACCTTTATTTCTTGAATTAAACGGCCCATATCTTGCTCATTACAAACCCACACTTCTGTCCTTGTTCCCCCTGGATCGAAGAATCCTTTTTCCATATAGGAGAGCTCCTGCCAGTTGTCATCACCGGTTAAAAGACTGTACCGCAAACCGTTGAAAATAAAGGATTTCGCTCGATTATCCAAGTCTCTGATTTTCCTGTCCGGAAAATATTGAGCAATAAAAACAAAGGCTGGAGAGAACTTTCGTTTGATTTGATTCTTGGATACAAACTTAACGATCTGACCTACATAATGATCGCTTATCTTTCTGTGATATTTCGCATCTACTCTGTCATAAATCATAGGGAGAAGCCCGTCGATCACGAATCGGACATAGTAATCTGTTTCTTCAAACGCTTCAATCACTGTACTTTCCACTGTTGGGATCGCCATTTCTGTCTTCCATGCCCTTGTCTCTAGGAGCTGCTCGGACAAAAGAATCCTCGTCATATCCGCAAGTTTGATCGCCTCAACCAGTCGTTCCTCACGCTTCTCTAAGTCTTGTTCGAGGAAAACTACCATTTTAGTTTCGTCTTTCACTATGTGTCCCCACCTACTAAAAATGTTAAATGAATAAACCCCTTGGTAGACAAGGGGTTTCACTAGATTACATTGGTCTTTGTTACATGTGATTTAGCAACCATTATTATAAAACCCTTAACTGTTACCTTTCGTATTGAATGCGAAATCCCTAGTACTGGTAAGGGTTACAAAGCATTTTTTAGGATACGCATTAATGTTCTGTACGCAAAACATTAAATGGCTTCAAGCCTTGCTATCACCCGGATTATTCAACATACAATGTTTAATGTTAAATAGACTAATTACACTATGCTGTAAAAGTTAACGTTTCACCACATTAAATGCCATAAACCCTTGATATAAGTGGCTTTGTCGTATTTAATGTCAATCAATTTCAAACATACTCATTGCAGTATCTAAATCCTCATCGCTAATCTTTACTGGTTCGTTGCTTCTATCGCTAATTTGCTCGCGTTTGGTAGGTTCGTTGGTCTCATTAACTTGTGGTTGGGCTGGTGAAGGGACCGTCACAGCAGCAGTCTGAAACCGTTCCTCCAGTCGATCTAACCGAGTCAAAACCTCCTTCAGAAGTAGCTCGACTGAATCACTTCTTTCTGGAGATTCAATCAATTTTCGAAGGGATTCAGAAACATTATCTTGCTGATTCGCCCATGACAATATTTCGGTGTCGTCATTTCGAATCCTAAATCCAATGTTATCGCCAACCTGGTAGTTCTTCGTTTTCCTTCTCATCATTCATCACGCTTCTTTTATTTTAGGCAGAAGTAAATTTGCTTTGTATGCTTTCAGAATGGCCAATCGATAAAAGGATTCAGCATTGAGGAACACGGTCTCTTCGGGATCAGTGGTCAACCAAATTAATTCGCTGTACATCTTCTCTTGAAGCTCGTTTTCTAAAAACTGTTCGTATTTAAGTGCCCCACCACCTACTACGAAATATCGATGGATCATTGCAGCTTTAGGTTTTCTTGTAATCTCAAGGACTCGCTGAGCTATTTGATGAGCAACAGACCGAAAATTTGAATCCACAATATCGGTTATGTCGATTTGCTTCGCTCCCAATTGCAGTTGACAATTCTTTTTCGTGATGGTTTCCTCAAGCATGTGACGAGGAAACTTGATCTTATATAGGCGGTTGATTTCCTCACCAACGCCATCTAACGCAGAGATCGTTCCCAGCTGAAACCCATCACATAAATCTGCATCTGGTCGATGGTCGGAACCAATTGCGGAAATATCCGTTGAGAATCCGCCAATGTCAATGCACCCCATCGCTTGACCCTTCCATTCTGGCTTTATATTTTGTCCAAATTGATTAGTCATTTGATGGAGAATAATCCCAAGCCCCTCTGGTGCTAACGTTGGATCAAAACGAATCTTGACCTTCCAACCTTCCATACGGTGTGTGGAGACAAATTCAACTTCAAAATCACCCTTTATTCTGGTTTCAAAGGACTTTCTTTCGTTCTTTTCCAAAAATTCTTCCATCGGCAATCCCATTGTCACTTGGGTATGAAGATCATCTTCTTTTTTGTCCGCTTGAAGAGCCAATCCAGTGAACAAAGGGACAAGTATAAGTGGATTGTCTCTTTTCTTTGTGTCAGGACTAACTTGATACTCCCCTTTCCCCACAGCCAGGTTCCCTACCCAAAACCGCCTCCCATCCAATTCAGGCAAGTGAGTACAACGAATAATAACATCAAGGGTATCCAATACCTTTTCGTCTTCACCAATTGACTTTCGTTCAGTCCCATGAGCAACTTCTTTAACCGCGTTAGGGATAAATAACCGATTTCCGATTCCAAGTACCAACTTCATTCCGTCATTTCCAATATCTCCACCTGCAAAGATTATTTTCATCCTATCTACTCCTTTGCTTTGAATTAAAAAATGACCAATCACTAGATCGTTCATTTACAGCTACTAGTTACATATTTATAGGGACTACAATGATGAACCCCAATAGAATGGCTGGTGCTAACGGGACTTCCTTACGGTTCATGATCTTGGCGTATATGATCGCGAGTATGAATGAAACCAGCAGCAAGGGATTAATCAATGGGTAACTGAGAGCTAGAGCGAGGAAGGTACATAACTTAATGTCGCCACCACCGATGCCACCATTGAGGACATAAGCCAACCCGACCATGACACCAAATACAACGATGCCTGCTATTAGAGACAGCCAAATGTTTCCCCAAAACAACTGATACATCAAAGCAATAACGATGGAGGAATACGTGAGGACATCAGGGATTTTTCTCCACTTCCAATCTGTGTAGGATGCAATCAGCAACACGACAAATGCTATTATCATCATCCACATATGATCACCTTATCCAGACTTGGGAAGGAACAGTAGCGGAAGCCCTCAAAGGCATCTGGAATTCCACTCCCAACATTTTGAGTGAATTGAATGAGTAACTCGATTCCACCGCAATACTCAGTGGATCACCCTTCATGACTTGGCCTGAAGATATGGTTAAATCCCATCTGGCAGGGTCAAGCCCAGATTCACTAAATCGTTGTTGTAGGTAGGCAATCGTGGTACTATCAGCTCCACCATGTTCACCAATGAACTGTGCCGTTTCATTGATCACTCCATTGGCCTTTACCCATGTCCCTCCCCATACCACCATATCTGGCATCAGCATAATGATGGGAAAAACCACAACAAATATGACCATATACTCAATAAAGCCAAATCCTTTGTCATTGGTGACAAACTTCCTCATTTATATGTCACACTCCTAAAGCTGTTTGGCTTCCCAGCGTTTTTAATCGAATCTCCCGTATCATTCCAGTAGCCTTGTAGCCAAGGTAACATTAAAGCAGATAATCCAAACACGCCTATCACAGCCACTATTAGAATTGCTTTTTTTTCCATCAGGACAGTCCCAGACGAATCTTGCATCACATAGAGCCATATTCGCTTCCATTTACCCTTCATGTTAACCCCCCTAAAAAATTCCCTTCATAAATAGGAAAAGCCGAGTGCAATATTTCACACACGGCTTCTTTAGAATTACCAATCAATAGATTCATTAATTTGGCTTTTGGATTTAATCGAATCAGACGTTTGATTCCAGTAGTCCTTGAGGAACGTATAACCAAGAGCACTGAAACCAAAGATTCCGACGACGATTACAACAAGGAGAACCTTTTTCTCCATCAAAACTGTACCGCGATTGTTCTTTACTGCATTTTTTACAAAAGAGATTGCTTTTTTCATTGTTTTTTCCTCCGAATTTTAATAGTTTGTGTTGGTTGTTTGTTAAAACTCAAGTGTTGGTGGGTCTCTCACACAAAAACATCCTTTCGAACAGGCTAGAACCCGATATTAGAATTAGATAATGTATGAGCAAGATACAAAACCATGGCAGTCGACAAAAATAAAAGACCATCTATCATGATGATCCCACTCATCGCTTTGAGTTTGGCTGGACGTATCTCCTTTTCACGTTCGAGCATTTTCTTATCCAGCTCTCGGAATGTGTGTTCCATATCCGCGAGGATCTTCTCGCCGTCAGCTCCCCCGCCAACGGTCATATATTGTGCAATTGCCGTACAAAACTCTCTCAACTCAGGCACTTTTGTCCCATCACCAAATTTGTAAAGGGCATCAGCAGGATGAAGATAGTCCAGGTCAGATTTCAATACATCCGCAAAAGGCTTCATGCCTTTCCCTACGCCATGAACACAAGCAATTTTAAGGGCGTCAACTGGTGACTTTTGACCTTTGATCAATAAGCGAACCGTTAAGGCAAAGTTTGGTGTTTCTTTGCGAATTTCTTCACGCATTTTCTTTGCCTTATTAACTAGCTCTCTTCTCGGTTCAAAAAAGAAATAGAAGCCCCCACCAAACGCTAGCATGAGACAAAACATGGACTCGAAGAGCAAGTACAAAATCAGAAATAATAAAAAGATCCCTATTGAGTAGACAATTTGCTCAATAAAGACCTGTTCGGGAGTTTTATTTGATTTGGCATCTTCAATTTCGGACCATATCTTTTGATGTGCTTTTGAAAAGGCTCCTTTCGCTACACGATCAGGAAGGAACTTGAAAGAACGATGCCATGTTTGTTCTGGCCCAACTATTTCGAGCAGCATAGAAGCCTTGTACGCCTGTTTAGGCTTAAATAAGAGATATGCTAGATAGATTATAAGGGTGGCAATTAACCCTCCTCCTACAGCCAAATAAACCATCCTAAATCTCCTTTCGCAAAATCATGTAACTAAAGATGGGGACAGCCACTGCGATACTAAGATAAATCGTGAGCAACGTCTTACCTAGCAAGGTGTTCATATAGACTTGAAATATATCTGGTTGAAATATTCTAAAATAGAGAACTACCCCAATAAACATAAAGGTAAGTCCACGATTTTCTTTGACCGCACTTATCATCACATTCGCAAGATCCGCTACTGCGAGACGCTTGTTTTGAAAGTAAGTTCCGGCAACCAGTACTCCTTCGGATGCTGCATCACCTATCTGCTCAGAAATTTCCGCCATCGTTACGAACAATTGCATTTCTGGGACCTTTAGTCGGATCATCATATCCTGAAATGCATCCCCAATGGGTAACCCACTTTTGTGAGCATCATAGACATATTGAAACTCACTTTTTAATGGTTCCTGCAACATAGGCATGATAGTCTCTAGCGCTTTAAGCCAATTCTTTTGAAGACGAAAGGCAGATGCTAGATTTAAAAATGCTGGGCCCAATTGTTCACGAGCTTTTCCCCTTGTTTTTATCTCATATTGACTGACGTAAATTTTGAGGACAAAGTAATTAGCCCCCAAAGTGACCAATACCATAAAGGGATTTGACAATAATATTGCTAAAGCAACCCCAAGCCCTGTTGCTACTCCCCACCAAGCAAGATACTGATTGACTGTCATGTGCACACCATGACGGTCAGCTTCTTCCAAAAACTTGATGCCTGCTTTTCCTTTGTTTTTCTCAATTTGAACCCATTTTAGTTGTTCTTTCTTCCCGCTCCCTCCCCATAACCATAATGCCAATATAAAAAGAGCAACGGCTAACGATAGAATTATCCCTAGCATATTTTCCTCCTACTCTACCGGTTGCATGAATGCTTCATAGCGGTGACGTGGAATTTCGGCATTCCGGAAGATTTCAACCAACTTATCCGAGATCGGATTCCGACGATAAAATACCTTCTCTTCCCAATCATATTCAAAGATTGGATTCAGCTTTGCCTTTCCATCTTCATCTATTCCAGCAACCTCAACAATTTCAAACACACGGCGCTTTTTATCTTCCTTGTATAGCTTTTGCATAATAACAATATCCAAAGAGTCTGCAAGTTGTTCTACCGCATCTTTTCTCGTAAGTGATGAATCTGCTCTTGTCATCTTTGCAACGATTCGATTAAAAAGATGTCTAGCCGATCTACCATGCATCGTCCACCAAGTAGGATGTCCACTCTCTGCTGCATCTATAGCGGCTAATAGATCGTTTCCTCTTCGGATCTCACTGATGATAAAACGGTATGGCTTTTGACGCATTCCAGCTTCTGCTACTAATTTTTCAATAGTAATGTCCAGATCAGGATCACCCATTAATCGAACTTCCTCAGTTACAAAATGATAGCCTTCCGAATAAGGATATAGAATATGCAGGTTCATCTCTGTAGGGTCTTCGATTACCAGTGTTCTTTGGCCTTTAGGAATATATCCAGCCATCAGTTTATAACTGGTAGTTTTTCCTGAACCGGTGGCTCCCCCCATGACAATAGTGCAATCCCCTTCTACTAGTAACTGAATAAATAGCAGCATTTCTTCTGAAGCAGTTCCATATCCTAAGAACCCTTCTGGGGTTAAATTCATTGGTGGAAATTTACGAATCGAAACATTTGGACCTTTCATTTGTGAGATTGGGAAACCTACGATGTTAACGCGTGCATCTCCAATCCTTGCATCCACAACAGGTCTAGCTTCAGATATAGACTTCCCGCAAGAATTCAGAATTTTAGTGATAACGGTGTTCATTAAGTGATCAGCGCTGTCAAAGGAAATTAAATCACTGGCAGGGACATCAATTCCGCCCGATTGTACCCAGGGCTGGTCGAATCCATTCAACATAATCTCTGTATAGTCATGACTCTTGAATACATCGTCAAGTGGCCCGAGAGAGCATAGATCTTTCCAAGCTCTTTGAACTATTTCATCAACAGTTAATCCAGGAACAATTTTCCGTTCCAATTGGACAAAAGTACGAACGATCCGATCAAACTCTGGCTTTTTCTTTGGATTGACCAACGCTTCCTGTAATAATTTCGCATGATCTTTCAGAAGAAACTCTCTGATTTCATTTCTTACTTTTTCATAATGACTAGAAGCAGCCCTATTTAAATCTGATGGATCTTCCTGTTGTTCTTCTAGCACCTTGGGCAAACTAGACTGCAACTGCTGAAGATCAATTCTATTTTTCGGTAGAAATATCTTGTCAGACATACCTGTCACTCCTTAGATTGTGCTCACTTTCGTACTTTTGCTTGAAGAGGTAAACCAACTTCGAATACCCGTTTGTTTTTTCTCAAATTTAATACCCAGTAATTTTTCCGCCATTTTTTCAATGTCGCCTTTAAAACCATCCTCACCCAACAGGTCTAAGTTATTAATTGATTTCAAAAGGGAAGGATCGTATTGGATCTTATGATGGATAGTAGAATCGATAATCTTCTCGATTGGCTCTACGTCCAGGTTCAACGGTGCTTTCGTCAGGACAGTTTGTGTTCCGTCCAAAGGAACCCCACTGTCCAATAGTAGCTTCACACGCTGATTGAAAAGATAGACGGAAGAAGGATTCGCATCAGTTACCAGCAAACGTTGGTCACACACACGTAGTGTGGCTAGGTTCAAAATCTCATCTGGATCGGAACTCATGGAGATTAGAATATTTTCAAAATAAGGTTTGGCACCATCAATGATTTTCTTAACCAAATCAGTTACCTGGTCAAGATCATTGCCAACGTTCGGGAAGTACTCTAATCCCAATTCTCCGGACGGAGATAGCACATAGAAGTCATCAGGCAAGTTCTTGAAGTGTTCCTGCTGCTGTTTGGACATTTGCTTCATTTTGCTCTTGTGTAAGAAGAAGTTTTCCATGTTGGGTTTCTCTTTCATTACCAGAGTATCAATTAGCTCCTCTAAGGAATTTCCTTTGTATCCAATAAGATACGGAGCTTTGGGAAAGCGATAATTTAAGTCAATGTAGAGGGTTTTTTTGCCTTGTTGGGCTGAATACAGCGACATTCCCCTTGCGATAGTCCCAGCTCCAACTCCAGGCTGTATCCCAAATAAGCCAATCGTACGTTTTACGTTCAAATTGGCTATCTGAATTTGTTTTTCTACGCTTTCCTTTGATTCAATAATCCATCGTTTAATGTCGTCCCACGAAACCTGCTCGCCGCTTAACACTGAAACTGACGAGGAAAGGTTCAATGGAGCCTGATAAGCAATATAGAGAACAGGAACACCATTTGATGAAAGGGTATTTGCCACTTCACCAAGTGGATCGGTTGTATCTGAAAGAATAACTGGCTGTTTGATTCCTCCCAAATCTACGCGTTCTTCGCATGCAATTCCGTCCTTATTGGCATAAGCCGTAATTGCCTCAATCTGGCTTGCATTAATAAACATATCCCTTTTCCTCCTTAATTTTGGGCTTGGAATGTTTCACTCAAGCGTGATTTTAACCATGCTTGCATGTGTTCAATCGACCATTGCCCGGCTCCATTAACGTTATTTTGAGAAGAACCATGCATTTCGTCGTATCCAACACCAGTTAGGCTAATTTGACCAAGCTGCTCAGCCAATTGAATATAACCAGCCTGTTCATTGTTTACGGCAAGAAGTATGGTTTGCGGAACTAGGTTGATTCCATATACGATCGGTTGATCTTCACTGTTATTTGGGATCTCGCTACTTGTCGGCCTCGATTTCTGGTTACTAACCGCATAAGTTCCGATGACTTTCACTTTCCCAAGAAACGGACCGACTACAGGCTTTTGATCTTCTTTTGTCTTCCCACTAAACCACAAATCGATATAGGAACCCGCTGTAATTTGAGCAGCAAGGGATGACTTCAAGTTGACATTGATGGAGATCATTCGTTCTCCTGGCTTCAGCATCATCTCGGCCCCATCTTTCATTTCCTCTGGTGCAAGCACTTTGCCATTGTAGAGATAACTATTTTGAGGGGCAGTGTAATTGGTTGCCGTAAACTTCCCAATCACTTCATCTGGTGACCGGAAGACATTTGGCGGCACAACAGATGTTGGGTGTTTGCTTACCTTAATCAATCCATCATCAAACATTTGCTGAGTGATCATAGTTCGTGGTGGTATTTCTTTAGACACCGTTAAAACTTCGACAGTACGGTTTATTTCTTTTTGATAAATGTTGTATCCAAAGTAGGTCCCCCCACCAACAACTCCGGCTAAAACCAAGCCCCCTATAAATTTCCCAAACGTATTCATTCGTTCCATCCTTTCTCGATCAATAGTTGTACTCTGTGTATTTGGATTCAATAATCTCTACTACCCTTGCAGGTACTTCCACTAGCGTTGAAGTTTGATTTAGTAATGCGAGTAAGGTACTGTCGTAATTACTTTTCACAGTCAGCGCGATATATGCTGGAGTGCTTTCGCTGACCATTTGAACATTCATACTTTCGGTTTTCATATTTAGATTCTTACTTACTACGTTTTTAACCGTTTCTTCTATACCATCCTGAATGAGATACGGTGGATCTCCCACGCGCAAGGCTGCCCAATCCATGTGTTTGATAGCCACAGTCTGTGCTGCCGACTGAACAGCTCCGCGGAAGTCTTCTTTAACAAATGCGACAGTGGTCATATCCTTGAAAAACGCGATGACAAACGCGATAGCAATAAAGAAAGCAATCATCTTGGGGATACCCGTCATTTATCCTTTTCCTCCTCTCTTTTTCCCCATTAGAAAAGACTCAGGTATATTCCCTGAGCCTTAATGATCTAACTCCATAACCCATTCCTTATCTTCCTTGCCATTTGTACTTTTCTGGCCATGAGTATTCCACCATGGAGCTAGGCTATCAAAAACATCCTCGTATCCATCCCAGTCCCATCCATGCAAACCATTTTGGGGAAACGGGCGATTTGGATTCACACGCCTAATAATGTAATCGTCATGGGGACTACCACTAATCCTGTAAGACTCTGGTGTACACACAGTTAAACGTGGACTTACATTTTTCATAATTGTTGTATCACCATCAATATCTGTATATGTGATCGTATTAACTCCTGCCCTTCGCCCAGTTACGGTAAACCCATACTGACCATCCCTTTGATAAAAGCTCGTATAATACTTGTTTTCACCATCAACATGTTCCTCAGGATTTACAGATAGCTCCTCCAAAGTGGGGAGGTACTCAATCATCTCCGTGTCTCCTTGCCCACGCTGGATTTTCGCCCTCGGCATAACCCATGTTTCGTTACGTTTCCGTTCAGGGCTGGTAGGAACAAGGGTTACCGTAGGCAATTTCCCGCCTTCATCAAACTCTGCTTCTACTTCCTGAAATCCGTTTTGTGTTCCATTATGTGGATTGTCATTGTAATACTTTGCTTTATATTGATATTCAAATCCCATTCCTGCTTTTACTGTTGATGGGGTTGGGCCAACTGAATTAACAGTAATTGACTCACTGTACTTTCCGACACAGATTTGGCAGCCTGAAGGTGTGCAATTGCAATAATACTCGTAGTAACCAGAGGTTGCAGATGTATTGGTTACACCTGACTCACAAGCTTTTCCTTGAAAGTTCGGTAGGATGGTAATGTTCGCCCTCGCAATATTGTCATCATAGGTAATCTCCGTTAATGCTCGTGGCTTAGGGTTAATTTCTGCTTCCAATTTGTGAACAATTGGCTTTCCGTTTTTAGTAAAAGGAGCAGTCCAAGTAAAGGTCACGAATTTGTCTCCCCCTGGGGGGATATGAACAGATTCCCGACCAATTTCTTTCCCATCGAGCCTTAACACCACGTCCACCGGTTCCTTCATAACTCCTACTGCATTATCAACTTGAACCACCGAAGTCACTTGTTCATTTTCGTAGGCAATCCCTGAAGATATAGAGAGAGCTCTTAAGTTCAAATCCTCTTTTAGATCCAAATGAATGGTCATAGAGTTGTCTATCATGAAGTATTCTTTGATACTGCTGGGGTCATTGATTCGAGAAGTAAAGGTGATCTTGTCTACCCCTGGTTTCGCCATTTGGATCGTAGGTAAGGTCTTCTCTTCACCAGCACCCAAACTAACGGACGTTTGTCCATCAACCTGCTCAGAGAACCCATATGTAACTAACGGTGTATAGGTTTGCTTTCTACCTGCCAGTTCTCTTTGACCTGCAACGATCTCAAACGAAAGGGTGCTATCTGTCTTATCTACTACAGATAACCTGTTTAAATAGAAGTCAGGTAAATTGTATTCCACAGAGACGGTGAGTTTATTATCATTTTCATTGGCTTCAGTGATCGACGCATTCGGATCAACCATGAATTCAATCTCACGTTTTGGAAGACCCTTCATATCGATTGGAATTGTGAAAGCAACCGTACTCTCCCCCAACCCATTGTTACTACCAGGAAAGTTAATTGATTGCACACCTTTCCATGTTGTATCGTCCTTCCATTTCCAGCCGACCTCGGCTGTTTCCGTGCTCGAGCTCTTGTTTTTGAAAGTCACATTAACGGACTTGGTTCCCCCGTCTTCTTCAATCAAAATTGGGCTCTGATCCGATCGGATCGCCGCAAAATCCCGGCCACCTCCAACGATGATTGTGACCACATATGGTTCTGAATTCAGTCCATCTTCGTCGGTAGCTATTGCAGTTGCCTCATAAGTTCCTTTTGACAATGTAAAGGTACCGGAATTCGGAGTGTTGGCTAACCACTGAGTATAGACTTGAGTCGTTTCATTGGTATCCATGTTTTTGATTGAAAAAGCGACATTTGCTTTCCTATTCGCAGAATAACTCTGGCCAAGAATGGTGTAATTAACAGTTCCTACTGGTACATTAACCACTGTCGTTGACTGTTCATTAATCATTAACGTCTGGATGACTGGTGGCTGATTTGCTGATACCCTAATGAATGGCAAGCTGCCCAGGGCTAATACAAGCGTTATAAGTATGGACAAATAACGCTTAAACCTTATATTCAACACGTAACCTCCCTTCAAATCTAACAAAAAAAGACCAAACCATAAGGTCTGGTCCTATTTATTATTGTCTTGCACCAATTAACCTTTGGATCGGTGTCACTAGCTCACTGGGATAGGTGGTCCTTGCTGGCAATCCGACAAATGTTGTGTCATGGTTATCCCATGCCCCGTTAAGTTCTGTAGGGGCTGGATGGGAAAGATAGTACCTACCCGAGAAATCGTCTGACGATAGCGATACAGTGGATCTGCTTCCTTTTGCAATGGATATTCGCTTTACCTTCTGATTGGTGTTCCCATCAATTAGATCAAGCACTAGAGCTCTGGAGTCAGTAGATTGATTTTCTATTTCAATACCAGTGTCTGTTTTCTTGATCCAGTACTTCCACAATGCCATCGTATAGTAGTAGTTGTCGCCTACCTTGGATGCCTTGTTTGGGGTGTAATACTTACCGTGGCCACTTATCGAGTCAAGAATGACACAACTATTTGGATTAAACTCCAATGCCCATTGTATGGTATTTCCCCAACTAGTTATCTCTTTCGTAAATCGGAGTTCGGTCTTTGGATGAGCCTTTTTGTTATACACCAATACGGGCTTCTGACAAGCAGTAGCCCCCTGATTTTGATTGATTGTAATGGATTTTTGAGCTGTTCTACCAAACGCGTCTGTAACTGTTAATGTGATAGTATTTGTCCCTTCCTTTAGGCCCTGCAAGGACGAAAGAGGGACGCTCTTTTCGTAGGTCACAGTGTAGTTTTTAATCGGACTTTTGCTCGTAAACAACTGCTTGGGCGTTGAACCATTTACGCTAATCGTGCCAGTAATTGCAGTATCGTAGATTGAATGTGCAAGAGCCTTGATTTGTAAGCTGGCATTGCCACTTTGCGCCAAGATCGGGATGGATGGCCAAGGTGTTGTCCTATACGTAGTTCGGAAAAGAGGTGAGATGACACCATTGCCCCCTGCTTTCCTCATATCCGGATCGCCACCGCCTGAAAGATAAAAGATGGAACCCATATTGACATAAGGAACCCCATTGACCAAGTATTGCTTGACAATGGGGTGGGAGAGGGTATTCACTTTTGACCAAACGAATTGTGCGTTACCGTTAGCCTTAGTTGCTAAATCTTTGACCAGATCTTCTTGAATCGGTACTAAGTGATAACCCGATTTGTCCTTAAACTTATCATCGGGCTCAACACCAGGAAGGGGCTGGATATCGAATTGGACTGTTTGCCAATAGCCACTAGATGGGTTTTGTACGCCAGAAATAGCATTTTTCGTGTTAACATCATGGCGATTAGCAATTGATGGTCGGTATTGAATTCCAGATAAACCGGAATACGTGAGATCACCTTTTAAAACGATATCTTTCTCACCGTATTCTTGACTGCCGTAAGGATATGTTACGGCAGCCGAACAAATCGCGGTTAAACTAAGCGTTAGAGCAAGAGTTAGTCCCCAAACTTTTCTCTCTAGTTTCATCTCTTGCTTCCCCATTCAACTTTCATTTCGGGGATAGTAATGTAAACATCATTCTTTCCAAGGTTGCCTTCGTAAATAGCAAAGGTAACCTTACCGCCATTATTACTAATTTTGATAGAGAACGATTGGCCCTCTTTTGTTTTAGTAAAGTTTTGATTCAAACTTTTATCTTTGCCATCGGTGTAGGTCAGAGTCATTAAGTGTCCTTTTGGCAGATTAGGTATTTTTCCTGTCAAAGTACCATTTTCATACTTTAGACTGCCTAGGAAAGCTTCAACTGCTGGTTCAGTAACTGGGTCTTTCGGCATTAACATATCCGGATAAGAAGGAGCTACAACAGTAAATTGTTTGTCTGCTCCTACTTTTTCACCTACCCCAGCAGATGGACTAGTGCCGGTTCCATTGGATGGAGTGCTGCCAGGTGTTGTACCAGTACCAGTTCCACCTGTTGGAGGAGTCGTAGTTCCTGCGCCATTGCCCGGAACTTTCCCCGTTCCAGCCCCAGCTCCCTCACTTGTTGTGATGACTACCAAACTCTCTTTCTCCACCCAATCTACGTCAGCCCCAAATGACTCAGATACGAAACGGAGTGGCACAAAGGTCCTATCATCTTTAATAACTGCCTTGGCATCAAAAGTGACTTGCTTCCCATCGACCTCGGCTTTGTTCTCTCCTTCTTTGAGAGTTACAATGAAGCCTTTACCATTCACCGTCTTTTGGATGATCACTTTGCGTTGTGCTTCATTCCAGAATACTTGGTATCCAAGGGCTTCAGAAACAAATCGTGCTGGAACCATCGTGCGATCGTTGCTGTCATCAATGTAAGGCTTGGCGTCTGGAAAGTTGACCAGAGTACCGTTGACCTTCACATTCACATTGCCGTCTTTAGCCAGTACAGCAATTGGAGTAGCGATTGACGCCAACATAGTCAGAGCCACTACTCCTTTGATTACATCAGATTTATAATTGCGGATCATACCAATCCCCTCCTCAAAAATGAAATTGGAATAAAAGAGATTTTTCAGGGTTTCCCCTTCTCTTTTATTTTTAGAAGTATGTAAAAACGGGTAAAATCTCTAAATGGGTGTAGATTTGGCACATCACTATTGTCAATTATTACAATACCATAATTCATGTACTCAATCAAGCGTATTTATATTTTGTGTACATTTTATTTTAGTAGTTTGTTTCATGGTAATATTTTTCTATATCTGATAGGTAAAGGAAGTGCCCATATGAATCAATCAACATCCGAAAAAGAGGAGCTCCTTAAAAATCTTGATTTTACTAAACGAGCTATTATCGCTGTGGAGCACATGTACAATGATGTGAATATGTACAATAAACGCTTAATCAGTATTCAACCAGCTTGGTATGTTCTTTCCTTTCCATTTTTTATGTGGTTATCCATTTACCAAATCGACAGACACCTTTTTAGGGTCAAAGAGTTTTTTCCTTTTATCTTCGCTATTGGGACTAGTGTAATAGCGTTTGTCTTGTGCTGCTCCCTCATTTTTTTCATCAACAAATGGCATATTAAATATAAATATTCACAAAACAAAGATCGCATAAAAGAGATTCAGGAGTATTTTCCAAAGATTCTAGATGATTTACAAACCAATTCCGTTATCCCCGAAGCATACTGGAGTTCAGCAGCTCTAATAGTATTGGAACAATACCTCATCAATAAAAGAGCTGATAATTTGAAAGAGTGTTTAAATCTCTATGAAATTGAACAACGCCATCACCAAACCATTGCACAACTCGATGAGATCCGGAATCTGCAAATCAGAATCTACAATCAATTAGACTAATTCCTACTTCCTTGTACCCTTTTCTCAATACAATGAATAAAGAAGGATGATGTCACAAAAACCCCAACCTATGGAAGCGGGGTTTTTGTGTATGTTTTACCTGACCTTAATTGATTTCAGCCCATTGTCATTAAAAATGGCGCGGAATCTGTATGCTCACCGCGCCATGTATGTTGTAAGTAAATCCAGAAACGCCTTTCTGGATTTTGCATAGATATAGAGCCTACAGGATGGGGAATTACGGATACAGGGAAACAAACGTTCCTAAAACTCTTCCCTTTCCTTGCCCTTCCAAGTAAAATAAGGGGATATCGAGGAAAGGGTGTTACGATGAATAAAACTGAATTGATCGCAAAAGTTGCAGAAACCACAGAACTTACAAAAAAGGATTCCACTAAAGCTGTTGACGCTATGCTGGAAGCAATTGCCGATGCTCTTAAAGCAGGTGATAAAGTATCTCTCGTTGGTTTTGGTAACTTCGAAGTAAGAGAGCGGGCAGCTCGTAAGGGACGTAATCCTCAAACGGGTGAAGAGATTGAAATCGCTGCTTCCAAAATGCCAGCATTTAAAGCAGGCAAAGAACTGAAAGACAGTGTAAAGTAAACTTTGAAATATATATATAGCTTTAAAGTGAAGGCCCTAACTGATTCATTGTTAGGGCCTTCACCACGTCACTAGTTTTACTGCCATGGGATTCTCATTCAACCGGAATATTATAGGCCAGACATCATAGAATATACTGAAGAAATCAAAAAAGGATGATGTCACAAAAACCCCAGGTTCTCTCATACTGGGGTTTTTGTGTGGGTTTGAATAGGCCTAATAAACTCAGACTTAGAGACCACGTAATCCATGGTCATTAAATATGGCGCGGACACTGTTGTACACCCTATGTAATAGGTCAGGCATGTAGATCACAACCATCCCATTTGAGGTAGAATCTATTTCATAGGGTATACCCAACTCTCGTATTTCTCTTACCTTCTTAGATGCTTCTGCCCACGTGATCACGAATTGAAATGTTCTTTGCATGTGATGACCAGCTCCTTTTTCTCCAGCATATCAACACAAGTTGGGACAAAAAAAGCGTTAGTCAGATATCATACTCTAAGAGGCTAGAAAGCTCATCAGGTAACTCCTGGTCATCAACAAAAAAGGATATCAATTGGCTAGCTTCGGTGATGGTTAAATCCTTTTTTCCACCCTTCAAAACATAACCGGCGTTCTCCATCAAGTTTCCAAGATATTTCAACTGCTTCTCAGTTGCCGGTCTATCTGGTGATGATATTTCTTCAATGTATGCTTTTTGTTCTTCTGCTAATTTAGGGCTTTCAGGGAAATGATAAATTAAACCTGTTTCTTCCACTGTTGCTACTTGTGGAACCTGTGGGAACTTGTCGTGCCATTTAAAGTAGGCATCGGGTATTCTTATGTCAAAGAACATGGCCATATCTCGGACAAGTATGGAAGACAAACCTTGACGTTGAGATACCGATTCTATTTCCTCTAAGAACCTCATTCCTTGCTTAGTATTCAAATAACCCCTAGCTATTTCAAAGCGATCCAATCCATTTAATTCCTCTACAGATCTTAATTTTTCTCTTTCTCCTTCATACCATCGTTCTTCAGCGAATCCCTTTATCGGCTTAACTATGCCATGAGCAACGAATTGACCCAAACGCGTTACAGCAGCGTGCCGTGAACGTGCATATTCGAACAATCTCTCCACCTCACTTTACAATATATCCCAATAGAACAATAACCTTACTGATCAAAAACGTCCAGAGAGATATTCCCAAAAATAATAGAGCGACAACCATGGATGGAGCATCTGAACAGCTCTAGGTAGGTAATTATCAATTTTTAATGGATGACCAATGCTTTCTTACATCCAAAAATAAAACCGCGTAAAAGGGCTTTGTAGCTCGTTTGGTCCGGTGTTTTAAAAATTTCGAATTGGTCCATGCTAATAACCAAGCGTGAAATCTCTGGCCATCTTTCTTTAATACGCCTAACACGAAAATACCGCGCGGCGTTGTTCCTTGGTTTGTACATAACCGATAGCAAAGGGATTTAACCTGATCGAGACGTTGATCGGGCTATTCGTGTTTGGTTTACCCGCTATTTTTTCTCCCGTCCCTCGTTATGCGTGGTCGTGCGAGTGGACGCACCTGAACTAACGCAAAAAAAGCCCCCAAGGAGGACTAGAACGTCTCCATGGGGTTAATTTTCAATTTTTCACCATCAAGGGGTAGAAAATAGCCGGTGATACCCTTACAAATTTCAAATCCATAATGATGCATTCCAAATAAAGCTATTTTTCGCATTTTTATATATCGATATTTCTCGAAAAAATTTTTCCTTTTTATAAAATTTAGTGTAAAAATGTAAAATGGAGTTATAATCCACCATAAATGGATAAAAGTAGGAAGGTGTTCCGGTTGATTGGTGATCTTGTAAAGGAATACAGGGGTCGTGCAAATTTGACTTTAACCGAATTATCGGAGAAGACTAATCTCTCTCATGCTACCATCAGTAAGATCGAAAATAACTGCGTTCAGAGGCCAAATCCACGCCATCTCCTTACACTAGCTGAGGTTCTGGGGATACCCTTCGATCAAATAATAGGCGGTTGTATTAACTATGTAAGAAACCCTGAAATGCTGAACTTCTTGCTGGACAAGGCTATCACTCATAAGCATCATAGATTAATTCAGAAAATATCCGAAAAAATATTAGAGTGCACCAGAATGGATACATTTCAGACGTTAGACGGCCTTTACCAATATGCGGGTCTAGTGAAAGATGTAAAAATTCAAGTGTTGCTTTACGATGCGATTTTGAAATACGCTCGTGAGCATGGAACTCCTGTTTATCTTGCCCGCGCGCTTTTCCAAAAATATTTGATTAAGCGTAAAGACTTAGCTCGACGGGAACAGTCCTACAACGAAGGAAAAGAGCTATTGCACTACTTGCTTTACCTCCATGAAAATGATCAGGTAATTGCTCTCTACCGGCTGGGATTACAAGCGTTTAGTTTGAAACTTTACAGTGAATGTATTGAATTTTGTCGAAAGGGATTGTCCAAAAACCAGGAAGTGAGTGAGTTACAAGCGTCAGCAACTTTGGCAACTTGCAATTCCTATTTATTTTTAGAAGATTACATACTTGCTAGCGTTTATCTAAAGGAATATGAAAAATTCAATTATACATATGTGCAAGAAAATGCCGAGTATCTACGGGCCATTATTTATTCCAAAACCGAAGACTATAGAAAGGCAATTCCATTATTTGAGAAGTGCTTGGAACGGTCAAAAACAAATGCACGAATCCCCATTGCAAACGACTTACTGAACATTTTTCTTAAAATGGAGGATGCTAACGCGGCACGAAATATTTTTCATCAAGAGGTCGCTATTTTACCCGCTAAGATCGAAACACCATATATGTTCGATCAAGTAGGACTTTACTACAGCTTAAAAGGGAAATTCTTGATCGAGCAAGGCATGTTTGATGCGGGAATAGAGTGTTTACAGATGAGTATTCAATATTACGGTGAAATCGGTGCTTATAGCGAGATTATCGAAAATACATCACTAATTATTCGTTCTCATGTAGTTCACGGAAAAATGTTGAATTTAGAGGTGTTACAGGAGCTTGACAGCCTATATAATGTAATTATTAGAAAAAAATGAAAGGTCTGGTGATTACATGAAAAAGAAGGCATCTTTCCTGCTTGTAGCATTATCAATGACGCTTGGTTCTCTTCTAGCAATTGATGTTCCGTATAAAAACAGCAATAATGATTCACTTTTAGCAGTTGATGTTCCTTATGGAATTAGCAAGGAAAAGTCTAACTCTCCCCAAAGAGTTCCAGACCCTGGTTATTAAAGTGTGCGGCCTATCTATACTTGTTGGTCCGGTGAGGTACGCTAGCCTCACCGCTTTTTATTGTGGTCCGCTAATATCGTTACGTACATATTCGTCATTCGTGATAACTCCGCTAACGTTAGATCAGCTCGTTCTCTATATTTTGTTAACTCACTTCCAAATGATTTTGTTTCTACCACGAAACCACACACTCCTCTTATCCCCTTTTTATGGATATGATAGCATGCTGATTTAGTGGTCTTGATTATTCATCTCTTTTTCTTGATTGATGATATTTTTCGAAAAAAAGGAAATAAGCCATTTTTTGGAAATGTTGTTATAATTAGGTTTAGTCAGAACTGTTATGGTTTCTGATGTTTTAAAATTTCGAAAAGAATGGAGGCTTGTGTCAACTTCCCTTACGAGAAGTGATGTGGACTAGGTTTTGTAAAATTACGAAAAAGATAGGAGGATTTTTTTAATGCTAAAGAAAGCAATCTTGGGATTGAGTATCTGCTCATTAATTGGAATGTCTGGAGCGACAGTTGTTTTTGCAGACACACTAAAGGACACAGATACAAACCGTCAGTCTGTTTTATACTCTGGCCAGTACCCATACCAAACGGAGACTTATATTCGATATTCAGAAGATTACGAAGACACTGGCTCAAAATTAAGATTCGATAACCGAAAGATCTATATGCACATGGAAGATGGCGAGGATCTCCCTTTTGGAGAATTTAAGACCTTCAACACGACAGTATACTATGGTGACGGTAAGCAACGTGGAGAAGTAGAAAATCGCGATTGGGATCGCGATAGGGGTGATATCATGATTCCTGGCGGAGTTACGTACAAAGCCCTTAAAAATGATTCAACTAAGTATTTGAATCTGTCATATGATAATAAAAAGGTTGAACATATAGCCACATTCTTGTTGAAAAATTGCTACCCAAATTCATTGACTCTAAAGGCCAAAGAGAGACTGGATTAATACAAAGGAGGCTTAGACTATGAAGAAGTTAGTTGGCTTGGGGTTAATGACCATTGTAATTTTGTCTAGTGCATTAGTAGGATTCGCCAGTGAAGACAATTCCTTTTACAAATTTGGTCAAAGCATCTCGGACTTTGATAAAAAAGTGCAAAAGTCACCCGGTTTAGCAAATGATGAAGTCATTGATGCGAAAGAGGTTCATGCTTTACAGATGTTTTATGAGCACATCGAGAACAAAAATAGTCAAGCTGCCAGAAAAGAAGCCATTAAGCAGGTTGTAGAGGATACCGTTTTATTACAGGAAGCAGAGAAACGAAATTTGACTGTCTCAGAGGATGAAGCTAGGGAATTTGCTAAAAAGCAACGAGAGGAATTAGGCAAAAGCTCAAATGCCGAAGAAATCCAAAAGGCAATTGATGGTCTGATTCAAGGTCTGGGTATCTCTGAAGAGGAGTATTGGACTGACTATGTTGTTAAAGGATACATGAAGCAAAACACGATCAGTAAGCTCCGTAGTGAGGTTTTAGAAGGTATTGAGGATCAGGCTACGAGAAACGAAACTTGGGAAGAATTCGTAAAAACATTAACAAAGTCATCTTCAATCGATCTAAAATCGATTGAATAAATGAAAGTGGAAACCCGTCTAGTTTTCCTTATTGGATTCACGGGTTTCATCCGAGCGTACTTTTCCAGACATTACATCATCGTAAGGGGTATAGTTAGGCGGCTTTGGAAGTCTTTTCTCCTTGATTGATCGGAAAACAATTCGGGCAATCAGGGCAACAAAAGTAAATATAATCAGCACTACAATCACTTGTGTCATGGTAAAATCCACCACCTATGAGTTTTTAGTCTTCACGACACGCACAAAGTTTCTCTCAGCCGATTGCTTATGCAATCGGCTTTTTGTATACAGTAACGCAGCCAGCCAGTGAGTGGCAACCCCCCATCTCTGTCTGTCAAAACATTATGCAATTTCTGGTGTATTGTATGACACTGGGTACATAGGGTGGTGCAGCAAGTTAAACATTTCTATAAGAAATGTTCTTATATACCGCGTGCGCCAAGTTTCACTGAGCTTTTTTGCACTCACTTGGCGGAGATCTCCAAGATCATGGTTGCAGAGGGTCCCGTCGAGCTCCGCGCGCCGGCGGCGCATCGATCCGGAATGACAACCAGAGCAGCCCCCCAGATGACTACCTTGATCAGTATAGTTAGCTAATCAGTCTTAATCAGTTTATTACATTATTTTTCAGTCTAAGACTTTATTTTCTAGTCTATAACTATATTTTCACAGAACCCCTTTACTCATCTCCACTGTAATCTTCACTAGGCCCAATCCCCTTATTCTTTCGGTTTGTTCAATTTGATCCTACCAAGCCTAAAATTGTTAGGCATGTTTGCTTACCCTTGCAGAATAAATACGGTTAACCTTTAATATTATCATTAACATTCACTTTATTATTTTCAAATTTATTAATTTTATTATTAATATTGATGTAAGGTTTAAACCTATGATAGTAAAGAAAAAAGACACCCTTGAACTGGAAAAGTTCCTTGGCTGCCTCTTATTATTAATAATGAGCTATGCTATTATCTAGCACTTGTGAAACAATCCTATTTCAACACTACCAGTACAAAAAACTCATTGTAAGCGGTTTCCTTTGTTTTTCTTTGTCTAGTCTTATAATCCGTCGAGATAATACAGAAACCATCTAAAAACCACCGTAGAATCGATCTAACACGCTATGATTATACTTTTAATAGTCTGCGTAAACGAAGACATAGTAACCATCTGCTTCTATATTGAAAAGGAGGGCGCAGTTACATTCTCTTGTCTTCGCTGGAGATACGCATAGATATATCTGTCACACCGAAATCTAAGGTTTTCGTCAAGTAATTATTGAAAAAGTTCGGATCAATTCCTGTCATACGATGAAAGAAGGATAATTCGACTTTCCAATCGTTTTCGATCATTTGACGAATGTCAACGAGACCCTTTTTGGAAACGAGGTCGATAATGGTTTTGATCTTCGTTGGTTTCTGAAGAGGAATTATTTTATCGAGCGGTTCAAGTTTTAAATAATCTTTTCGATGCATTGCCGCGTAGAAGTTCCGATGATCTTTTGGTTCAATTATCCCAAGATGAGCTGCCCTATATCCTAGCACTTGTAGCGAAACCTTCCATTTCTTCTTTAGATCAAGGTAAGCGTCGGGATTTGTGATATGGGCAACATCTTTCATATCAAGTGCGAACTCGTCTTCCGGTAACAAGAATGCTCCAGCAAATAAATCCGCCTCATTCTCAATAATTTTGTGCTCTTTCCGATCTAAATTAGCGAACTCAAGGCGGTAATGAAGCAGCAAATGCCCCAATTCATGTGCGATATCGAAGTTCCTCCGTACAGCGGATCGTTTTATATTCCCCAAAATGATATAAGGTCGATCGGTTCGGGTCCATAGGCTGTAGGCATCAATCTCCTCACCAATCGCCTTCTCAAACACGAACACTCCGCTCTTCTCGACCAGGAACATGAGATCCTCATTTGTATCCTGTGCCAAATCTAATCTCTTTCGTGCCAACTGGGCTACTTTATTGATTTGAGTCGATCTATCGTCCTCTGTCTGGTTTAAATATTCGATAACTTCGTCCCTTAATCTAATGATTTTTAGAGTAGGGAGGCTAACTTTGGCCGTGATATAGTTGACAAAGGTATCTAAATATTCGACATGCTTCGCTTCAGCCTGCGTCTTTGAGATGACATTCAAGACTTTTGAACGATAAGCGATGTTCATTACGTCGACGTCGGCAGATGTCATGTGTCGTGCAAGCATGTCTTTCGTATAGAAATATTTGCTTTTCACATTGAAAATCCGTTTTAACTCGTTCACGATTTGCATTTTAGGGGATGTATAAGCGTTCTCGTATTGCCAGACTGCCTGTTCTGTGACACCTAACATTTCGGAGAGCTGTTTTCTTGAATACCCATGCATGATCCGTAGATTGGTCAGATTTTCACCAACGAACATGCTCGCTCCCTCCTTATGACTAACAAAATCTTGATTGATTATTCGTTCTGTTGTTCCTCGTCCAAGATCCCGATGTCGAATGCTGCTGGATCCCTAATATCATCGATTTCTGGCGCTACTACTTCGCGATCCTCTTCCGTTAAATCTGCTCCAGAGATAAAGTCTGAGAGATCTTCGACCAGATAAGCGATGTTATCATTCGGATTAGGCAAGTAATGCATTATTTCTGATATCTGATATGCCTCATCGAGTGCATATGTTAGGATATGAAACTCATTGTAGGACGATTTGAAGTTTTCTAGCTCGTCTTTCACCTGACTCGCTAAAACCAAAAAAGAGAGTTGTTCATGACTTTCGTATGCTTTCTCCTTTGCCGATGATTGCTGGGTAGAGGAGAACACCAAATCATTATTGATTTTTGAAAGTTCATGTAGATATGTACGACGCGGACCTTTCCTTCCACTATCAGTAGGTAGTTTCGCTTGTGAAAAGCATTTTTCATTAAAATAAGCAGCGTTCTTAATTAGAAAAAGAATCTTGGAGTCGCCATGGATAAATTGGAGATAGTCCCATGTTAGTCCAGCTTTAGATTTCTTATATGTAAATCCGTGATCAATACACTCTTCTGCGACCTTGCTTTCAATAAAATTCCCCTTCGTCCAAGCAAAGGCTGAACTGATCTTCATTTTTGCTTTTCGATCTTTACGATGCTCAATATATTCGCGATAGCCGTCCACAATAGCGTCAACAATCATTTTGTTGTGCTCAGACTTAAATTTGTATTGTTCCATATCCACCACTCCGATTCATAAATATGAAAGCAACTTATATTTTAATCGAAATTGGGGTTTATGGATATGATTTTTTTTCTTTTTTCTAAAGTTTAGTAACATATTTCATCTGATCTTTATAGTCATTTGAAATTTCACTCCATAGTTCACTAAAATTATTATCGTTTTTTTCGTATCTTATTCTTCTGTGGGACAGGAGGGTCACTTTTTCCAAAAAGTATGGGTTAATCGTTTTTGAGTGCGATGAAAACAAAGTATTGAAAGATGTTGACATCCAATTAGCTGGTTTATCATAATAACCAATCGTAAGTCTAAGACCTTATTGTCTACGAACAACAGAAAAAAAAATCCCCTATCCAGGATAGATAGGGGATTTCATCTTAATTCTGTATTTCACTCTTGCTGATTACTTCAATGACCATTTCATTGCCTGATATCGAGACATTTTCAACCTTGGGAGCTGTTCGGTTTGGAGTAGTAATGTCACGTTGCCCCTGGTAAGTGTAAGAACCATCTGTGACCTTGAAGGAAACCTTATAGGTTGTATTATCACCCATGTCATCGAATCGCGCTTTACCATTTGCCAGCTCTTTCGATCCTTTCGCCACAGTAGCCGTTACCTTATAGAGGCTATCAGGAGCGGTCACCAAGATCCAAACTTTACCCGAGTTGACTTCACCATCGGATGTGAGGGTAATATCCCTCACAAACTGGCTGGCTTTCTGCTTAAATGCTTCTTCCTCGCTAACTGGTATGACAATCTTAAACTGCTTTTCCTTTGAGCGGTCTCCGTCCGTGACAACAACGGTCAGTACATATTCCTTCTCTACTTCAAGACCGTCAAATCGAACAGGAGCAGAGCCAAGCTCTTTCGTATCTCCGTTGATCGATCCGGTCACTTCAAGCCCATCTGCATGAATGACAGTCACATCCACCCATGCCTCTTTTTCAGACTTTCCAACTTCGTATTTTACCGTTTCCAAGAGCTTCTCCACTTTTTTGTTAAACTCTTCATCCGGATTTGACGTAGGTGGCGTGGTAGGAATTGATGGCTCAGGAAAGCTAGGCGTTCTAAACGTAACTTTTTGCTGTGTCGTCCGCTTAGCGTCCTTGACTACCACCGTGAGGGGATACTCCGTATCCAATTCAAGGTTCTCAAAGCGCACAGGGCTACTTCCGAGTTGCTTCCACTCCCCGTTTACTTCCCCTTCCACTTGGAGCCCTTTTGTATCACTTACAGATACTTCTACCCATGCTTTCTTTGCCTTCTTGTCGCCATCAACCTTGTAAACCACCGTAGAGACAATGGTTTGGACGTTATCGTAGAACTCTTGATTACCGTCACCTGTTCGGAATGTTTGCGTGACCCAACCCGAATACTCATTGTTGGCTGACTTTACTCGAATCTCATAAGTGTAATCCGTATCTTCCGTCAATCCTGACTCTTCAATGGAAAGCCCTTTAACTGACGGGCTACCACCTTCTCGTTTGACTTCAACCAAAACATCCCCCGGATTTCCATTTAACATAACACTCAAAGCAAATCCGGTATTGGTCACCTTTTGTACAGTCAATGATGGATTCGCTGGCTTCGTCCAAATGGTGATTGTATTCTTGGCACTCTTCAGCTGCCCACCTTCTGCCCAAAACTCGTAAGTGTATTTCCTCGCTGGCTGTACGTCATGATCAGAGAACGTTGTACCAGTAAAGGATTGGACGTCTTGCTTGTCTGTCCTCCTGATTTTGTAAGAAGCTGCACCTTCGACTGTATTAATGTTTAGAGCAACTGAGCTTGGAGACGATTCTTGTGAGCCAAGTGTAGGCATTTCCAATGCCAAGGTAACAGGAACTTTCACTGGATCGAACCAGAATGTCGATTCTCCCGGCAATCGGATTCCCAGCATAGCCTCAAATTTTGTTCCAGACAATCCAGGAACATCAATAATGTTTGTGGTGCTGCTCTCATTGATTTGGGAATCATCATCTACTAGATTTGTAGTCTTCACATGGTATCTTTGTCCCGTCTTTTGCTCCGTATTAAACGTTACCTTATACCCTCCCTCTCTCATTTCGAGTGTGTAGTACCGATCAAGCAGTGAAAGGATTTCATATGGGACTTCTTTGACATTTCCAACGATGTCAGAGATTCGAACAAATCCACTTTTGAATTTGTTGTCTCGTGGTAATGTTCCGGCAACTTCATTCCCTACCAACGGTTTCCACGCCTGATCATCTATCTGATACCAGATACCGTAACTACTCATAGAGTCAGCATACGTCATTCCAAACTTTGATTGGTCGCTCTTCGTGATCTTATCGAAGGTAGTAGACAGTGTAGGTGCGATCCAATCGGCTAGATACCAGCGAGTAAGCGTACCCGCGTCCTTGCCGTACTGGTTCCTAAAATTAATCTGCACCTTGTACAACCCTGGCTCGTCTACCTGGAACTGATGCTGGAGATGATTCTCTTTCACCACATTCCATTCGGACCATTCACCGTCGTTGATGTTATATCTCCAGTCCACAATGTTTTTCAAATCGTTCAATTTCAACGGCAGTTCTTTCGCTTTCACCAAAAGAACGTCTTCGCCATCGACTTTAATCGTTTTCCCGTCCCGATTTTCTGGATCAAATTCATCATCAGACACAGGATCTTTTGGATTTTCGATATAGTCACCATGAGCTTTCTTCGTTTTCGTGCTTCCAAGAGAAGTAACGACTGTTTCGATTCCGTCGCCGTTCTTAGCGAGCGCTTCATACTGGTATTCAGCTTCATTTTCAAGAGGCTTGTTATCCCACATTACATCAGATGACCAGTCACGAGCTTCTCCTGTAGTTTTGTTAATTATTTTGTACAAGGTTCCTTCAGGATTATTAGCGAGAAGATTAATCTTAATGTTGGTATAGCCCTCTTCATACTGCCCGGTTGTGATAGGATTGGCCAGTGTGTACTTTGCTGGGCTAGCAACAGAAACGGACTCAATGCCATCCTTATTCCGTGTCTTAATCTCAAATTGCTGCTTGGTATTGGCAGTCAGATTGAGAATCTGAATAGTATTTCCTGTTATCCATCCCGAATCGTAGCTATCTCCTTGAACACTCTTCACTGAAATTTCTGTAGCCATTGGATTACCATTCATGTCAAACGAGAGAATAGCTTCATTGGGACTAACCACATTCAAGTTCACATCAGTTATCGGCTTTGACAAGGAGTAAACATCTTTGGATACCGGCTCTGTCACGTTATTGAGCTTATCCCGCGCCACAATGGTAATCGTATGTTTCTCATTGGCAAGTGGGGCTGGCAGCACAAAGGTAAAGTTGACTTCCGCATCGCTGTATGAAATCACCGTTCCCGTTGCACTGTCCGAAATCTCGTATTGTGTTCCAGGTGCGTTCTTCTCACCATTGAAAGAAGCTTTGATTTTTCCATCTATGGCAACCAAGGTGACATCTTCCGCTTTGAGAGGATATGCTTTCGTTGTGACAGTACCTACAGGTATCGGGTCAGATTCACTATTTTGCCCTTGTGCCTGAGCAACAACCGAATAGGTCCGATTCCCTTGAGGGAGATCCTTAAAGGTGAAAGACAGGTCTGTTGAATACACCGTCTTATCCGTTACCCCATCCACCCAGAATCGATATTTGGTACTGGCTGCATTATTATTGGGATCGACCGTTACTGTGAAGCTATTCTCCGTGACGTTCGAGAACACTCCATTAGTAGGGACATCGACTTTCGTTATAGCCTCCGCTGTCACGTAGTCTGTTGCGATCCCATTTTGACTAGGTCGTCCATTGAATGCACGAATGCGCATCTCAAAATGGGTATCCTTGTCCAAACCATTCATGATATACAGATAGTTCGAGCTGGCTGAATTAGCAAATGGCAGCCAAGCAACATCTCCCTTTTTTCTGTATTCAATCTCATGATTTGTATAATTAGGGTTTACCGGCTTCACTTTGAGAATGATGCTCGTTGTAGTCGTCTCAATAGATTCAATCTCCGGAGATGCCGCTAATGAATACGCTGTTTTCGAAGGGGACAACGGCGACTCAGCTATCGCATTGTAAGAACGCACATTGTATGTCTGCTCCGTATTAGTTGGGAGGTTCGTATCCTCTACTTCCAGACCAGGGATGTCGCTAAATTCTTGTCCCCCACGGTAGAACTTGTAACCGGTGGTGTCGGATGTTGGTTTTGTTTTGACATGAATAGATGTCGGAGAAGTGGCTTCCACACTATCCAATTGTGGGATTTCGTTGGCACCAAATGCATACCAATTGCTCCAGTCGCCAAGAACACCAGTGTTTGAGATTGGTCGGATTCGCCATTCATGAACGCTTCCCCAATCCAACGGATTACTAGACGGTTGAACGAATTGACTGGTTGTCTGCTCGATCAAGGCCGAATCATACAGCAGTGTTGAAGCTCCAACCTTCCGGACTTGTAGGTAGAATCCTTTTTGGCCCTCCCCTTCGTCCTGTGAATAGTTCCACTTATAAGTAGGGGAGACAGTGTGCGTTTGCTCTCCACCGCTCGGCCCAATTGGTGTGATGACAGGCTTATGACTCATTCGGAAAAGGAAATCCGGATCATTATTCATGTAAGAGTATACAGGCTCGTTGTAGCCATCTTTAGTGGATAACCGTAATTTAATCATTCCATCTACACCGGCCGCATCCCACCTAAACTGAATATTGCTTCCTTGGACCGAGAATAAGGAATCCGCTACCTTTTTATCCATGAATATTGGGTTCCAATCGTTACTTCCTTCTTGCTGCCATTCCAGACTCATCAACAAGCCATTTTCAGGCGTGTAATCATCTGTAGGCTTGCTAAAAGAGATAGTCCCACCATCTGACAGGTCTTGTGGGGCTACCAGCGTTGGAGCAACAGGTTGGTAATCCTTATAGTCATAATTAATAATTGAGTTATACGCATAAGTCGCAGTTCGGTAATTAACTGTAGCAGAGTAATCCCATCTGGTTTCATAATTGTAAACAGGGACTTCCTTATAGGTGTAGGTCGGTCTGCTGCAAGTAATATTACCGTTACCTCTTGAACCACTGCCTTGATTCCAGGTAAACCAGCCCCCGTAGCTGGTGGAAGTTGATTGTAGGTTGCAATTGCTGTCGTAGGAATGATCGTATTCAGTGGCAGAGGTATACCACCGTTCAGTCCCATGTTCATCTTTTTCGTAACCTGAAGTTGACCATGTGATACTCCATGCGTAGTTACTAAAATTTTGATACGTAACTTCTGTCTTCGTTTCCGTGTATGGAGGGACGCGAACTTGATAAGAGGTACCGCCTGTCCAGCTAACTCCCAATGTATCGCCATTCACAGACGTTTCCACCGTGCCGTTTGTTGTAGTTTTCGATACAACATCATAGAGTCCAGGAAAGACTTTACTTGCAGATCCAGCAGCAGTTGTATTGCCTTTATCCTCAAGACTAGTGGATTCATTTTTGAATGAAGTAGGTTTACCATCTTTCATTGTAATGGTCAATTTGTTGTTATCTCGTGTAAGGCTAGCTGTTCCGTTGTCTGATGAAACAGTTGCTTTAGTAACCTCATTTACTGGAAGTGTGGCTGTTTTGGTTTGAGCCTGATAAATACCAGTAGAAGGTACGCTTAAAGTTCCACTTCTAATCACAAAATTTGAAGCTGCTTTAGCTGGGACTGGAGCAATTATGCCAATTTGCGTTAAGAAAATTGCTCCCGTTGTCAACGATGTAAGAATACGTTTTAAAGCTTTTTTCACTCTTACTCCCCTCCCTCAATGACACCTTTTAACTTTAAAAGTCGAAGAATGATCGATGCAGCTTGTCCTCTCGTGGTGCTTTTGAATGGACCAAACGAGCCATCAGGAAACCCTTTCAGCAGTTCTGCTCCAGTTACTTTCATCACTTCGTCTTTGTAAAGAAGCTTATCCTGGTCTTTGAATATGACCTTGGTTTCTTTTACATCCTTCTTCCGTACCTCTTTTGACAGCCAGTACGCGACCTCTTCTCGATAGATTGGCTTATTAGGATACATTAAATATTTGGGATAGATTGACTCATCGATGTTTTGACGTGCCTCTAAGAATCTCACATATGAGTAAAACCACTCATTTGGTTTCACATCTTGCAGTTTGGAACCATGATTCCCAACATCAAACTCCTTATCAAACATTTGTATTGCTCTCACCAGTACTGCTGCAAATTCTGCTTTAGTGATCTCCTTATCCGGTTTAAAAGTGCCATCCGGATACCCCTTAAATAGACCGAGCATGACCATCATTTGAATATCTGTTTTGGCCCAATGATTAGTGGTATCAGGAAAAGCTACTATGGAATCATTCGTACTACCTGGTTTTTGAGCACTTCCTCCGCTTACTCCTCCACCGCCTCCATTTCCTTTACTGCCCCCACTATTTTTTTTAGTTGGAATTTTGATGATCTTGTTATCAGGAGTATTGGGGACAGTAACCACAACCGTTACTTCTTCCGGTTGAAAATCGAAATCCAAAACTACATAGTTCCCGTCCTTATCCTTAATCTTGTATTGGGTTGTGCTTTTGGGTACCTTTACTACCTCTTTCTGATCCGCAAATGCTTGACCGGGTAAAATCATCATTGCAAAAGTAATGAAAGACAAAATTAACTTTTTCATTGTTCCCTCCATTAACATAAAAGAAGGTAGCCCCTGCATTAGGGACTACCTCTTCTCATTATTCATGAACGACTGAACAAGCTACTCAAAAATCCCTTTTTCTTCTTCGGGGACTGATAATCGATTACGATCTTTTGAATGATTTCCTCCATTGCTTGAGAAAATGGATTCTTCATGTCCTGCTGGACCATCACCTTCCCTTCATTATGAATACCTCGCATTCCTTGTACTTCAGGTAAGAAGCCGATGACATTCAGATCAACTACTCGTAAAAATTCTTTGCATTTGTCTCGTGTCAAGGTATTACGATCTTTTTTCAATGGTTCAAAGTTCACTACGACATTTATTTTTTCTGAAGATAGTTGTCGATTTCTCCAGATGACAGCATAGTCTTGAGTATCTTTGATGGTAGCTAAATCATAATCCACTACTAAGATCGTTTTAGTAGCCGTTGTCATCGCACGTTGTAACAAATCTTGACGCTCTGGTCCCATATCAATCACGACAAAATCAAAAACCTTATTCAAATGACTAAGAATGTAATCCAGCAGCTCTGGAGAGCAATTCTCTCCTACATTGACGCTTGGAAGAACATACATGCCATCTGGTAGCTTCACAACCAAATTAGTGAGAATCTGTTGATCGGTAAGATTAACTCCACGCTCCATATAGCTCTCCCATGTTTTCACATTAATTGAGAACTTCATTTTCAATCGGGTGGATATGTTCCCATGAGGGAGCATAAAATCTACCAGCACAACTCTACCACGCTTCGATTCGTGTAAGAGTCGAGCCGCATTCATTACAACAGTCGTTTTACCTATTCCACCTTTTGTTGAAGTGACCACTAGGGTTTGTCTTCCGCCAATCCCTCGTAAATGCAACTCGTCTAAACGAGCATAATTCAGGGGCACTTCTTCTTTCTGGGTAACAGGCAACACAGGCTCTTCCGATTCTAATACTTCTTGTGCCTGAAACACTGGGCTCACCACAATTTGAGACTGAGCTACTGATTGACGCTGTATAATTGGCTGTATCGGTTTTTTAGGGGAAAGACGGATCATCTGTTCTTCATTTTGATTGCCTATTCCCTCATTGATAACAACCTCTTGCTGTTCTTCAATGAACTTTCTTTTATCCAAGTAATCCTCTGCACCGGCTTTAATAGCTTCTCGTAATTGATTCATGTCATTTGGATGATCCCCTATTACATACACCTTTGCGGGTGTTAGGGAAGAAATCAATTCTCTATGCTCTGGCCACAATAGATACACAATAGCATGTGGGTTATCTCGTACTAACGACGGCAGATCGCTGACTGATACAACCTGCACCCCTTCTTGCTTAATAGGTACAAGGGACAACACTACTTGATTGATTTGAGCAGCTAACATACTTGTATTCCTCCTTTATATCGAACAATAAATGTTTTCCATTCCTCTTTAATGGGATGAGCAACATCAAGTTGTCTTCCATATAACTTTTTGATTGCGTTTTTCCAATCACGTACTGACATTTGAGGAGCAGAGGGATCGTGCAGCTCGTCTGTTTCCTGCCATTCCAGCCCCAATTTGGTTACTGTTTTTCGTGCTGCTTTTCGGAATATTTCATGAGTAGTACCAATAAAAACAAGATCAAATCTTTGTTGGCTGGCATACTCATAAAGCGTTTCAATGTCCCTGATAAACTCACGAAGCAATTGAACCTTAGTTATTTTTTCTTTCGGATGGTGCATGATGTGTAATTCAAAATGTTTTTCTGACTTATCTTCTTGTTGAATTGGAATAACCATAATTCGTTTTAAGCCCATTCTCTTAGAATCGTTGCGCCATTTCCGCTGAATGTTCTTTCTTTTCCAAAGCCCCCAAAAAATCACGTATAAAGTAAGCACGTAAAGTACAGAGGCAATATAAATTACATAATCCTCTAAGATACCCATAACATGTAATAATACTAGGATGATTACGACAACTATCATCCCCCAACCTAAAAAAAGGCTTTTCTTTTGCCACATTCTCAGTTTGTGCATGTTCATGACACAATCCCACCATTCATGAAGTATCCAGTAGAATCAAACTGCCAGATTTTAAGTAGCTCCTGGCGTAACACTTCATCAGATAACGCCCTTGGCACCCCTTTTTCAATACGTTCGTAAGTATCTGAGTAACGGGGTAAAGTCACAACCACAGGGAGATGGATAAGTTTAGACGGGTCACCAAACTGACTCTCTTGGTTCCAGATCATACCGATTGGCTGCAAATCACGAATGGCTTTCGCTACTTCAATTTGGTGTGCAAGATCAGAATCCAAAACCAGGAACAATTTATGTGGTTGCAAAAAAGAAAGAACTTCAACACGTCTCGTCTCAACAACGAGAATTTCCGCTTGTGAAGTCCTTTCTAGGCCACTTACAGTCAAATCTATTCCTTCAAGTTGGAAGGGGAAAACGGGTGCGTTGAACCAATGCTTGACACGCCCCGTGTCATCCATGTATTGGACTTTCTTACCCAGTAACCCAAGAGCAATAGACAAGTTAACACCAATAAATGTTTTTCCGGTTGACTCTGGCGAATAAAGAACTAAACACTCTTGCTCTAGTTGGCTTTTGTACACCGGAGCCGGTTCGTCTCCTTGTTGTGAAGGAATATGACTGGGAGTTTCCTTACTTGAAAATTTTTTATGAACAGAACCAATCAACTGTTCCATTGAATTTTTACCTAGTTCTTTTGCTGATGCAATCACATCAGCAACTTTTTCTTTCGCTTTGTTCGAATAATTCTCATTGGATGCTGGGGGCTCTTTGCTTTCTGCTTCTAGTGATAGCGGTGAATGGGCTGGTAAAACTGACTCATTCTCTTGCTTCTGTTCTTCCCCTAGTTCCTCTTGGTATGTTTTATGGTCTAAATCCCTCTTGTGGGACTCGTTCGAGCCTTTCGCTGGAGTGAACGATATAGATAACGATTGTAACCAACGCTCTAATTCACTCCCAAACTCTTTCTGCCCCTCATAGATTAAGTAAGGTATGCCGATCGTTTTGATAATGTCACTCGCTGAAGTACTCTCCTGCAAGATGATCCCTGTCACACCTTTACGTAGATATTCAACCGCTTGATCAAAGTCAGGCAGAGGCTCTGACAATTCCAAGTCTTTAATATCAAAGCGGTAAAACAGAGTTTTGATCTTATCGTAGACAATAGGGGTACAGATCATTGCTATCCTCAAATTCTATTCACTCCTTTCCTGTTTACACACAAAACAAACCTCCTTGCTCAAACGAGAAGGAGGTCTATCTATCAAAGTGTGTAATTCTGGCAATTGCTAATTGTCAATAATCACACATTACCATTCATTTCCGTTCTATGCAAGCTTTATTCCATCCATGACCGGAGTAACTCAGCACACTCTTCAAGAATGGAAAGTGCCCCTTGCAAATCTCCAAGAACAAACAATGCCATAAAGGCAGCTCCAATCACTCCTATTCCGGTAAGAACCAGTCTCTTACTAAATATGGCTCCGATAATGATGATGAAAACACCTATGACCAGACCTGCCATTGCAATAGGAACAGATGAGCTTTTACCCTTATTTGATATATCCCGTTGCATTTTTGAAAAGCCTTGTTTAACTTCTTCTTGAGTCATAGGTTTGAGATTCAAATCTACTTGTGTATCCGATGAGTTTTGTTTATTAGCTTGCCCTTCTTCTGCAAACGCCTGCGGCACGCTCCATAAGCAGATAAAAAGCAACGCTATCATTAATCCGATATTTCTCATCTTTCCAGTCCTCCCTTATTGTTTGGTCTTTATAAATTGGAGGGGATCAATCGCATTCTTCTTTCCAAAGGCATTTTTGTATACCGACCAATGCAAGTGAGGCCCAGTACTTCTTCCTGTTGACCCCACATTCCCAATCAATTTTCCTTTTGTCACCTGCTCGCCCTTTTTCACCTGAATTGCCGATAAATGACCATAGAGAGTTATATAACCACCGTGTTGTATCATGATCGTCTTTCCAAACCCATTCATGTTTTTGGCGTGCACTACTACACCGTCCAAAGGTGCATAAACAGGAGTACCAGGAGGAGCGGCTAAATCTAAACCATCATGGTAGGACGTCACGCCGGTATATGGATCGCGCCGATACCCAAAGGAAGATGACATCCAGTAGTCTTTTCCTTCTTTGCCTGCAAGGGGAAGGATACCTGTCCATCCTCCATCTACAATTGGTGGAGGGATATTGGGATTTTCCGGAACACCTGGCTTTGTAGAAGGTGCCTTGTCTCCAATTTGGGAAAGCAGATACTGCGTTTCTTCCCACTTGTCCCCGCTATAATTGAGGGCCAAATCTATCACTAACTGCTGATCTTTCTTCGGTAATTTATACGACTTTAGTAGCGTTAATAGGCGATTTTCATCCTCTGGTAAGAACTCCGTTTCCACACTCTCTAACTCGTATTTTTCAACAATGATACTTTCGTCATTTGTAACGACTTTGCGGTACACCATCTGATGAGTAGCATTATACGCATCAACACGATCTAACAAGGAAACAGGATACGTATAGGTAACCCACCTTGTTTTCCCATCTTCAGTTACCTCTTTCTTTTTTACAATTACAGTTGCTTGCTTCCAAGTAAACTCTGGCTTTAATGCTGCATAATGCTTTTCAGGCTGCGGATTTCGGTTCGTCTTGTCGTTATTCGTGGGATCTCCTAACACCCGATCCACAGCTGCCAAAAGGGTCCAGGGCAACCGAAACCCGTATCCTTGATCATATTGACTTGGCGTGTACATTTGTTGCTCTTTAGAACCTAAGTCCTTGAGCATTAACTCTTGGTATTTATCACCTAATTCCTTATCTTTTTTGGTATTCCATTCATCTGTCCCTGTCGTAAAAAAACCAATGACCCCCTCAGTATCAAGGTAGGTCATTGGCATGATAAACAACCAGGCTATTCCGCTGAACCCGAGAAAGAACAGTAAGCCAAATATCGAACCAATCACAAGTAAAAACTTAAGAAATGATCCAAACAAACCTTTAAAATATCTCACTATATCCCTCCTACATCATCGGTTTTCGGGAGGTTGAATGGTGTTCAGATTCATTGATTGATTGGTCTTATATGGCTGATCAGGCTTCAATGGCTTAAGATCATTTTGGACTGGCGAAGGCTGTGATACATTGTTCGTTTTGGGTTGAACGTCTGTCGATGGAACAGAATTGTTTCGTTGAGCTGAAACTGATGGTTGTATTTGCAAAGTTGTATTAGAAATTGCTGGGCTTGTGTTAATTTCTTGACCAGTACTGCTTGTGTCGTATTTACCCAATACTGCATCATTATTATTTCTAACCGTATCCGTTGAAGCAGGACCTGATAGGGTTGGTTTAATAGGTGGCGCAGATAAGTCAGGGGGTACCGTATGTGATGGTGTATGAGTTGGCACACGATTAGATTGAGCTGTCTGCGTATTAGATAAAGGGATATTGCCTTGCCGGGTATTCTGGGTTTGATCCAGCGGAACATTGGGCTTCAACGGCTGCTGGTTATAAGAAGCATCAATAGGTGCTGCTGCCCTTTGCCCATTTGTCACGTTTTGACCTGAACTTGAATACGATTCTGATGAAGATGGGACAGGAACTGTTTGGGACGGTGTGGATGGCGTATTGCTTGATACCCTTCCCTTGCCACGAGCTGCATGACGAGATGCACCCATCGCAGCATTAGCAACCCCTATACCAGCCCCCATATTGCCCGTAAGCATTGAAGCAGCTCCTGCAACGGTTGCAATTCCAACCCCTGCTACCAACCCAGCTCCTGAATAAGCTAACGCCTTTGGTGCCGCATGTACTGCATTCTGTCCAGCGGCTTTGACCCCTTTTGAAACGTTCATAAGAGACTCCATATTCGGTAAGAATCCTTTTGCACCACCAGCTTGTCCTACACTCGGGGGTGGTGTAGATGACTTGTTCGAAGACGTAGCCAAATTTGAGTCCATTACAGGAGGTTTGGAGTTGTTTCCCCCTCCATTCCCACCCCTCATAACTTTGGTTATTTGTCCAAGTCCTACGTAAGCATTCAGTCCAAATGCAGAACTTACTGCACCACCTGGTGAACCTAATACCATGGTAACGAGTGCAGGGATACCAATTAAGCCGGCAATTAATACAAAAAGTAGTATCACCTTTGAAACAAATGAACCGTTATTAAAAATCGCTGGATAAAGAAAGGCTAAGAACATTGCTTGAAAGCCTTGGGACAGAGTCAGCGATAATATAGAGTTCAACCATATACTAAATGCATTCCGACTAGCAGGAAATATAGAAGAGTAGGCTACTGCCGGAAAAAACGCAATATGTGATGCAATCCCAACCATTCGATTAACATACTGAAAGTTAAAGACTGCAACAAAACATACAGCTACCACAAGTACCAGAGCCATTCCAATTCCGACACCTGCCGCTGCATATGGTAAAACAGCAGCACCTGTCGTCATAGCAAAATACGCTCCTGCAACCCCCCCAGCAGTACCCGACATCGCAGCTACACCACTCATATCCACAATTCCAAGACTATACGCAAGTGCATTGAAAAATCCCACATCGGTTACTTGACCGATGCTCATCTCTTGGAAAAATGCAGACACAATTGTATATCCAAATCGAATTAGAAACGTATTCAAACCAAAAATCATTTGAAATATATAGCTTCCGAAATACATTGACCCCATAAAGATGAGAAATCCTGTTGTCATATCCCTAGCTGTCATTTGGGATGCAGGGCTACCTGCTTGGAAAACTATTAGGAATACCCATGCTGACAAAGCCAAAACTAGTAAATAACCGATCAATTCACCTTGAATGGAGAAGATATTCGAAATCCCCTCCCACATGGCTGAAGGAATTAAGCCATAAACAAGGTTTGATTCTTGCTTCAATCCAAAAACTAGCTCATTGATGTCTTTAAGGCCTAAGAATCTAACAATAAAGTTTGGAATAGCCACCACAAAGTCAGCAATCATCTTCTCAAAAGTCCCTGGTTCCTCATATTCGGGAAGGGAATCATTTTGAGAAGGGCTTGGGGTAACTGGATTATCTAAAGCTGAATTGTTTGTGGCACACCCTGTTAAAATCAATAGGCAAATGATAAAAAGGAGGAATCTATGTCGTTTCATGAAACCCCCTCCAGGTCGTTCATATCGGTTGTGTAACGCCAATATTCTTCAGGCGTAGACAGAATACGTACAATCGTACTTTCTTCATCCACTTTGAGAATACCCACCCCTTTCGGAGCATTTAATAAGCGCATAGCTTCTCCTTCGGACAAATCAAACTTCCCTTGTACAGCATCGATATCGATCGCCTCCTGACGCATTAGGAGCTTCGTAGGAGCGTTTTTCAATATCCCCATGCCTTGTGGTACCCGCAATAGCACTTCAAAGCCCTGTGTGGCTATCCAGATGCCTCCATTTAGCTTCCGAATCTCACGATATTGATTTTCGAGTGCAATGGCATCCTCCTCATTCTCCAAAACCTTCTGAGCTTCATCGATGAACAAGCGTTTTCGTCGACGATTTTTCTTCACAAAGTTTTCATAGAGCCACTTCATGGAGACAAACATACCAAGAGGCTGCATCCATTCTTTATCCAGCCCCTCTAAACAAATACCTATCGGTTTAAACTCTGTTACGTCAAATGTACTTTCACCATCAAATATTGATTTGCTTGGGTCTCCACCTTCCCTCGTAAACATCCGGAAAAATGGCAGAACCCGTTGCAAATCTTTGTGATCTTTCATTAACTGATAATGATCGTATAGCGTCGGCATACTTTTACGATATTGTTCTCCATCTTTTGTCACAAACAGACTTTGCGGATCTGTTGTGATCTTCCAATCTTCATACAAGGCTTGTAACGTATCATACAGCGCCACTTTCACTTGCCCAGTAAGTTCATTCTTGTCGAGAAGCCGAACGATCTTAAATAGGAATGGCAAAATAGCCTTGTGTGATTCCTCCAAATTGACGAAGGTTCTCCCTGCTTTGTCCGTCTCTTCACGCACCTCGTACAAATTAATCCGGTGATGGTTAGCTTCCGTTGGAGACAACTCGATATAAACACCATCCATGGAGTCTACTAAATCTTTATATTCTCTATGTAAATCTACAATACCCGTTGGTACACCGAGGGACCAAGTACGTCTTGTAATAATCTTAAAAGCAAATGACTTACCTGCACCAGATCGTCCAAAAATGAGCCCATTTTGATTGGCTAATGGAGGATGCCAGTTATCATAATAGACAGGTCGATTATAATGGTCTAACCCGAGAACAATGCCAGTACGATGAGACAACCCCCCATAACCAAAAGGAAAGGAGTCCGCAACATTGCTAGACTCCATTTGCATGTAAGTATCATCAAAATCGGATCTCTTGCCGATGCCAATAGCATGACGGAGCGCTTGAAGTTGTCTCGTATCCGCAGCCTTAAACAACATCCCTATACTCCCCATAGCTTTTACCATCAATCGACTCATTTTTTGCAATATCTCTGGTTTATTTGAGCCAATACTTACAATAAAGGAGGTATTGAATAACTTTTCTTCGTTGGTCCGTAGCCGAGCCATTTGTTGTTCTAAATCGCTTAGTTCTTGATACATACTTCCTAATTTCGCACGATGGTGAGTATTTTGCATATCCGCTTGTAGAAGCGCGATCCGATCCGCCATGCGGTTCATTTCTGTGCTACCATCAATAGGCTCAATGGCCACAGTTAAATCTATTTCAGCTTCTCCGCTTTGAAGGAGTAAACGATCTAGCATACCAACCCATGTTGTCCTACCTGTCATTTTGGCAAACCATGTCCGAACAAATTTGGCACCTGTTGTGTTGTTTCCAATCTCTACTCGGTAATCGCTGTAAGCATCAGATTGACGGTCGATTAATACACTTGGTGACATAACCGTTGATTCTTTCTCACTTAAAACACTTTGAGTTTTTTCTTCAGGCGGTAACTCCGGCTTTCCCTTTCTCCAAAACATGTTGGCCACTCCTTACCTGCATATTCATAAGGGACACGGTATCTTCCCCGACTCCCCCAACCCGTTGTACAAATTCATCGAGCGAGACAAGTCCAGATACTTCACGATTAATGGAACCATTTAGGTAGTTCTTTACGTCTTTACGATTCATTGGTGCCGTATACAACTTAATGTTTGAAAAAGTGCTTTGCGTCACTCTCAAACTATTTAACAGCTCCTGTTTCGCGATTTCGCGATAATCTGATTGTTGTCCCTTTCTAAATTTTTGAAGTACATCACTAATTAATGGGTTTGTGACCGCACCAGCCAACTCGTCCATAAAACGATAATCTGTTTCAAGCACAAGGAAGCATTGTTGATCTTGAATCTTTTGATCTTGAATGACCTGATTAAAGACATCTTCTTGTTCCTTTACGTACTGAATATTGAGTACATCCCCCATTTCAATTGCCTTGCTTCTTAAATCATGGAAGTACTCTTGTAAGTCATATGGATGTGATTCTATGCGAAACCGTACCGGATGAGATAGCATCGACAGCCATTCACGAAAGGTCAACCATATTGCACGTTGTTCCTGTGGCGATTTCAAAATAAAAGAGATGGGCTGGACACGAAGCATCATCATGTAACGATCATCGTCGGTCACAATAAACCCATCCTCATCAATTTCCTTTGGTTTAAACCAATCAACGGCTTTTTCTTTCGGTTTTTCTTTCTTCCCTCTTTTCAAGTAATACATTAAGATACCGGCAATTATTACAACACCAATATCCCTAAGTAGCAGCCAGTCGAAGCCACCGGACGATTTCAAGCTCCCTTCCGCGGCATAAGCTGTACCTGAAACGTGAAACAAGGCAAGCCAGAGAAACCATAGATATTTATGTCGAATCAAAAGTACACCTTCTTTCTTCGCCAAAACTGAAACCACATACTAACGTACTTACCCAGAGGTAGATCAGTTGATGGATGTTTAAGAAATGAGAATGCTAACGCGATCTTAAATGGGATTAAGTGTGGTAAGTATCCCCAATAACCAACAAAAGGAAGAGGTGGAATATGGCTTGTCAGCAAAAAGCTGACAAACCCACCGCCTAACCACCATAGCAATTGTCGAAATGATAATTGAATTGGACCGATGTTAACAAATGTTGATTCTTTACCGGATTTATAAGTTAATAGATGCTGTTCTCCGTACATAAAAACCTCCTACGTTGCAAATAGCCCCATAAAGAAGGACACAAGACGATCAACTGTAAAGGCAATCGCTAAAGCTATTACGCCCCAAAAAGCAAAGCTATTTGCAGTTTGGATTTTATTTTGGTTGCCACCAGCGGTCCATCGGACAACCACAGAAATAATGAAAAGAATGACGCAAGCATACCCAGCTAATTGTTGAAATGCCGAAACCACTTTTTCTGTAACCGATTCACCTGTTTCAATTAATACTTTGGTATCTGGATTAATTTGCAGCTTCCCCTCAGCAAATGCCTCTATCGGTGCCATTAAAACCAGAGACATGACAAGCGTAATCAAAATTAGCATTGGCACAAACCACATTCTCTTACTTGCAATATTCATTTATAACCCTCCAAATTCACGTTAGAATCAGCGCTTCTTGTCCACTTCTGATCTGTTACCTACACTTCTATCCCCCCTTTCCAAAGTAATAAAAGAAGCTCTACCAAAACCGATGAACAAAATTCTGAATCGGTTGGAGAACTTCTTTATTGACTACTTGTATAATCATGACTAATATCCAAACCTGAGAACCTCGATAGACCACCCATCGTTCCAATAAAGAATTTGTAGACATTATTGGAATTCTTATTCTCATTGGTATTGGCCATAGTAATGAAATCCCTTCGGTGATTATGTCTAAAACTAGATGTGAACCGTATCCAATAAGTACTGGTACGATTAACTCAGGCTTCCAAGAGTATGTGAGAGATAAAACTAACCCCAAACCTACAAGTGCGTGAGTAGGACTTTCTCTATGCCGAATCATTACTAGAAACAAAAGAGTCAAACCGACCAAAAGAAGCCACCATATTCCATTGGAGGCTCCTGTATAGGCTAGGTATGCTCCGATTAGAGTAAATGCCAGTGGGCGTAAATAAGATGGGATGATCGGCAAGAGTAAGCCACCGATTCGACTCCTGGGTTCATCTAAATCAGGAAGTAGAGATGATAACAAAACTGCACCTAACCCCATTCCCCACATCGGTAGATCCTCCAATGTTTTGGGAAGAGTATAGGTGCAGTAAATGGCCGTAGCGACAGTAACATGTGTACGTCCCATCATATTCGTACTTGGGCTCCTATCCCTTTCAGTTCTTTGTCAACCAGTGCAATTTCTTTACGCAGCTTTTCTATTTCTCCGCTTGAGCAGCTCCGTAGCTGTCGAATCAAATTGTGTCTCTTAGAAAGCAATTTTTGAACGTGGAGCACACTTTGATAAAGAATCACTCTATAAACCCCCCTTTGTTTTATATTTCAAAAGGCAATTCGTATTCCTCACACAGCTCAATCACTTCTTGCTGTGTTTCATTGACAAATAACTGAAACTCAGGGTTTTCTATAACACTAGCCACCCAACACCACTCACCGTCTTGCTCGATGAGTGAAATGTTAACGGGAACCTTTTGATCTAGATACAATTGCCGTTGCTTTTCCACTAGGTCACTATAACGATTGGTCTGTGTCATCATAATCTCTCCTTTTTCGGCAAATAAAAAATAGCCCTCATGCTCATTCAGAAGGCTATCCGTAGTTTTGAATTTAAACATTTGGTTTTTTGCTTGCTTTCCACGTATACAGATATATCAAGGTCGACACAACCGCAGAAATGCCGAAGGACCACCATCCAACCAGAAGCGCTTTTTCTTTCCAGTATTGAATCATCTGGCCCATTTCCAATGGTTTCAGCTGATCTTGCTGCATTCCAGGAGGAATGCTTATCGAATCTGAACTAACATGCCCCAACCAATAAAAAGTATATGCTCCAAGTCCGACCAAAATCGGGGTCAAAAAGTGATAGAAGATTCTTTTTTGTTTGGTCAATGAATGTTCCACCTCTAGTCAGCCAGTTTATACAATTTTTTCTTTTCTTGTCCCTAATATTACGCCAAAAAATTAGAATACCCGTTATTTATAATGACTCAATGCCATGAGAGGACTATTGAGAAAACTATATAAGTCAATCCATTTCATTGCATCAGTGCGTGCTTCCTCAAGTGTTTCAGAAGATTTCCCATCCTCTGCATTAGAATCGTATATACCACGCTGATGTTCTATAGTGAATATGTAAAAGGCTTTACGCTTTTGATCTAGTTTTTTGAATATCGTGACCTTTGCTCCTTTATACCTTCCCCTCCATTCATTTACCTGCTTGGGGTTGGTTACCATGAATTGGTATGGACGTAATTTCATCCATAATCACGCTCCTTTCATAAGGAAAACTATGATTCATGTACTTTCAGGCGTAAAAAAATGAAGTATGCACACTTCTTGCACTTCATATTTGTCAATATATCACAAGAAACTAATCATGACAAGATCGGGGTTATTATAATCTTCATCATCATCTGATACCCATTCATGCAAAAGCATATTGGCTTGTTTCTGCTCTTTTACAGTAATTCGATCAAAGGCCACATAGAAAGTAGAAGCAAGCAAATTTTGAACCTGATCATACCGACGTTGATATGAAACCTTTCGAGGAACCCAAGTCTTTGTTAGATGATTAAATACGATATGGTCATCTATAATCAGAGTCAGTTCCTTAATATTTCGTTTCTTCACTTCTTCTAGCAAATTCACGATGGAATCGTATAAATCTACACGTTTATCCTCCTGACAAGAAGGTGCAATCGCTTCCCATACTGTCTCTCCATCTGGACTCTTCAACCAGGACACTACAAACCGCTTCTGACTCAACCAAACATAATCAGTAATCCCTTGAAACATATGTTTCCCCTCCATTCAAATAAGGCCTTGCCTACCTAACTGGTAAACAAGACCTCGTTTTGCTGTTGTAGCTATACTATTACCACTTCTATTCTCGCAAGTTCTTTTGCCATATTCAAGCAAATTCTTCTTGTGGTTATTATCAGTGTGGGGTTAATCAAAGAAAAATGCCCTATAGCCTAGAAGGACTGGCAGGGCATTAGGTTACGTAAGCTAATTTTGAATGATGGATCGTGACAGGATACCTTCTATCAAACGCGGAATTTCATCAACATCGGTGAGCGTATTGGCTTCCTCTTTCCTGGCAATCGTAGCAAACCAATCACTCGGGTACATAATAAACTTATCAGTACGTGGTGGAAAGTAAAATGACTTTAGAATTTTTATTGTTTCCAACTCAGCTAAAGCTTGCTTGATCAATTGTCTATTTCTGCTTTTAGTATTATTGGAGGAAAGCCCAATGATCTCAGCTAACTGATCAACGTTAAACTCATACCTTCCTGCATCATTTAGACTCTCACCACATAATTTTAAGTATATCGCTTGTGCTGTAGCACTCTGTAGATCTTCTAATAGTGCAAGACTAATAAAACTAACGTATCCCTCCATTAAGGAGAGCTGTAAATAATCAGAAAAGACTATTGTCTGTTCTACAGCATATACATTCTCGCCACTCTTTAATTCTACTTTATTTTCACCTTGGATTAAATGAAACTTGGTCGTCTCAATTCGCTGGTTCTTATTTTTAATGTAGTAGTTCCTCATGACAACTGACGTGTCATACAAGACAGATAGAGATTCCTTCACATTAGCATAATCTTTCCCTGTAGTTCCGATATTTACAGTCTCACACAACTCATGAAGAGTAAACGTTACTTTCTTTTGCTTTCCACGCAGCTCCCAAATCTTATGAAGTCCTAAAAAAACCCTTGTATCAAATAGGGTGACCAATCTACCAGATGAATTTTCGTAAGTGAGGATTTTCTTACCGTTATCTGACTTTTCAAGAACAATCCCCTGGTTCTTATTTGTTGATGATTTTTTTGTTCTGCTGCTACTTCCACTTACGAATAAAACAGCACCATGGTCGATCACATTTTTACTTACTTGTACATCATGTGTCTTGTAACTCTCCGTTCTTTTCTCTTGAGCGAGACGTAGAATTTTGATGGAGTAATCTATTATGGTTAAGGATTCCAGGTCAATATTAGGATTATCTTTCTTTTTCCCCAGATCAGCTTCATATTTAATGAGCTCATATAGTTTATGAGCTTGTAAAGCTTCTGAAGCTCTTTCAAATACTAACTGACGCATTTCAGCTACATTGTTGGGTAATGTTTTATCAAGAGTGATTAGTTCTTTGGAGAACTCATTCAGCTTATTCTGTAGTTTCCCTTTTTTGGTTGATGTAGAAGAAGACATTAGGTGTCACCTCCGAATCCTTAGTAAGGATCTTCTATTTCTTTCCTAAATCCTTTTAACTAAGTCTATAATCTAAATCCTTTTAAATAAGACAATAATAATAATACCATATAACGCAGTAGCTTGAGAGCTTAGATGTATCAAGGGTTTGCCGATTTCCAAAAAAACTTTTGTAACGCCAATCAGCATTTCACAACTGATTGGCGTTATTCACATTTGAAATGTATCTAGTAACAATCCATATTATTCAATTAACAGTTACTAAATATCTATTCACTATTACAAAATATCTATTCACAACATCAAAGAGTAAAAAAAAGGAAGCCAGAGTGGCATCTATGTGGAGGAAAAGGTGCATTTTTCCATATAGTTTTGAGTAATTACCGGGAAATTTCCGCTATACTTTTGGGAAAATCTAAAGGAACCAACACAAATAGCACTGACCTTTTGGCCAATGCGAAAATAGGGGTTACGCCGCTGGTGACAGATCACGAATTACTTGATCCAGCAGCACGACGTAGTTTTCTTGTAATTTGATTATTGTATGTTCAATGTTTCTTACCAATAATCGTGGTGACACTACCGTTCTTGTATCAATTACACTGTCGGTCTTGGCCTTCAGTGATTTTACTAAATCGTTGGCAATTTCAGTCGCAACACTACTGTGTTCATCTGATTGTCTTGAGGATTTATTTATTTCGCTTTGGATTTTTGCCTTCATCCACTTTTTAGTACATTCCTGGAGGAAAGCATATTGTTCCCGTAATTGTGTGATCTCGGTTTTGTTAAAAAGATTGGGTTCGTAGCCAATCCAACTGTTTACATTCACACGTTTTTCGGATAATTGCTGGTGTGTTGCGATCAACGTATTGGCAATAGATTCTCTTTCAGCTAACCGAGTTACGGTTTCAACCATGAGATGCTGAAGTGGCTCTTGTAAGAAGTTTAGAACAATTCCTCGATAGTATGCAGATAACTGATCCGGTTCCATTTTGTCCATAGTTCTTACTTGTGTAAGCAATACATCAAGTGATTCCTGGTAGATTTGCCGGGCAAGGTCACGATAGGAAGGTCCTAGTACATTAAAGAGATACTTTGCAACGCTAAGTATTGCCTCGTAATGTTTATCTGTGATAGCGCGATCCATTTGATGCTCGAAGATAGACCACTGTAGTAGAGATTTTTCTGTGTGATTTTCTAATACTTGTGCGATCTGATCCTCAGTAAAAGTAAACTCAATAAAGGTGTGCTCTTTTCCTTTGGTATCTTTTTGTTTAATCTCCTCGAAATGTATCGGCAGCTCGTCGGCCTTGCTCAGTTCAGTCAAGGCATGACGAAACTTCACTTCATCGACTGGAAGAAGTGATAGTAGTTCATCTTTATGGATACGAACTGTATTGGCAGGTTTATTTTTGTTATTGCTTTGAATGGAAGCTTCATAGGCTGCGATTAATACAATACGCATCGCGTTCACTGGTAACTTCCTGAAAGCATCGCAATAGAGGAATTTATAGTGTTTGCAATATTTCGTAGTAAACTTATTAAACTCTACCGCGGAAGTTGTTAAATTAAAGATTAATGCATCAGGATCTTGGGCATGACGAGAAAAGTGGCCAGAGGCAATTCCTTTACGGATGACTTTCTGAACCCACCTAACATCTGATTTAATGGCTGCTGCCCACTCCTGTATGCTCCCACGAACTTGTCTGTTCCAGTCGATATGGAGCGAGAAATAGAGATTAAGATTGATTTGCGTTGCATTCATTTCTCTAAGTTTGGATATCATTTGCTGTGTAATCAACTACTTCTCACTCCTTTCCCGGAACTTTCCCTCTACCATACTACTCTTGGTAAAAGTGCTCAATTCGTACTAACGAATACAAAACCCTCGTACTAGCGAATATGTTTCTGTTTTTCACTTATAATTGATCCTCGTACTAACGAATACGTTTTTTAAGGTTTCGTTTTTCAAACCCCTCGTACTAGCGAATACGTTTTTCATCTTTGACGAATTTTAGTGTTTTATGGCATTAAGGCAAGGTCTACTGCTTAATACGGAAAACAGGAAATTATAAAGTCAATATTTACCCTCGTACTAACGAATACGAATGAAAATCTTGGTAAGAACTTTACCCTCGTACTAACGAATACGTTTTTTTTTAGAGATAAAACCAACCCCTCGTACTAGCGAATACGTTTATCTATGAAAAAAATTTTTTGATCCTCATTCTAGTTCTCTTAAGTCTATCTCTCGTAAACTAATGTTCAATAGAGCATGAATTATGGACATTCTGGCATGTATGAAGCATTTTTACCTGAAAATGAACTGATTTTCTTGTTATCGAGGCCTTCTATGCCTTATACTGGAATTAGCAAAGCCATATGACTTTCAGTTCATAAGAAAGACGACTCCTGACTTTCTTATTTTGGAAAGTAGAGTTGCATAGCCAGCATATTGTCTTGTTGGAAGTGTTTTGTTCAAAACGATGTTGGTCCATCGGTTGAACAGAGCTGAAGCCATTGGTTAACGATCGCTACCCTTTGTGGTAGCTTATTTTTTTATATGATTTTTACTATTCGATGCTAAAAATAAAAAACACCTTGTTTAGCGAACAGGTGTATAACTAAGACGCCGATTTGCAGAAAGCCTACTTTCGCAAGAGTGAGCAAGCAATTTCCTACCTTGACCCTGATCGTTGTTTCTAAATTAACACCATAAATAAACATTTGCCAAGCTTTATTTTTACCATAAAATAGTTTTCATTTTAGTCACGTTCTAGTATAATATTTCAAATTTAATAATATCTGATCGTTACAAGAGCCACTTCATTTGAAGTGGTTTTTGTTTTGTATCTATAATAAGAAAAGCGTCCCCATAAGGAGACGCTATTTTTTATTCTTTATGAAGCCAGCTTTCTGGAGTTCCTGTCGTAATACCTGATTAACATAATCTGATTGAAATCCTTTACCGAATTTCTTCTTTACTTTGTCCAGTGCTGATATCACGTCAGGTTCTAAATAAAATCCTTTCAGGGTCTTCTTATTGCCTTTTTTATCATTATATATTTGAGCGATTAGATCAAGCGTATTCCCTGTACCAACAACATCTGGCTGGGTATTCCGATCAATATCATTAGTATTAACAGCTTCATTATTAACTTCACTATCAATGTTGCCATTAAAATTATCATCAATTTCATTAGTATTAGTATTAACAATAACAGTTTCATTATCATTAATGATATCGTCTTTTTTCTCATTATCAGAGATATCATTATTATCATTAACATCATTATTTACATTTTTACTAACATCATTATTAACATTGATGTCAGGTTTTTGATCAACATTATCAAGGGGTTTGGCTGTGTTGTTCCCAACCAAATCCTCAGTATTTTTTTCATCTCCAAACACAAAAATTTCAGCAGCTGTCCTTCTATTTTTTATTTGATTTTTCATCCGGTCGGCTTTACTTGCTGACACGAGCGTTCATCTCCTTAAAGAAATCTTCAAATTGATCTAAAGCTTCATTGATCTCTGTAGGATTATTTTTAAAACCGTAATACGAAAGTCTACCAGTCGCTGCTTTGCGTTTTAAAATGGTCTCGAAAACTAGTTCAGGATATTCTTCCGCAATAAGATCGTTAAAAGCCTTTGAATCATAACGTCTAACATCATTTAATGTCCGCAGAATACCAACGATATTGAGCCTAGGGTTTAATTGTTTCGCTACTTCCACTGAATCCAAGAAATTCGGGACAGCTGAGTAGCACCAAGCTGAGGATTCATACATAACTACCACGTAGTCACTTGCTACAAGAGCATTCATTGTATGCTCAGACAAAGACGGTGGAGTATCAATTATTATGTAATCATATTTATCCTGAAGGGGTTGCAAAATCTCCTTCAGCTGTAGGTAAATAGCCTGGCTCTTTAACCCAAACATCTCAAATAATGTTCTGGGCAAAATTGCGAGTAAATTGTTAGCTGGAAGGATATCAAGGTTCTCATTGATTTTATAGATATACGGTTCTGCATTAGTATCACGTAGAGCTTCAAGAATTGTTTGATCACTGAATTCATTTGCAGTTTTATCAGTAAGTAGCTCAGTCAAGTTTCCTTGACAGTCCATATCTACCGCGAGTACTTTATAGCCTCTAGAAAACATGTGGGAAACGATTCCCGCTGTTGTTGTTTTTGAACAGCCACCTTTTTGAATACCAAAACATATGACAGTTGCCATATATTCTACCTCCTTTTTCTTCACTAATTATTATTCTACAAAAGATCGGGAACTCCTCCTATAAACACGAGAAACCCTAATATAACAATAAAAAAACCTTACATGAATATTAATAATCTTATTTACGACAACGACAATATTAATAATAATGGTTATGTAAATAAGTATATATATGATAAAGAGAATATATATGATAACTTTTTTAAAAATGATTACAAATATATTTTTGAAAAAGTTATCATGATTAAATATAATAACGTATCTGATAACAATATCAATCTTTTTATTGATAGTATTAATGTTTATAGTTATGTAAATGTCCATGAAAATATTAAGGATTATAATTAAGATGATATTGTTGAGAATAAAGACATAAACCTTTTCTTTATCGTAAATAAATCTAATGACAATATCATTATTAAAATAAAAAAACCGAACTAAACGGAACGGTTTTTTGTCATTTACAATGGCGAATAAATAGTCCTGTACTTCCGGTTTTTTTGTACAAAGAATCAATAATTTTGGAGCTTATAGAGGTTGTTTCTAACGGCGATCCGATTGTTTCGAAATGCCATGTTTATATCCTTGTCATTACGGACGAGAAACACGGTTTGTTGAACACGTAGGGCTAGTGGACATTGAGATAATCACAATAGGGCTTGACCACCCCAGCTCTTATGGATCGTGATGCAAGCTTTAAAAACGGTTCGGACATATATATGAGAGTAGGGGGCTTCACGTCGAGAAAATACCTGTAGTGAAGCGCTTGGTGCTCTGTGTACGAAGAAAATATAATATTAGACTAATGTTGCAGATTGCCGCGGATTTTTGTCACGGAAAATCGTCAGGTTTTGATAGTATTAGACTGCTGCGCCGACCACAGCTGCCGGAGCTGACGTTCAGTCTTTATTATCTCAGTCTAATTTTTACTTCGAATATTTAGACTCCAACCACAGGTATATTTTCTCTCTAACTTCTGTATCAAACCATCCCCATTGAAGAGCTAAGCCTTTAATGTCAGTTGGAACTTCTTCGACAATAATTGTGATTTGTTCTTCGTTCGGTTTAGTTCCTGTTATATCCAAAAAACAATCGTGCACTTGAACTCTCATGCCTTGAGTTTCATTCATTTTCAGTACCTCCAGAAATCATTATTCCGTGTACCATAGGTCTAACGCCCAATCTGCTTAGTTTTGCAAAAACCGCGCTTGGCAGGGTGTGACCGGTTACCTGAAGCGTCCGGGAATCCACGATCTTCTCAGTCGCTCGCCATATCTGAGCGAATTTCCGCACTACCTCCGGTTGATCGCTGGTTCTCGCCGTCTCCCAGTACACCATCGACTCGTACATTCGACGCCCGGCCCGTAGGGTACCAGTCACAACCCGATGATAGGTTGAGCCTCCTTTTCAGGTGCATATCTTAGGAACCCGGGGGAACCTAGTCGTATTAATTATGCCGCCATCTATTGAACGATGAAAACAAAGTATTAGACTGAGTCTGTGGCGAGAGAAGTAAATTCATATGTTTTTCCAGGTACGATATAATGTGAGGCACAATAAATACACCGGTTGTCAAAAGTGAATTTGATAACGTTGTGTTGGGATCAATTACCTTCCTTGTTTCAACAAACAACTGTCCCGAGAATCTGAAAGTAGGGGTCTTGCCCTTTCTCCAGCCCCCACTATGTTTTATAAAGGACAAGAGCTGTTTTTGTGGATGCTCTAAGGGTGTATTTGTAGAGGAAATACCTTGCAGGAAGGAATTCGCCTTTGATTTCAATAGGTTCAAACGTTCTAATAAACCCACACGGCTTAACTGTTGCAACCAATAGCGCTTATCTTTCGGATTATTACTTGTATTGGCCAAGTGCAATGCGTTAGCATGATCCAATGAATCGGGTTCTGGCTCTTCTTTAACAGCTACTTCGAAATCATAGGTTTCTTCAGTAACAACCTCAAAAAATGATTCAAATTCTTCTTCATCTATGCTGTATTGAAGTATTTTCTGCACAAAGGGGATCTTTTTGATAAAAGACCATAGTTCACCGTCTTGTTTTAAGTCGAAACCAGCAATATCCATTTCAACGAAGATATATCCTGGGACGATGCTTCTTGCTGTAGTAGGAGCTGACTCTTTTCCTCGAAATCTTTTAGTGAATACTTCAAATGCAATGACGTCTTTGATCGCTTGAATACCGTAATTCTTCATTTGTCGAAGAATTTCACTCTTCGCATGTATTTCTTTACCATTCAAGACTTGTATCGCAAAAATCGCTGACATAATTGTCATCTCCTTTATTCACTGCTTCATTCCTCTGTCCAAAGCCCTTTGGGAGGACTTTCGGCAAAAGAAGCCAGCCATTTTTAAGTTTGTGGCTGACTAGCAATGTGTTTAAGAACCTTTTGAATTACAATTTGAAAAGTTTCTCTGGTTTTTTGCTCAGGCATCCCAAGGATAGATTTAATCTCTTGATAGGATAACTGCTGCTCATAACGGAGAAGAAAAACAGTCTTCTCGATAGGTTTTAAAATATCGAGCCATTCCTGTTCTACTTTTTCTCCAAGTCTTAGACCAAGTTGCTGATATGCATGCTGGCAATGATTAATCATCATCAGGATTTCTTTCTTCCTCAAATACACATCAATATCATTAGGCCTTCTAATAAATGATAGGTCTGTTTCGTCTGCCTCAAGTTGCCCCAATTCTGAGCGGTATTGCCTTATTTGTTTTCGATAAGCAGCATTCAGCTCTAACCATTTTCCTTTAGACATAAGATCCTCCTGAAAACTGATAAGTAAATATGAACTTAATAGAAATATCTATAAAACATGTACTTTTTGTTTTAAGAAGCCCCTATATAGGTCCTATACTACTTTCTAATTGGAACTAGAGAGGTTTTCTTATAGAGAACGGTAGCCGGGATCGATACTTCCGCTTTATATTGAGTGAAGTACATTATGTCTAATCTTTATCGGGGAGTTTATATTGCATAATAAATCACCATAAAATACATGAAACATGTACACAGGATCATTATAATTACATCATTGGTGAAATGCAATAAAAAATACATGATATATGTACTTATACCTAGTTTACAACTTCCTAATCAGCGAAATATCATGTATAATATTCATAGACTTTCCCCCAAAGTCCACGATTCATGTACAATACCCCAACATCAAAGTCCATAATTCATGAACAATGGCTTGTCTACCATATTTTGTGAAATTCCAATATTTCTATGTGTAATTATGGTGATTTTGCCTTACAATGAGAGTATAGGAACACAAAACTTCATTTGTATATTCCATTGAACATGAATTTACTAAGTAAGTATAGAAATTGGGTGTGATAAAAATGATAGGGCAACGGATTCGTTTATTGCGAAAAATGAGGAATTTGACCCAAGCTGATCTAGCAGAAGCTTTAGATGTTGCAAAAACTACAATAAGTGCATATGAAAACGAAGTGAACGAACCCAATCATGATATGCTAAAAAATTTAGCTGATTTCTTCAACGTATCAGTTGATTATTTGATTGGAAGAACGGATAGCCATCTTCAAGATGAAGTGAAAGAAGGATTAAAGTATTCTGAAGATCAATTAAAGAAGATCGATGAGCTCCATGAGATCTTATTGTCGATTGAAAACGAAGAAATGCGTAACATGATAATACAATCGGCTATCATGTATGCGAATGGCGTAAAAGCCTCGGTTAAAAAGTAAACATGGTATAAAAAACATCCCGTTCAATGGAACGGGATGTTTTTTCGTATTATTCATTTTCGCGGCAAGCTATATGACTCAATTTGATTGATAATGTTTCGAGCTTTTTCATCATTTTCTGAGAAATAGACTAGTAATGAGAGTGCCTCCCTTATCATTTCGTCTGTGATGATCTTGTCTTCTGTCTCATTCATCTGTTACACTCCTTACGACCTCTCAAAAATGAAAAATCAAACGGCACATATAACAAGAATTTATATTTTAAGTAAAAAGAACCATAAAACCATGTTACATATTACCTATGTCTAATTTTACATTTATACACATAAAAATGGAAGACTTATGGTATACCTGAGGGGGAAATAGAAAACTGGAGAAAAAATGGGTACACTGTTACTTTGTGTCTTTATGGGGAAATTGACCATGTATTTGAAGAGACTAGACCTACTACCGATCTCTCCGATAAACGATGGACCCAAAAAGTGATTTCCATTTTTGTCGAAATCCCTCTACTCCATGCACAATGAACGCAAAAGCTAACAGAAAGACCAATGCAGGGATTACAATGGGATAAAACACTATGCCGCTAAAGATGAATATCAAATCACGTACCGTTAAATAATCGCGATTTGTTAAGTCCATAATAAGTTCGCTTATGAACTCCATTTTCCGAAATGCTATAATCGCTACGACTATAAGCCCCGATAAGTAGGCCAGTACCCAAAACCATGTCATATCCTGATTCCTCCACTTCGTACAAATATTTATTGAACTTATATTTGATCGATAGGGTCAAGGTCTATGATGTTGATATGATTTTCAGCTACGATAGAAACCCCAATTAACTATATACCCCTTTTGACTCATACCAAAACCTGTTTTACTCCGAAATTCGACCTAATTGTTACCAAGTATAGAATCAAACGATGGAATTTACAATTATTTTCGTTGGGAACTAATAAAATGAATTCTATTCCCCTGGGTCTTTGCTTTAGGAGAGATTCTAGTGTCTAATAGTTTCTCCGATAATCCCATTTTTGGACTTTATATTTTTCGTGGAATTTTCAGTCAAATGAGAAGTGAAGTTGCATAGAAATAAGAGATTACATAATATTTATTATGTAGTTTTCGTATCGATATATATCAGTTAATAATAGTAACAAAAGACGCCCTTTTGTTACTATTATTTTCAAAATATGATATGATGATAGAAAGAACTGGTGTTTGCATTATCGCTATTATTTTCAGACAATTCGAAGAAGAGGAGGGACAACATGTTCGACCTCATAAAACATAGTCGCTACGATTTACAAACTCAAACCTCATGGGACAATCTTGCCCATTTGATTCAAACAGATGGATGGATGGATCATGAGGACATGCGATCTCTTTTGCTAAAAGACGGGAAAACGTTAACGCTTGAATTCATTGAAGATGATTGGATTTTCTTTCTCTTCTATTTATATGGGAAAACACGTAATAAACAGTTGCAACCAAATAGTATTCTGGAATACAAACGGGACATGAATGTGTTGCTGGAGTTTCTTGCAGATCCGGCAAATGCATTCAACACTGTTGGTCTTGCAGATCCAGCTCCTCCTTCATGTAGACTAAAGGACATTGGTCGATTACAATTACGCGCTTATGAACGATACATAAAAGAACGGTATGCTCCCAATTCGGCTGTACGTAAGCTGAGTTTCTTGAAGAGTATCCTTCGTTTTGGATACGAGAAGGGGTTTGTATCACACAACTTTCGGGATGAGTTTTCGATTGGCCAGAAGGTTGTGGCGATAACAGAGAGAAAGTTGAATTATGAAGAACTACAGGTTGTGCTCAATGAATTAAGGAAGAAACCGCTTCTCCGTATTATAGGAAGCCTGTTTATTCTGAAGGGATTGCGTGTCTCGGAATTGTGTGCGATCAACAATGCGGATTTAGAAAGCGGCTTGTATGGAGATACCATGGTTAAGTTAATAAGAAAAGGTGGTAAGGTGACCAGAAAGAAGATCCCCAAAAATGTGATGTACGACATTTTAATATATAGGGAGCAGCTGCGGTCATCATTGAGGAACAGGGGGCTGGAACTAAATGAGTCTCCGGAGGCTCCACTTATCCCTAATAAAAACGGCAACCGACTTTTTCGGGAGCATGTATGGAGTATGATTAAACGTGCAACGATTCGTGCAGGTAAAGAACACTCTACTTTGAAGAAAAAGGCTAAGGATGTATCACCCCACTGGTTTCGCCACACATTTGCGACCATTGCCCTGGATTCGGGTGCCAGTATTCAGGATGTGAAGGATGAACTCGGACATGAGGACATCCGGACAACACAAATCTACCTCCATAGTTTGAAGGAAGAAACGGGTTCTACTTTAGCTGATTTGATTAATAGCAAAGTGCAAGTATAAGAATGTATATAATAGAAGAAACACGTCCGAAGTTGATGGGCGTGTTTCTCATTTTAGACTCTTATTGCAAATTAATCTTATCTGGAATTGGTAACCCATCCTCATCAAATGTAACCCCTTTTAACAAATTGATACCATCCAAAACAAACTTCTGGAACTCTTCGTCATCCATATATTTACTAAAGATATATCCCAGCAGCGCATTTCTTTGATCTAGATTTAATTCTTTTATTGATTCTAAGAGAAGCACTTTCTTTTGCATGAAAAATTCCTCTCCTTTTGTTTAATACAAAGGGTCTATTCAAACTTCCCGCGTATCTTGCACGCCTGGATGAACACTTGAAAGTGAACATCTTCCCATCGGTCCAGACCTTTATTTAAGCGGAAAGGTTCCCCGTTATACATATGGAATCCAGCCATTACTAACTCTTTGTAAGGATCGTCCATATAGAATATGGCATCAGACAATCGTTTGGTTTCAGGATCATTGTCGTCTTCCCAGTGCCATACCCATTCAAACGGGGACATCAAGGAGTCTCCTGGTATCCGTTTCAGAATATCCGGAATTGCCATGATGTATGCTGCGACCTCATACTCTACAGATGGCAAATTGACTTTGAAATGATCAAGCAAAATATCAAAATATCTAGTTACCCTCGAATTCGAACCAAGTGTCCCTCATGAATGTTGATCACATCACTACCTGCATGAATCTGAATGGGGTTTCCCTGTTCAAAAGACCACTCGTATCGTCCAACGATCCACCCGCCACCGAATTTTACTTGTATTGATCGGCCGGCATTTAATTTCTGACCTTGTACAAAATGACGCAGCCCATTCCCCGAACCTTCATGGCCAAGAATAATCGGTCCTTCAATCCATCCTTCCGGAATTTGCAATGGAGCCATAGGATCGTGTTCACCAGCCCATCTTTTCACTTCCAGATCCATCTTACCGGATATCGGCTCAAGCCAATCACAATCGTAATAAAGCGTTCCCGTCTCCTTCTCAAATTGCTCGGGTGTAAACAAAATTCGTACATTCTGGAGAAATGGATTCCGTCGATATTCACCAATATGAGTCTCTCGCTCCTCGATGAGGGTTGCCCAAATCGTCGTCAGAAAATCATCTTCACTAACAAGTTGCGCTTTTGGTAATGCGGCTACAAAATTACTCCGTTTTTTCCCGATAGCCTCTTCGGAAAACTCGCTCTCATAATGCCGACCAAAATCACTGTAGATACAATAAACGCCGAAATTGTACAGGTGAGTATCAATTTCTTGATCCATCAGGAAATCAATTAGCATTTTATTTAATACTACGCGATCAGATATTTTGTTTGACCATACATGTGCATCTGTAACGAATTGCAGGTTACGGAATAGAGATCGGGGATAGACAACCCAACCTTGTTGACTCCATTCATATCTTTTAATAACGACAGGCCAATAAAGGTGCCGCATTTCCCGTATTTTCTTTAAAGCAGCTACCAACTTAGTAATTAGTTCTGTAACTGGTATACTCCCCATTTATTTCCACCCTTTCAACGCACACTCTATTTACAATAGGCATTGAAACTACAGTTGTTCAATTTACCTCTCTAAAGGTAGGTATGTTAATGATCCGATGGCAATAAACTGTAGGCTCTTTTACTGATTTCGAAGAAGATGAATTTATCTACCGACCCAATTGGAAAGCTTGTATCGTTAAATTCCTCAAAGTCAGCGTGAACAGCTCGTACTATGCCGTCACGAACCAAGACGCCAGTATTTTTGAACTCAATAAGTTCATCAAAAGCTTTTCTTAACTCATCATTTGTCAGTTGAGAAACGATTGATTCTAGAGTTTTTATCATCGAATATCTCTCCCCCGCTTTCTTTAATGAGCAATTTGTAACCCACCGTACCATCAGGATAGATGCCTTACGCATGCTTGCTGACTTCCCCGTAAACTTTCATAAGACTTTCCATATACCTAACCTTTTTACTCGGTGACTCATTCACCTCAAGTATGTGTCGAGTTAAAGTGATAAACATATGTTCAAGATGTATCACATCATCGAAACTTTGCCTAAAATACTCGACGGTTCCAAACTGGTAAACATAACGTATTTTCCCACGGGCTTGTTCTTCTTCCCTTGTTTTGATCAGGAAGTCAATACGCTCTTGTATACGTCCAACTTCCTTCTCTAAGTATTTGGCTTTGGGATCTTCTGGATCGCATCTTAATAGCTCGTCTTTTGTTTGATCCAATGTACCGGTACTATCCAAAATGAGCCTATTTAGTTGTTCTAAGACGGTGATAGGCATTGTTCCCATACATACCCTCCTTCACATAATAACTATTATCTGGATTTAGAAGCGAGGAAAACACTCTTTTCAATGTTCGAACCGATGTGCATATACAGTCAACGTATTCGTCTTGACAATGAGCCTCGCGGTATCCAGTTCCACCGCCGCACGTCCCGCCTTGTGTGACGCGGGATGCCGTATCAGGCTACTGGATACCTTCTCATCGTCAAGACCCACTATCGTTGAATACTGAGTCTAGTTAATACGTGTACAACGATATGAATCAGCGCATTTTTCTATCGTCGTAATCGTTGTGCATACCGCTTTTCGTAGTCTAATTAATGAGCAAAATGTTAACGTGAACTAATTACTAAGCCCTTGTGAACATCACTCAACAGTTCTCCATCAAGTCCTGATGGTTTTGCAAAGTATTGACCATTTACCTCGATGATTTCAATATCGTCAACTTGATTAATTTGATCTATGCATTTCATCCCTACACGTATTTCTTGACCATGGACATCCTTGTAACCTGTTGTTTTCATAAAATTTTTTCCTTTCTTCAATGAGCAGTTTGTAAAGCACAACTACAAGAGAAAAATATCCCCGTCCTCATCTTTGTTTACTGGAACAAGAACCTCATCCGAACCACGCACTTTATCAGCTTCATCTTTGCTTTCAAAAACTTTTGCATATCCTAGATCATCAGAGTATGCATCTGCTTTTTCTGTTTCCCAATCTTCTCTCAGGAAAACAATCTCATTATTTACTTCTTTGCCGATCACATAGAGCATCAAACAACCTCCTAATTTATCAATTTGAGCAGTGTGTAACCAAGTGCGATCGTTCCTCGTAGCTATTTTGTTAAGAGGTTTATTATTCACCAAATTCCGCCCAGCATTCGCTGACACATGCTGTCACGATAACCAGAGCTTATTACAGTGGATTTTTATGTAGTTGTTCTAATTCGACTAAACGCGCTTGGATGCTTTCTTTTTCCTGTATAAGCTTTAAATCTCTGTCTTTGAACTCTTGACGCAAAGCTAAACGTTCCTGATGTATCAGTTCTAAAGACAGTTTTAACTCGTGAATATCAGTGGATAGACTTGTATGAACTTTGTTCTTTCTTTCAGCATTTCGATGAGTCGTCTTATTGGTTGGCAAGCCAGCCGCTATCATGGCATCCGTCCATTTTCCAAAAACACGTTTTACGACCTCTATGGACGGGGAACGGCCAGACAATTCATAGATGCTGGCAGAAATCTTACCGTTATCTAGGTGACATTCTTTGATTTGTTCAATGATTTGCTCTTTAAGATGTACGATCTCTGGGCCCTCTTCTTGTGCAGCTTCCAACACCTCGAACTCATCCATCATTTCTTTGACTCCTGCTTCGTTTAACGCCTGGTTCCAACCCCCAAACAGTTCCTTGATCTCTACTGCCGATCCAGAGTTAGGGTACTTCCTCCTGTAGAGTGCGTGGGACAGCTTCCCCGTATAGTTTTCAGCAAGCGCTTTGATATTGTCTAAGATTAGGTTTCTTCGCTCCTCGTACGTTTCCTCAAGCCATTTCTGATTGTCAATTCTTCTTCGTTCAGCCTTTAACTTTCTTTGTTGAACTTTATACTCGTGCCTGATCCTATTTGCATCAAATTTATACATCCTTAAAAATACGTAATAGTCGTATCTTCTTGTAATCGCCTCATAAATTACAAGCTCTTCTTCTCTCATTACCGGCTCGGCAAGTGACTTGCCTTGCAGCTGTCTTTCAATTAGCATTTCTTGAATTAGACCTGGTTGCAGCGACAGCAGATTTTCATTTTTATACACTTCGAGTAATTGTTTACTACTTTGAAGAAGTGGATCTAACATCCTTTTACTTTCATCATCTAAAAGAGGAGTACCCAACGCATCGACAAGATGAGTAAGGATGCTGTAATCAATGTCGGACCGAAGCGTGCGTAAGATGGTATTTTCTTCATCATTAGCAAAACGTTGGTTATAGTAGCGCATTCTACGTTACCATCTGCCCTTTCTTACTTTTTCGTATATCCTTTGGAGGAATACCTGCTGCCTCTAAGCACTCATCCCAACTTCCAAAAAAGCGTCTACCTTTTTCAAGTATCCGACGTAGCACCTTTCCCCCTTGCTGCATGCTTCCGGAGTTTACTGGATGACCGCTGTCGTAGAGCTTGCGAAGCATATGCAATGTCAATTCTTTGGTCCATATTACGCGATTGAGTAGGAAATCTTCCTCGATATCTCCATAAGACCGTACTGCCTCTGTAATCTGCTGCAAAAAGAGATCAAGCGATTTTGCTTTTTCATCTTCACTTCGTTTCTTTGCTTCTTCTATCGCAGCTATAAGAATCCCTGAGAGCTTATCAAACATAGCTCCCCCCATGGCATGATCCAGTCTCAACGTTTGAAGCAAAAACACTTCTTCATCGTATCGTGGTAGTTTTATAAATTCATGTCTATTCATCCTTAACCCTTTCTGATCTCACACGATTGTACTTAGCTTTGCTTTTAGCTCATATGTAGCTAATAGTTCCCTATTTATCTTTTCTAGCACTTTACAATATGAGCAATGTAATCAAATTGCGAAGTGTTACACATACTGCTTAACAAGCTTGAATCCAGGGATATTAATAATCTCTGTTTGCTTATCATACTCTAGCGCGAGCTTCCAACCTTTTACTTCTAAATCATCGCTTAAGCCACTCTCCCCTCTAGGTCCATATATTGAGGTTAATACCGTAAACGATTTAGCATCGTCTTTATCAATTTTCAAGTCCCTAATGTCTATAAATTCATTGTCATTCCAGATCTTAATTAAATCCAAAATCTCAGTGCTTAATTCATTATTAATCAAGGTATGGAAATGAGTTATATTGAAATTAACCCCGTTCTCAGTATTAAAGGAATATTGGGGTGTCCGTGTTGGAGGCGTAATAACAGAAACTCCTGCATTAAGGGAGTCATGGTAAAGTCTAGCTGTTCTTAGAAAAACAGGACCATGGATTGCTTTTAGCCTAAGATTAACTTGTAAATGTGCTTGCCCTGGTATATTCGAAACAATTTTGCAAGGTTCTATAATCTCTATTTCTAATTTTGCCTTTCTTATGAATTGGATGTATAGATGCACAGCTAAATTGGTAACACCTAAGATGAAACCTCCAATTCCAAGCCATTCAGTTAAAGTCATGTAGATCACCCTCTATTGGACTACCGGCGAGTGTTAGTTCGATCGGCTGTTCTCGTTACTCTCTAAGATACATTAAGCTTTTTCTGACACTTGCTGCAGGTGATATCAGATAAGCTACCAGGATGTGTTTGAACTTGGTTATGTCTGGTACCACACATTGTCCTCCCTGAGTTATCATGCGAAATTACATGAATGATACCAGATTTAGTTTTGACTAATCGAAAATTCATTATTAAGTTCCCTTCTTTCCTAAATGAGCATTCCGGGAAATTATATAAATACTTTAACTACTACGTGTCCTTCATGATACTCATATCTGACGCCATTAACCGTATAGAGTTGATTGTCGACAACAATGCCGTTACCGACGTTAGGGATTGGCACCATATCGTCATACCAATGTTCCTGTTTGAATACGCCTGCCACTGAGACAAGTAAATGTACTTTCATCTTAGTAGTTCACCGTCATTTCCTATAATTTATTTGTGCCGGTGCAAACTGCACCTTTGATCATCCCTATTTAGAATCGGATTTCCGTTCCTCATCCAACGTATCCAAGCAATCGACACAGTACTTGTAATCACCGTCTGATAACAAAGGAGTTTTCTCCTTTGATCATATTAGAAGTTTGAATCTGGAAGTTACCAGCGGCTACCCTAGAGACTCGTATACTGGAGGATGTTAGTTGGAGTCTGCTATCTTCCTTAATAACTCTCTTCTGAAGAATGGAATATCAATTATTGGTGACTCAAATAGTTTTTTTCCTTTATTATCCCAAACAACAATACTTTGCTGGGAATGGTTTATGACAAGACAATTTCCGTTAAATTCTTTCATGCTATCATCCGAAAAATTGACTTCTATGTAAGTTTCGCAGAGTTCATCGTTATTAATAAACTCCCCAAATCCAATAGATATTCCCATGTAGTTAATAGCGCATGATTCCATCTGAAGTATCCCCTTTCAAAAGTACTCTTGGAGCCACACATTTCTCCCTGAGAACGACCATGATAGCCGATATGGTTTTGGCTGATCAATAATCCCTCCCATCATAATACCTCGTTTCGCGAAAGTAATATCTGAAGGTTTATATTCATGGAACATTGTCAATAATGAATATTGAAAATCCTTTTCTGGGAAAACGCAGGGGCTCTTCAGCCGCGGATGTATCCCCTTCTTTACGATAATTACCAGAAAGGGTCACGAATACAGAAGGCGCCTAATGTAGTGATATATTGTGTACATATATTCAGCTTGGATTAGTTTGTACATCAAGGGTAAGGGATTTTCTCCGGAACCTCCTTGATAGCTATCCAGGCTATTCGTGTTGAGGATAACTTCCATCACGACTGATTTTTCCTCGTTAGTGGATGATGCTAATCCTTACATATATCGTACCGCATATACGGTACAATTTCAATATTTTTCCTTGAGGTTATAACGCATATGCGGTACGATGTTGTTGGTGATATAACATGGATAATGAATTGAAGATAAAAATTGAATTGAAGATAAGAGAAATACGTGAGCGTTTTGGTATTACGAGCCAAAGGGAGTTGGCGTCCCTAGCTGGCTTACGTTTTCAAACAATAAACGAACTTGAAAATGGTTATAGGGTGAGGAACGGGATAAAGACACCGATCCAACGGATAGAGTTTGAACACCTAGAGAAAATTGCAGAAGCAATATGGAGAGAAAAGGGTATCTGGATAGGTATAAATGACCTATTGGAGTTTAAAGGGGAAATGGAAACAAATAAGGAGGATGTCGAATCCAAATCGCGTGAAGGAGATGCGAATCAGTATTAGGGGGAATAATCTATGTTCAAGAAGAGATATATGGTTATTTTAGATACGAACATTCTCATCAATCTATGTGAACCAGACAGTCCAGAAACTAGGTATTATAAGCATTTATTCCTCAAGGCTAATATTGAGGTAGTACTTCCTCAGAGAGTTGTTTTGGAATGGAAAAGATTATATGAAGTTAGAAATGAAACATTTTTTGAAAGAATTATTAATCCCGTAGAGAGTGGTAAAAAATTACTTCCGCTCTTTAGAAATGCAAATGCTGAAGAGGCAAAATGTTTCACTGACGCTTTAGAGAAGTTGATTAAAATGAGAAAGAGAGAATACCGTTATACGTCTGGGAGGAAATTCGAACAAATAAATGACCTCATAGATTCAAAATTAATAAACCAAACAGGCGGTATTAGTTTAGCAAGTAAAGGGATCATCGCAGACATGGCAATAAATCGGGAAAGGCCGTTTTTTTGCAACACGAATCCAACTGTAAAACAAGCACACGCACAAAAAAATGAAGCCGACGATGCCGAAGTATTTTTTAGTGCGATTGAGTTTGTTAAAGAAGCACTTCAATATAACAGTTTTGAAAAGATATTTTTCGTTACCAATAATACAAATGAATTTAGCTCTTTTGATAATAAGACAAAAATACATGAGAATTTACTTCCCTATACCGAAGAGTTAGGAATAACGTATTCAATTAATCTGAAGGAAGTGATTAAGGAAATTTCCCCTGAAATTGAAGATATAGCTGGAGATGAAATGGCAGAAGCAAATGACTATCTTCAGGATAACTATTTTATTGATTGCCCTGTGGTAGATTGTGAAGGCGAGATTCAAAAAAATGTGGATGGATATCATGGAAAATATGGATATTGGTATTATCGATGCCCGTTATGTAAACATGAGTGGAATTCCGGGGATCATTATCATGATTTATACAATTAAGGCTGTGTACTTTAACACGATCTGGAATTCAGGTCGTGTTTTTTTCTTGCATACAAAGGTTGTTGTGTAGCAAAATAGAAACATATGTTCCTATTTTGGGGGAGGTTTTCATTTTGGCAGGCAGACTAGAAGATCCGTTCGGTATGAAATTTATATTGCCAGAACATGCAACATTACTCTATCAGCACCAATTGGATAAACAACTAGTAAGGAAGCCAGTTATTGAAGAGGATGAATTAGCTGAGTTTCAACTTCAGGTTATGGAATCTATCAAAATGGGCAAGGCAATTACAGTTACGTGGTGGAAATGTACGCGGGAAGATCTAGGAGTAAATGAAAGCGCCAGAGGGATTGTCGAAAAGATTGATGACATTCACAAAATGATTAAACTGGTTAAGAAAGAAGAAGTTACTTGGATTTTCTTTAACAAGATCGTATCTATTCAGGAAATATCGAATCTGATATGAAGTGAATTTGTAAGCAGTAAACAGTAACGATATCGTTATCAATAAATTTAACATGAATGTTAACATTAATTTTAATGTTAACATTCATGTTAGGTATTTCATTAGTGGTATCAACGTTTTCTTGGACATCAATCTATTTAGGGAATTTTTTTATTATATTTCGTGATAATATCAGCATCTATTTATTTCCTTTCATAAAATGAAATTTTTGGGTGTTATTTTTTCGCTCCAAACTCGGTAATCTCTCATACATGTAAATGCCTGCATCAGTTGAATCGTTACTATTTATTACGCTAAAAGAAAAAGCTAGCAAGTCACCTAACGGGACACTAAAAGACTGGTTATTAATGAAACTTTTAAATGCATTCTTTTTGGTAAAAAACATCGCTTCTATCTTAAAATTATTATCGCCTTTTGGCACTTCCCCAGTAATTTTTCCATCTAGGATCTTTAAGCTCTTATGGAACTCAGTAGCGTATTTTGCACCTTGTTCAAGTTGCCATTTATCTTGCCACAGATACCGTAGAATCTCAGCGGCATCCGCCTTCGTCACCGGTAAGTCTTCGCGGAACTTCGGCTGACCACTAGGGGCAGGTTTCATCCATCCCCAAGTGATGAGTGCGCCCGTATTGGTTAAATTGGGATTCTTTTCGCCTCGGATTGGCTTCCAAGCAGTGAACACTAGTGCTGCAGCCTCTTCTTTCGTTAAACGCTTGTTTGGATCGATCTTCACATCTGCCAACATGCCTGCTTTTTGGGCCTTTTCATAGCTTTGTTTTGCCCAGTGTCCTACTGCAAGTTGAGGTACTGGTGCCGCTTCTTTTAAATCGCGAATGGCTACTAAACTCGCAATAAATTGGCCTTGCGTGATTTGATTCTGAGGGTAAAAATTTCCATCGCCACTCAGCCAAAGATACCCCTTCTGCAAACCAAGGTCGATCGCCACACTCGCAGGGTGCGATGTGTAATCATTATGTAGCGTTGCTGCATACACAATGTTTTGATAAAAAACTCCGAAAAACCCTGTATAAGTCAACATCAATGCAATCAGGAAGGACATGATTTTTCGTTTCAACATTTTACTTTCCTCCTATCCAAAGTTTCCATAGCCTTGGCTTATTAAAGAATTTGGAAATGGCTTTCTTGATAAACTGTTCGTGGTTTCGAATTTTAAGTTGCGTACAATACTCCAGCAAAATATCGTATGCCACTGTTTCGGTTAGTTGTTGGTAGCGATGAGCGTATTCTTTTATCATCTCGCGGTCTGGATATCCGACATTATATGATTTCGGACGTACTGAATCATTGTTTCGCTCCTGAACTGCGTCCTGGGACATAATAAGCTCTATTGGTGTTAGCTTTGCATACGATGCTCCTTCAAGATTTGCACGCATTTCAGAGAGTAGAATTTGTGCGTTACCCTTTCTTAACGGTCCCTTTATCCCGAATGCCGAACTGTAAGATGCCCAAGTTGATTTAAGGGCTTGTAGGAACCCGTATTCCTTATATTTAATATGAACCAGCTCGTGAGCTGCAAAGAAGCGTAGCACATAAGGCTGTTCTATGTAGTCTTCAATTACGGCAGTCGTAAATTTTATACCGTTTTTATCTGCGAACGCGTCATATCTGTTACTTTCAGAAACATAGATGTCGCATTCAATATCCATATCCCCCATCAAATTTTTTATGACAGTGTATTGGACTGGATATTCTGCATTGGTCATTAACTTTTTTTTCGCCAATATCATACCAACTTTCTTACAAGATTTACGTTGCCTACATCTTTTTTCTAGTCTACATCTTTGTTTTTCAGTAGAAAACTTTAATTTCGAAACATAAAAAAAGCGCACTCACATGATGTGAAGTGCGCTTTGTACTTTCTCGTATTTAATCAGGGCAGAGTTATGCTACTCTTTCTTTGCATTTCCATCCCTCTCGTCTATATTGCTCTAGTAGTTTGGAGTGGATCTCTTCGGTGACTAGCCAGACCCACTCGCTGCCTTCCTTCCGAGTTAAGAGCCAGCGTCCCTTCATAAGATCACTCCTCTTCATCTTGAAGCTTGATCGTTAGAGCAGGCTTCAAATCATCACCATAAGCTAGTACGGCTTTTAATCGCGTTAATTTTTGTTCTTTTTCTCCTATGACAAAGATACATTGATAGCCAAAGGAGAATGGGAGAGAAGTAACCTGAAATTGGCTATTTCTAATCTCAATCTGTAAAAGGAATAACGCATCCCACAAGCGACCATTTATGCTCTGTCCTACAGCCTTTGGATGAGGCGTAATCACGTCGGTTAATAGTCGTTGGGTAATTGCAACGGGTATCCGAATCCCGGCTTCTAATGCCAATTCTGATACGTCTACGAGCGCACCATCCCTAATGGCTTGAGCTCTTGGATACCTCCGAATATATCTCATCGTAGTCCTCCCGTATTTTTAAAATAGGAAAAAGCCGATGCTTAACCATCGGCCTTTCTTCTTTCAGCCCTTCTCCACTTGGACTTCACTTGTGAAGAGGATATTTAGCGTATCCTTAAATCGAAAATGCCTTTTCCATCACGCTCTCTTCTAGGATAGAAGAAGCACTTACTACTTGATCAGAGAACTGACGAAGACTCTCATCATTGCCATTTCCCAAGACAACAGATAGCACTTGGAAATCTTTTTGTTTTTTGATTTCGGTAAAGTGTGCCAGGTAGTCTGGACTTACATCATCTTCACCATCAGTAATAAAGCAAATATCAGCCTTCTTAAACTTACTTTTTTCAAGGATACGGACCGATTCTATCAATGCTCTATTGAAATTTGTCCCACCATTCATAAAACGTGTGGCCAGTGTTATCAAATCTTGTGGTGTGATTTTCCCTTTTGGATATTCAAATGACTCTGCATGATTCGAAAAATTGATCAAAGCAAAGTCTCGTTTTTGCTTTCGAGCGATCATCATTAGGGCTAGGGCAAATCCCTTGGATTGCTCATCTAGCGTTCGCATAGATCCGGACTGATCGAGACAGAGAATAATCGGTCCCTTTCCAGCCCTTTGTCTTCCTCTGGTGTCATATTGCATCGTTTGACCTTCAGCATAACGACGGAGAAAATCTTCCTTCGTACTGGGATTCATGTAGAACATAATTTCTGACGGGAGCAATTGTTCCACGTTATTCCCTGTCGTCACACCTTTTCGGGTAATCGCTACTTTTGTTTTAGATCGCTGTTTTCTTTGAGCTATCGCCTTAAATCGACCTGCCCATTCTGCGATCTTCTTTAGTTTGGGCGTATTCTTCAAGGTTTCTGCAAGCTTCAGTTTATCACGCAACGGAACGGACTCCAGATCGGCATCTGTTTTACCGGCTTTAAAGCCACTTAGTAAGTCTTTCACGTTGTCGGTAAGCTCTTTTGTATCCTTCATGGCTTTGGCAAAGTAAGTCCCGGTGGAATCCATTTTTGGCGATACATTCTGCATGATATCTTCCATCAACTTTTGAACAGCTTGTTGCGCTTGATTTGCTTTATCTTGGGCTTTACCTGCTTTCTTCTGTTGTTGACCAGCTGCTCGATTATCCCCTGCTTGCTTTGCAGCATCGGCTTGCTGCTGATATTGTTGGGCCAATTCTTGTTGTTGGTCGGCTTGACGTTGGAGCTGGGATACTTCCTCCATCTGCTGTCTAGTATCGTGATCAATCTCTTGCTGTATCCACTGTATGACTTGCTCACTGAATTTCATCGTACCAATAGCAGAGGCCAAGTCATCCAGCTTTGTGTAGTTCCGGAAGTCTTGGAACGATTCATCTTCAAGGATTCGACCCATTAACTGATGGTTCATGGAAAGTTTTTGATCGGCCTCTTGTAGCAGCTCTGGTGTCAACTTGTATAAGCCAGCCCACATATCCCCCATAAGAGAATAAAAGGAGGGCATATAGCACCCTCCCTTTCCAGCTGATTGTTTTAAGTTATGGGACATTTCATAGACACTGTTAAAACGTCTACGGTCAAAACGATCAGTATTTAGAACTGAATCGTATTTCATCCATTGTCCTCCTTCTAAAACATGTCTTGTTTATACTGCTTATCCTAAGCCAATGGCAGCCTCCGCGAGGTTGCTCATGGCATCCTTTAGCTTTTGTTCAACACCTTCAATCTCCTGAGTACGGGACGGATGATCTCCTTTGACCTTCACTAATTCTTTGGCAAGGTCCTTAAGTTTCTTCGTTCCTTCCACAGCCGATTCCGGTGTTTGCAGGTTTCGGACATTGTTATAGATTTCTTTGGCCTCTTCAACAATATCGTTAAGCAGCTTTTCCACTTTATCGATCGCATACTCATTAATGATTTCCTCGACTTTTTCTTGCTGGTTAACATCTTCCCATAAAGAATGAGTCAAGATTATCAAATCCTCTTTTAGGACCATTCGTCGTTGGGATAACAATGCCATTCCTTGTAGTAGCTTTAAGCATTGTTTGAATCGACGGTCAGAAGGTCGAATCCCTTCATCTTTGAGTCGTCTCCGAACTTCTACCACTATGCTGAGAATATCATCGGAAATGGAAACCATTTCGCATGCATGTTGCAGTTGTTTCAATTCATTCAATGTTAGTGTAGGACGCTCCATTTGTGGTGCTCCCTTTAACATCGTGAGAAAACTCTGATCTTCGCCGATATACTCAACGTGGAAACGAACGAGAAACCGATCAAATAAGGCACTTAGGTTTTCTTCTTCTGGATATTCATTTGACGCCCCAATCACACTCATAAGAGGGCTGACTACAGGAGCGCCATTATTATAAAATAGTCGTTCATTGATTAAGGTAAGTAAGCTGTTCAGAATTGCTGAATTGGCTTTAAAAATCTCGTCTACAAAGGCAAGATGGGCTTCTGGTAGCTTGTTTGAGGTATTCCGTTTGTAAACCCCTTGGGCATAGGCATCAAGCGAAACGGGGCCATATAATTCGTCTGGAGTACTAAACTCTGTTAGGAGCCATTGAAAGTAATTCGCTCCCGAAATGCATTGCGCTAATTCGATGGCCAGATTGCTTTTTGCCGTCCCTGGAGGGCCCACTAGTAGTACGTGCTGCCGTGAGAACAATGCTACTAACATCGCATCAATGATTTGTTGACGATCAACGAGTTTCTGAGCCAAATATTGACGGATTGCTTGTACTTTTTTCATTACCATTTCCTACTTCTCTCCTTCTTGAAATCCTATTTTCTCTGGAAAAAACACCAGGGCATTAACCTCCGTGTCCCGAAAAAACTCAAACATAGTAGCCTCCGAATTTGAAATAAAAAAACCAACATCGAAGAAATCGATGCTGGTTTTTTGGGGGCTTACATTAGGTCATGTAGGCTTATGCTTGATGGAAGTGGCTCATGACTTCCAAGTCTTTCTTCCATTTCTTGATTAAATACTTCTTCAATCGTTGCGACCAGTTCTACGTCACGTTGTATATCCCCGCATTTCGTGCAACGGTATGCTGGAACGTCAGTAACGACAATTTCCTGTACATGACTGCCGATTTTAAAGGGAACGGAATAAGGGAGCTCAATGACTTCCATCCCTCCATCACAGAAGTCACCTGGCAGGAGGCAACTTTCTAATAATGGGATTTCCTTTTGATATGACTTTACTGCTTCCCGGATCAGATCTTCAACGCTGATGTTATACAACGCGGATTTTAATCGAAGCATGTTTACATCTCTCCTTGTTAGTTTAACATTCGAGAGAGAGGTTTGGGAAAAGAGTTCCATAGGTTCAGCCCCTTTTCGGTATCCTGATCTCTCCATTATACGCTGATTCAATCACAAAAGCAGACTTTTTGATCAAACTGGTCGTTCCACTGCCAATGCTTTTCCGTACTCGGATCATAAACAGTTATTACAGTCCAAAGATCAGGGGTTTGTTCGTGAAAACCGACTACCACGTGCATTGGACGATACTCCATTGCCTGGAGTTTTACATAGGACATCAAGATGATCTTGACTTCCTTTAATTTTTTATCGTAATAACGATAGATCGGGAAGCCGTGAATAACAGCTTCCCGAATGTTTGAAACAGAAAAAGCCCTTTGCCATTGACGTAAACCAGCGTGTTCACTATACATCAGGCGGGCTTTTTTAAGTTTATATCGTTCTTGGAAGCAAGCCAGTTCATTTTCGGCTTTTCCTAAGAATCTTTCTTGTGAGAGTTTCCAGGCTTCAGCACGATCTCTACAGATCGTACATACTCTATCAGATACCGGGTCTTCACTCATGACATTTTACCTCCCAAATAGGATGTTTTATTGTTCTTTAATCACTCATCTTGTCTACCAGCAATTTAACTTGCTGACGAATTAGATCAATGTAGGTGTGCATGTTATCCACTTCTTCTTGCAAAATCCCTTCATACTCCTTGAAATCACTAATTACGCTTTTGGCCTCTAGAAGTAGTGGTTTCAAGTGATGTTTAGGAAGATTCCGCTTGATTCCGTTGTGACAACTATCAAGTACAGATTTTAAGTGTTCTTGCAATCCCTCACGTATCATATCTCGGCTATCCTGGTCATTGACCACTGGTACGGATACCCCTTTGCCGCCATCTAAATAAGAAAGAAACGTACACATAGATTTCAGACGTTCCTTGAATCGTGCTGGGACAAAGTAGACACCGCCTGTTTTCCTAACTGGTGTCGGAGACATGCTACTGAGAATGCTGTATATCATTTGGCGAATTGCTTGACTGTTGTAGTTATTGAGGAATTGAGAGAACCGATTGACTGCTTCTTGCGCCAGTTCTTCTGCAATCGGATCAAAGCCAGTTACATCAATAACTCCTGTTTTCCTGTTTAACACCAAAATTGCAGAACTCGATTCGTAGTTTAATCGCCGACCATTGCGATCGACTGTCTCACAAACGATATTTCGTTGCACCATTTCACTGTCATGTGCAACTTCTCTGATTAAAAAGTTATGATGCACTCCTTCTTGATCAGAGTACCGTTTGCATTCTACTGCTTTGGTGGCACGTCTAAAGGCATCCGGAGTCCGAATTTCTTTAGGTAACCATTCTTCCCCCAAGCCAGCTTGTCGAAGGGATTCTTTCAACAACTCTCGACTAAACATAGACTCGCTGAGACTATACCACGTTAAATAACCGATCACACGGTCAGTATCTGTTGTTTGTACAGCAAGATTTTTCAATTCCATTCGGAAATCCTCCTCATGTTTTTAATAAAAAAAAAGACACATTTCCCTGTTAAGGAGAAACGTGTCTTTTAATTACTGAGTCTTGAAATACTCTACACCTTAATAAGGCGTGGCATCCCTTTGCAACAGTTGTGTTAGGCGTTCAGGCAACAAAACGCTTTTAGGTAGACTTTCGTTACTACCGGCCATACCCTTTGCTGGCATACAAAGAGGCTAGGGAAGGGAGCTTACCTTTCGGTTACTCCACTGCCGAGCTTTCGCTGACGGTCACCCCGATCTTTTCCAGCTCACTTACGTGGGGAATACAAAGGGGAATACTAAAAAGTGTTGATAGGCTCAATTCGTTCTGCTCGTATCGCTTACGGGGATACGGGAACCAGGAGAGCATGACATACAAGTGTATTGTCCCTACACAGGTATACGGTCAGCCCCGATCTTGGCTGATGACGTTTGCTTGGTTGCTGGACCTATGCCAAGGTTACCCAGCTAGCACAAGTAATTAAATATGAAATCATTGTACAATATTCATGATTTGTGGACAAGGATAATTTAGATATTATACTAATCGCAGCTTTTATAGGAAGATCGGCTTTCCAAAATAAAGAGGTAATCCATCGGGGTATCACTATTAGTTTCTTCTGGGTAGTCTGCCGTTTGTGATAAAATAGGTTTTCCACGTTTCATTTCGTATTTATTTTGTTATGGTATGGTATTGAACAATATACTCATCCAACTGCTGGCTCAACTCAACAACCTCTATATGAGCAAACCCTTTATTCTTAACAAGTTCAACTAATTGTCCTCTCGTTTCTTCTATTATTCTTAATAGATCCGCCTCGTTATGCTCTATGTCCAAGCGGAATATGTATTTGCCTCTAGAGGTGTTATCCATATTAAAAATAAGCATTCCTTCTACTGAGTGAATAGAAGATACGTCTGAGTGAATAGAAGATACGTCCTATTCCGAAGAATTCTAATTGAAATACAAAGCAATAACCCATTCTCTCAATAACCTTCCTTTTTATGTATTTAGAGGACATTTTTAACTATACATGCCTCTCCCAAAAACGCGTCTTTGCAAAAATTAGGAAATATAAAAAAGCCAGTACCTTTTAAAGATACTGGCTTTGGTCTTTATACTCTTTAACCGCCTACTCCATGAGTATTCAATTGTACTACTGCTTGGCTTGTCGTACCAGATGGTGTTTGATTACTTGGTATACTGATTAGCAGTCCCAAAACTAGAATAAGGGATAATGATAACTTCTGTAATTTCATTCCGTAAACCTCCCCATAATCTCTTGATAAATGCGTTCATGGTGTTGTGATGCATGATGGCGGTGTGCCCAAAACAAGGCTGCACTACGTTTAAATGCTTGGTGATTCTTCAACTGATCTGCTAAGTTCAAAGAGGTTAAAATTTCTTCAAGAGCTTTGTGAATACGTCCTCTCTTTAACTCATACACGGTTTTATGATACCGGAAATTATAATGTCTGCCAATATTAACCGGTTCTTTAAATTCAAAGAATCGCTCTATTTCTTTAGAATATTGTTCTAAGATATTCTCAATATCAATGTCGTATTTACTGGCTGCTTCCATCATTGTCAACATTCCAGCCGGTATTTCTACTGGGTGATTGGATAAAAACTCCAGATACTCGGGCAAAACCGTAATTTCTCCCATTAGCAAACTATACGTGTACAAATTAGCTTTTGCCCAGATTCTGAACTTCTCGACCTCTTTTAGACCTATATCATCCAAAAGCTGAAACCATCCAAGATCAGAATAGCCTTGAACATACTTTTTTGCTTCCGCGTATTGTCCTTGCATCTGTAGCGCAGCACCTTTTAGAAGAAAACCTTGTCCATAGTACACAACTAAATGACGTTCTGTTTTTAAAGGATCGCATTCCTTTTTACTTTTTCGTTTGCGCAGCTCATCGTCATAAACCCTAATGGCAAGAGAACGTAATTCGTCGGCGTATCTTTCCATTTCACCCCATCTTTGCAACACAAAACACACAGTCGACAACTGGAGTAGCCCGTCTAGTTGGTAATTTTCAGACAACCGATTTCGATAAGCCTTAAACCTTATCACTGCCTCCCAGTTTTCTTCGGCATCCGATCCTTGTGAAGCTCGAAACAAACGATAGTGGCTGATCGCAAAACGCTCTGTATGGCTGTCCTTCTCATTTTCAATGACAAGTTTATAAAAAATCACAGACTCTTTATGCTTCCCTTTTTCAAATAACTGTTCTGCTACAGAAAAAAGAATACTCACATTTTTTCGATCATCCAGCAACTTAGAAACTGTCTGTTGAATACATTCATGCAAGCCTATCTCTGCACAACGGACCAGGTATGGAATCACTCGCGGCCGCGATACTCTTTCATTAACGAAACATTCTTCTGTGTACATTTCATATAACCACCCGTCAGGCTGTCCAAAAGCTTTAGCAAGGGCGTCTAGTTGTTTAATAGTAACAGGTCGATTACCTCTTAACATGTCACTAAGATGTCCATGATTGATTCCCGATAATTTACTCAGCTTACTTAGGGTATAGCCGTTTTGCTTCTGGTTCATTTCTATTTCTGACCGCAACGATCGTTGCAACGTCTCTTGCAGCCTCATAACATAACACTCCCCTATTTTCAAAATAGATCAATTTTTCCCTCTTCTTTCATTCTTGATGGAACTTTTTAATTTTCCTTGTTTAACTGATATCTAGGTTAAGGAGGTTTAATGTAAAAACTTGGAAACGTAATAATAAGTATACTACGTGAATTATAATCAGCCAAGTATCATGGGTGATTGAAAATTAACGAAGTGATTAACATAGTAGTAAACGGACTAAGGAGAGCTTTCCAGCTTGAAACTAAATGAGGCAAGAAAACAAAAGGGATTCTCACAGGAAAAAATGAGCCGGACTATAAACGTATCCTTGAAGCACTACCAAAACATAGAATACGGCATTACGACACCAACCGTCACGATAGCTTTGCACATTTGCGAAATTCTCGAGATCGATCCGAGAGAAGTTGACGAATGGAAAGACAGGCGGCAACCAAACTAAGGGGGGTCAAACAATATTGCGTAGCGACATCAATAAAAAGCCCACATTTGTGGGCTTGGCTTTTTGTTCCCTTACTTTTTTGGTGTAGATGCAGCAGCAGGAGCTGTCTTTTCTCCTTTCTTTTCGACCTTCTTTTCTGGATGTCTTATTGGTCGAGCCATAAATTCAAATACGATGTACCCTATAAAAGCACACAACAGTATACCAAGCTGACTAACGGCTTTTAACAAATACTCATTTGATAGTTGGGTCGCTTGAACAGCAGAAGTATTAGCCCCAAGTTCTACATTAAAGCGGTAACTACTTTGTAATCCACTGAGATCTGAACCTGTTTTAAAAACCACTAATAGCATGACGATACGGAATATCCAGATAAAATAACGCAATGATATCTCTCCCTATAGTTATGATTCTACAAATCTTTTCCCTTTATTTTGGAAGATTAAACGCATCTTAGTTAATGTGGTGATTGCTTACAAATGATCATTACCTTGGTAGAACAAAAAAGCCCACCTTATAAAAAGGCAGGCTTTTGACTTAAAATAAACTCATTTGTTCTGATCCGGTTGGTGTTACAGCCTCCTCTTCAAAGAGTTCAATTTGTAAGGTTGGAACGGTCTGCCCCCCAAGAACACAAATGTCCGTCCGCTTGTCCCACTCATACCAGGAATCAAGCGCGAAATTGATTTGATAAATGCGCATATCATCAGTGGTTTCTAGTAGTTCCCGAATCGGACTTTCAATATAATTCATGAGACTGGGGATACAATATGCCTTCCCTTTCCAAACAATCTTTACATCCCTTTTCATTGAACGAGGATTTTCCTGCATTTTATTTATGACTTGCTTTTTTAACCAGGTGGGAAGGTCGGACAGCAAGATCCTTTTTTTCCCCTCCCTCTTTCGGTAGTACTCGATGACCTTTTCTGGATTTGCAAAGTACCAGTCAACGTATTTAGATTCAACCTGACCATACGTAGTGAATCCCTTACTGTCATACGAATCTGAAGGGAATTGCTGGGAGAATCTTTTTAATGCGTTCATCCACCCATCCATAGAATCAGCGTGAGTGCGTTGAACCCACTTCATCTGGAGTTTTTCTACATTCAGCTTATTGCTATATCCGATAACAAATGTTGCATGATGGCTTCTCACTTTTTCGAAATGGAATTTCCCTTCGGAATATGCCCCTCCTTGCCGAAGCCGAAAAGGTTGGCCATGTTGTACAACAATGATGCTTCCATCCAAAAGAATATCCCCTGTTTTCAGAGTTTGATGGGTGACAAACTGTTTGGCGGTTAAGGTAAAGCGACGAAAGCGCTCTAGAAGAACCACTACTCTATCCAGTCCGTTAAAACCAAATGGGATAGGGGCATAGTACCACGTTTTTTTGTATTCCTTATGTGCTTTTTGGTAAAAGGCATTGGCAAATAGTCGCAACAAAGCACGATTAAGTCGTTCATCTACTTCAGTGCCAATTAACTTTTCAAATATTTTACAATCTTTTTCTAGACTTGGAACCAGCTCATGTACACGTTCATGAGTGACCCTATGATAAAGGTGCAATCCATCCATCAGCGAAACAGGTTCCATGTTCTCGTATTTATCAAAGAAGCGTTGAATACGTTCTTCTTGCGTTAACTTTCTCCCATAAGATTTCATTTCATTTTGGGCAATTTCTTCTTTTTCTTGATCAAATTCTTCTTCATCATCCCATTCATCGTTTTCATCCATCATATCCTCAATATCATCCCAATTATCTTCTGTGTCCCAATCGACTATTTCCTCGAACCGATTTCTCATGGGATACTCCTCCTTGAATGAATGACTTTTGTACTTGAATTTTCGAGATCCCTCGATAAAAAAGAAGCACCCCTGTAATTGATAGGGCGCTTCTCTCTTTAAATTTGCTGCTCTCAATAGTGTTTACTTGTTTCTAAAATAAAGCTAATTGGCCTAATCCATTATCTATCACCTGGACTCCACCGTATTCAATCACCTCAGTTACTACCTTTTTGCATTTGTCTTCGCGGAAACACTCTCCTTGACCGTAGTATAGAAAGCGTCCATAGGAGTCATAGGCAATTCGTTCAACAGTGATAATCCTTGAATTGCAAGCCACTCTGTCCCCCAGACAGATATAGGTAGTCTTTGATTCTTCAAATAACAGCTGGGCTTTTTCTTGATCGAGAAAGCGTAGAAGAAATACAGAGTGACATTCGTATTTGCTTCCATTTGGATGCAAGAGAGTAAGTTTTTTTATTGTTTCTCCAGTTGCCTCAATTTGAATGATTTTGGCTATGCAGCGTCGAGTCTGGAAATCATCCCAAACAAACTCTCCTACAGCTAATTGGTCATCATAGTCTGAAGAGGTCGACATGACCTCTAAATCTTGTGGCCACTGAGCACCTGAAATATATCCATCCTTGTGGTCTGCCCCATAAGGCATGGCGCAATACACAATAGCAGACTGCTCAGATGCCCCTATTGAAGCGACAATGCCTATCTCACTCTCATTACGCCATGGTTTTTTTCTTTTTACGACCATTCCTGGATGAAAGTTATTGATCAACTCTTTTGACAGAGCATGACGCATTTTCGAAGTCAAAATCTCAGAGGTGCTCATTTCTATATCATCATTGAATAGGTTTGCCAAATGGATACTCCCCTTTCAAATATAAAAATGAAGATAGGCAGCTTGAAGCCACCTATCTCTTGGTTATAATCTATCAGCGCAGCAGATCCTTAAAATGTACCGACCTTTCCTAGGAACCGCTCTGGAATCACCTGTAGATTAACTATTTGGGAATAGATTTCAAACTCAATGTGTTCCAAATCATTTAGTGTCAAGCTTGAAATATCATACTCCTCGCAATATTCAACGGCAGGAACGATAGAAAGATCAAAGAAAAATTGTTGGCCATCTTCAGGAAAATCTCCACCCTTTACCGCGACAGTGATTCTATCACCGTTTTTGGTGAAGCCCACAATATCATTGGTGTATTCGTGATCAGCAATCAGTTCGTAATAGACACCATCGACCATTTGGGAGACAGGGAGACTCCGGTCTGCAAACTCTTTTTCCAGAACTTCTATGCATTCACCATCGAAGTATCGATTAGCATACTCCATGGCTTGCTGTTCGGTACTAGCCTCGACGTGTCTTGTATTAATTCCTCCGTCGCAGTACTTCATCCTTACCTTGTATCCTGCCATTCTAGCCACGCTCCTTATCATTTTTTGAACTAGGGAATATCCCATCGTTGGAGTCATCTACGTACCGAAATCAAAGATTAATTGGCCATTAGCTACCTTTTTTCGTTGAGTAGGCATTAATTCGATTACTTGAATGTTGTAAAGGTCAAAGAGATCAATCTGACCGACGGATTGATTCAAAAGCTTATTGCGCTTTTTCTCTTTAGCAACATGAATATCAATGACCTCTGCTTTCACTGGTTGTTCTATAACGACATCATCTAGGGGTTCATCTTCCATAGGAGGAAGCCCACATAGACGACGTGTTTCATTTGCCAAGGCCTTCATCCGTTGTGAAAGAACTGTTTTGAAATCAGCTTCACTTACTGTCTCTACTCCCTCAATATCCTTTGCAGCCAGTTTTGTCCAGGCTTCTGCAACATCTGATCCAGCAAAACAATTGGCTAAATCACTAGCCAACGCAGATTGAGAGTCACGAGAGTATTGAGCGAGACTTGATTTATCAAGCCGCCCTTCTACCATCATGGCATGTCCTCTGGCTGACATGATTTTTAGGAATTGTGCCATCTGTTGTGATCCATTGTAGACAAGGTAATACACACGACACTCTTTCTCTTGGCCGATTCTCCACCCTCGCCGACTTGCTTGGCGTACAGATGAGACTTCGTAGTTAAGTTGATTGTAAATAATGGTTGGCCACGGTAGGAGATCAAGGCCGACCTCCACCATTTTCAGATTGCAGATAATCACCTTTTCTCCCTTTTCGGCATACTCATCAATCCGCTCTTGTCGCTTATCGGGACTAGGCTCATCCAGGATTACGGAGTCTATACCATGTGCTTTCAGAACGAATTGTGTGCGCTCGTTCATTTGGTAGGCACCGGTGTAGTTGTTGTAAATCACACAACCACGTCCCTCATCTAGTTCCTGTTGAACGATCATCACCAATTCACGTTCTTTGGCATGATAGTAATCCTCTGCAAATGCTGGTGCCTCCAATTTGGTCCCCTGTTCATCCCCTGAGCAAGCGCCAAATTCCACATACGCTCCCAAATGCGGAGCATCTGCATAGTTGATGGTTGCAGGGATAAACTTCGACCAAGCACCTTTCAGACCCAAGGTAGAACGGAATTTACATTCTCGCTGTAGGTTAGAGTGGAACACTTGGTATTCGTGTCCATGTTCGGAATCCATTGTGATAAATATGGGAAGTTCCTTCAGTTCAACCAAAGGTAAGCCCATGTCGGGTAACTCCAGGAATCCAGCTTTGTGCAACAGGAATTGTGCAGTTAATTGTGGAGCGATCCCGGGTTCTTCTGTCGGCTGCTGCTGAACACGTTTTTGACGTGTCACCCAACCGTCATTAACATCCTTAATCGTTACAACTTCTTTGAGTTTGCCGTAGCGTCCAGCCCATTGGACCATACCTGTATTTCGGTCAAATCCTTGGGCAAGAAGTGCTTTCGAGTCTGTCCGCCATAAAATCTCTTTGATTGAGGTCGATTTTCCATTCACCAAGGTTCCTGTGAGAAGAAGATTCTTCTTAGCAGCTCCCACCAGTTGATGGAGAGCATCACCACGACCACTACCGTCTGCCTTGCATTGATGAACCTCATCAACAATCAGCAAATCAAAGAATTTTTTGGCCTTTTTCAGTACTCGAGAAATATTTGCCCTCGCTTTGTTACGAGTTTCTCCTCGATTTTTATTAGCTGGTCTCCACAGCTTTGCTGAGCAGTCTTCGTGCGTACATTCAATAACTCGTTGGCTTCTTCTCCATTTGACAGCATATCCTTTGGGTAGACCATTGGGCTGGAGGGTATGAGTCTGCATGGCTTTATGTATTTCTAACACCGATGGGGGAAAGCCATCGGCGCACTCCTGCCATCCGAACTGAACCACTTCATCCAACTCTTTATCGAATCTCTCTAATGGACGAGAACAATCTGGACAATGCCACGCGTGTTCAAACTTCCGGTTCTTTATACGTTTCCAAACCCCAGCGAAATATGGTTCAGATCCGAGTTTTGCGCGGTCAATCGAAACGAGCCAAAACTCTAAACCAGATGGCTTGTATCCATCACGAATTTTCCTTAGCAGGCGAAGGGCATCTTCCCCGCTTTGGATGATCTCCGTTTTGGCTTTGACTGTTCCGCCGATCTCTTTCTTTGCCCATTTTGGAATGGTGATACCAGGTGCAGAAAGAAGAACGGCAGTTCCACGCTTTGCTCCATTGTGCTTACGGGTTTCATGAAGTACGTGAGCAACTCCCACTGCCTGTATGCTTTTGCCCGTCCCCATGTCCGAACACGTAAACACACTATTTTCATGCTTCAAGGTATTGAATAAACCTTGGATCATGTGTGCTTGTGCAGGGAATGGGGTCCGCTTCATTGTGGCAATAAAAGGACTTAACGGTTTTTCAGGAGAGTGGCGCGGTTGTTTTTCATTGAGCTTTTCTGCAAGGATCGAAGCGTTAGCTCGAAGGTACTCTTGCATGTTCATACCTGGTTGATACACTCCGTTAACAAAGGACTCCGGAATTTGTAGGTATCCAAACTTAATAGATTCGCTCACAAGATTCTTCATTTCATCCTCGTTAACAGTGAGCTTCTTCACAACGAGTGAATCCCACACGGAGAACGTTGGATTTCGAATAATCTGTAAGGATTCCACATGGTTTCTGAGCAGAAACTCAAAATGTTGGAGCCACTCTCGTGGCATCCCAAAACGAGCTACTACATGTTCACCAATTGCCTTTTGAAAGTCACCATCTGGAGCAAATATATAGGCTACATCGGAATTCTTAGATTCCTCCAGTCCGTTCATGGTTGCCCTGGCATTTAAGACCATACCATGTGTAACATCACCTAAACCGATTGGACGCTCCATACGACGATACTTGTCTTGCAACACCCTCGAATATTGACCGTTAGATTCAACTTGAACGTCTCTACCTTCACAAAAACCGGCAGAAATAGCACGTACAGAAGTTTCTAATCCAATGTAGGAAGCCGCAATTAAATTCTTCTGGCTTCTTGCTATATCATGGTCAATGACTGCAAAGTGAAAGACAGCATCGAAGTAGCGCTCTGTAGTAGAAAGTGAAATTTTCATTTGGTCGCCCTGAAGCAGGATACTCAGGGCTTGGATAGCCCCGAGTAGAAACCATACTCAGGGTTACCCCCCTTCCGAATATTAAGTGTAAGAAAGTTTGTTAGATAATCTAAACATGATCAGTGTTTATCTTGCTTTATTCCAAATCAAACACACCATCCTTGGTAAACACACGAACGATTGACTTGTGATGTTTAACAGTCACTTCCCCTGATACTCTTCCTTCGTCATCGGTCTTATCGGATGTTTCATATACCGGTTTGGTCACACCTACCAGCAAATGATTTCCCATATTTCCGCCAACTGCACCTGCTGCTATCGCAATCGCATAATGGGTTGGTTTAAGTGGGAGCAAAGGGTTCTTTAACTCTGCATTCCTGGATTGAGAAGGCATGAATAACTCTGTCATGGACTGAAAGACGGGTGAAGTCATAATGTCCTGTGCTAATTCCTCCATTTGTAATTTTCCAGCCCGAAACAATCGAATTGGCTCAGGTGAAGTCGGAACAACGAATGTTATGCCATCTTCTTCTTCAAGGCTAGGCAGTGCTTCTGGTCCCAGCTTGGCTATGTTACGAAGATATTTGGCGGTATCTCTTCGCTCGTCCGGATCTGGTCGCTGAAAGTTCCCGAATAACACAACTTGTTTATAGGTTGGATAGTTTTCATCGGTAAAGCGATAGACCCTTACATTCGTAAACCGGGAGGCAATCAAGAGTGACGCATCATCCAGCACATATTGAGGTACACAAAACATTAAAAGAGCACCCTTCATAAGGACATTTGTTGTCTGATTGGTTAGCCTACGCAAAAAGGAGGTTTCCACGCGTTCGGCAAAGCCAAAGTCATAGGGAGGATTTAGATAGAGAGCTGAGAACTTGTCTTCGGTACGCACATTCTCGTATCCGTCCTGTAGGACGTGATCGAGGATCTGCCCGGCCTCTACAGCACGTTCTTTCTCTAATTCCACACCATATGTGATAGCTTTACATTCTGGTTTAAGCGCATCAGCAAGAATACGAAGCGCTACTCCCTTTCCGCAGCAAGGGTCATAGAGGTTAATCTCTCCAGCCCCCTCTACGCGCAGCCTGGCAGCCACCAAGTGCATTTCATTTACAGGGGTGGCATAGAACCCACCTTTACTTTCTGACGCAATACGAGCCATTCTGACGCCCTGTGCAAGCCGATCAATAAGGAGGGGTATCCCCTCCTACAAATAATTGCTTGCAGAAGGGCTCCCTCCCTTCGATTGGATAATAAAAAAAGGTACACCTTTACGATGTACCTTCTTGATTTGACACCCTGCTTTCATCTAAACAGGACGATTCTCTGGTTTTCATTATGAAAATATAACGAGTGTCCCCCAAAAGCTCACCCCAACATGAACTTTCCACTACGTTTTGGCTTTCACAAAGGAAAACCAGCGTTGTGAATTCATGTTTAGGAAGACAGGGTATTTACGATCAGTAATCAATCGATTAACCGTACTGGTAATATGAGATCCAATACACATTCATCCCCTTTTGGGCGGAAGACAAAAGGTGTAACAGAACTATTGCCATATACCACTACATCTTTGCAGGAGAGCTGCTTAAAGCAGTCAAGGAGGTATTTGGTACTTATCGCGAACTTAAATGACTCTCCTTGCATATCTCCCAAAAATACCTGTTCTTTTGCCTTCCCAACTTCGGTACCAGTTGCACTGATAAGTAGCGAGGGTATACCCTCTATTGCGAGTTGAAATCGGCAGCACTTCATATTTGATTCTTGGGCGACGATATTTACCCGCTCCAACGCCCCTACTATTTCCTCACGATTCACATCAAATGTAGTCTTAAAATCTTGAGGAATGATTCGGTTTAGGTCAGGGTAGGTTCCCTCGATCAATCGAGTAGAGAATGTCACCTTTTCTGTGATGAGACGAAACTCTCTCTCGTTGAACTGAATGGTGACTTTTTCTTTCTCTTCTTTCAGCAAGGAAATGATCTCTTTGGTTGACTGGGCTGGAACAAGGATATTCTTGAATGGATCAAATTCCTCTTCCAACGTTACATCAACTTTGCTCAAACGATGAGCATCGGTAGCAACAAAAGATAGCGTGTTGCCTTCTCCTGACAAGTGAACAGCATGTAAAGTAGGACGAAGGTTGTCTGTGGAAGCAGCGAAACCTGTTCCAAACCCCTTTGCCAATTTCATTGGCTCGATCTCTAACGAAATGTCAAAAGGAGTTGATCCACGAAGTGGATAATCCTCGACAGGCATCGTTTTGAGTTCGAATGAGCTTTTGTTTGCTTTCAGGATGATATCTGTATCTGACAGGTGAATCGTAAACTCACCTTTAGGAAGTCGCTTCACGATGTCAGAAAACATCCGTCCTGGAACAACAAACGCAACCGGTTCAATCGCCATGCCCAACCCTTTCTCAACAACGCGAATCAGTGTTTTATCATCTGATCCGGTGATGGTGATACACTCTGCATCGGCTTCTACATGAATACCAGTCAAAATTGGTACCGTAGTATTTTTTGCCACTGCTGGCATCGCCTTTGACAAGGCATTCGCGAAGCCCAGGGCATCTTTAATGGAGATTTCCTTCTTTACCATTGTCGTAGTCATGAGATGACCTCCATATTTTTTAATTTGCAAAATAAAAAGCCCATTTCATGTGAGAAATACGTGAAATGGGCTTTTATAGAGAACAAGGTATAAACCTTGTTTCTTATCAATATGAGATTAATACTGGACTCAATAGGAGAGACCGTTTGATTCAGGGCATACTTCACCCTTCCCTTTTGAGAGGTCTTTCGATTCCTCTAACCTTGCTTTGGCCTGCAATCCAAAAGTTTAGGTCGCTTAGAGTCACTTTCGCTCCTCCATTACCGGCGTTTCCGCTACGGTGTCCCAGCATATCCTGCTCACTTTTGTGGGGATTTCAAGGGAACTTAAAAACTTCGCTTTCGCTAGTTATGGCCGACCTTTCGGTGACGGACTGTCCAATCTATCCTGCTCGCAATACTAACGGGATCACGGGGATTTTTGGATCTTAAAACGCTGTATTGTCCCTACAACGGATGGCGGTCACTCCCTGAGTGATGGCGCAGCCTTATTGATCTTTTTTCACCTTCTATTGCAGAATGAACGGTGTACCAATAAGGACTTAAAATATATCCATATTATACAAAAGAACTTTAGAATCAACAACATGAATTGTGGACATTAATTATTCATTCCATAATTGGTGTTTTTTGTTGTTCTTAATCTGAATATAAGATGGCTCGTGTTGATACCATATGTTCCCTCACAAATTTGATAAATCAGTTGATAAAATGGGTAGTGGTGAAGAAAATGTTTATAGAACCCATGCTACTTCAACAAAAAGAGCAGCCTTATTACGATACTAATGTTATTTGGGAGCCGAAGGCAGATGGCCATCGCTTGATTTATAGTCGGATTAATGGAGAGTTGAAATATTACACCAGGCACCATAATGAGATAACAGGACGATATCCGGAAATTCACGATTTGCCAGTTGATGGAGATGTCATATTGGATGGTGAGATTGTCTGCATTAATCCAGAAACTGGGGCCATAGATTTTGAATTGATCAGCAGTCGCTTTCAAACAAAAACACCAAAGAAAATCGTTGCAGCAATGCAACGCCTACCGGTGTTCTTCGTCGTTTTCGATATTCTTTACTATAAAGGTCAAGACTTAAGGAATTTGCCTTTGATGGCTAGAAAAGAGATACTGCTTTCTGTTATTCCTGATACAATGCACATCACTAAAACGCCCTTTGTAGAAGCTGATGGCATTACCCTCTTTGATTCTATTAAGAATAGAAATGGAGAAGGATGCGTAAGCAAAAAGAAAGACAGTATTTACGTAGGAAAACGATCAGCTGATTGGGTGAAGGTAATCAACTATCAGTATGCCAAAGTATTCCTGAGTGGCTATAAAAAAGAGGGATTCGGGTGGCTGGCCTCAATAGAGGAAAAGGGAAAGATGCGTTCAGTTGGTACTATCGAATTAGGGGTGCCGCCGAAATGTAAAAAGGCATTTTATAGCGTCTCCAAAACGATTATTACTGGTGAGGATCGTAACTTCGTTTTCTTGCAACCAGCTATTAAGGCAACTGTGAAGTTTCGAAACTGGACAAAGAGTGGTATGCTGCGATCCCCAGTGTTTGTTGATTTTGATTTGTCCGCATAGAGATCTGGTTGACAGTATGTTCAATAGGCTATGATGATGTTAAGAGGTGATAGGATGTGCGGACGATTTACATTAATGACAAATTTGGAGAAATGGAGTGAACGGTTTCAAATCGAAGTTATTCCTTTTGATTGGCCATCAAGGTACAATATTGCCCCGAGCCAGATGGTTGCAGCTGTCATTTCCGATCATGGGCAGCGCCGTCTTGGACAATTAAGATGGGGATTGGTGCCATCCTGGGCAAGGGACGAGAAAATTGGTAACAAAATTATAAATGCCCGCGCTGAGACGCTGACAGAAAAGCCAGCCTTTAAAAATCTTTTTGCACGAAAGCGTTGTATCATTTTAGCAGACGGTTTTTACGAATGGCAGAAGATTGGCAAGGGAAGACGACCCATGCGTATCGTGATGAAGACAGGCGAGCCGTTCGCATTTGCTGGTCTGTTTGATACATGGACAAGCCCATCTGGAGATAAGCTGCATACTTGTACGATCGTCACAACTAAGCCAAACGATGTAGTTGCTGATATACATGATCGTATGCCAGTTATCTTACACCAAGAGAGTCTGTAAAATATTCTGTGTAAACTCTCAATCTCTAAACTACAATTAGTCTTAGAAAGGTTGGGAGATTTTTATGATGTCAAAAGAGCAGATCAAGCAGTGGATCAAGGAGAAAAACATGAAGTCTGTGGACGACGTTCAGTCAGCCTTGAAGGATTTGTTTGCTGAAACGATCCAAGAAATGCTCGAAGCTGAGCTGGAGTCCTCACTTGGATATGCCAAGCATGACATGAAAAACAAGCGAACAACCAATAGCCGCAACGGTTATAGCAAAAAAACGGTTCGCTCCGAGTATGGCGAAGTCGATATTCACATTCCTCGTGACCGTGAGGGAGAATTTGAGCCTGCCATTGTAAAGAAGCATCAGTCCAATGTAACAGGGATCGAAGATCAAATCCTCGCGCTGTATGCAAAAGGCGTATCCACACGTGATATTCAAGATCATCTACAGCAGCTCTACGGCATCGAAGTCTCACCAACACTCATTTCTAATGTCACGAACAAAATCGTTCCACTGATTAAAGAGTGGCAAAATCGCCCCTTGCAATCGGTATATGCTGTTGTTTTCTTAGACGCTATTCACTTTAAAGTAAAACAGGACGGGGCTATCGTCAACAAGGCTGCCTATATGGTCATTGGCATTGACCTTGACGGTCATAAAGATGTCCTTGGTATCTGGGTTGGCGAGAATGAATCAGCTAAATTCTGGCTACATGTACTCAATGAACTGAAAAACCGTGGAGTCCAGGATATTCTCATTACTAGCGTCGATAACCTCCGAGGCTTTACGGAGGCCATTTCAGCATGTTATCCAAAGACAGAGATTCAGAAGTGTGTCATCCATCAAATACGTAACTCTATTAAATATGTTTCCTATAAGGATTTAAAGAGAGTGACAGCTGAATTAAAGCCTATTTACAAGGCTCCAACGGAGCAAGCTGCACTGGAAGAACTCGATCAGTTTGAGCAAACTTGGGGGAGTAAATATCCCTTAATGGTACGCTCCTGGCGTTCCAACTGGGAGGAGATTGCGACCTTCTTTAAATATCCTCCAGAGATTCGAAAGCTGATCTATACAACTAATGTTATTGAAAGTTACCATCGTCAACTTCGAAAAGTAACGAAGGGAAAAGCTATATTTCCGACAGACGATGCCCTTCTAAAGATGTTATATCTCGTAACCATGGATGTCTTACGAAAATGGACGGGAAGGGTCCACAATTGGGGACAGATTCTCATGCAGCTATCTGTTTTCTTTGAGGATCGCGTACGGCAACACATCCGTTAACAAGTAAAAGAAAGGCTTCATCCCCGAAGGGATTGTCTTTTTCTACACCCACGTGTCAAGGGTTCGCTTCGCCTTACGCCCTTGACCCTGTTGGCTTCGAAAAAGATGTCCTAATTAGGGGGATGAAACCTTTTCATAAATCGGTTGATTGAGTTTACACAAAAATCTTGACAGACCCCACCAAGAAGATGAAGCTATTTGGCTTAACCGTGAGCAGAACGATGCAGATTTGTTGCAATCTCTTCTTGTTCCGTTTGATTCAAACCTGATGCGTGCTTACCCAGTTTCTACAATGGTGGGAAGTCCACGTAATGATGTACCTGAATGTATCAAAGAAATAGCAAACCCGTCACTATTTTAGAGACGGGTTTTATTTATTTCCTATCCATGTAGGCAGCCTATTCATAATTATGTTTTATCAGTTCCGCCAACTGATCTGTGGTGATGTTAGTGTATGATGTCACGTCTTTAATGGACAACTGACCGTTTCTTACTCCTTCTACAATAGCTTGAATCCGTCGGGCTCTGATTGCTTCTCGATCCATTCCAACTAGTCGTTCGATTTTCCGTTGGTGTTCCTGTAGCATATTGGCAACCCCTTGCTATTGTTAAATGCCCTCTTTCAGAAGCATTTCTATATCTTATTCCCATGACTTGTCTAGCAGATATTCATCAACTCGTCCTTTCTTCTCAAAATGAGCAGTTTGTTCAGTTATGGAAGTCGCCACCACGCAATTCTCATCTTGTACTGTTTCTTGTCAAGCAACTTGTTTAATTCCGGCAAATCTTCATCTACCAAACCGAAATGTATCACTTTATCCAGCATCTGATCAATTTGCTCGGCCATAGAGAAAGAACTTTGTGAAATTCTATTTTCCTCGTGAATAACAAGAGTGTTCTTCGTGAATTCAAAACGCTTCATCTGTTCTTTAGCAAGCACACCTTCAGCCGTTATTACTTCGTCATAAAGAAGCCTTTTTTTTTGCATGAGAAAATCAATCACATACTTACGTTGATCCCACTTCATCTGTGTACTTATCACTGGCACATATCTGTTTTTCTTAAAAAACATAGTCGTTCCCCCCTTTCCTCGTTAACATGAATACCGTGTCGATCAGCCCGTTGCTATTCTCAAAATGATTTGTACTCTCCCTTAGGATCAATTACCGTTATTATGGGTTCAACTTGAATCATTGCTAGACCACAATGCTTGGGCCATCCAAAAATACCTTTGTTCTCTACATTGAATTCCAAAATTTCTTTGCATTGTGGACACCCTACCTTAATATTCATATATAACTATTTCCTCCTAGTTTTCTTTATCGAGCAATGTGTACCAGGTACACAGTAACAAAAAATATTAAATCTCCATTTTCGTAACGACCCTTTTTCTATCTCTAGTGAAAATGGTCACTGTTCGGTCCGATTCCTCAAAATCAAGGTTCAGAGCCATACAAGCTCCTGTCAATTGTCCCTGAGCGATAGAGTAGGAAGAGCTGTTCTCTCTGTTCCAGATTTTGTTCTTCTCTTTCTCAATCAGGTAGTTCTGGGCTAATCCATTAAGTAGATCCTGCCTACTCATACGAGTCATAGCCTCACCCCTTCGCCGTTCATCACAGTACACAGTATGTAAAACTATAGATTCTCTTTTAGCCATTTAAGCGCACAAGAATTGACGTTTTGAAACTCATACATTCCAGAACGGTAAACGAATTGCATCAACTGTGTAGTCGTGGAGTATTCTAACTCTTCTTTATCCACCAATACATGCAGAAACACTTCACCTACCCAAGCTGTATCTAATCTCCAATTGTAATTATCGACTTGCCACTCACGCAGCGTTTCCTTTACGAAATCAGCAAATTCATCCGATGTTGCATTTTTCACTTGTTCAAAGTCGATCATCTTTTCAAATCCCTCCAAGCTACTTTTACTTATTGAGCATTCTGCATCCCGTCGGGTTCACACCCGTGGGCACACCTGGAACCACGAGAACTACAGTGTTAGCTTGCTAACGCAAATCCTTTTTGAATACAAGAACGGCCTTACCTAACTCTGAATGAACATTGTAAAATTCCTCCCAAGCCCTTGAAACAGCATAAACTGTACCCCTTTGTAAAATCCCATCTTTCTCAAAAGAAATGGTGTCGCCTTTTCTAATGTTTTTTACAGTTTCATTACCTTTTGACTCTTTTGTAATATGTGGAAAGGTAAGATGAGCTTCGTCTATCATTATCGTCTTCCCCTCGTTCTTATTCATGTGTTCATCCCTCTCCATTTATTTTGGTTATCACAGTACATATTAGATTGAAATTACCTAAATACACTTCCATCAACGTTCGAATATCGTGTACCGACAGGATTTACACGGAGAGGCGAGCGTGATAGGCTAATGTGCCAGGCGAATCCATTACTGGGATTACCCGGTTTGCGCTCAAATCACGCTCGTAGAGGCTCCGTGTCAATCCGGCTATCATGTTGGTACACTATATGTAACCCCTACAGCCTGTAAGGATGACAGGTGTTTCGTGACAAGTTAATATAATACACATTTTGTTTAATCGCCGTATTCCTTGATCAGTATTCCGTCCTTATCAAAATATTTGGTCCGCCACCAAGGATGTACATTCTCGGAATGCTTCTTCCCATCAAAACGGACATTAATGTTTCCGCTGCGGTTGCCAGCTGTGACAACTCCCATCAGCCCATCTACTTGAACCCGCATTCCTCTTTTGAGAAAAGGCATGTTCCTTCTCTCTTTGACATACGACAAAGGTACTGGCATTTCGTTCACTCCTCATCTCCGTGAGCAATTTGTAAAATAACTAGCTCCATATCCGATGGACTTCTTCTACCTGTTCGAACCCGTCATGGTCGGTAATGATCCAATCCACGTCATCAGGTACCTCAACGATCCTCAATTTAGATGTTAAGGTGTTTGCGTTAGGTCCTAGCTCTTCAATCACTGCTAATATATCAGGATGAGTTCGAAGCTCTTTATTACTTCGATCAGCAGTAAAGTTGTAATGACTATGATCAAGCATTGGTCGAAACCTCTCATCACCTGATTTATCAATTAATTCTGCGGTAGGGTCAACTGGTTCAAAATCGTCATTATAAACTGTTACTCTCCATCCACGCTTGATGAGTTCCAAAAACCCTTTATTTGATAAACAAAATCCCCCATAGCATCGATTAATAGCTATTTTCATTTCATATCCCTCCTATTTGTCATTTTGAACATTGTGTGTCCTAAACCGTCAGAGCCATTTGTCCGATAGGCTGCTTGTAGCGCTCGAATGCTGCGGCGTTTCCTGATCCGGTACAATGCTCTGGCAAGTTCGCCCTGACCAATGCTTCCGCGAATGGCGGTGGGACTGCATTGCCACACCGTGCAACCTGTTCTTTTTTGTTTTGTTTGTTTCCCATAGCATCCTGATCAATGATGTACTCAGGTGGAAATCCTTGGGCCGCAAATAACTCATGTGGTTCCAGCATTCGCATCCCGATATCAACGATTTGATAATCTTCACCATGTACAGTTACAAGACCAAAGCGATCCTTCGTTGTGACTGTATGCAGAGGGTCCGTACAACTTTGCCCTACATCTGAGCCATAATATTTCATCAAGAACGCCCTTACCTCACCAACGTGACCACCGCCAGCTGTAAGTGCTGGAATTGGTTCTGTTACCTCTTGTCCGAACATGTTTTTTCGTAAAATCAGTAGATTGCTAGTGACCAAAGCGTACCGATTAGATGTATCTAAGGTCATTATTGGCTTATCAATTGTTTGCCCGCGTACTTCATGATTAGCAGTTTCGCTATGATATTGAGCCAAGAATGCGGTAACTAGTGCGAAATGTCCGCCTTTCACTTCCGCACAGATCGTACGAAGGGGGTCTCCTACCGACATATTTCGTTGACTGCTACCGTTAGCATGTTCAGTAATAAAGGCTGCCTTGTCGCTGATCACAAAAGGATCGTTGGACTCAATTACATAACGTTGTATGCCTTTTGCGATCCGACGTAATGTTTTCTCAGCAAGAGGTCGTTTCACTCTAATACCGTACTTTTTCTTAATTTGCTCGGCAGAATCGAAAATGCTAGGGCATGGAATCGACCAATCAATAATTTCCGCTGCCGTCCGCCACGGCTTTAATCTACCAGCCTGTACCTCCAAGCTCTTTGGATCACCATGTGAAGGTTTCGGCCAGACAATCGGCTTACCATCGCATCTTGCTATCAAGAAGAACCTTTTCCGAATTGTGGGCGCACCATAATCGCAAGCTCGTATTTCTCTCCATTCGACCTGATAACCTTGCTCACGCAGGGACCGAACAAATGCTCGGAAGGTTTTCCCTTTTCTCTTCGGATCAGCTACCAACCACTGATCTTTCAGCTTGACTACCTCTCCAGGTTCTGCCACTGTTCCGTCAAGCTTTATAACTCTTCCAGTTTTCTTGTCCCTCTTTGCAACAAGTGGTCCCCAGCCTCTGAACTCTTCAACATTCTCCATGATCTGAACACGGGGTCTAACTGTCCCACCCCAACGCACGAGATTCCACGCTAATCCCCGAATATTTTTGTCCTTTGGTTTTCCTCCACTTGCTTTGCTATGGTGGGTACAATCTGGGCTTTGCCAACACAACGCAACTGGCCTCCCTTTTGTCGCTTTGCGGGGGTCTACATTCCAAACTGATTCCTGGTAATGTTCTGTTTCAGGATGATTAGCTGTGTGCATTGCAATTGCAGCTGGGTCATGATTGATTGCAATGTCTACGCTTCGACCAGTTGCCAGCTCGACTCCATTACTGGCCCCGCCGCCGCCCGCGAAATTATCGACGAAGATTTCCTTTGCATACGGCACTTTCAGCACTCCTTTCTGGATACTCCGTCAAACGTAATAGTCCAAATTTTTGTAGTAAGGAAGTCTGCCTGCCTTCTGTAGTTCCAGGTACTTTTTTTGAACAGTTAGCTCCGGTCGACCAAGTGCCATCGACATCGCTCTACGCCCATCGTGTTTATAAAACTTGGCAAGGTAACAAAGTTCCTCTTCATCAAATCGTTTGCCGTGGTTATCGTGATAGTCTGGATGAAATTTCATACGACCAAGGTTATCGAAATCGAGTACCTCCACCTGAAGCCCAGCGATGCTAATTAAAATCATGGAGTTATCCCCCTGTTTTACATATGACTAGTACCTTCCAAACCACACGGTGTCATTAAACTATGTATTATTGATTTTAGTACATAAAACATGTACTAGTCAAACAATTTACTGAATTCATGAATTTTTTGGGGCTTAGATGAGTTCGGGCTCTTGTTATAGGTATAGGCTTAATAGATTTCGGCGAATCTAAGACTAAAAAGGGAATAGAAACGGAAGGGGATAGGATGAAAAAGGAGAGCAAAAAGGTAATTGATTTGTACTCAGCTCCTAGAGTTTATCGACCTGAGTCAGTTCAGCAACGAATGGAGAGGGAAAGGAAGAGTATTGAAAAGGCAAACAACGAACTGCTGCAAAGACTTATAGAAGCAAGAAGAAAATTAAGCAATAAAAAAGACAGGGACTGAGCCCTGTCTTAGCTTTTTACGAGACTATTTCTTAAACTACGCAAACGCTCAATTCGTTCACGGTTTTGTTCTTCAATCATGGACTTCTCTTCAGCCATTCCTTCTCGAAGAGAACGAGGGCGATAAATGTTAACCGGACCAACGCTGTTATCATTCGTAATCGCAATTTCAGAGATCGCTTGACGAATTTCTTTCAACGCTGCTTGTTTGTCCTTCATTACATATCCCTCCCAGTTGTGCCCGTGTTTGTTAGACCGTTGTGACTGTCGGAATCATGTCCACCGTCAATTACATGCGTCTTCAAAAGCCAGCAATAGGCTCTAATAAGCTCTAGCAACTCTTGTGAATCTATTATAACATTTCCAAACAGAAATTCTAATGCTTTTTCATCACTGTCGTTTACATGAAGATTCATCACCCAAATCGTTTGATCGGGCATAACCATTCTGTACGAAAAAATTGTTCTATTACGACTTATTTTTTGGTAGAGTACTGGTTCCGAATGAGTCAATACTTGAACGCTTGCATATTCAGTATGTTCTTCCAAACGTATCTCCTCTAATGCATTCGCACCAGTTCCCCTATCCGCAATTAATTCCAATCGATCGTCATCAACCAGTTTATAGAGGGTGTAGGGGCAAAAGAAATCTAGGTCATTTCTTCCAAACCGGTTATTTGTGAACCTTTCGACATTTGTTTTTGCTTTACTAAGAAGACCTAGAAGATAAAGACTTACTTTATGCTTTTGATCTAATAACTTTTCGTTCTCTTTTACCAGATGACGTAATCCAATATCAAATTCATCTAAGAGCCTCTCGTACTCCGTTTTTGTTTTATCCCATTCTATGCGGGCGTAATATAATTCTGCATAACCACCTTTACTTAAAAACAGGTTTTGAAAGCCTTTAAAGGAAAAGCGACTTCGATTATTTTGCAGGAATGGATCAAACGCTCGATACTCAGCTTTTCGGAGAATTTGATAAACCCCAATATGAAAATGCGAGCTGTCCGGATTTGCCATTACAAAGAAGTGAAAAGCTGTTGTAAAGAGATACCAGGCGATAAGGATGATGAGTAGTAACGCATAGTTGATGTTTTGAACGCCGACAAGGTTTCCAAGTTTATTGATCAACAATTCGCTATTCCACCCAAACCAAGTCATCGCAGCTGCCAGTGGTCCTGTTGTCATCACTGGAAGAATCTCAAATTTCTTCGTTTTTAGAAAACCAAATATTGTTTTAAATTCTAAGATAGGACCTTTGAACAACGCTCCCCAAGGGGAAACCCCTCTTGCTGCATCATATGCTGTCTGTAATTTTTCAAGGAAAGGATCTGTACTTTTGATTAGATCAGCAAGATCCTGCTCAAAATTTCTATTATCTGACATAAAACCCCTCCACTTGTATAATAACCTTTTTCACAAGAGCTGAGTATAAATAAGAGAGTGCTTTAGCACTCTTTTCCGTTTACTAGGTGAGTATCCCCCCAGAAAATTACTCTGCTATTGTAACCCTCTCCTGAAGGTGAGAGATTCTTAGACGCGTAAACGGTATCTCATGTTTCGCTAGAGACCGGATGATCTTTTTACTTGTCCCATCGGTTCCAAAAACACCGAAACCATCCACGTATAATTTTTGGCAAGCTAGATAGAGATCATAAGGGACTTGCTCAAGCAATTGTGTGAATTTTTCGTGGAAATCAATGTCTGGCAAACTTGATTTTCCCATGATATTCCCTCCTAAATAGCTCGATCGTATTTAGTATTTTGGATTTCATGGAGAAGGGTAAAAAGGCTCACACCGGAGACATCCCCAAGCACAAGCATCCGTTCAACTTTCTCCCGATCTCCCATTGCCAACAAGATCATTTGCTGGTAGGTAAATGGTTGATGGTGTCGGCTTATGTAACAGATGCCTTCGTGTTTTTCAAAGGCATCCCAGTTTACATAGCCTTCTGGATACAAAATATTGTCCATTCGCACTTTTACTCGATGCGTTTTGCATTCTGGGCAGAGATGGTCTTCTATTGGAATACAAAAGGTTATTTGACATTCAAAGCAGTCAATGAGTTTTAGTTCTTCCATGAAGTTGCCCGGCCTATATACAGGGAAGCCCCCGCAGTATAAGCGAGGGCTTCCCCCTTTCGTTTATAGTGTTTTAAACAATGGGTCTGTGGACAATCATGCCATTTTCCATGTGATAATACTCAAAGAAATGGCTATCTCCGCAATCACTAACATGGCCGCACTGTCGACATTTCACAAAGAGATATAACCCGAAGTCATGGAAACAAAAGGTGCCAAGCAAGGATACACGCTGGCTTTCGCATTCTAAACAATCTGGTTGAATAACCATACTTGCATCAAGGCAGAAATCTTTGTTTTCAAATGTAGGCAGCGTTTGGTTACCCATTTGTATATTAGTGGATTGATCCAATATTAAAGCAAACCACGCAGGCAATATACTGTTCTCCATTTTCTCTCCCTACCCGGCACCGGCAACTTGAGCTAGTGGCCATAAACATTTAGTCCTTAATCATGCTTACTCGTGCGAAGGGTCATGTACATACTTTTCGATTTCTTGATCGTATATCTTAAGCATCGCAGCAGAATTATTCATGATGTTTTGATTCATTAAATTAAATTGATGCTCCACTGGATAGTCTCTCTGACAAAAATCATCTATAGATGCGCCAGCATTATACCCTTCAGTAAGGGCTTGTCTGCTTTCATGAAGCTTGTATTCATATATGGATCTCATTGTGAGAAGTGACTTGAAATATTTATCGTCCATATGAACAGCATGTTTCTGGGCATCGTCTTGAGAAATGAATGTAAAGAAATCATCATCTGAAAACGTAGAATCCATGTCCATTTTAAATTGATTTAATAGCGCTTCATTTTTCATATAAATCTCTCCAATCTTATAATTGACGATCTTCTTTAAAGCTGTAGTAACGTCCATCACCAATAATCACATGGTCCAGTAATGGTATATCCATTATGTCTCCAGCTTTTTTAAGGTAATTGGTTATCTCTTTGTCTATCGAAGAAGGTGCTTCATTACCAGAAGGATGGTTATGAACGCAAACGATATATGCTGCACTTCTACGGACAGCCTCTTTAAATATTTCTCGTGGATGAACAATTGAACTATCTAAAGTACCAATAAACACTGTGCTCTTCCCGATTACCTCAAGTTGGGTATTGGTATAGAGGCAGACAAAGTGTTCTTGATCAAGGTATCGCAGTTCATCCATCATGTAATTGGCAATAGCAGATGGAGAAAGGAGTTTAACTTTTTCGCATGGAATACGCTGAAATCTCTTAGCTAGTGCAAAGGCAGCCATAATTCTCTCAGCGGATGATTGAGGGATTTCTCCTACAGCCATCAATTCCTGAAGAGAGAGGGTAGATAGCTCTTTTGCTCCATAACTAGCCAGCCTCCCTGTGCATTCCGGTGTAGCTTTTGGGCCAATCAATACTGCTAAGAGATTCAACATATCAACATTATCCATGGCGAAAATCATAGATTCTTTAGCTCTTTGTACAAAGGAATTTTTCATCTTTTCTCCCGTGCTAAAGACTTTGTAATTTTTCTTGCCTGTTCTTTAACCATTCTAGGCTGTTGTCTTAGCAAGCTTGCACCGCAATGAGCAACCTTCCTAATCCATGCAGCGTTTACGTTAACTTCTTGATCAGACATTTCACCGATGCGGTAAAGGTTTTTCACTACCTCTCCACGTTTCATGCTATTTCCTCCCCAAAAGACTAATTTTCACCTTTGGCTTCAATAGCCAAACTAGGCGGATTGTTGAATATCTCTACGATCATGACCTCTGTATAATCCCAGAAAACAAATGTATGGGATTGATCAGGGTGTTTCTTGACTTCAGATCGTTTAGCCGTATATTCAACAGGGTCTTTTAAACAAAACTCCATTTGTATGCCATCCTCGAGGTTTAATGCAGCAATAGCAAACGGGACCTGGAGTATGGCGCCTAGTTGTTCTGCTTGAGCAAGGATAAATTTAAGGAGGCAGTGAAATTTCAAGTCGTCTTGTAAATCGCCGATTTTACTAAGATCAAATTGTATTAATTCCTTTGTGGAAAGAGTGATAGAAACCAAATTTGGTTTGATTACCCGAATGTTCACTTTTATTCCCTCCAGGTATTGTTATAAAAAAATAAGAAAGAGGCTCTTCTAAGAGCCCCTTCCTATCTTTTAAGCCGGAAGCTTACGCAACTCTTGGCGAGTATAGCGTTTTAGCATCTCGGTCTTTTTCGTATAATCTGCACTTAACAAAAGGCTGGCTACAATGGCATGATACCCACCACGCTCGATCATAGTGGCCAAATACTTATGCTTGGCATTCAATGGTGTAGCCCCCTTATTTACTTTTACGGGAATCAAAAGTTTTTCCGATTTCTACTCGATTTCCGTATTGAGCAAGTTTTTCATCATTCCACTTTAATTTCTTCAATGCAGTTGCGTCCGGTTTCAAATACTCGAAAGGATTCGCCCCTGTCTCAATAAAGAAGTCTTGCATCATCTTTTTGAGTTTCTCAGGGTCAAATTGCCACGATGTACGAGCATAGAAATCAAATGTTACTTCTCCGGTATTCAAGGCCCCATTCTTCTCCACGTACTCCTTCAGCTGTTCTTTCATTTGCTTGAGAGCAGCTTCAGTACGAGTAATTTCTTTAGCCAGTGCTACTGCCTGTTGATATTCCAGTTCTTGAATTGACAATGCCATTTGGCATTCCTCCTATTGTTTAAAGGTTTGATAGCACTCCAAGGCAAATGGACAATCTTTGCACCGATTGGAGGTTTTGGCAGGATAGACTTCTTTGAATCTGTCCGGAAACAGTTCCAAAAGAAACTTCGCTTGTTCAATCTTCATCGCAATTTCATAGGCCCATTTGCGACCAACCTCTGCTAACGAGTGATTAAACACCTCAGATACCCATCTTTTAAACCGTAAGAAATATAGGGAACCTTTGATGAATGGAATCTCTCTTTGCTTTAAAATAGCCCAGGCATATAACGGCATCTGCATGGTATCCCAAATACCATAAGGTACTCTGTTCGTTTTCCAATCAACAAAGGAGTTTTCCGTTTCAAGATCAATGTATCCTTGAATTTTGGGGCTGGAAGGTGAATCGGACAGAGGTAATAAGAAGTGTCCTTCTGTTTTTCCCATACCGTTGTATACGGGCGCACTCCGGATTAACCAGACGAGATCCGTTCGGCTTATAGGATGGAAGTCAGCTTCTATGAACCCCTCTATGACCGCTTCCTCAATGGAACAACCCGTGTTGATTCTACATTCAATCCCCTTATGAGTCGCTTTACCCAACGCTAATGGCAGTGTGACTGGTTCATCACGCCTTTTTACGTATTTCAAGTAAAAACGAAAAGGGCATTGTTCAAATAGGGATAGCCTGCTAAATGAGTAGATCATGCTACCACTGGCCGCACAATCGGTCATAATCAGCTTTGGCCAAGCATTCAACCTCTGCCAAGATCGGCTCTGGAATGTCAAAGAATGTGGCAAGTTGTTTATGTCCCGATTCGTGCAAATTCCACATTGCTTCAAAGTACCAGGACCGAATGGTAACCAATACATCTTGGTACGTGGTTCCCTCATTGTATTTGAAATAAAAAGGAGTCTGGTTTCCGATATGGACTTTTTCAGGACCAGTATCGGTAGGATTGTATTTCCATTTCCGAAGGCTGGATGTGTGAAAAAAGCCTTCGCCCTTCATTACACTTTTAGTTGGGTCAAAGTCAGTCATGGACATCACCTTTAATTCCTGGATTTATACAAAAAGTCCCCGACTAAAGTAGGCTTAGTAAGGGATTTCAAGGCAAATAGTATTAAGTCTTACAGGCACCAATATGCAAAGTAAACCACGGCATATTTCTTTTCATCCGTGATATAGAATACATAGTTTTTCTTAGCCTTGCTGCCAGCAGTTGTACCATATGTGTCACAATCCTCACTGTAGCAATTGAGCTCAACTTCCTCGTTGGCACTAATGTATTCTCCTGCATAGCAATGCTGCACTTTTATATCCTCTGGTTTGTCAAAGGTTTTGGTAGAATACTCTTCCCCCTCTTCGTGGTCACCCAATTCCTTATCCAGTTCAATCAGACGGATAATGGCACTCCAGTCGGATATGGAAATTTCGTAGGCTTCGATGTCCTCCCACCATTCAGTGAGGTGACCCATGTTAATGCAAACGGTATGTTTGTCAGTTAACTGTCGACGAAGCACATCTGTTAAATAAACTTCCCCCTCGAACAAGGTACCTCGCAAGATTTCCTCGGCTCTTAGTTCCTGTTCCGACCAATCTGGGAACTCATCACCAGGGTCATACAACAAGTCTGATGCCTTATTGTTGTCAATTTCCTTTTGATCAACGATAAGCGGCTCACTGATAACATTATCGGATTCAGTAGTTTTTGTTCTACTGATTAAGGGGCTGACCAGCTTTAAAATGACGTTTGTTATTTGACCAAATATCATAGAGTCCTCCTGAAATAAAAGGCACATGGTGTTTATCCATGTGCCTTTTTAATCTCCATCTAAGTGGCTTTTATTTTTCGAATGGATCGTTGGTAGGTCCCGGGAATCCAAGTCCAGCAAACGGATCAGTTGAGTCCCCTAGTCCTGCGAATGGATCGCTGAATGAGTCACTCGTTGGTGCTTGATTCCCCAAGCCAGCAAATGGATCTTGAACACCTTGATCGTTACCCATACCGATACCACCAAATGGATCGGCCATAGAGGATATGTTCATGCCAGCAAATGGATCGAATGCTCCATGTGCAGATTCTAGACCCTCTTTAACTCCCTCATGGTTTTGGTTAGTACCAGTTCCTTGTGAATGCGTAAGGAAGTCGATATCTAATGCGAGGATTTTTGTAGCTACTCGAGGTTTGCCTTCTCTATCGTTGTATTTTTCCTGTATCAGTCGTCCTGTTACAGCTACTTTCGTCCCCTTCTGGCAATACTTCGAAGTATTCTCCGCAAGCTTTTCCCATGCTTGTACAGAGAAATAGAAAGGATCGCTATGTCCAGATTCAACAGCGATGTCAAAATTGAGTACAGATTTTTGAGTCGTGTTGGTCTTGGAAAGCTCAGGATCTTTGGTAAGACGACCGAGGATATTGATAGAATTCATGTTTATCTCCTTTTGCGCTCATATACAGAGCGACCGACGATATTTGGTCCTGTCGGTGGGACATTTTTTATCGCGTTAGCTGATTCAAGCCTTACCTGCAGTTACATAAATCAACCAGCAGTAGGCTCGACTCGGTCCTGCTCATTTACAGGAAGCAAGGAATCTTGTTGCGTCAGACTCAACGCATAATGTTTAGATTCGATTGCCCATTGTGGCCACTTTGGTTGAGAAAACAGTTGCAGCAGCTCGTTAAGAAGAGGTTCTCCCAGTTCAGCTTCACGTTCTTGGACATAAGCCATCCCTTTTGGGCTTTGGTTTTCAAAAATGGCAACCAACAAGATGGTAAAAGCCTTTCGCTTTTCCACTTTGACAAACTCTTGCCATTCGAGCCAAACCCAATCGCGAGTTCGCTTGTAGTAATCTGTATTCCGCTTTTTCATGTCCATCCAATTTGGTTTCTGTTTAAATCCGATCAACTGAAGTTGCGCAGCTGTAAGCCTTTCTGCTGGATGAATTGTACGCCGAGGCTTTACTCGATATTTGTCAGTAATCTCTGATTCAGGAATGCCGGTCAAGAGAGATTCAAGGCGGCAAACACCGCCCTTTTCTCCACAATGCCAGCAACGGAAAACATTGTCTCGTTGGTTAAGCGACAAATAAAACTTTCCTTTCTTTCCCTCATCGGCTCGACAAAATGGACATTTCCCCAGCACTTCTTTGCTCGTAGCCTTTGGAGGTAGCAAGGTCAGGTTGTGCTGGTTAGCGATGTCAATAATACTTGGCAACATCCATACCAGCCCCCTTTCCTGTAATCTGCTTCCACGTAGGCTGTAGAACAATCTGCTTTTGTACGCTGATAACTTCTCTTGATGGCATCCAAGGGTAGTTCTCCCAAGGATTTAGGATCTTCCAAAAACCAATTGCTTGCTCAATATGTGAGCAACTGGATTTGAAACGTTGGGCTGGACACGCATGTTCCACGATTAATTTATTGGTTTCGGCACTAACTCTCACTAAGTACATGCCACCACCACTTTTTGAAGGAAGAGCGACAATGATCGCCTTTCCATCTGTAAAAGCGATCACTGATTATTCCTCCTAACAAATAACCGAAGTCAAGAAACGGAATCCATTTTGATCGACAAATGTCGCTGCAAATGGTACACCGTCTTGTATTTTCTTCGCCTCATTCACTTGGTCAGTACCCAATGCAAAGGCATCGACCAAATTTCCGGTTGGTTGATGAACCACCAAAATTTTAACGTATGGAGTACCATCTGGACGTTGACCTGGTTCAAGTTTTTTGGCCAAGTAAGGCTTCTCTACGACTTGTGATTGATTTGTTTGGGCTGGCTGATCTTGAACCGCCTTAATGGCTTCTAAACCACCTGCAATTGCATGTTTTCCTTCCCAATTGAAAACCAAGAAGTGATAGGCATGACCTTCCATTTTATTGAGGAGATCAATGACTGGATGATCAACTGGAATCAACACTTGTAGGCCCCCTTCAAGTTGAATGAAGAAAGCTTCTGCTTCATTGACTTTAAAGTCCGCACCAATCAATCCAACCACTTTCCCTGTAACTGCATAAGGTTTAGTCGGATCTGGTGAGTTTGCATTCCTTTGAGCAGCAGCATTTGATTGCTCAGGTGTTGGTTGACTGGTTTTCTGAGTAGAAACATTGGCTTGATCTCCCATCACAACGTGTGCTTCAGGGATAGTATCAACCTCTGTTTCATCAAGCCAACCAAGTCCAGCAATAGAAAGGGTCACACGACGTTTCGCTTTCGTTTCAGCTTTCATCATGGCATTGCCTAGGGCCTCGCCTCTTAGATTTGTAATATTGACAGCTCCAATTGATTCATCGGTCCTGCCATCTTTTGAAGTAGCTTTTGCAGATACCACAAACAGATCACCAATCTTGTCCCGTGACGCAATGACGATGCTAATCCCGTGCATTTTACGGAGTTGATCGGTACAATCGCGTTTTGCATACAACGTCAATTTCCCATTTAGCTGGATGTAATCAAATGGTTTGGTAAAGGGATTTAATCCAACGCTGTCACAAACCGCTTTGTAATACAACACACGATCTTGAGGATTCAATATAGATAAGTCCCCGTTAATCAGTACTTTTTCCATCATCTGAGCCTGTTCAGGCGCAAGATTCATTTTGTCTACCAGTTCTAGCTGGGTCATAATGTGAACCCCTCCTTTTAATATAAAAAAAGACGAATTAGGATTCGTCTCGTTTAATAAGGGAAGCTGCGATACACACGCTCACCACCTATATAGAATGACAAACGACATTCTCCATTTAGGTAGATTTCACGAATGACCATTGCTTTTTGTCCGTTGTATTCAACGAAGCCTTTCCCTACTTGTTTCATATGAACCTCCTACACTCAACTTCGAGCCAGTGGCTCGATCAGATGAGCCACCGTTTAGGCCTAGTGGAAGGCAAATTTTTTAGGTAAATATATATAAAAAAAGCCCTCCTATTCCTTTTAAAAGGCGTAGAAAGGGCTTTTAATGGCATATTCTGTTCCGGTATGGAAGAAATTCAAACACCACATAGGTGTTGTTTTACGAAATCCACTCCAAACCTACTTGGACACAGTGAATGGGTGGCTTAGGCACACGTCTTTCCAGCTCGCAATTGCGGGGAATATCGCGGCAAAGTGTAGATAATAGGCCCAATTCATCCTGCTCATGCTACTAATGGGAGCATGGGGATCATAAGAGCATAGTTTACTACTCATGCTTTGGTTGTCACATGAGGTTGCAAGGACGTCCCCTGGACGTTAACTTGGCTTTGCATCGTTTCAAACAGATGTGTCAGTCTGTTCATATACGAGGTTGCAAAGGCTAATTTTGATGCTTTGATATTACCATGATCTCATTATAAAAGCAACGAAGTTCATAAAGTATCGACTAGCTCATGCAATGTTATTGAGAGACTTATTCCGATAGATTATTCTCATCTTTCTTAGCTCTCCAATTTTTGGGGTGTCCAGGTTGACCAGGATTTGATTGATTCTTATCCAGAATCCAGGTTTTACCCTTCTTAACGGCTTTACCCTCGAATTGGAGTTTTAATCTGCATAAATCTTTGATATAGGACGGTTGAAGCCCCCAAAGCTTGGAGGCTTCATCAACGTCCATTATATGTTCAAGCGGATTCATCCGATTGGAGGATTCTTCCTTACTCTTACTGTACTCATGCTCATGGGGATTCATTGTATCACCTTTACTTTTGTCTTGACCCCAATATAAGCGATATCGCGTAAGGTGTCCATAAGAGCAGACTCATGATTGCCTCTTACCGAGCCTTGATAATCTCGCTTGCCATTTCATTGACCGGAGCATCCCATCTACGGAGCGGATTATTCGCCAACTTGGTACTCACTTTGTCACGAATTCCTAGCTTGCCAAGTTCAATTTGATTTCTTGCCTTCATCATTTCAACTTCAACTTGTTTTTCGTAGAGATTCTGCTCCAATATGTCATTCATCACCCGAGAACGAATGGCTTTTTCAGCGCTTTCCTCGAATGTTCTGGCAAGCACATCCTCGGTAGGGATCACCTTTCCGACCCCATGTTCCTCCATTTTATCTTCTAGCCATTCAATGAATTCCGGTGTTGTCATGGCATTTAGTTCAACGCGATTTGATTGCAACCACTCTGACCAACGCCACGAAACATAATCAGCGACTGGACGGCGTCTATCACTTTCAAACGTCTCAATTTGCAATCCCATGTCTACTGCTTCCTCCGGATCAAGGCCAAGATTAATGACTTTAACCTTTCTTCCAGGACGGGCACTTGTGGCTTCTTGTAGTGTCTCAAATATTTTTGTTCCAGCTGCATCTGCATCGTGTACGCAAAAGAACTGGATTTCTTCGTCGGTTTCACCTAGAAGATCAAATAAGTCCTTAACAGCCCTCGACGCATATCCCTTGGAAGAGAGCAAGGCGCAATCATACTTTTCTGGGAACCCGACATCCCGCAAGCTGGCAAAATACCCCTCCTTCTCAATGAAGATGATTTTATTGAAGGTCCAGCTCGGTCGATTATAGTTTTGTACCGCAATGGTTCCAAGTGGGATTTCTTCACCAGTATGTGGATGATAAAGCGTTCCGCGCGGATCTCGATACATTCCAGTTATTTCCCCAAATTCTGCTTCATAGTCAGTGATGATCTGGCAAAAGTATGTATAGTTTGGCTGTTTCCCATCAAAAGCCTGCATGATGTAGGGGCGAATGGCATAATACAGCTGTCGTTGGCTGAATATGAATTTCCCTCCACCACTAGTCTTGGCAATAGCTGCCGGCAAGTTTTCCAAGACGATTTGTTTTTCGTTGCGTCCTCCGGATTGATCAATTTGATTCACTTTCCGCGCTTTTGATACTGCTCGTTTGATAGCATCTTCGATGATCTCGGACATCGGGCGAAAGTCAGGGGCCTTTCCATCACTTGTTATCGGCATATACGGTGTAATAATGTTCACGTAGAAATGCGCTGGTCTACACTTTACGTCGATGTACAATCCACCGCCCCAGATGGTCGTTGAAGCCTGTTTAGTTGAGATATTAACATCGGCAGTTACCGGAGACTTATTAACGCAAATGGTCAGCGACGAATTCAATTTAGAGGGTTCGCCTTTCTTGATTCCGACCCAAGCCTCCACAACGATCGGGATTTCCGCTTTGCATTCGCCGCGTGAGGAACGGATCGTAAACTCGCCAAGTTTTTTACAGTGCTCAACGTCAGAGAAAGAATCCCCAACCTCACCTAGAGATTTAGGAGAAGTCGGCTTAATTGTATCGCGCAAAAGCTTCAGCAAGTGTTCTGCTGCTGTAAAGGAGAATTGTTTCGTTTGCATTAATCCCCAGGTATTTTCAATATTAAGACGATCTACGATCTCGGTAGCCTTCTTTTTTCCGCAAAAAAGTGACACGAAATCTTCCGTTGGCATATTGGCCGCATTGACCAACTCGTAAAATGCTTCTGATGTATACCAATACGGTGATGACTTTCCGGAATACATTGTTCCTTTTCTTGAAAACTGAATCGCTAATTTTCCCCAATGGAGCGTATCTTCATCCACTGGCATACCAAGCTTAACAAGGATGGATGTCCCTTTTTGGTCATTAGAACCTATAAATTCGGCCTTACTTGTACCGTCATCCTGCGGCAATATTCTATAGGTCGAACCTCTGGATGTAACGGTAAGACTACCTCCTGTAGCAATGACGGCACCAGTTACAACGCGCAAACCGTTTCCGAGAGCGCCGCGACTTGGGAGTCGGAGTAGTTTTGAAGAAATCATAGGGCGATTGATAGAAAAGTATTCTTGTATCCATTCTGGGTCAATACCAGGTCCGTCATCCGCGACGATGAAACTATTACTATCAACAAGTTCAAGCTGGCAATCACCTGTAGCGTCCAAAGCATTGTCAACTAGTTCTTTAACTACTAATAACGGAATGAATTGACGATGAACCCCCGCCTTTTGGCAAAGCGTCTCGATATTACGAAACAACTTCCAATCCTCACGTACTAATTGCATATGAAGCCCCCTTTGAATAGAGAGAGTAGAGTTCTTAGTTACTAAAACCATGCGCGATATAGGGTAAATAACATACATAAGCGATACCGCTTATTAAAAATATCATAAGCGTTATCGCTAGTCAATGAGATACAATCAATATTATTAATATTTTCATTATCATTTGTCTTTTTGTTAATGTTGTTATTAATATTCATGTCATATTTTTTCATATATATTATGTAACTCAACCAGCAATGCTATGGAATGTTTACAATCTACAATCAGAAGAAAAATATATTTAAAACTGGTTACTTTAAGAGAGGAATTATGCCGCACTTCCAACCAAGAGTACAGAAAAAAGGAGCCAATATTAGGCTGTTTTCATGATATTAATTAAAGGGATACCGCCAACAAAATGCGGATTTTGTACGCTAAGCCCTGGATGACATAAATAACGCCGGTATCCTGTACGTTAAGGATTACCGGCTTTATTAATTGGGGGACTCTTTTTGGGCAACGGCAGAGATACGTGTAAAAAATGCCTGGCGTATAAAAGAAACACGCTGACGGTTTCTAACAACCTTAAAGCAAAGGAGAATAAGGTTAGCAAAAGTCGAAGAGAATAAGAATATTGTGTTGCAAAACCTAAATTGTGAGGTAGAAAGTATGGAATGTCCCGTTTGCAGGCGAGAAATAACAGAAGATGATTTTATGTCCATAAGGATCAAAAATGACGAAATGGAAGTTCAAGTCCACTTCGACTGTTTCTTTAAAGACATACCGGAAAGACCATCATTAGAACGAAATGAATTAACGAAAAAACGAAGAGATGAAATATTTCAGTTGGTTAAGAAAAAACAATTGTAGGATATCAAGTAACCTAGGATGTCTTTCGTAAGGGACGGGGCGAACCGACAATCGGAGCTTAGCGTACAAAATCCGCACTTTGTTGGCGGTATCCCTTAAAGGATTTAGGTACAAAGCAAACCCCGGTATCCGTTAGCTCAATGCAACTACGGGTCGTAGCGACCTTCAGCCTCGCCAGTAGCAGAATAAGCCCGTTGCTCCGTAAGGTACAGTAGCAGCAAACAGCCTGTTTGATTTCACTTATATCGTGATATGTCTTCGTTCAATGCCAACCACTGCACCGCCAACCCGAACCTGGTTGATTTCACCGCTCTCGCTCAGGCGCAATCCTACCTTAATTTCAGAAGGACAATCCATCGAATACCCTTGCCTGAACATGACGTGCTCCACTTCCCGCAAAGATAGTTGGCCATGTTGGTACAAATAGCTGAGCAGGGCACCGTTGGATGTTCCTGTCGCGCTCTCCTCGGGTATATCGTACAGCGGCGCAAAATTCCGACATTCCGCAGCAGCATCGTCTGGAGTATCCATCGTGAACAGATGATATCCAACCACATCATATTTTTCGCTGATGGCGGTTATGGCGTCAAAATTTGGCTGAACTTCATTCAAGAGCTTCCTGCTGCGGATCGGGATCAAAATGTCCCGCAGCCCCGTCGAAACAATCTGGATGGGCAACCCGGTTTCCAGATCCTCGACATCCATCCCCAAAGATGGGGCGATTTCCTCACAGGATATCCTTTCAAGAAATTGTGGTAAGGCTTGTGACAAATAAACAAGACCCTCAGAGCTAATATCGACATCCAAAATTCCTGCCTTGGTTTCTATCTTATAGGAGGTCCCTTCCATTGCCAAACCCAGCGAATGCATTAGTCCAAATGCTGCAATCGTGGCATGTCCGCACAGATCAACTTCGCTGGCGGGGGTGAAATAGCGGATTTTGTAATCCGCAAGCAGGGATTTTTCCATAAAGGCCGTCTCCGAAAAGCCCAATTCCTTCGCTATAAGCTGCATTTCGGCAGCATACAGCAAAAGGCCACCCTCCAAGACAACGCCTGCTGGATTACCGCCACGCTCCCCTTTCGCAAACGCATTTAACGTGTACACTTCCACATTCAAGTTCCGCTCGTCCTCTCCTTATCTTCAAAAACCAATGTATTTCAAAACAGCGAAAAGCAACGATCTCGAACTAATCAAGTAAAGTAAAATGTAAATTAACCAATATCTCTCGTAAATTGATGGACTCATGTTCGGCAAAAGCCTTAAGGTATTGTAATAACCCCCACTGGACACTTGCCGGTTGAATGTAAATATGAGGTGGAAACTCTTCACTATCAATTGAACCAAAGCCATGCTTATCCAATATAACCATTTGATTTATGACTTGAGGAATTGTCATGCTCAATGAATTTTCTACCTCTTGGCATGAAACGCGCATCATATGGTCACGATAAGCTGGCCCTGCGAGTTCTACTAAAGCGGCGAAGAATTTACGCGAAGGCAGGTTTAATTTAGCTAACGATTTATAGAACTCTGTGATTTCGTTAAGTGATTCTTGATACTGCTCAGGTGTCAATTCTCCCCAGTTAAGTACCTGCATAAAACGTGCACATGTATTTGGTTGAGCTCCGCCACCCGTATTAAGAGTAAATGATTGACTTTGAACGTTTGTCTTAGGTGTCGGGTGACTTACTAGATTTAAGTGGCGATGGCGTAAGTCTTGGAACCTTTCGTCAAGCAGTTTTGAGATTGCCGAATTGGTATAGTATTCAAACGCGATTCCATTTGCAGAACAGAGTTCTTTACATTCATTAATCTCGTCAGGATGAGGATCAAAACGTAGAAAAGCTATACATAAAGCACCGTTCGTCTCGCCCTTTTCTATTAGTTTTTCCACACTCTTAATGATGTCTTCCTTCACTTTTCCCTTCCCAGAATCACCAGTTGCTTGGATGTATACATATGACCCATCTTTTCGTTCACACCAGGCATCAGGTGTACCTTTACGAGTCTGAAAGGTTCCTTCTACAATTCCATTATGTGAAACAGGGCCCCAATCCTTGTATAATCTAGGTAGAAGGTCCACTGCAAGGCGTTGAATCTGCCCTGCATTTAAACTTTTTAAAAGAATCTCTGTATGATTGGCAGTCATTTCATTAACTCCCCCATTAGTATGTATCGAAATTAAATCGGAATGGCAGCTTCGTTTTTATGGAAGATCCCTCACAGCAAATGAAACAGCGGCGACCGAAGACCTGAAAATAAAGTCTTAGACTCACCGATGTTTTATTCAGCTATCGTTATCCGATAGTTGAAGACCGTTAGTTCCACTCTTCCTTCAAAATAGCGTAGTAATATTCATCCCACCATTCATTTTCATGGGGAATACATTTCTTGAAATAACCTTCTCGTCTCATTCCAATCTTCTCCATAACCCGATATGATGGAAGATTCTCTGGCTGACAAGTTGCAATTATTCGATGTAAATTCAGTTTCTCGAATCCATATTTCAATATGGCTAATGCTGCTTCAGAAGCGTAACCTTGATTGTGATAGCTGGGATTGAACACCCACCCAATTTCATATGTATGCTCACCAAAATATTTATGAAAAACAATATGACCTATAAGCTTTCCATTATCCTTTAATACAACAGGGAAATTTTGGGCTTGTTCGCCGATGTTTTTCTTTATAAATTCTTTGACTGTCTCTTTGTTATAAACCCCTTCAGGTATATATTTCATAACACTTATGTTCGCAGTATATTCAAGAACTGTTGACCAATCCTCTAATTCAAAACTTCGAATTATCAATCTATCCGTAGTTACATACATTGCTTTCCCTCCAACCTTCATTTTGAGTCTAATATTTTGGAGCTGGGGATCTGACTTTGGTCGTCGCTGCAAAATTAACTAAAATCATAATTTTTTCACTATCATCTATCCTTATTTGAACATAATTGGTGAAGGATGGTCAATTAAGGTATGATAGGATAAAGCTCGAAATTGACCTAAATTTTAGTTAGTATTTTAAACTTCTGATTGTAGATTTTAAACTAATTTCCATGGATGTGATTACATTGACTAAGCATTCCCACATGCGTCCATTCGCGAACTTAATTTCATTAAATGAGTTGGTCAATCTAGTCATGGCACACGTCTTCACCATAAAAAGGAAATGGATGGCCAAAGATATCTATGAGATCTCCAGGGCGTTAGAAGTATTTCCAATGAGCGAAAACCCAACATATGTTTATCGAATCATGAAGAATCTTGCTCAGAAAGAAATTCTACTCATGGAATCTACCTGGTCAACGACCGAAAGGCCCACTCTATACTATTCGGTAACAGGAAAGGGTACCATTCACTTTTATAGTGGTGAGCAAGCTGTAATTAAAACGATGCCCACTAGAATACGACAGCTTCGTCATTTCCTAAATGATCTCGAGAAGAAATTGAGTGAATCTCAAAGCACTCCCTCCCCTCTTTCAGAGGATCAGAACGATTTTATCATTGGAGTAGCAGACTACTATGACTGGCTGCTTCTACGAGCAGCCCTAGATGGTAAATCACCGCATACCTATAAAGATTTAGGGGAAGATTTCGGGAAACCAGTGAACTTGTCCTACTTGTATAAATTACATGACGATTTGGAACAAATTGGGTATATTAGTGATGACTGGATAACTATCAAAGGTAAAGAAAAACTGGTCAATTTAGAAGGTGCACTATTTGCGGAAGTTCTGAAGGCGAAGGAGCGGATCACAAGGCTTGAAAAAACCGAGTCCTTAGTTAAGGGATGGATTAAAGAGAAAGGCATCACATTAAACCCTAAAACGGGTCATTAGTTGTGTTAAGAGAGGTGCTTTATGAGGTATTCGAAGTTAAATGAGCTAATTCGAGACGAGGTTATTAGTCGTTTGCTTCCGGAACAAAAAGACTTCATAGATAATCAAATGCGCCGTGGCAAGCGAACCCAATGGTTAAACATTATGGCAGAAATTAAGGGAATATCTCTAATCGATAGTGATAATTATGACACCATTGTCAGTAAGGTTGGAGGTTGGGTCCTTAGCAATTACGAGGATCGAGGTGTCCGAGATCAAAAATGTGAATGTGGGCGACCGATCCGCCATGTGTACCATGTCACAAATCTAGATACGCGAGATGAGCTCATCTTGGGTAGTAAGTGCATTCAAGACTACACAAACTTAGATGCAGCTACCGTAGGACGCATTAAACGTGGTATGGAGAGCATCGATTTAGAACGTGATGAAATACTGCGTAAAATCGAAGATGGATGGCGTCTACCATTCTTTGTACCAGATGATCTAGAGTTGCCCGCAGATATCCGAGAACACCTTTCAGCAGGCTTACCTCTGCTTGATCGACAAGTAGCTAGGTTAAATGTCCTTTTACAGAACTACGCGCGGCAGCGTCCTTCAAGAGCTTCTGAGGAAAAATCGCGTACAGAGGATTATCAAGTTGACCTGTTTACTACCTTTTTTGACGAACCCACTTCTGTATCAGACGAGATCCTCACTAAATCTAATAGGGAGCGCGTTCCTGGTAGATTGGTGAGTGAGCAAATGGAGAATCAAATCCCCCATACATGGATTAATGCCATAGAACGTTGCCTCAAGTCATTGACACAAACATCACAAAAGTCAGTAACTGCACTAGATGTGGCGAACATAGTCGCAAGTGAATTAGGTTTGCAACATGATCGTTACCTTACTGGTAAGCCTCGTACATATTACCTAGTTGCTCTTTATTTAGATGAAAAAACATATACCGGGAATCTCGAGTTAGTATCCGCTAGCCATGATAACCGACTATATACTTTGAAGAATCACTACTGAAGAAACAAAGGCCAGGAATTCACGATTCACTGGCCTATTAGAGCTATTTATGATATTACGCTTTGAGCTCTCCGTGATTTCATTAGCATATCCGTATATAACAGAACAAAAATTATTAATGGGGTAACATACAATTCCGGTTCCGTAAATACATGATACATGGTTGAACAAATAGACCATAGTACTCCTACAATAAACGATACTATTTTCCTCTTTAGCGGGAAGTTTCTAAAATTTGCTTATGTACGAATAAGGTACTCCCTGAAATGATGAAATGAATTAAACTAAACGAAAATGCAAGTGTCATCAGAAGGCTTCCAGCGTCTGGAACGAGCCAATGAGTCGATGTGTGTACTATTGTCGCGGTATAGGCGAGTATTGGGCCAATAACGCACCCAATTAGATTAGAAAAAAGCATTAATCCTTTGTAATCCTCCGTCAGGTCTTTTTCTCTCCGCGCTTCAGCTTTCAACATAGAACCCCTTCCTTTCACCTCATAGATTCCTTAATTATCCAATACGATGTAAGGATTCAAAAGTTCCAAAAATCCGCAGAACTCGGCTTGCCATACGTCCTTCTCCTATCTTAGAATGACTGCAACTACTCTGGATTTTTCAAAACAATAGTACCAAGTTTTATTTCATGGTTTATCTCACAATTAGGGGTAGTAGTAGTGTCGCTGACCCACCCGCAATTTAACAGAACATTTTGAAAGCAGAATAGTAACCTCTTGATATTTAAACTGCGCATCAGTGATCCCAGCTTTGAATATACCTCAAGTGATTTACGACTTTCATGACCAGGAAGGGGATATTCCTTTCCCACAGACCTTTAAAGAGATGTTGGCCATGCACGCTGATTCAGTAGTAAAGAAAAAATTATGGAGGTGAAGGTGTGTATGGATAAATATAATCAGGATGCTGAGGAGGGTCAGCAGGAGCACATCGAGACGCTGCCGCTGTTCTCCACCACGGACACGGACGGACGGATGACTGTGCTCCGGCCGGGACGTCGCGTCGGTCGCGCGGCTCCGCTGCTGCCGTGGCTACTCATAGCCGCTGCACTGTGGGCGCTGACTGGCTGCGTGCCGTTCGGTGCCCTGCTCGGCCTGGCGCCAACACCGGCGATCAGCATGTTCCTCGGTCATCCGGTCACGGTGGGCGTCGCCGTGGTGCTATTGTTTGTCGCGATTCGTGCGACCGGCGGAGTGTACACGCGAGCATACGCGCAGTTCGGACAGACCAGGGTCGCCGGCCTGTTCGCGTCGCTCGCGGTCTCAGGAGGACTCGGCGTAGACGCTGGAGTCCTCCTGCTCTGGACGCTGACAAGCGATCCCTCGCGCCCCTTCGACCTCGAGGCAATCGCAACGTCGCCGACGATCCCGCCAGAGTTCGGCGCCGTCGTCGGAGCCGGCTTCGCCTTTTGGGCCGCCATCACGCTCCTGCGGTTGCCCGGGTCGATCGCCCACGCCCGGCGGTGTCAGGCGAACATCGATCGCCTCCGCGTGGAGGGCTCGTCATTCACCGGGACGCTGAACGCCGTGAGCTTTGCGAACCGCTGGCTCTTCGATCTCCCGATGTTCACGGTCGAGGTAGGTTACATTGTCGACGGAGCTCCTCGTGTCGTCTCAGCGCACATGCGCACTAGCGCCGACCGCGTCCCCGTCGTCGGCTCGCGCATGCTCGTGCTGACCGACGATCGCGGAACCACCCACGTGGAGCTGGACTCGTCCAATGGAACGATATTCGAGCCGGACGGGAAGTACGCCGCACCTGACGGCTGATGCTGCTACCCTGACTGCGCTTCGACCGGCATTGATCGGGAGCGGCGAGCGCGGCGCAACAGTGCGTCCGGCACGAACCGACGGCTCTATGATCAGACTCCGTAACGATGACCGACAAACTCGTGCAGTCCGTCGACCGGGAGCAATTGGTCTTGGCACGAATCGGTGTGCTGGGGTTCGGTCGGATGGTGAAAGCCAATCGCTCGGTGTCTCCAGTACGCCGGGTACCTGGTATCGGTATTCGACACCTCATCCCCATGGCAAGCGGCGTCGACCGCCCACGTACTTCTGGCTCATCACAAGTGCAATAACTGACGGCGACACCAGACTGCCTGGCACAACAGGAGTCGGTAGCGGGGCGATCACGTTCGGCGTAGAAATCGCTTCCTGCATGGCGGCAAGCATGCACATAGCGCACATTATTCGCGAGGGTAAAGTGTCTGGAGCGCTTATTATGGGCAAGCTTGGCTCCTACGCTCGTCAAAACAAGGTTGCCAAAGCTCTTCGGGAGATGGGACGTATTGAAAAGACGTTTTTTATCATGGACTACATCTCAAGCGAATCTATGCGGCGACGTATCCAACGTGGTTTAAAACAAAGGAAAAGCAATGAACGCGCTGACAAGAGCTTTTTTCTTTGGGAAGCATGGGGAACTGAGGGAACGTGCTTTGCAGGATCAGATGCAGCGTGCGAGTGCTTTGAACATCCTGATTAATGCAATTAGCGTTTGGAATACTGTTTATCTAGTTAAAGCAACGGATCTTCTCCAGAGTAAAGGAGTGTTACAGGAGGAATTACTAAAACATTTGTCTCCATTAGCCTGGGAGCATATCAACTTCCTTGGAGAGTATCGTTTTAATTCGAAAGGAGTTACCACCTTAGAATCATTGAGGCCATTGAATCGAGGATAACATTAAAACCGGTTACACCCTTAGCGTGTGAAAATCGACTGTTTTTGTGTCAAGATTCCTTTAACGTTGTAAATCCGCGTTTATCTTAACTCGATTAATTTATGCTATTCATAGTAAGCTAAGTATCGCATTTTACTGACACAACCCCTCCCCAAGCTAAACTCGAATATCTAAACCTAAAAATGGATACTTTAGTGTTTAAAGGAGGTAAATTAAAATATGTTCATTAGTAAGCTACTGCCAATTTTATTAAGTCTAAGCATTCTTCAACCAATTGCTCCGAAAGATCCTTTGGACGTTGATCCAAGTAAACCCCTGGGGAATGTTGCCCCAATTAAAGTGTCTGTAACCCAATTTGAAAATACATATAGAAAAGATATCTTGCTTCCCCAATATATCCCATTTACCCCTACTCATACAGGCGGTGTATTTAGTGAACTTCAACAAAAGCTAACTGTAGATTACCTCGACCAAAAAACAGATGAACGTCTATCGATGACTATTCATTACAAAATCGGAGGTGATTTAAAAATCCAACCGAAAATAGTCGACTTAGTAAATGGTACTAAAGCTGAGTATCTTCATGACGAAAATTATTTAGCTGATTTTATCCGTTTTAAAAAGAGCGATTTAATTTATGTAATAGGAATTTCAAAAAATGGCAGGGGAGAAAGATTTGACGATCTAGTAAAAGTCGCAAATTCTCTCCACTAACCCTGAAACCACAATAAACATTAAAAGAGAAAGGGGCCCGAGTGAATTAACCCGTGCACCTTTCTCACTTAGATTTATTTAGTCTCGAATGAAGCCTATACCATTACAACCTGTTTGCCCAGCCCCACCGCAATTTGCTCGTAAGAAGTAATTACCTGAATATGGTGCCGTAACATAATTCCAGGCATTACCACTACCAGATCCAGCAACTTTACTATCTATCAATTTGCTACTACTACCATCAAAATAGTAAACACCAAATCCAACAGCATGTGTACTACCCGCATTTTCCCATTCATAGTAAATGGTAGATCCTTTAATGAAAAACACAGTCTGTCCAACAACGGAATGGTCAGATGGAGTCAGTTGAAGGTAATAGTTTTTAGCATATGCTTGTGTAGAACCAATCGTTAACATGAAAGCAATGGTAACCATGAGGACAATACGTAACTTTTGATTGATTAGAGCTTGAACCATCATCATACCTCCAATTTTTCCTATATTATCCATATCATAACACGATTCGATCTTTTGATATACGGAATAATCTGTCAATTGTTGTCGAATAGTAAATTCTATGCCTTTTCTATTAAATTTCTATTTCCTTATGAGTAGTGTCCTATATTCCCTTTATTCGTGCTTCCCGATAGCATCAAAACCGGTTACACCCTTAGCGTGTGAAAATCTGTTTTTGTGTCAAGATTCCCTTAACGTTGTAAATCCGCGTTTAACTTAACTAGTCAGAATGGGTGACTTTACAGTATTCAATGTAGAGCTGCCCATTCTTGTGAACGCTCGCCAAAATGTTGACCACTTTGCTCAACATAAAGTTACCCACCTGGAAGCCTAAACACACATCATCATTCTCACACCTAATTGCAAATGTTTTTACTGAGCCGAGGATCGTCAAGGACTTGCGTAGCAAGGGGTTTTACCCTATATCCTTGACGATTATTGGTGAAGGAAATAAAATGCTACTTTGTGTGAAATGAAGCATCGTAGGTGGTCAACTCGAAGATGAGCGTTTGCCCCAAAAATGGTCAACTTTTTGATTAGCGTTTACACATTCTTTTTTATTTCATCAAATACTAGATATCTATATTCAATTTTATAGTATTCATAGTACATTGAGTTAGGTGTTTAAGGAGGTTCTGACCATGACGAAACGTTCAGAAGCTGAACATTGGAACGAGGTGTTTGCCGATGTGAATCTCGGCAAGCCGCAAGAGGATTTTTGGCTGGAAAAATACGAGCCGATGCTAGCATCGGCCCAAGATGGACCGGTCATTGATCTTGGCTGCGGATATGGCAGCGACACTTTGTTTTTAACGGAACGAGGTTATCGGGTCATCGCCTGCGACTTCTCCTCTGAGTCGTTGGCGATTATACGCAAATATGTGCCAGGTGCTGAAACAAACCTATTCGATATGACAGGAGGATTGCCGTTTCCGGATGGTAGCGCGAGGGCGGTTGTCGCGGATTTGTCCCTGCATTATTTTCACTGGGACGATACTGTTTCTATTGTTAGCGAAATCGCGAGAATTGTCGGCACTGGTGGATTGCTGCTAGCCCGCTTGAATTCCACGCGCGATGTTCATTACGGTGCCGGTCAGGGCATCGAATTGGAACCCCGTTATTACGAGCATGAGGGGCGGCGGAAACGTTTTTTTGACGAAGCAGATATGCGTCGGTTGTTTGACGGATGGGCGATCAACGTGTTGACGGAAACGGACATGCACCGCTACCGGAAGCCGAAAATTTGCTGGGAGATGGCAGCTTGCGTCCGCTGATTGCAGCCTCGGGAGGGGAGCTGTGTGTGCCGACGTACGGAGATTAGCTAACTTGCCGATGTGAATCCGACCGTCGGGACAGCTGGTCGAAAGCAGTCGGACAAAGAGACTTAAACCTTTTTTGTTCCGCCAACAGGGATCGATAGTGCAATAAACCAAAAAACAATCTAACACTTTATTTTCGTGTTATTGACTGGTCTTTGGTTTATAAAGCTGGATTAGTCTAAATTTTCCTCGAACAGAGATAATTAAACAACATTGAATACATGTAAACAAAGTGACAACCATTGATTTAACAATGATTGTCACTTTCGAGTTAAGATAAATGCGGATTTTGTACGCTAAGCCCTTGATGACAGAAAAAAAGCCGGTATCCTGTACGCTAAGGATTACCGGCATTATCAATTGGGGGATTAGAAATCGAATAAATACTTACAGTTTCAAAATACAAATTCTTCATCTCATCCTCTTGTATCTCAGGGTCCATTTCTTTAAACCAGTCTTCTTCCATGTCTTCTTCACTTAGAACGTTGCCTCTCCAAAAACTCAATCCTAATTCAGGAAATTTATACACGAACCCACCATTTGCACTATTTTTATCATACGGAGAGAGAATGTCAATCATCTTTACAAGTTGACTTGCCCTGGTGTTAAATACATCAATATCCCTGAATAAAATGTTGAAATGTCTTTTCAAATCATTTACAACTTCTATATAAATTAGCCTTCCTTCTGAATCATATTCACAACGAAAGTTCCTATGAAATGATATTCTAGGACTAAGACATTTTTCCTTATATAACTGAATGTATTGTTGCACTTCTTCTTCGCGCATACCTAGTTTAATTGCACCGACAGAACACCCTTCATTTATTACTAAATTATCCATGCTATTCACCTGCCTAACTTCTAGTATTACTTCTTGCTAAAAAATCCCCCCAATCTTTTTCAAGTAAATTCATGTCTAACTATGAAGAGATTGAGGGGATATAGTTACGGTTTAGGTTTAATCCGAACTATCTTTAATTAACTCCAAAATATTCGTACACTAAGACGGCCGCTGCTACTAAGTAATCGTTATATTTGTGCGCCAAACTACTAAATTTATTCTCTGGGTCCTTTACTTCTTTAAGAGCGTCAACTTCGAATCTCATTAAACCTTTATAATCTTGATTTGACAAATACTCAAGTTCTTGCTCTTTAAATCTTTGGGCAGCATGGCTGTTGCCCCAGCTTGGAGTTTCTTGGTGGTCATCATACATCATTCTAATGGCAGGAAAGTTGCCAGTATTGCTTATTCCAGAATCTTTTAATGCTTTTGCCGAAACAACATGATGTCTTTGACCGCCTAATGGTTGCATCTCACTATATAAACCAGCATCAAAATTGTATCTCTGCCATTCATATTTATTACTTCCACTCGAATTGGCATAATACCAAACAGTATTATCTTCCGTTACAGTAATGCTATATTCAAAGTAATCTGAAACAGCATCTTTATTTTGAATCCATCTATATACATTGCCTGTTCCAATGCTTTTTACGTTAAATAAGGTGTTATTATCAAATGTCCAGTCTCCATTTTTGTTGTTGTACTTAGTTAATTTTCCACTTATAGAATCAATGGGGTCCTTTCCAACATTTAGAATGTCAATTGAGAATGCAGAATCACTCGTAGAATAACGCAGATACCATATGTTGGCAATCGTATTTGTTTCTTTAAAGCGTTTAATCAGAAGATTCTCTTCGAAATTAAGTTTTTCTGGTTCAGGTTTCCCCAAGCCTAATTCCTCAACTATTTCATCCAACTTATCTTCACTAATGTTAAGACCACGTAATGCCACTGGTTTTTCTAATTCTTGAAGATTAAACTCCTCAGAGACAAACGCGTTTTTCTTACTATCGCTTTCTAATAATTGTTCGAAGCCTTGCTCTCTAATGAAGTTCTCAATATCTGAGTGGTTACCAATATCCTCTAATTTAATATTTTCCAAAAATGTTGAAGAGTTTTCTTGGGCCAAAGCTGTGGTTAAACTACCAAAAACCAACAGTAAGCATAACAATCCAAACGATATTACTCTTTTAAAATTCATTTTAATTCATTCCTTTCGATAAAGTATGAATTAGCATCTCACTCTTATTCTTTTTTCATCATTTTTAATTGAATTGCTAGAATGTATTTATCCAATTGCTGGCTTAAATCCACGACTTCATTATCCAACAAATTATTCTTCTCTAAATACAATTGCACCAGTTGTTCGCGCAATTGTTCCACATTTTTTTTCAAGTGACCGATATCTTGATAAGTTCCTCCTTCCCGATCTTTTGGTAGCGTGGTACATTTACTTATAGGAGCTGTAACTGCTCCTCCTGTGGGCGTTCCTTTAACCTGGCAAAGGGGTGGAACGCCCTTTTTATAGGCAATAGCTCCTATGGTTATCACCTCCCATTTTATTACAATAAAGTACATTTATAACTATATACTAGCATTCAGGAAGTGGGCGGTTGATAAAATTTGAATAGTAAAAAAAATCATCCTCAAAAGAGGATGATTACCTTCGGTCAGTGTTTACCCACCGACACCGTGTTCATATTGTATAACGGTTCCTTTAGGGATTGCTGCTTGTCCACTCGTGACGCTGCTACACAGTCCCAAAACTAAAGCTATTGATAGCAAAATCGACCTCTTCATTTCGTATCCCCTCCATGATTCGCTTGTACTCCCTTTTTTGTTGATCTGTTGCATGTGATCGGAAAGCTTCGAATAGTGTAACGCAACGTATGAAGCCACTGTCATTCTTCATGATAGTCGATAAAACCAAGCAGCGTAAAGTATCCTCCATTCCGCTCACGTACTGGCCATTGTGAAGTCGATACATAGCTAGTTCATATCGAAAACGAAAATAACGATCCGTCTGGATGAGGTTATCATATTCATTAAAATCATTGATCTGATTTGAAAATTGTTTGAGAATCCCATCCACTAAAAATCCATGCTTATTGGCCGATTCCATAATGGCTATAAGGCCAGAGAGGATCTCTTTTGGGTGATCGATTAGGAAACGAGTGTAAGTTGGCAGAACACCGATGTCACCCAGGAGGACATCTAACGTATATTGATTAGCCGTTGCCCACAGTTTAAACTTTTCTACCTCTATCCGTCCTGTCTCATCCAATAGTTCAAACCAACTCAGATCAGCATAACCAGAGATATAATCCTTCGCTTCTTCATACAATCCTTGCTTTTCCAGGGCAGCACTCTTCAAAAGGAATCCCTGACCGTAGTATACAACTAAATGCCGCTCTGTCTTCAGCGGAAGGATTTTTCTGTTGATATTCCGCCCGCGCAACTGCTCCTGATAAACAGCAGTTGCCAACTGTCTTAGCTCATCTGCATAACGCTCTACTTCCTTCCATTTGTGAAGCGAAAAGCATACATTGGCAAGCTGTAATAGGGCATCTAATTGATAGTTTTCCGGCAGTCTCTTTCGATATGGATCAAATTGTATGACAGCCCCCCAATTTTTCTCGGAATCGGTACCTTGTACAGCTCGAAATAATCGATACTGTGCGATGACAAAGCGCTCATTGTGACTGTTTTTATCCGTATCAATGACGAACTGATAAAAAAGAACCGACTCCTTACGTTTCCCTTTGGTAAAGAGTTGCTCGGCTACCAGAAAGAGAATGGATGTATTTTTCTGATTGTCCAGTAGCTTCGAGACAATCGAATCAATACAATCCCGCCGACCAATTTCCGCGCACCGAACCAGGTAGGGGATAACCCTGGATCGCGACACTCTTCCTTCCACAAAACACTCTGCCGCGTACAATTCGTACAGCCACCCTTGAGATTGCTCAAACGCATGAGCAAATGCATCCAAGTGACCAATCGTCATTGCCCGGGGTGGAATTCGATTTAAGAGGTCGCTCAATACTCCCTGATTAATACCTGTTATCTCGCTTAGTCTAGTCAGTGTGTAACCACGTTCTTTCAGATGATGTTCAATCTCTGATCGTAATGATCGTTGAACTGTCTTACCTTCCCCCATATTACATCTACTCCTCCTTAACACAAGAAACACCAAACTTCCTATATTTTACAGAAGGCACGTGCGAATGTAAATATTTTACAAAAACAACTATCGTCCTTCAAGATTTGTCTGACGAAACAAACTAGAAACTAGTGAAATCTAGGTCTGGATATGTTCAAATAGGGCTGCTCTATCCATTCTTAGCGTACAAAATCCGCATTATGTTGGTGTCGTCCTTATATGGCCAGACAAATGGTTTGCTTCTGTCTCAGACATTGCTGATTTAGTTACTGAAGAAATCAGACAGGTAAAATATCACCTCTTGGCTGGGAGCATATCCACTTCTTGGGTGAATACAAATTTAACTTCAAGCAGAATACGTTGCTTAACTCCTTACGTCCCCTAAAGGTACAGATTTCTGATTGAGAGATGATCCAGGCTATCAGTCTGGATCATCTAAAACCTTAGAGTAATAAAAAACGCCAATCCGGTAATGGTTGGCGACTTAGCGTATATTTCGTTAAAATGTTAGCTGTCCCCTAATATGACTTGTTGAAATCATTTTATAAATATTAATATCAATGTAATCGTTATCAATTTTATATATTTTATTATTAATATTCATGTCAGGTATTTGCCCTTTGTTCTTCGCATATTCTTATATGCATGTCACAATTTTGTTGTCTAATGGAATTCCGAATTAAATTATTTGAAAGGTAACTATTGGGTCGAATCCTGTATTGCCCATGAACTTCGTCACTTGTTACCTGATCTATGTTTCCAATTTGTTGTACCTATTTCCTTTGTTATAAGTAGTAGTTTTTGGTACTTTTATCCTATTTTGAATATTCATACATTTTTTACTTGGGAAAAACTAGGCCCAACCGGTGGTGCGTCGTTTTCACTTTCTCCAAGCATGACAGAGAAAAGTTGGCAAGTCTGGGACGATGGTGCCCTGGAGTGGTAGTATTGTAATATGAAAATTTAAAAAAAGCATTCGGTAATCCGAATGCTTTTTTTATCTTACGAAAGAAAGGAAGAAAATAGCTCATGAAGAGATTACTCTCCTTAATATTGGGTTCATCCCTCTTTTTGGCTTCTTGCAGCATAACATCATCGGAGCCTACGCATAATCAATTCCAAATTACTTTGACTGATGTATTCAAACATCAACATACCTCCTCGGTCTATCAGTTTGAACTTATTACGAAAGAACTCTCCAATGTAAAAGACAAAGAGAGGTTGGCATATCTATCAGGTATGATTGATAGCTATTTGATTTCTAATCCCCTTTTCCTCCCATCCATTATCTTTAACAATGGAGAAACAAAACAGATTATTGCCGATGAACAATTACAATCCGAAATCGTAACGTTGTACCAGAATAAAAAAGAATATCTTAAAAAGATACAGTCATTAGTAAATGAGAATAACCTATTGGAGATCCAAGGTAAACAAGATGAACTCAAGAAACTAAGTGAACTTATGGGAAAAATAAATGATGATAGGCTTTTCAGTAACGATAAGCCTAAATTGGATTCATTGAAGAAAGACCTTGAAAATGTGATTAAGGAATTCCCAAACTAAAACTGGCACAAGGGGCTCGCCGTGGCCGACGGCTGATCGGTGGCCTCGGCGAGCCGTCGCACTGTCGGGCATGAGCTCAATCGGACGGCGTGCCCGGATACCTGCCCGGATACCATACGCCGAACCACTGTTCGGCGCCGTAGTCCTCGAACCGCTCCAACTCGGTGAACCCCAGCTTCGCCGCGACGCGCATCGCGGCCTCATTGGCGGTCTGGGTGGAGAGCACCACCGGCTCGCCGGGATGCGCGTCGGCGAACCAGTCGAGCGCCGCTGCGCACGCCTCGGTGGCGTACCCGCGTCCCCACGCCTGCGGCAGGAACATGTAGCCGAGCTCGTGCTCCCCGCCCTCTGGACGGATGTGACCCTTACGCTCCGGGCCGCACCGATCGAGCGTGATCATGCCGATCGTTGTTCCGTTGAGATCGACCACGAAGAAGCCGAAGCGCTGCCCGGGCACCTCGGGCAGCGCTTGCTCGAGCTCGTCACGCGGTCGGGAGCCGCCAACGTAGGTGCCCACCTCTGGTGAGGCGAACAGGTCGATCAGCGCCACACGGTTCCGGGCCTCGGACTTGCGGAGCTCGAGCCGCTCGGTCTTGATTGGGGCAGGTGGCCAGGCGACGGGGTGCACTATAATCTCGTCCGACATGTTGTAATCTCCCTTCTCTGTTTAATTCTGTTTGTCCATGTCTTACAACATATGTAATGGCTTGCACTCTAATTCGTAGCTCTTACTATCGAGTAGGCTTACGAGGGACGGTCTATTTGATGATTTCGAGCTTATCCCCCAGCAGGATTTGCAACTTCGGAAGAACGTCATCTTTGAAAAGCTCAGGCCACTTAGCGGACATGTAAAGTACCATGCCGTCATGTTCATCTCCATGTTCTTCGGTATAGTCAAGTAAGTAGCAGTAATCTTCGACCCGCGCATTCCGATTCACGATCACGCAGGCAAACATCCAACTTGTTAGCTCGAATGACTGTAGGATTTCTTCTTTCGTGTTAGCTCGATACCATAATTGGTTTTTCAAATTGACTGGGCGTTCAAAAGGGTACAGCCAGGTGGAACTAGTGGTTTCGACCAAACGATTTTTTACAAAAGTTTGCGTTGCCTCATCACGATCCTCTAGCGTGTAGAACGAATTCATTTCGTGTACAGCGGTGCCAATCTTCCGTAGAAGTTCATCATCCAACTCATCTAATGGGACTTCTCTAAAACGGGCTAACATTTGATCCATCAAGGCCTCATTAGCTCTCAGGTCACTCCCAGGCGCATAATGATGAAGCAGTATTTCCTTCACCCTTAGGCAAATAGTCTGATTTGGGTCATAGATCATATCGGCGTGGAAACAGTGCACGGAATCTTCAATTAGATTCTCCCTAAGCGGATCGAATTCTCTGTCCCAGTTCGTATATGAGAAAAGAATATCCTGCCACGGTTCGCGAAAAGCCAGAATGACCTCTGCCATTGTATCAAACACGCTTGGACCAAATCCTAATTCGTAACCTTGCTCCAGTCGAAAAGGAGAAGTGTTCATCAGTAACTTCAAATTTTATCCTCCCTAATGTAGTCCGCATTTTTCCAAATGATAGTGCCATGTTTAATTTCATGATTTATCTCACAACTAAATCCAAACTTCTTATAAAAATGCTCTAATCGTTCGATATGGTCCCAATCAACTTGGGAAATCCATCCGGTAATGCATTGTACATTCAATTCGTTACCGAGCTGCATAATGGCATTCATTAGGATTGTTCCATACCCTTTGTTAACTTGATCTCCCTCAATGCGAATGTCCGCAATTCGCAAATGCTTTTGTTCTGTATCAAATACTAGATAAGTATTAGGATCAGGAACCATCACTCCCTCATTGGAGATTACCTTCATCCCGAGATTAATATCTACTTCGTCCCACCCGTCACCAAAGAACATTCTATATATAATTATCCTCTCGCAAATTTTATTCTGAGCAATGTGAATTACCTTATGGCCATCTTTTTCTAGTTCAGTTTTTTGCCACTGGACTTCATATTCTACATTGTCTCTTTTCTGCAATGGGAGAGGTTTAAATTTTCTATTTAACATGGAGAATGGATCACCGAAGTCAAAAAGGGATGCGAGCGTCTCCTCAATTTCTCTATTATTTTTCACCGTTTTCATCTCCTACTAAAACAACATTGGTATTATCATTAATATTAACCGTATCATTTTCAAACTTATTAACTTTATTATTAATATCAATGTAAGGTTTAAATGCCTTTATTTCAATGGATTAACGTTATTATTTATGAAAAAGTCAATCAAAGAATGTCCCTATTGAAAACGAAGTAGCATACGCAGCAAAAGGTAGATTGTATTGCTGCATTTTTATTTGATCCATTTCTTCATCTGACATCGGGAAAAAGGCATTCCCGGGTTCATTATGCAAATAGAAATCACCTTGTTTTGAATTACAATGCTCACAATGGTTTAAGTAGTATGATTGAGAAGCTGTTTTGCTGAAGTTAACAACATATCGAGTGGTAATTCTCTGGATCACTTCAAGAACCCTCTCAGATAAAACAGTTATATTACTTAGCATAGTAGAGTAATCTTGGCGAACCCAACGTTCTACACTTTCTCCATGCTCTTCTAACAATTCAAAGCCCTCTGGTAAGCAAAATGAAAATACTCTTGTCTTCTTCCTACACTTCCAACACGCTTGAACAGATTCGGCAATTTCAAAGCTATTTGCACGAACATTAAAGCTCTGAACTTTAGTAGGGAACCATTTCTGAAATGGTTCGAGATCTATCTCATCTGAGACATACCACACTTTTTTCTCAAGATCCCATTTAGCTCCCAGACTCTTTGCATAGTCTTTCTCCGAAAAAGGGACGCGCAAATCGTATCTATTCAAACCAATTCACCACCCATGCTTTTGATTCTGATATCGAAAACTATTTATCAAAGGAAAAAATCTCCATAAAGAAGGATAACAGGAAAAAAACAATGTTGTCGATATAAAAAAAGCCTACAAGGTTTTCCTTGTAGGCTACATGTCTTTGACCCATTTTACACCATCCCACTGATAGAATAGCTCATCAGTAGGTGTGTCTTTTAGGTCAATATCCGTTGTTACACGGATCATTTTATCTTGTAAGTATCCCTCTAACGGTTTTATAAACGAAAGTTGTTCTGCTACCAGGATAATCTTCTCGTTTGCATACTCCCATTTGAGAAACTGCTCCCATTTCTCTACATTCCCTCTCACAACTCCAATGTGAAACGGCGTACCATCATCTCTCTCAAGTATAGCCACGTGTGGTCCCTTATCCGGTTTCTTGATTGTAACAGGAAATATCTCTTTCATTCGGGCATACAGTTGAAAAAATACCATTCTCGACAGTGTACCCCTGACAGATAACTTAGAGGGATGAATGCCCCCCACCTGATCAATCAGATAGGGGGATAGCGTATAGAAAGGAATGTCTTTAGCTTTCGCTCTCAGAGAGTGCTGGACAATGATACCTTTCTGAAGCATCTTTCTCGTTTTTTTCTTGTCTCCAGCAAAGAAAATTCTCGTTAACTGGTTCCCACCAATCACACCGATTTCCTTTAGGCAGTCAACTGCTCGCTTCTCGTTTTCGGTAAGGTATGGAAACGGCTCAGGTTCTTCATTGGAAATTTCAAATCTCCATTTATGGGAAATCGAAAACGGACTGACTACGTCCAACACCATCATGAATCACAACCCACGCAGAATTTTTCCACTGAATCGCTTGTTTTTCAAGTCAATTGCGCTTACTCGCACCATGACTTCATCACCTTTGCGTAGCTTTAACTTCAAGCGCGGATGTCTGCACAGCGAGTCTACGCCTTTTTCAAATCGGACAAAGATACCATACTCTTCGATGCCCGATATCGTACCTACATAATCGGCATGTTCTCTATAACGACGGGTGCAATCTGGCCAAGGATCTGGTTTTAAAGCCTTCATACTGACCTCAACCTTTTTGTTTTCCCGATCTACTTTTCTAATCAATACTTTAATTTGATCACCAATCTGGTGGGTATCACGCAGATCGTCATGCCATCCATGATCAACCTCGGTCACAGGTATATTAACCACAATCCCTCCAATTTCGACCTTCAGTGATTTCTTTTCCACTTTACGAATAACGGCCGGAGCTACTTGTCCTTCTGAAATCCTTTTCCAAGTCAAACCAGCCATGTGTTCAATAGCAGCAAGTCGGGAAGCGGTAAAGACATCACCATCTCGGTCATAATTCAGTACCTTAAATGCAATGACTTCGCCTATGAAGTTGTTTAACTGCGCTACATTTGTAAATCCTGTAAGCTCCATCGGGATATACCCGCGGACATGGTTGAGTCCGACTACGGCGCATGGCTTTCCAAGTTTTTGCTCAACACCAATGAGACGAGCTTGCATAATCATACTGTTTTGGTAGGCTCGATAGATTTCGGTCCATGTGCCATCGACCCGATCATCTTCTTCCACAATCCTTGACGGATCATAACCTTCAACAATGGTCTTCAGCGTTTTGCTTTGTCGGACAGCAGCTGCTTGTGTAGCCTGTTCAGTTTGTTCAGCTTTATTCTCTGCTTTAAGATCCTCTACGGCTTCATCAGTTAATGGTTGATACTCCATTACATCTTTCATTTCTTCCATTTCCATCATTCCTTCATTTTGATTGTCATCCGCAACGGATTCTTTATTCGTATTAATCATGCTAAGCACTCCCTCTTTTTAATTGGACCGATCCCAAAAACTGCTTGTTGACCGTTTCGCCGTTGGTGTATCTTCTTTTGGTGATTCATTCTTTTTCTTTGGTTTTTCTGTAGTTGTTCCTTGGATTTGAGTCATGCTTTCTGCCTTTTTATCAACTACAGGATTGGACATAAACGAAATGATATCTTCTTGCTTTTGAACCGCTTTATTGGGCTCATCAAATGGACTTTCTGGAATAACAATCTGCTTTGGTTTAAGAGGCTGTTCAGAGTGTGTAGATACATCCGACAAAACCTCGTTTGAGTTTGGCTCATGTTTCTCACCCCCTTCCACAGCAGCTGCTTCCACCTTTTTCTGATTCAGTAGCAAAAATTGCTCGAGTAGGTGTCGGTTTTCTTCCTCGATACTGTTTGCTGGCTCGTTTGTCTGAAACGGGTCCTTTTGAAGAATAGCTTCAACCTTTTTCTTCCTCGCCTCTTGTTGACGTTTTTTCAGCCAGGGTATGGCCTGCTTTACAGTACGCAAATCAAAAAGAGGTTTGGTTTCTTCAACCAACCTCTCTTTCCAATCTCTCGGTACAAATAATCCTTTGGCGATCCCTGGTACTTGAGGATGGCCTTCTTTCAATAACTTGTGAATGAAATGGAAGCGTGGCAGCCCATCCATAATAAAAGTTGAGGGGAAACGAGGAACCTCTTGTTCCTGATCCCGATAACTTTTCGCAAATAGATGAGGAATGGGTCCGCCTTCAAAAGTCTTCATCCGTTTCACGATTACTTCTTTTCCAAAAATCTTTGAAAACTCATCAGCATCCTCGTATTCCAGACCACCAAAAGCTATTTTATTTCGGCAGCTCGCCATAATGGCCCGTTTCATCGCTCGTGCACTGAGCTTACCGGATTCAACTTCTAATTGCCCTAGCGTCTGCAATGCAAATATCCCAGCTACTCGATACTCCGCTGCAATGGAAAGCCATCCCTCTAATGCTGGAGTGATATAGCGACTCGCTTCATCTTCAATAAAGTAATTCGGAATACGCGTCCGTTCTGTTCCGCCACGCCGATACGTCGCTAACTGCCCATGCATAGCAATGAATTGACCAAACCCATTACAAACATCCGTTCCAAGAAGGTCAAGCGCCGTATTTACGCACAGTACGCCGCCTTCCTCAAAGTGCTTGTCTAGGCTTATTGTGCTTTTCCCAGTAATTAGTGTTTTCAAATACTTATTTGAAGTTAAATTCTCGAGTTGTGCGCGCAAACCGATAACAAATTGCCGGTATTTTTTTGCTAGGTCACCAGTGCCAAGCAGCT
>NZ_CATKQT010000051.1:0-458562 GCF_949767855.1 Brevibacillus sp. IT-7CA2
TGTACCATTCGCCCGAAGGCGACTTTTCTATCTTATCATATCGCAGTTGTTATCGCAAGAGGTTTTTTTAACCATTTCGCTTCATTCAGCAGCGACAAGATCTAATATAACAAAATCACCAGGTGTAAGTCAAGTGTTTCTCTTAATTTTTTATCAGTGATTTTTTATGTGTATTGATTGTTTCGAGCAGAATTTAAATATAAATGAAATAAGTGAAAGAGTCAATAGGAAAAACGAATAGCGATTCTCTTTTTATTTCACACTATAACCGCTAGGCGTTTAATCTGCGTAACCGTGAAGTACCCAACAAATAAACGGCGGTGTTACTATGGATCCAAAACCAACCTATGAAGAATACGAAAACGACAATTACAGTGAATTATCTACTGTAGAGTCGCAGCGCAATGAAATCCTTCAGGAAGAATTCCCCGAGGGGCCATTTGGAGCTGCCACCAACGAAACTCGCTTAGGGAAAGCAACAGGCTGGGAGCCCGGACAACATTCCACCACCACTCGATTCACTTACGAAACACGGCAGATGCATCAAGATCTTCCTCGACAAGACCCATCCGCGCATCCCATTCATGATGATCCGAACAAAGAAGAATAAAATAAAAAAACCAAGCCCCCACTTCACACAAGCAGGGGGCTTGGTCGATCTTATCAAAGAATGTATGACTACTCCTCAGCCACTACATGCGTCGTTAAGGTTCCGATCCCTTCAATAGTTACCGAGATTTCATCACCTGGAACAAGCTCACCTACACCAGATGGAGTCCCGGTTAAAATAACATCGCCAGGGCGAAGCGTCATGACCGCAGATACGGCCTCGATCAACTGCGGAATCGAAAAAATCAATTGGTCAGTGCGAGCATCCTGACGCACTTCCCCGTTTACTCGTGTCACGATACGCAAGTTATGATAATCCAGTTTGGCCGCAATAGCAGGTCCAAGCGGACAAAACGTATCAAAGCCTTTTGCCCGTGTCCATTGCCCATCGCTCATCTGCAGATCGCGCGCGGTCACATCAATCGCACAAGTGAATCCCAAAATATAATCGTCTGCATCCGCAGCCTTGATCTTCTTGGCCTCTTTCTTAATCACCACGGCGAGTTCGCCTTCATAATGAAGGTTCTGCGTCAGCTTTGGATAGACGATGGGCTCACCAGGTCCAATGACAGTGGTTGACGGCTTCAAAAACATCAACGGTTCTTTTGGCAGGTCAATCCCCATCTCAGCCGCATGGTCCCGGTAATTCAATCCGATGCATACGACCTTACTTGGATCACTTGGAGCCTTCAACGTGACCTCATCCAAAGGTAGCTCTAGACCCGTCATGATCGGTTTTGCTGTATGGATTTTGTAAATATCCCCTTCAATCACGCGTACTTTGTGATCCTCTTCCACCATCCAGCCATGCTTCACCTTACCATTGCGCTCATAACGGATTATCATGTTTCCTTCTCCCCCGTGTCGCGATTTTCTCTATACCTGTATTTAGAACAGATCGGTTGTCGTTTCTTTTGGCTTCGTTGTAATCTCTTCTATTTCAGTTCTCGCTACCGCATCCTCCACTAACGCTTCTACATCCAGCGCTTCCTCAAATTTTGCGGCGAGGCGAGGCTTCGGTCGTGTCACAGGATTTTTCGGTGTAAACACTGTGCAGCAGTCTTCATACGGCAAAATAGACAGCTCGTACGTATCGATTTGGCGAGAAATGTCCACAATGTCTACCTTGTCCATGGCGACGAGTGGTCGCAGGATCGGAATCGAAATCACCTTGTTGATCGTGTCCATGCTTTCCAAGGTTTGCGACGCGACTTGACCGAGGCTTTCTCCTGTTGCGAGTGCCTTGGCATTGGTATTTTCCGCAACACGCTCTGAAATGCGCATCATGAAGCGACGCATGATGGTGATCAAATAGTCTTCTGGACATTTTTCACGAATAGCGGTCTGAATCTCAGTAAACGGTACGACGTGAAGACGAACAGTTCCTCCCCATTTTGTCAGCTTATGAGCCAAGTCACGCACTTTTTGCAAAGCGCGCTCGCTCGTAAACGGATAGCTGTGGAAGTGGATCGCTTCAAGCGTCACACCACGCTTCAGCATCATCCAGCCAGCGACAGGACTGTCGATTCCCCCAGATAGAAGCAGCAGTACTTTTCCGCTCACCCCAACTGGCAAGCCACCTAGTCCCTTGATGGTTTCACAGCTAATGTAAGTACCCTCTGTGCGAATTTCTACATTCACGATGGCATCTGGCTCGTGCAAGTCTACACTAATCGCTGGCAGTGCGCGCAAAATATGCGTTGCCACCATTCGATTCACTTCCATAGAAGGAATCGGATAGCGTTTATCAGCGCGACGAGAAACCACGCGGAACGTACGCGGTTGTGGATTCAATTGACGAACCAACTCCAGCGCTTTTTCCTTGATCGTTTCAATATCAGGATCTACTTGGATCGTCGGACTAAAGGAAGAAATACCAAAAACGCGCTTCAATCGTTCCATAACCGCATAAGCATCCTCACCGTGCAGCTCCACATACATCCGACCGTAATTGCGTCGAACTTTTACTTTAAAAAACGAGCGCAGTACGTTTCTCACACTTTTTACAAGTGCCTCTTCGAATTGATCGCGGTTTTTCCCTTTAAGCGCCAACTCACCATAACGAATTAAAATAACATCGTAGTTCATGTTTATCTCCTTTTAGTTGTCCACACTATTTTCTAAGAGCGGGGGCAGGCTGTTGTTTTATATAGGAACGAAGCACACTGACGCATTCCTCTAACGCCTTCAAAAACTGCTGAATGTCCTCCGCTGTATTTTCACGGCCCAGACTGACCCGCAGAGACGACAACGCGCAATCCCGCTCGATGCCAATCGCAGTCAAAACTCTGCTTGGCTCATTGACTTTGGATGAACATGCGGACTTGGTGGATATCAGAAAGCCTTTATCCTCCAAAGCATGCAACAGGACTTCCGCTTTTACTCCTGGTACTGACAAGTTCATAATATGGGGAGCCGTATTCGTTTCCGGGGTATTCACTATGCAACCTTCAATCGTTGCAATCCCTTCACGAAGCTGTTGATTCAATGTTTGTAGCCTAATCATCTCGACGCTGCCCAGTTCTTCTAGAATCCGGATTGCTTTTGCCATACCAGCGATGGCTGGTAGGTTTTCCGTTCCTGAGCGAACACCGCCTTCTTGACCGCCACCCATCATCAACGGGTGAATGATCAAGCCTTCTCGTTTATACAAAATGCCGACTCCTCTGGGGCCGTAAAACTTGTGAGCAGAGACGCTCAACAGATCAATCCCTGATTCCTTGATGCGCAAAGGAACTTTCCCAACTCCTTGGACAGCATCGACGTGAAACAAGACTTTCGGGAATTGCTTCAACCATTGTCCGATTTCCAAGATCGGTTGAATGGTTCCCAACTCGTTGTTCACATGCATAACCGAAACGAGAATCGTATCCGGACGCATTGCTTTCTGAACAGCTTCTACCGATACGCGACCTTCGCGATCTACCGGCAGATACGTCACAGTAAACCCTAGGCCTTCCAACTGTTTGCAAACATCGTAAACAGCCGGATGCTCTACCTGCGTCGTAATAATATGTTTCCCTCTGTTTTGATATTGAAAGGCTATACCCTTGATCGCCGTATTATTGCTCTCCGTACCACCTGAAGTAAAAATAACTTCACTTTCTTTACAGCTCAAATACTGAGCGGCAACCTTTCGCGCCTGCTTCAGTACATTTTCCGCCTCTACTCCTTTTTGATGCAAAGAAGACGGGTTTCCATAGTAGCTTTCCATCGCGCGTCTAACGGTTTCAATCACTTGAGGATGAGGCCGGGTAGTCGCACTGTTGTCCAAGTAAATCACCAGTACACACCTTCCTAAGGGCAAGATGCCCGAATACTACGCTTCATCATAACATGACTTTTCGTAAAGAACATACAAAGTATTACACTTCTCGACCTTATTTTTCCCCGATTGCGTTGCTCTCAAAAGACCAAATCAGACAATCTGAACAACCGTTCACAGACTATTCACGGATAAAGCGCTTACATCCAAATATAGGCTATTTACATTGGTTTGGCCTTTCGTTAGAATAGTCAATAAATTTAGATAAAAAACGACAACAAGGAGAGAACCACCATGACAGCACAAGCTATGCAAGAAGAAATCAAGAAGATGGAAGCAGAATTGAAAAGACTGCAAGCGGAACTGGCGAAGATGAACAAAAATGCCCCTCAGTACGATCGCACAGATGTCGCATACCTAAATGAGGTGTACAACGCGTGACGCTCATTCGAATTCGATAGCGTGGTGACGGCATGAAGGATTCGCCGTGACCACGCTATTTTTTGTGAAAAAACCGCTCCTGTCGATTTCGACGGAACGGTTTTGGCTTGCTGTTATTTAAATGGGATCTCCCCCAAATACTTACCAGAAAAAACTTCAGTAGCCGGACCCGTCATATAGACGCGGTTATCCGCTTCCTTCCATTCAATAAAGAGATCGCCTCCTGCCAGGTGAACAGTGACTTTTCTACCGGTCTTTCCACTCAAGTGGGCAGCTACTGCAGCAGCGCAAGCTCCTGTCCCACAGGCAAGCGTGACACCTGATCCCCTCTCCCATACACGAAAAAAAATTTCCTCCTGATTCAATATTTGGATAAATTCTACATTCGTTCGTTCAGGAAACCATTCATGATACTCGATCAATGGCCCGTAGTGACGAACATCTTCTTCCTTCACTTCATCCACGAAAAGGATGGCATGAGGATTGCCCATCGAAACAGCTGTCATCGTGAACGCAGTTCCACCGACTTCGATTACCTCTTCTCGCACTTGCTCTTCAGGAATGCCTGTCATTGGAATTGCTGCTCGCTCAAAACGAGGCTCTCCCATATCTATTGTTACTTGATCGACCTTACCGTCTGTTCCAAGCGATACGACAGGAGTAACGGTCCCACCTAACGTCTCCACGGTAAACGTTGTTTGCTGAGTCAAACCGTGATCGTATACGTACTTGCTCACACAGCGCAAGCCGTTTCCGCAATTTTTTGCTTCGCTGCCATCATTGTTAAATACCCGCATGCGAAAGTCTGCTCGCTCAGATGGCATAATGAGGATCAGTCCATCGCCCCCAATGCCAAAATTCCGCTCGCTCACCCTTCTAGCCAATTCGGGTAAATCTACACCCGACAAGTCTTCCTCAAAACAGTTGACGTAAACGTAATCATTACCCAAGCCATGCAGCTTTGTAAATTTCATCGTCCACTCCTCTTTCTCTTTCGTATGCTAGGTCTGACTCTTTTCTATGCATTATCTTATCACAACCTAGAGAATCGCGGTCGAATCAAAAGGTGGTATACTACCACTAGCATCGATGATGGAAAGAGGTGGAACAAGCCGTTGGATTATCATATTTTCCTCTATGCGCTCGGAACGAAAAATGAAGCAAAACGTCTCGCTGTACAGAAAGCAACCGGAACGGAGCCTTTCTGCATATCTGTCCCCTCGGGCGTAGCGGCTCAGCCGATGAGTGAAGAAGAAACGATTACAGGAGCAATCAATCGAGCAAAAGCTGCACATAGTCAAACCCCAGAAGCAGACATTGGGCTAGGCTTGGAAGGCGGGCTTATGTACGATGAGCAGTTTACAAAACAGTGGTATTTGATTTCCATCTGCGCAGCCTGGAATGGAAGTGAGTTATTTATTGGAAAAGGATTGGCTTTTCCTATCCCGAATCAAGCCGTTCACCGAATCCAGCAGGAGCAAATTGAGCTCAGTACCATCATAGATGAATGGGGGAAAACCGTCGGCAGTAATCATCGCGGCGGCGCCTATTCCCTGTTAACGGATAATCGCGTACGTCGTTCCGATGTGTTTTGTGACGCCGTTATCGCAGCAATTACGCCTTTCGTCTCCTCCTTGTACAGATAGCAGTGGTGCAACACAAAAACCTCTCCGACTGAATGAACCGGAGAGGTTTTGCGGTTTTGATGCTTTTAGCGAGCCGTATAGAACGGGTAGATGACTAAAGCGCCCAAAATGGCAATAGCACCTACGATCATCGCCCAAGCTCCGAGCGTCTTCGAGTTGCGTCGATACGCCAGGTAGCCAAGCACCATACCAATAGGAGCCACCAAGTACGGCATGAGAAACAGGGACAGGATCGATAAGCCCAAGCCAGTCATCCCGATACCGCTGGCCCCATTTTCCCGGTTGTCCTCGTCTGTGTCGATCTCACTGGCAGCACGACTGGTCGGAAACGGCTCGGCGATTTCCGCCGCCGCCTCGATGTCGTCATCTCTGACTTTGGCGACCCGTGAACGATCCTCTTTGGTCAGGACAACGCCATCCAAACGCTCCGAAAAGTCGTTTCGCTCCTCATCCAGCTCGCCTGTATAGCGCTCTGTCAAGGAATGGGGGTCATAGTGAATCCTGCGCCTCGACCGCTCTTCCTCTTCGTCAAAGACGGCCTGTGTCCAAGTATTCGCTGCAAACTCCCTGTCGTGCTGATCAACCGTCTCGGAAAAACCGGTATCTTCCTTCCGCTTCGCATCATTACGTTCGTGTCGATCCAACATAGCATGCTCAGCCCCTTTTTTGGTAAAGGATTAATTAAGTGAAGGAAGTAGCCTTATTGTCTGCCTACGTTGTACAATTTAAACGGGAGGCGAGAGAATGAAACCAGACAAAATCCTAACCATTGGCATTGATATTGACGGTACAGTCACATCACCTAGCAGTATTGTTCCGTTGATGAATGAAAGCTTTGGAAGAGATTTACGATATGAAGATTGTGTGGAGTACAATTTAGCCAACGTGTATCAAATCACGGACGCAGAGTTTGAGATGTGGCTGGATCAAAACGGGGAGCGCCTTTATGATGGTGCGCCTGTTCACGGAATTGCCGATCAGGTTTTACGCGATTGGTTTACCTCCCACAAGCTGGTATATATAAGTGCTCGTGAGGATCGTCATCGCGATGTGACCTTACAATGGTTTGCTCACTACAATATCCCTCACCATGAAGTGGATTTGATTGGGAGCCACGACAAGCTGTCAGCTGCTCGCAAATGGGGCGTGGACCTTTTTTTGGAGGATCGTCTGGAGAACGCTTTGCAATTGTCAGAAGCGCTGCAAATTCCCGTGTTCTTGTTTGACACTCCGTATAATCAAGCTTCCCTTCCCCCGCTTGTCCATCGAGTCACTTCTTGGGAAGAGGTTGCCCAAAAGGTCAACGAGCTTTTTCCGGCCACGACAAGCGTATAGGTCAATAGCAAAAAGACGTATCACCATTGAGGGATACGTCCTTTTTGCGCCGAAGCGTTATTTCTTTTCGGATGTCTTCGGCTTGAACGTCAGACAACAGGTTTCAGACGATGTCTTTGCCTGATCCTGATGCTGCGTGTTTTGACCGTACTCGCCCGCGAATTCTTCTTTCAAGTTTACGGTGGCGTGTGCGTCAATTTCTACCATGATCTCTTCGGCGTTGCAAAGGTTTCCCTGCGCCCAGTACTCACAGTTTGCTACAGAACATTTTACTGCTGGCATGTGCATTCACCCCCTAGAGGCTAGCCTTCACAACAACTCGGGGGCTTATACTTTGCCATTCACAGTGGAAATCAAAACTCTACACAAGAAAGAAGTGGATGACATGTCGACTCCCCGTATTGTCGTCATCACCGGGGCTTCTGGTGGCCTTGGTCTAGCTTTGACACGACTTCATTTGGAAAAAGGAGATTGTGTCATTGCCACGAGTCGCAAAGACATCAACGAGAAGCTCGTTTCGTTACAAAACGCTTATCCGAATCATCTCCATCATTACCCGTTAGACGTCAGCAGCAACGAAGACATTCGGCAGTTCGCTGCATGGGTGCACATCCGCTTCGAACGTTGCGATTTTCTTTACAACAATGCCGGGATGGCCGTCTTTGAACCGCTGATCGAAATGCGGGTAGAGGCGTTGGAAGAAACACTGCGAACGAATATTTCCGGTGTTCTCTACACGACCCGTGCCTTTTTGCCGATGATGCTTCAACAAAAGCAAGGTCATATTATTACGGTTGCCTCCCTTGCCGGACAGGTCGCAACAGCCAAAGCTGCAGTGTATGCAGCCAGCAAGGCAGCTGTCATCCGCTTTAGTGAAGGATTGCGCCACGAACTGCAAGGCACTGGAATTGCTGTGACGTGTGCGATGCCAGGGCCGATCGACACACCCTTTTTGGATAAGGCAGACAAAACGGGTAGCTATCGCAGCAAAGTGAGTCGGTATTTGTTGACACCGGAACAAACGGCAAAGGCCATTTATCGAGCGGCGGAAGCAAAGCGTCCGGAGGTTGCCATGCCATTTCGTCTGCATGCGCTCTCCCGCATTTACTTCCTATTGCCTGCGTGGCTAAAACACCTCGTCTCACCTCTCCTCAATCGGAAGTGATGAGGAATCCTCCAAGTTTTTCAATGCTCCGAATGCAATAAGGCCGAAAATGATACATACGGCTGCTCCGGCTCCAATGATCCCTTGAACGCCCAAGAAGGGTATGAGGAAGCCAGAGACAGCCGCTCCCGCCGGCATTCCTGTCCCTGTAATCGTGCGAACACTGGTCAATACCCGCCCCAAGAGAGCATCGGGCACCTGCTTTTGCAGATAGCTTCTATACATAATGTTATAAGGAGCAAAGCAAAAGCCCGCCACAACCATCGAAGCCATCGCGATCTCTAACCTCGAGAATAATGCGATCGGCAATGTGGTCAATCCCCACGCCACGATAATCCCCGCTAGCGTCGACCCCAACGGAAGTTTCCACGTAACCGTCGAGAAAAACAGAGAGCCTAGTAATGCCCCGACTGCTAAAGAAGACCACAGCATCCCTAATGCAATAGATCCTCCTGCCAAATCCTGATTCGCATACAAGGGTAGTGCAATTTCAATGGGACCGTACGACATGTTAAACAAAAACGTAAAGAAGACAAGAATAACCAATTGCTTGCGTCCAAATATGTAGCGATACCCTGTCCGCATGTCACTCAAGAGAGACCGAAAGAACACTCCCCTTTGGCCTTTTGCAATCGTTGTAGGATTCGCACTTTTCGTAAGCTGACGCGGCAGCCGGGAGAAGCAGAAGGCACATACAAAAAAGCTAGCCGCATCGATCAACAGAACATATGCTTCCCCAATCAACCCGATTAAAACACCCGCGAGTGCCGGTCCAAACATATAAACAATTTGCCATTGCGTTTCCATCACGCCATTTGCTTTGACCAATTGGTTTTTGTCCGAGACGATTCTCGGCAACAATGTCTGCGCCCCAGCTGTGCTCAGCGGAGAAAGAATTCCTGCAATCACAATCAGCACGTATATCACAAATAGCGGAACTTGATCGATCTGCAATAATACGACCAACGCTATAAAAATAAGTCCTCTCGCCACATTGTCCATCATGATAAGCTTGCGTCGATCAAACCGATCCAGCAAAACTCCCGCTACTAACCCAGCAAAAACAGCAGGGAGCATATACGCAAGAACGACCCCACCCATCGCAGCAGGTGAGCCTGTTTTATTCATGACAAACCACGTCAAGCCCATCCAGCCAAACTGATCCCCCAGACCAGATAAGAACATCCCCAGCCAATACCAGCGAAATGAACGCTGCCGCCATAATTCCTTCATGCTGCATCTTCCTTTTTCTCTTTTTTCCATTCATTGTATAATTACATTCATACTTTTTCAACAATTATATTTATTAAATCTAAAAGTTTCATTTTGTATAAAAAAAGAGCCTCTGCTCTAAATAAGCAGAGGAATCTCTCATTGAGCCTCACTGTACATCCGCTATCTTTTGCAACATACGACGGCTCCAAAGCCACAGAAGTCCTGCTGCAATCCCAAAGAAACCAAGCCACACGGAGACAGCGGCACTACCAATCTGCTCCGCACTGAATCCGAGAATCAAGCAGCTCGCAGAAAAGCTTCCCATAGTGGCCATTTCCCGAATGGAAAAAACGCGAGCCAAATAAGCAGGATCAGATAATCGTTGCAACTTCGTTACTGACAATATCGATGAGCTAAACTGAGCCGTTGATGCAAAGAGGATGGCGATTGCCAGTCCAAGTAGTGGTTTCGCATGAAACACGGCGATAATCGAGCATCCCATCGCGACGAGTGCCCAGCCTTGGACACGCCACGTTCCCTTTTCACTCAGGCTGTCAGACAGCTTATTCACCGCAATCCCAGCGATCACACCTCCGAGGCCCAACGGAATATCCAAGAGTCCGAATACGTACAAGCCCTCTCCCCGCTCCGTAAGAACATAGTACATCAGCATAATGTAATAGGCGCCACATACCCGTTCCGCCATCTGATAGCCGATCACACTGCCGATTTCCCGATGTTTACCGATGTAACGGAAGCCCTCTTTTAGCCTTTCCATAAAAGATACAGCCGCTTTCGATACAACATTGTTGGCGATATACGGAAGCGGAAGCAAGATGAACAGCGACAACAAATAACAGGCGGCATCGAGCAAAAAGTTGTAACGGTAGGAGAACAAGTAAACCAGAACTGCTGCCACACCCTGACAAACAATAATGAGAAACGAAGTCGTCCCCTGCAAAAGGGAATTGGCAGCCAGCCTATCCTTTTCCGCCACGGATTGTACGATCGCTACTTGCATGGCTGGTTGGAAAAAAGCACTACAAATATTGACTAAAATCAATAACAAAAAAGCCACCCATAAGTAGGTCGCAGATGTGATAAAGAAAAACAAACTGACGAGAATGCCGCGAAGCAAATTGACGACAATCATGACCCGCCGTTTATCCCAATTCTCCACAAGCGTCCCTGCGAAAAAGCTGGCAAATACATAGGGGATCATGCGAAATACAGTACCTGCCGCAAATGAAAGGCCCGATCCACTTAAATCATGTAAAAGTCCAACGACCGCAATAAATGTAAATTCATTTCCGATGATGTGTACAATGTGGGCCGTATACAAACGGCGAAAGACGGGATGTTGTAAGATCGCCACAAGAATGCACCCTCTCACCGTTTTCAATATTGTAGCATTTGTCGAAAAATAAGCGCAAATCCATCTTGCGAAACGGATAGTTTTGTTGTTACAATACGTTCAAATAAAACTGAACGTCTAAAAATAACAAAACATTCACGTTCAGTGAAACGAGGTTGATCGACTTGAAACGATACGTAGTTGTGGAAACTTTGGATCAATTAAAAGCTGTCAGCGATTCCTTGCGCCTACAGATCATCACAATGCTGGTCAAGGAGGAATCCACAGGCAAGCAGCTCGCGACTCTTCTCTCCCTTTCTCCCTCAAAAGTGCATTATCACCTGAAGGAATTGGAAAGCCACGGCTTCGTTGAGGTCGTGCGTACGGAAGAAAAGAACGGGATCGTGCAAAAGTTTTATCGGGCTGTTGCTTATGACTTCAAGGTTAGTGATGATTTGCTGCCTTCCCTGCGCGAAGACAGTATCCTGTTGCAGGAAACGATGATAAATCACCTGCGCTCCAGTATTAATCGCCTGTATAACGCACCAGACGAGTCATTCATGCTCTTTTCGGATCAAGAGGATCGTCCTCCTGCAATTGCAGTTAGCTCCGAAGTGAGAGCACCTCGAAAAGAAATATTTGCTTGGCTCACTAAATATAAGGCTTTACTTGAGGAGCTATCCGAAATGGAAGATCGCTACTTAGAGAGGATTGCTGCTGGAGAAGTGGAGGATACGCTTGAAAACTTTTACATGGTCACGGTCGGGTTCATGACGAATGAACGTTACTACGTCGCAGAAGACGATTCCTTGCCAGATAACTATGAGCACCAACAGTCTGAATTCAAGCATTACACCAGCAAGATTGTCGTGAAGAAAAAGAAGGAGGAAAATGGAGATGAGCACTCTGGCGACAAATAATTCCCTGTGGAAAAATGGATCGTTTGTCCGGTTATGGAGCGGCACTTTATTTTCGGCAATGGCTGACGGAGCTTTCTTCATCCTGCTCAACTGGTATATCGTGAATGCCATGGGCTCAGGAGCAATCCTGGGCACGACTTTGATTTGTCTTTCCATCCCCCGTCTCCTCTTTATGCTGGCGGGCGGGGTGGCTGCTGATCGTTTGAATCGAAAATGGATTATGTTTTCCTCCCTTTTGGTTAGAGGAATTATTTTAGCCTGCTTCAGTTTGCTTATGCTTCAAGGAAATAGCGACTGGTTCCCAGTGAGCCTGTACGTCATGGCAGCTTTATTCGGAACAGTCGATGCATTTTTTTGGCCAGCACGCAGCTCGATTCTGCCCTCTCTTGTCTCTCGAGAACAACTTGCACCAGCTAACAGCTTAATGGAACTATGCCATCAGATTAGCATGGTTGCCGGACCGGTAGTTACTGCCTTATTAATTGGAACCGTTAGTTATCCGATCATGTTTATGCTCTTGGCATGCACCTTCTTCGTAGGAACACTCTTTGTACTCTCTCTCCATTCACACTCATACACCAAAGATACGACTTCAGAGTCTACAACAGAATCAAGGGCAAGCTCATATTTCAAAGATATCGTGGGAGGAATTCGTTTTACGTATTCAATCCCGATCCTCGCACTTATTTTAACAACATCACTGTTCACCAACATGATGTTCTCCGGCCCAGTTAACATGATCATTCCCATTCATGTAAATGACCTCGGATGGGACGGGAGTGCTTTTAGTTCACTCAGTACCTCACTTGGAGCGGGCATGATTGTCGGCGGTATTTTGACTGCATTGTTTAAAGGATTCCGTGGAAAATTTATGTTACTCCCTGTCATTCTCGGATGTATGGGAGTTGGAATCAGCTCGTATTATTTCATTGAGGAGCTTTCCTTTGGACTTGTCTCTCATTTTCTCATCGGAATGGCACTCAGTATGACGAATATTCCGTTTATCACCTACATTCAAAGTATCGTCCCAACCAACATGCTCGGTCGTGTCATGTCTTTGCTTTCCTTGATGTCCGTCGGCTTCGGGCCAGTCAGCTATGCACTGTGCTCCTTTCTTCTCGCCAAAAACATCACAACACCGGGGCTTCTATTATTCTTTGGCGGTATCATCTTTGTAAGTATCAGCCTTAGCCTGTTCTTTTTCCGCTCGTTCCGGAAAATGGAGCAGCATCCGAACTGGAAGCGACCAGCTATGGAGGAACAGCAGCTTCCTTCCACCCTTTCGTCTTAAATCTCTTCTATATATAGAAAGAACGCGCACCACGCAAGCATAGCTCTTGCAGGTACGCGTTTTGCTATTTATACGGTTTGTTCTTTTTCGGCAAGGACCTTTATCAGTTGACGAGCCCCAAAGCCCATCCGTGTTACTACCCCTGCCGCATCGCGGACGAATTGGATAAACATATCCGTTTCTCCCCGCTTCATGACGAAGCTGTCTTCTCCTACTGAACGAAGTGGAATATTCGTTCCATTAGTCTTGGCTACCAGCTCGTTCTCTTCGATTTCTACCGATACAGTTGCTCCTTCGGACGAGCGGAACTCCCCTGTAAATGCAGCAAGTGCATCTACAGAAATTTCATAATCCGGATATGGGAACGGCACTGTATCCGGAGAGCGTCCATTGGTTGCGTTTAAAATGCCATGCATCAAATCGGCCATTGGCCCGCCATCTGTGTTCATCAGTACGGCTCCTGTCAGGCCCCGCTCCGGTAAAACAAAAATTTGTGCCGCCACTCCCTTGATCGCTCCACCATGCTCAATGAGTGTTCCATCATGGCAATTGGCTACAAACAATCCATAGCCGTATGCTTGAAACGGCGAAATCGAGAAATGAGGCGCCGTCATGGCCTGCACACTCTCAGGTGAGAGCAAGCGATTCTCGCCCACCAGTCCGCCCGTTCTAAAAATTTCCGTATAGCGCAATAGATCGTGAATGGTCGATTTCAGAAAACCAGCGGCACGCATTGATGGTGAATCCCACCATGAAGGGGAACGATATACCTCACCGCCATCCTTCGGGCTTTTTCGGGTAAACAAGGTAGCTACCTCTGCCCCCTCTGGCAAATCTTCGACGAGAAAAGCACTGTTCTTCATCCCTGCTGGCTCCAAAATATGGTCCTGCACAAACTGCTCGTAGGAAACCCCGCTCACTCGCTCAATAATCAGACCGAGCATGGCATAACTGTCGTTGGAGTAGCTAAACTCCGTCCCTGGCGCACCTAAAAACTCGTAATTCAGCTTGCCGATATAGTCCATGAATTCTTCTTTTGTATTGATCTCTTCCGCTTTATCGAGATCAAAAGCAAGACCGGAGCTAGAGGACAGGTCATCCCCTCCCTCCACAATGCTTCTTTTCATTGCACCCGCTAATGTATCCAAAGGAGGAAAACCTGCGGTATGTGTCATCAGATGATGGATAGTCATCTCACGGGTATAAGCTTCATTAGGCGTGCGGAGCTCAGGGAGATACGTGATGACCGGATCATGAACGGATAGCTGACCTGCGTCCTGAAGCTGCATAATGGCCACACATGTAAAGGACTTGGTCACGGAACCGATGCCAAACACCGTATCAGGGGTTAATGCTTTTGCATCCTCTGTGTTGTCTGCCAAACCGAAGCCATGGAAATACCTCAGCTCTCCTTGCTCTGCCAATCCGACGGCTGTTCCTGTTACTTTTGCCTCTGCAAGTAGCTTTTGCGCATATTCCTCAAACGACTGTACCCAATCCGCCATGTTCCTTCTCCCCTTTTCATGTAAGCTTTTGGTTTAAGGCCGGAAGTTTGCCGTACGAATCACATAATTGCCGATCGCCTTTTGGTTCAGGGTATAACCGATGCCCGGGGTATCTGGAACTGCCAATTGGCCGGGAGCCATCAGCTCTACTCCATTCTCCACGATGTCTTCCTCCCAGTAACGGCTGGAGGCGGCTGTATCACCTGGGATTGTAAAATTCGGCAAAGAGGTAATCGCAATATTATGTGCGCGGCCTACACCCGACTCAATCATGCCTCCGCACCAAACCGGAATGTCGTGTGCCTGACACAAGTCGTGAATGCGTTTTGACTCTGTTAGTCCACCGACCCTCCCCACCTTGATATTAATAATGCCGCAGCTGCCTAGCTCTATCGCTTTTCTGGCATCATCCACATTGTGAATACTTTCATCGAGACAAATTGGAGTGGACAGCTCCCTTTGCAGCTTGGCATGATCAATAATGTCATCATGGGCGAGTGGCTGTTCGATCATCATCAGCCCATATTGATCCAGCTCCTTCATCACATCCAAATGTTCCATCGTGTAAGCGGAGTTCGCATCCGCCATCAGCGGGACACCCTCGCCAAAGCGTTCGCGGATTGCTCGAATCACCTCTACGTCAAAGCCTGGCTTGATCTTTACCTTGATCTTCTTGTAGCCCTCACCGAGATGGCGCTCTACTTTTGCTAAAACTTGATCGACAGTCGGTTCAATACCGATGCTAATCCCTACATCGATGACAGATTTCTCGCCTCCTAATGCTTTGGCGAGTGAGATTCCTTTTTGCTTGCTGTAGAGATCCCAGATCGCGCCTTCTAAAGCAGCCTTCGCCATGTTATTGCGGCGAATGGGAGCAAACAGCCGATCCACATCCTCCGGGGTCTCGATTTCACTCGTGAACAGCTTCGGTATCATAAACTTTTCCATCATGTGCCATGCTGTCTCTGTCGTTTCTTCACTATAATAAGGAGCCGACATTGCCACACTTTCTGCGTACCCTACCTCTCCCTCTCCATACACACTGACCAGAATGAGCTCCTTGATGGTCGTATGTCCAAAACTCGTTTCAAAACGGAAACGAAGTGGCATGTGTAGTTGCTGTAATTCAATTCGTTCGATTTTCAATGTACTTCATCCCTTCTGTTCCATATAAATGACAAGCAACATAATGTTGTGGCGAAGCAAGTGTAGCGACAGGACGCACTGTGTGGCAAACATCCGTAGCATATGAGCACCTGGTATGAAACGCACATCCAACAGGAACATTCGCTGGAGAGGGAACATCCCCGGAAAGAACGATTCTCTCCTTCTTCCGAAACGGATTGGCTTTGGGAACTGCTGACATGAGCGCTTCTGTGTACGGATGCAACGGGCGCGTAAACAAATCCTTTTTGCTGGCGATTTCGACGATTCGTCCGAGATACATTACCGCAATTCGGTCGCTGATGTGGCGAACGACACCTAAATCATGTGAAATAAACAGATAGCTCAAGCCTAGACGTTGCTGCAAATCCTGCAAAAGATTCACGATCTGCGCCTGAATGGAAACGTCAAGTGCTGAAACCGGCTCATCTGCTACGATCAATGAAGGTTCTACCGCCAGTGCTCGAGCGATCCCGATCCGCTGCCGCTGCCCTCCGCTAAACTCATGGGGAAAGCGAGTAGCGTATTGAGTATTCAGTCCGACCATCTGAAGCAGTTCTTTTACTTGATCGCGCCTTTCTTTCGCAGACATCTGCGGATCTTTGACGCCTAACGCTTCCTCCAAAGTCCCTTGCACGGTCATCCGTGGATTTAACGACGCATACGGGTCCTGAAACACGATTTGCATTCGTTTGCGGAGTGGACGAAAACGTACAGCTGACATATCCAAAATGTTTTGCCCCTCAAATTCAATCGTTCCACCCGTCGGCTCAATGAGTCGCATGATGCTGCGACCAGTCGTTGACTTGCCACAACCGCTTTCTCCTACCAACCCAAGCGTTTCTCCTTTTCGCAACTGGAAAGAAACTCCATCGACTGCCTTGATCACTTCGTCGCTATTGCGAAACATTCCTTTGCTAATGGGAAAATACGTCTTTAAATCGTTTACCGATAACAAGATATCACTCATACCGCCATCTCCTTGTTCTCGTACAGCCAGCATCGAACGGCCTGTGTGCCTGTGCCCGTTGCCTTAAGCGGCGGTTTTTCTTGGTAACATCGCTCTTCGGCCTGGGAGCAGCGGAAGCGGAATGCACAGCCTTGTGTCACTTCACCCAGTAGCGGGACACTGCCTTCAATCGGATCGAGGCGCAGCTTTTCCTCCTCATCCAGATCGGGGATGCAGCGTAAAAGCCCAATCGTATACGGATGCTTCGGATTCGAAAACAGACTGGCAACGTCAGCTTCCTCTACGATCTCCCCGTAGTACATGACAAGTACACGATCAGCCATTTCAGCTACCACTCCCAAGTCATGCGTAATGAGCAGCAGGGAGGTATGGTCGTTCTCCTTCAGATCGTTCATCAGTTCCAAAATTTGCGCTTGAATGGTCACATCCAGTGCAGTCGTCGGCTCGTCCGCGATCAATAAATCCGGGTTGCAAGCCATCGCCATAGCAATCATGACACGCTGTTTCATCCCACCTGATAGCTGATGGGGATATTCCCGCATGATGTCTTCTGCCCTCGGCACGCCCACTTTTTTGAGCATCTCAATCGCTTTTGCTTGGCGTTCTTTTTTCGATAAATCGGTATGCAGCTGATACACTTCCTCCAGTTGTCGGCCGATCGTATGAACCGGATTGAGTGACGTCATCGGTTCCTGAAAAATCATCGCGATATCTTTTCCGCGAATGTTGCGAAGTTCACTGGCACTCAACTGGTTCAATAAGGTATCACGAAACCGAATGCTTCCCTCCATCTGTGCATTCGCCCGGGACAAGAGCCCCATGATCGCCAAAGACGTCACGCTTTTTCCACAGCCAGATTCGCCTACCAGTGCGACCGTCTCACCTTTTTTCAGTTGAAAAGAAATGCCTTGCAGCGCTGGCAGCTCGCCCTTATCCGTCTTAAACTGCAAGCGTAAATCAATTACTTCCAAGAGTACCTCTTTCATCAGCTCGTGCCCCCTTCATCCATTACCTCGTTTTCGGGTCGAATGCATCCCGTAATCCGTCACCTAACAGATTGAAGCCAAGGACAACCAGCATGATGGCCAATCCAGGAAAAATGGACATCCACCAGGCCTGACTCAAGAATGCCTTGCCGACAAAAACCATGGCTCCCCACTCTGGCATCGGCGGTTGCGCACCCAGTCCGAGAAAACTCAAGGCAGCTGCCGCCAAAATACTCACACCGAATTGAATGGTGGAAAGCACGATGATCGGGGAGAGAATATTGGGTAAAATATGCTTCAGCAAAATCTGCCAGTCCCTGATCCCCAGAGCGCGAACAGCCTCAATGTACTCTTTTTCCCTTATGGATAAGACCGCAGAGCGAACGACCCGCACATAGGACGGAATAACGGCAATGACTACCGCGATCATGGCATTCGTTAACCCAGGACCCAAGACCGCAATGACAGCGATTGCCAGAAGCAGTGCAGGAAGTGACATGAGAATATCCATGCCCTGCATGATAAACAGATCCACACGACGATAATAGCCAGCGATAATACCGAGCGTTACACCTATCAAGGTAGAAAGTACAACCGTTATCAAACCCATCAGCAAAGAAATTCGCCCCCCGTGCAACAAACGGGAAAAAATATCTCTGCCGAAATCATCCGTTCCGAGAAGATGTGTCAGACTCGGAGCGCTTAATCGGCTGTTAAAGTTCATTTGTTCGACAGGATGAGGGGCAACGACTGGAGCAAGAAGCGATCCCAGTGTAAAGACGATCAGGATGACCACACCCGCCATGGCTGTCTTATTGCGTCTCAGCCGTTTGCCCATCCCTCCCCAATACGACTCCGGACGATTACTGTTCACCATTCATCCGCTCCTTCCTTAGTCGAAATGGATTCGCGGATCAATCCGGCTGTAAATGAGATCCACGATCAAATTGGTTAAGGCAAAAATCAACGCCATGAAGAACACCATGCCCTGTATAGTCGGCATATCCCGTTTACTGATCGCCTCAATCGCCAGGCTTCCGATTCCTTGCAGAGAAAACACGGTTTCCACCACCACTGCTCCAGCCATGAGCGCACCGAACTGCAAGCCTAACATCGTGACAACAGGAATAATGGCATTCGGCAGACCGTGGCTCAAAATGATTCGGAAAAGCGCCGCCCCCTTGGCCTCGGCTGTCCGCATGTAATCCTGCTTGATGACTTCCAGCATGCTGGAGCGGGTCATACGGGCGATCATCCCTGCTTCCGCCATTCCCAAGGTGATCGCCGGCAATAGCAGGGAGTGAATCCCCTCATAGCCGGAAATCGGAAACAAGGCTAGCTTGTAAGCAAAAATCCAGATGAGAAACAAGGCAATCCAGAAGCCGGGTGCCGAAATACCGAGTAATGAGGTAAGCACCACAAGCCGATCGATGATGGTGTTTTGCTTGACGGCAGCAATCGTGCCTAACAAAATACCGAATATTGCGGCAATGATTACGCTAAGGATGGCAAGCTGCATGGTGATCGGGAAACGGTTCATAATCTGATCCCATACCTTTTCGCCAGTGAACAACGATGTTCCCAAATCGCCAGCGAACAGGTTTCCGACAAACCGCATGTATTGCTGCCACAGGGGTTGATCAAGACCAAGCTTCGCTCTCATTTGACTGATGGCCTCTGGTGTTGCAAACTGTCCAAGTATTTGTGCTGCGGGATCGCCCGGAATGAGGTGTACCATCAAGAAGATCAGGACGGATACGCCAAGCAGTGTACCCACCAGGGAAAGTAATCTTTTTACTATATATCGGCGCATGCCTTCACCTCCGTTGTCTATTTTTCGAGCGTGACATCATGCAACGTAATACCTTGCGTGAACGGATTGACTGTAAAGCCTTTGACCCCGCGAGTTGCTACAACCGTCTCACTTACCCATAAAGGGACCCACGGTAAATCATTTAGCAAAATCTCCTGTGCATCTTCGTAAATCTTGAGACGCGCCTGCTCATTCATTTCCAAACGTCCTTTGTTCAGTAAAACATCCAACTCAGGGCTGTTGTAATGAGTACGGCTTGTTGAATTGCTCTTTTCAAAGATGAGGTACAAGATATCAGCATCAAACCAGCCGTAGTACATCAAAGCCATGTCATACGACTTTTTCGAAATGCGCTCTTTGATGGTTGTCATTTCTTGCACGCTGATTTTCATATCAATACCGGCTTCTTTCAGCTGGCTCTGCAAAATCTGCACCGCTCGCTGAAATGCTGGCTCTTGAGAGACGAGCATTTCTACAGACAACGGTTTTCCGTCCTTATCTACGATTCCATCCCCATTGCTATCCGTCCAGCCTGCTTCCGCTAGCAACTCCTTAGCTTTGCCTAAATCTCTCGTATACAACTGCTTCGCCTTGCTTTCAATCGCTTCACTGTAGCCATAAATGGTGGGTGCCAATGGACCATAGACCGGCTTGCCGAATCCGTTCAACGCTACCTGAACAAGTGGATCTCGATCTACGGAGAGGGCTACTGCTTTGCGCAGACGGACATCTGAAAACAACGGGTGCTTATTGTTAAGTGCGATGTATTTGTTTCCAATGTCCATCACTTTCTCAATCTTGACTCCGGGCAGTGTCTCCAGCTCCGCAACCGAGTTCGGCGGCGCATCGTACAACACATGGACCGTACCCTTTTTGAATTCCATCAGGCGCGTATCATCGTCTTTCATAAGCCGGAACATGATGCTGTCCAACTGCAGAGGACCTTTGTTGGTAGCGTACTCCGGTCCCCAGTTATAATCAGGATTTTTCTTATAAGTGAGCGAAGCACCCCGCTCGCGTTTATCAAAGATGATCGGCCCCGTTGCAGATGGGTTATTTGCGAAACCATCCCCTAATTCTTTTGCCTTTTTGGCGTCAAGAGGCGAGACTAATCCACCGACAATGACGTTCACAAAAGGGGCAAACGGTTGGCTAAAATGCACCTTGAGCGTTTGCTCGTCTGTTGCTTCCACTTTTTCAATCGGACCTGCAAGCCCCTTCACAGGCGAAATGGCAAGCAAACGGTCAAATGAATCTTTTACGGATGCTGCCGTCATTGGATCGCCAGAGTGATAGCGGACATCTTTGCGGAGGGTAAATGTCCAAACCTTGCCGTCCTGCGAGATTTCGTACTTCTCTGCCAAACCCGGATGGAGTTTGCCTGTTGCATCGCGGGTCAACAGAGGCTCGTATATTAAACTGTTTTCCATACTCAGCCAGCTCGTTTTGTGCATATCAAGCGAGTCTGGGTCCGTCAAGGAAGCGATGACTAATGTGTTACCTTTGGCCGACGTGTCATTCCCCGTTTGATTGGTCGGCTGTGAGGAGCAGCCTGCAATCAACGCCGTTGCTACAAATACACTCAAGGCCCCTTGCTTCCACTTGTAAATCTTCATGTCCCATCCCCCTTATCAGTTGCCGTTACACTTCTGTCCCTTCCGCAAACGGGTATATTTGTCGACTTGTCTCTTCGTATTCTTTCAGTCTTTGTTGTACCTGTTCCCCATCGGCCTGAACCACGCCACTGATCAAAATATTCAGCATGGAAAAGATCGCCGTCATTCCTTTTAAGGCGGTAGGAGCAGGTGCGCTGACTTTCAAAATTTGGTCGGCTACCGGCCCAATCGGAGATAGCTCATCGTCTGTAATCCCGATGATTTTGGCGCCTCTCTCTTTGGCTGCTTTTGCAAATAGGATGGTTTCACTCGTATAGCGGGGGAAGGAGAGAGCGATCACGAGCCACTCCTGATTGATCTGGGTCAACAGATAATTGACGTCATCAACTGGCCCGTTGTACAGATGCGCGTTTCCTCTGACGACATTCAGTGTAAAGGCGAGCCAATGGGCCGGAGCATAGGAGCTGCGAAACCCTACGACGAGAATGTGTTTGGCTGCCATTATACTAGAAACCGCTTGCAAAAGATGGTCCTTTTGCAGCTCCCCTAACGTTTGCCGAATATACGCTACATCCTGCTCCATGTTATAAGAAATCAGGTCTTGTTTCCCCTTCATCTCCACAGCTGCTGTACGAAAACTGCGGATGGCATCAGCTTTTGGTACTTTTTCCAATAAGGAGCTGCGAATCTCGTTTTGCAATTCGCTGTACCCGGAGTAGGCGAGAGCGTAAGATAGTCGGATGATCGTGGTTTCGCTTGTGCCGCTCAAAGCCCCGACAACTTTGGCTGGTTGCAGTGCAACGGTCTTCGGCTCGGCGAGAATGTATTTGGCTGCGAGTTTTTGTTGGTTGGTCAATTCCGGATAATGCTTGCGGATGCGCTCCTGTACGGATTCCATGATCATCTACTTCCTTGTCAATTGATGTAGGTTCCACTCGGTGGCTGGATCTAACGGATAAATCGGACGAATGGCGCGCTCGTATTTGAAGAAGCGGAAGTTGAGCGTCGTCAATCCCGGCGAATCGACGGTAATGACGCGTGCGCTGATCGGTTCGAATGATGCCCGGAAATGTGTGCTTGATTTCAAGGCCACGATCTTGTATTTGGTCACGTCAATTCCGTGCAACAGAAAAATTTGCTCATCCAGCACTTGCGATTTCACGGAGCAAACCAAGACGTCAACCCCGTCGATTTGCAAGCGAACGGATTTGCCAAAATTCTCATGACCCCCTTGCCCCATCGGTGTCGTCGCAATGAATTTTCCATCTGTCAAAGCTTTGACATAGGCTGTTACTTCAAGTGGTTCTCCATGCAAGTAGTCTGTCTTTCCACCCAGTGATAGTTGTATGGTAGCGCCTACTCCAGCCTGATGGGCAATCTGGACCACTTCAGGATCGTAAATAAAACCAAAACATGCATTTGTCAGCTGGGCTTCCAGCATTGCCCGCAGTAAATGCGTTCCGTCTCCAGGTGTGCCTCCGCCTGGATTATCTGAGGTCTCATTGATTACAATCGGCATCCCTTCCGTTTCCAGTGCCATTGCAATACCCTCGGCAGGAGCAGGCATGTTCAGCTCGAATTCATCCCGCTTTTCCCAAATCAGACTGGCTACATCCTCGCTCACTTTTTTGGCGAGCTCCTGATCGTTATTCGTAACACTCAAAACAGAGACGCCCAGCTCAGGAATGTCCGTATACGGAAATCCGTGGAAGAATGCACAGTCGATGACGCCTTCTTCCTTTTCCCACGCCCAGCAGGCTTCGTTTATTTCGCGTGCAGGGGAATGATGAGTAGCTGATGTCGGAATCAATAGTGGCAGTCGGGTCAAATGCATGGTCGGCTTAATCCCTTCCGTAACCATCTTGTGCGCCAGATCGATCGCTTCAATTCCGCGTTCATAGCAATCCACATGCGGGTAGAGGTGGACACCCAGGAGGGCATCGGCTTCATCTACCATTTTTTGTGTCATGTTTGCGTGGAGGTCGAGCGTAACTATTAAGGGAATGTCATAACCGACCACCTGACGCACTGACGCCAGAATGTCGCCTTCCAGGTCATCCATTCCTTCTACGACCCCCGCTCCGTGAAGCCCTAGACAAATGGCATCTGCACCTTCTGTCGCAGCAATTGTGTCAAGAAGCTCCTTTTTAATCCGGTCATACGCTTCTCGCAAAATCGTCCCCGCTGGATACGTAAAGGTGAGAAAGGTCGGCAGTAGCTCGATGCCCAGCTCTTCGGCGCGATCCACCATCCCACCAGGAAAGTTGCGAACGCCCCGATTGCGATTCACAATCGTTTCATGATAATCCCACTCATAGCTTTGAAACATCTCGAGCGTCGTGGGCACATTGGAAAACGTATTCGTTTCATGCGCAATCCCACCAATAATCACCTTCATTCTTAGACCCTCCATTCGATTTTGAAGTATGAACTTTAAGTTTTTGAATTTTTTGAAGTTTAAACCTTTGTGGACATTATAAAGGGAGGAAAATCATTTATTCAATCGCTAAATTATGAACGTTTTATCGATTCTGCTATACTTGTTGATTCATAAATAAAAGCCCTCCCTGTACAGGGAGAGCTTCTGGGTAGCTCGTGCCATTTTATGAGGTTTTCCATTTCGCCAATTCAGATGGGAACTTGTCATTCAGCACTTTGATATATGTACCCTTCATCCCTAACGAACGGGATTCCAGCACACCCGCACTTGCCAGCTTGCGAAGAGCGTTCACGATGACAGAACGTGTCAGACCTGCTTGATCTGCCAGTTGACTAGCTACCAGCAAGCCTTCGCGTGCATCCAATTGCTCCATAATTTTTTCAATCGCGATCTGTTCACTGTAGGACAACGAAGAGAGTGCGATTTTGGCAAATGTTTTGTCACGCACTTCATTTTCAATTTGTTCTGTGCGCTGACGAACGATTTTCATACCGATCACGGTAGCACCGATCTCGCCCAAAATCAGATCCTCTGTTTCAAACTGACCGTAAGCACGCAGCAGGACTAGTGTGCCAAGACGGCTTCCCCCTGCATTTATTGGAACAATCGTCGTCATCATTTGCGGGAAGATCGAATTCAACTCTTTTGGAACCAGGCTGTACGGACTGGTAATCGGCTCGTTTGCCAAGGTTTGTGTAACTTCCAGCAGCTTTTGATGTACACCTTGCTGCAGTTGCGTGGATGAACGTCCTTCTTCATGCAGGGAAATTTCCTGATTCATTCCACTTCCCAGGATCGAGCCATCTGCGGTAATGATGTAAACATTTGCAGAAATTACTTCAGATAAAAGTCTTGCGAGATCTTGGAAGCCTACTCCGCTACCACCCATTGTTTTTTGAAGCATCACATTAATTTTTCTCGTTTTTTCTAACAAATTCATAATAATATCCTCCTCTGGATTCTTCATGCTCACAGTATTGTCAGAAAAATCCAGCCCTATACATGCAAATCGAAAAATTAAAAAGAGAGTTGTGTACAGGAATTTAGGTAGAAGCCTCGACACCGATTCATAGATCAATGACTATTCTATAGGGAATTGACTACATCTTGCTGGTGGGAGGAAAATCGATGAGCTTGTTTAACGGCGGCTTTAATGGGATTGCGCTAATTCTCGTCTTGTTCGTTCTGTTGACTATCGTAGGCGTTGGCGATGATTAAGACCTCCATAAAGAAAAAAGGCTGACAGAGTGGTCACTTTCACTCCGTCAGGCCTTTTTTGTATCATTCTCTAGCGAAGCTGCTGCTTAATGAGCGCTTCAATTGCTTCTGCAATGACATGCGTATGTTTGTTCACATCTGCATTCGTTAAGCGGAAACGGATATAGCGTTCATCGAGATTAAACGCTTCTTCAAAAGCTCCCATAAAGCCTCGCGCACGTTTATCCAGTTCCAATAAAACTTCCAATTCGCCATCGCGAAGGTAGAAGACTACTTCGAGCTCCTCCAATTGGCTACGGTATGGCCCTGTTGGACGGAATTCAAATTCCTGTACAAACGGATGATTGCGACCAAGGTGGCGATTGTATTCGCAGTCTACCTTATACAGCTGGAATCCGATCTGTTGAACAGCATCCAACACTTTGGACATTAACGGATGTGGGCGAACCTCAATGAAATCGGAATCCCCCGGGTCAATCGCATTTTTAATATCGAGACCTGTCCGTAGGTAAACGGGTTGACGCCCCATCGTCAATGGCGTCTCATACGGTAATTGAAAAGCGAATGGCAGAACGGTTTCTTCTTTCGGTTTCAATTGTACCCGCTCAGACAGACGATATTTTACAAGTGTGCATTCTTCCTTCGTCTTAGAGTCGTTGATTTCTCTTTCATAGTGTGTGACGACATACATGTAGATTTCGTCGATTTCCTGGGCGACATCTCCTCCCTTGATATGGACCTCACCTCTGACCATATCTCCGGGAATGAGTGAATCCTGCTCAAGACGTGCATCTACTTGCGCAGAGCCAATACCTACACTAGCCAATAATTTTTTGAACATGGACATGTGTTCGCCTCTCCTTTATACCGACCCAGACCTACATGATCTGGCTATCAGATATTCTATATTGAAATATACGGCGGAAGAAATAGAAAGTTTCGCGCAATCTTTTGCCAAACATCATCGGGTATAACGTCCGCTGTCACGAACACATGCAACGTTCTACTGATTACGACTGTTTTGATTCGTACCTCCACTGTCGTTCGATCAGACAAAATGTATTCGCGGCGTCGCAGCATTTCATGCAAGACCTGATGGACCTCCGCAACCTGCTCAACCTTTTTCCCTTTTAACGAAGCGAGATCCTTTTCCACGCGATCAACTACTTGTACCACAATGGTGGCATGAAGTGGCTGCTTCTGATCCGCAGTGAGTACAGAAGCGCGTACGTCTTCGATGACGGTCTCTTGCTTTTTGCGATAGACCCGCTGATTTTGCTTCAGCTCCAGATTTTCCTCGTACAGTTTTTTGTTTTGCAGCTCCAAGCTTTTTTTGATCAGCATCATCTGTTCCATTTCGCGTCCGTATGTAAATAAAATCATGGTACCCCCCAACACGCACCCCATGAGCAAAAGAGCGAGGTAACGTTTCCAAAGAATCACCTTCATGAGCGCACCTGTACCAGCCAATGCACACAGATCGTTCCGATATGGGCACCCAAGAATGCGACGACGATCATCACAAGCTGTTTAAAGACAGGTGTCAAATTTCCCATCAGTATTTTTTCAATCTGCAAAAACGAATCAAAAGTTCCGCCCAATGCCCCAACCAATCCCCATATTTTGAGCTGGTCAGCTAATTGGGCCATGGATAACAGCGGAGGCTTTTCTGTGAGAAATGCGCCCACCCCACCTGAAAGAGCACCGCCAACCACAATGCCATAAGCCACGAAAAACGTCAAAATGACTTGTGCCATGTTGTGCTTCATCCTTTCTTCGAACAAGCAGCATATGCTTATCCCTACGCTCGTCATCCCGGTTTTATAACAGGACTCGTCAACGTTCCAAATAAAAAGCGGCATGCTCTATTTGGCAGCATGCCGGATCGGTCAGCGTCGGTTCCTTCTCCATTTCTTCAGTTTCTTTTCAATGCGCGGCGAGTTCATGATCATGAGATCTGTAAACAAGTTGACCATTTTCGGATTGCGCAGCATCTGGTTAAAAACCTCTGGATTTTGCTTGAACCATTGCTCATTGGCCTTTATCCATTTCTTGAAAGCGTCGTTTGATTTGTAATAGTGATTCAATTGCCTAACCGGCCGATATCCACTCATCTTAATCTATCCCTTCGTCAAAAAATATAACGAGGAGAAAAACGATCACGATGATCCAGATGATCACTTCGAAACCTTCCTCGTTGAAGAAACCAAATCCTCTCACGTCAGATCCCCCCTTCATCCTGCCGCGCTCCTCGCACCATTCCATATCGCCCATGGTACCTTTCCCTATAGGTATATGTGGTTCCACACTTGTTGGATTGGACACTTGCCTGCCTTCATATCGATTTTGTGTGCTGGCCTACTTTGGGTTTGTGAAAAACGACTAGACGTTTTTCATAAAACAGGATGAGCATACTAGAGAGGAATGAATCAAAGAGGAGACGAACATGACAGCCTCTACTGGATCTCTGTTACGCAACAAGCCTTACTTGCTGTTACTGACAGTCGTCTTTTTCATGCACATGGCCTCTTATCTGGTCATTCCCGTCTTCCCAGTCTTTTTGCAAAAGGTACGGATTCTTTCTCTCTCCCAAGTCGGCATCATTTTGGCAGCGGGAAGCATCACATACCAAATCGGAAGCTTGGCAGGCGGCTTGATGTCAGATCGCTGGGGCAAACGCTCCATCCTAGCCTTGGGGGCATTCCTTCAAGGTTGTGCCATGGCAGGCTATCACTTCAGCCATTCCTATGGTCTCTTCTTGTTATTCTCCTCTGTCAACGGTTTGGGTCTTGGCCTGCTCGCTCCTACCATTAAAGCCATGATCGCGGATGAAGTGGATGAGAGCCAAAGAACCGCTGCCTTCTCATGGAGAGGGATACTCGCTCATAGCGGGATCATTGTCGCAGGCTTGATCATTACGTGGATGACTGCGGGTGGGAAACAACCGTTTCTCGTAGCTGCCATTGTTTACGGAGCACTTGCTGTCTTTTCCCGCTTCATCCTTCCCGATGATCGCTGTGTGGGAGCTGATTGTAAGCAAACGCCGATCAAGGAGTATCGTCACATCTTGACCCATCGCAGCTTTCTGCTTTTTTCCGTGATCTCGCTCTTAATCTGGGCGGTCTACGCTCAATTCGCCATGATCCTGCCGCTGCGGGGAGAGCATGTCCTGCATTCTGCTACGATGATTGGTCTCCTTTGGACGATCAACTCGCTCAGTGTCGTCATCTTGCAAGGGGTCATCTCACGCTTTGTACTACAGCGCATCAATCCGTACTTGTCTGTCACGATGGGAACGATCTTGTTGGGTGCAGGGCTTACACTCATGGGTTGGGCGAACCACTTCCTCACACTGTGCGGGGCAGCGATTCTTTTCATTTTGGGTGAGATGCTGTTTATGCCGATGCTGGACAGTCTCGTCACTCATTTCGCAAAGGAAGAATCGCTGGGAGCGTACTTTGGCTTTTCCAATTTCGTATCTGGTCTTGGGACGGCTCTTGGGACGGGATTGGGTGGAGCGATGGTTGAAAAGCTAGGGGGAGTCGGCAGCAAATATCCGTGGATTGGCTATGGAGTGATTACGCTGTTTTTGGCGGCCATTCTTGGTCTGTTTGCCGTATATGCAATTCCTCGCCACAAAAACGCTGTACCTGACTCGCCCTTAAAAAATCGCAGAAAGGAAGGCGCCACATGAACATAGAGGAACAAACACAGCATCAACCCGAAAAACAAATGGAAGTGCTTAGGCGAGTGCCGCTTACCTCCCTATTCATCCAATTGGAGGACCATGTATCCTCCCGCATTCGTCAAAAAACAAATTCGCCTTGGCAACCATGGCTCTGAGAAAGGGGTAGTTATATGACCAAGCAAAACAAAGATTCCTCTATACAGCAAAATCGACCAGACGAGCGCAATCGCCAGCCCAAAAGCGTTCAAAACGATGCACCGGGATATGGTGACAAAAAACTGGAGGGGCCAAATCGTCCTTCCACCTAACCCTCAGGCAATCAATAAAAAAGTCATTTTGCGCCTCATGCAAGGGCAAAATGACTTTTTTCGTTTCATTTCATTTACGCAATCGGTACGAGCTTGTACGGCAAGCTAAATGCTTCCAATCTGTCCAAAAATGCTTGGCGAGACTTTTCATCAGGCACAATCAGTTGGAGATAGCGTGTGAAATAAAACACGATGCGATCTTCTTTGCCCTCTTTCAAGCGATAGTGTGACAGCTGTGCGATGTCCGTCAGGTTGTAGAAGTATTCATAGCGCTCCTGTGTAAAAGGCGCTTGAAAGGTCCGGCTGACGACTACATCATTGCTCAGATTTTCCCGCATGTTCTCTTTTGTTGCCCCGAGAAAACGAAGCAGCTCCCCGGCACGCTTCGCCCCGACCTTTTCCACCAGTATGCTGTCGTTGTACTCCACTTCCAGATCGGTCAAGTTGTTAGAAACGGCTGCAAGCATTGCCATCAACACCTTGCGCACTGCCAGATTCTCCGTAGCGAATTGATTGTCAAACACATTAAATTCAAAGGACGTAGCTTCGCCCTGACGCCGTGTATACAATATGATCCCGTTCAAAAGCACTCCCCCACTTTCTCTTTCCTCGAGGATATTCTCCAGACCATTTATCTAGGCAAAATGGATTCCCACGTCGCACGGTCCAGCTTGCGAATGACACTGAACAGCAGACGCTTGGCTGCCTCGTAATCCTCGCGATCAATGATCGAAGCATGGCTGTGAATGTAACGGGAAGGAATTCCAATTACGGCAGACGGCACTCCCTTGCCATGGTACTGAACGACACCTGCATCCGTCCCGCCTTTTGCCACATAAATCTGGTACGGAATGTTCTCTTCTTCGCACGTGGAGATAAGAAGCTCACGCAATCCTACCGGCATGACGTACATCGGATCGTAGATGCGCATCAAAAGTCCACCGCCGAGCTTGCCGCCGTCATCTTTTACACCTGGTATGTCTGTGGCTGGACTCGCATCCAAGGCCAAGAACAAATCCGGATCGATGGACGCAGCGGCAGTTTTCGCGCCGCGCTGTCCGGACAATTCTTCCTGTACAGTGGCCCCGACGAAGACGACATTCGGATGATCGGGTTTTTCGTGCAGCTCTTTTGCGAGCTCCACAGCCAAACTGCAACCATAGCGATTATCCCATGCTTTAGCCATGATGCGGCGCGGATTGGCCATGACCTGCAACGGGCAAACCGGAACGATTTGCTGGCCAGCCCTTATCCCTACCTGTTCTGCTTCCTCACGTGAATCCACGCCGATATCAATGTACATGTTGCGTACATCCATCGGTCGATTGCGCTGATCGTCGCTCAAGACATGCGGCGGGATCGAGCTGATTACGCCTTCGACTGGTCCATTGTCCGTAATAATTTGTACACGTTGCGCAAGCAGGACCTGCCCCCACCAGCCTCCCAATGTCTGAAATGAAATAAATCCTTTATCAGAAATTCGAGTGACCATGAAACCCACTTCGTCCATGTGACCCGCTACCATAATTTTCGGACCGTTCTCGTCACCACGCATAACGCCAAAAATACTGCCCAAATTGTCGTACATGAGTTCACTCGTATAGCTGCTTATGTATTCCCGCATAATCTCGCGTACCGGACCTTCGAAGCCAGGCGCTCCTGGTGCCTGCGTCAAACGGTTCCACAGTTCAACTTGAAATTTATTTTCCATCGCCAAAAATCCTCCTCGACCCTAGTTTCATGCCTATTATCCTTCTCTATTATCAGCGAGAGAGAATTCAGACGCAACTACTCCCAAGCAGGAATGCAAGAGCTTGTCCCGAATGAAGAAAAAAACACGAATCGTTTGAGGGGGAAAAAGTAGATGGCAATCATGTTACGAAAGTTGGCCGAATTCAGTGAGATTGAGCAATTAGAAGCAATGGAGGGGAAAATATGGGACCCTTCTAGTGCTATTCCCCACCATATGACACTCACCATGCAAAAGTTTGGCGGTCTGTTTTTAGGGGCATTCGATGGCGAGGAAATGATCGGCTTTTTGTACAGCTTCCCGGGCTTCACCAACGGAGAACCCCATCTTTGTTCGCACATGCTCGGCTTTTTGCCAGAGTATCGCAAGCAAGGGTTAGGTGTACAAATGAAATGGCTGCAAAAAGATGAAGCGGCAGCTGCGGGCTATTCCAAAATCACATGGACGTACGATCCGCTTGAGACTGTAAACGGTGTTCTGAACATCGCCAAGCTGGGAGGTATCGTTCGAACTTATTTGCCAAACTGCTACGGACAGCTTGATGACGACTTCAATCGTGGACTGCCGACAGACCGTTTCCTCGTGGAATGGTTTATCGGAAGCGATCGTGTGGAATCACGTCAGGCAGGGAAGAACTCTACTCCCTCTATTGAACAGGCGCCAGACCTGTTGCGTCTAGAAATCAAGGATGGTATCCCACATCCCATCGAAATAGATTTGTCACGCGAAGAGCCCATGGTGTTGCTCCCTGTCCCTGCCTTCTTCCAGGATGTAAAACGAGCAGATATGAGCGTCGCTTCCTTGTGGAGAGAGATGACGTGCGACTTGTTCACGGCTTATTTTGCCAAAGGATATGTCGTCACGAATATCCTCCGTGGCCAATCCACCGTTCGCTACGTCTTAGAAAAGCAGCCGTTGACTGATATTTTAGGTGCCTCGTCCTCTCTATCCTAGCTAGAATTGCGCGACGGGTGGGCGGTATGTGGTAAAATGAGTGTTGCCCAACCCTACACAACAAAGGACGAGAATGAAATGAATCGATCACAATACAATTATGACGTTATCATCATTGGCGGCGGCCCCTCTGGGCTGATGTCTGCTATTGCTGCTTCTGGCCAAGGAGCAAGAGTTTGTCTCGTGGAAAAAGGCTCGAAGCTCGGACGCAAGCTCATCATATCTGGCGGCGGTCGCTGTAATGTAACCAATGCCAAGGAACAAGATGAATTAATCAAACAAATGCCAGGAAATGGCCGCTTTATGTACAGCGCTCTCACCCAATTCGGCAACCGAGAGATTATCCAGTTTTTTGAGGAGATGGGTGTCGCATTAAAAGAAGAGGATCGGGGCCGTATGTTTCCCGTCACAGATAAAGCAGTGACAGTTGCCCAGGCGTTGATTGATTTATTAAAGCGCCGAGGTGCCGCCCTCCATTTAAATGCCGCTGTAAAAGATGTTCTCTATTCGGAAGGGAGAGTCGGTGGTATCATGCTTCAGTCCGGTGAGAAAATCACCGCGCCTTGTGTGATTATTGCTGTCGGAGGCTGTTCTGTACCACAGACAGGGTCTACAGGCGATGGTTATGCATGGGCGAAAGCAGCCGGGCACACGATTACAGAGCTGTATCCTACTGAAGTACCGCTTACAGCCAATGACTCTTTCATTCGCGATAAATCAATTCAGGGTCTGTCGCTGCGTGACATCACGATGACCCTGTATGCGCCCAATGGGAAAAAGATCAACACCCAAGAAGGCGATATGATCTTCACTCATTTCGGAATATCAGGCCCCGCCTCCCTGCGCATGGGGCACTATGTCTCTGTGTCGCAACGAAAATATGGAGCGGTTCCTCTATCTCTGACGATCGATCTCATGCCTGACAGAACGACCGATGAAATCACGGCGGAAAGCTGGCAGCTGATTGAGGAGCAGCCAAAAAAGGCAGTTAAAAATGCAATCAAAGGCTTCCTCCCCGAACGGATTATCCCACTCTTGCTTTCGTTGGCAGGAATTTCGGAAGAAACGACCTACAGCCATATGAAAAAACAAGAGTGGAGCAAGTTCACGAGCTTGATCAAAGCTTTTCCACTCACGATTACGGGCACGCTCTCCCTTGAGGAAGCGTTCATTACAGGTGGCGGCGTGAGCGTGAAAGAGATCGATCCACGCTCGATGAGATCCAAGCTCATGGATGGGTTGTATTTTGCTGGCGAGGTCATGGACGTCCACGCCCATACTGGTGGCTACAACATCACCATCGCCTTTTCATCCGGCTATTCCGCGGGTACGCATAGTGCGCAGGAAGCATTTGAATTTTTTTACGAGAATGACGTTTAGATCAAGAAGGATTGGGGAAACTATGAATCAGGTTCTCTTTTCATGAAAAGAGAAATCAGCACATTACTCCCCCCTAGTTGTAATGTGCTGGTTTAACAGACCTTACTCCCTTTATCTTCCTAGATGGGGCATCGCCTGCGTGAGCGATGCTTCTTTTTTTTGCCCAACAAAAAGCACCTGCTACTAAAGAAGGCAAGTCCATCTTTTGATAGCAGGTGCTTTTCGTTATTGGTTTATCCGACAAGGCGGAACAAATACGCAAATCCAGCGAACAAAAAGGCTAAGCCCAACAGAAAAAACGTGTTGGCGCGCTGCTTGACGCGCTTTTCGTCTCCTTGAAAATAGGCGTTCATTCGCGATTGCCAACGTTTTGTCCGCGGCTGTACCATGACGAGAATGCCAGCTGCCAGTAAGAAGAGAGGAAAGACCATCATGGGACTCATCCCTTTTTCTTACGGCGGAGAAGCCAACGGTTGTCCTCTTCGGCTGGTGCGCCTTCAATTACCAGACGGGCCTCTTCGGCAAGTTGATAGGCTTCTGCGAAAGCCAGTTGGCGAAATGATATCTCTGCCTTCGTCAACAACTCATTAACCTGGCGATTTTGGCGGCGATAACGGTTTGTATACTGAATGGCACCCTCTGCCATCTGACAAGTTGTGATAATCCGTTCTGCCATCCGCTCTGTTTCGCCGACCAAATCACTCGCGTCCTGAACCAGCATGGCCACCTCTTCCAGATCATAGCGGTATTGCTCCATGATCGTTTGCACGCGGCCCAACGTTTGCACGACTTCTTCAAACATGTATTTCAATTGATCCGGAATCCCCGGCAAGTAGCTGCGCTTGATTTGCTGACGGACGCGGACTAATGTGTTCGAAATTCTCTCCAATTCATCCAGCGCATCGTCTTCCGTTTCGATGACCAAATACGTTTGCTCTTCTTCTTCCGGAATCATCTCTTCCTGTTCAGGCTGATTCTTCGGCATGACCAGTTCATACTCTTCTTCTTCTTCGTAAGCAGGCTCCTCAGCTTTGACTGCTGAAGCAGGCTTTTGTGCTTTTTTATTGAAAAGCTGAGGAATGGCTTGCAACAAAACGGAACGTTCAGCTTCACTCAGCTCTGAGGATTTTCCTCGCACCGTTCGCTCTTCTTCCACTTTCGTCTGCTGGATATGAGCCGGCTTTTCAGGCTCTGCTTCGCTGGTAGAATACTCGGTCTCGCTAGCAGGAGTCGGCTCAGGTATACGAATCTCCCGCTCCACAGGCGCGGATGTCGCAGCTACTTGCTGTAGCGAATCATCCTGTTCCACCTCTCCTACTTCTGCTTTCTTTTCTACCTGCACAAATTCTGTTTCATCTTTGCCTTGATTCACTTCTGCTTGCGGTTCCGCTTCTGCATATACCGTCGCGGCTACTTCATCACGAGCAAGAACGCCATCTTCTATTGCTTGATACGTCGCATCAAGGAGCACTTCGAACGCTTTGACATGGGTCAACACCATTTCCAGGCTGCCCTCTTCCAAAGCGCTTTTCGCGGACATGACCAATTGCTTCGCCTGCAAGAGGGCATTGTCCAAGGAATCCTGCTTTAAATCAAAGCCGTCACGAACGGCTTGCTCAATTCCATCTTCCAGATGCTTGAATTCTTCCGGCATTTCTTTTTTCACGCGTTGCACAAGCTTTGGAATGAGCTCCATCGCTTGTCCCACCTGCTCCAGTACTTGCTGAGCTTTTTGTGTGGTTTCATACGCCGCAATGTCGTCCCCTGCCGCCCGCGCAGTTTTTACGAGTTTTCGCATCGTGTCTACTTCATCGAGCGACGCTTTCAGCTCATGGAAAGACAATCCGTACTCCAGACGCAAATCGGACAAGCGTCGTTCCATCTGCTCCACTTGCTTTCCAATCTCAGGAACAACAACCTTGTTTTCTTGCTTGGTAACTGCCACTTTGGAAGTGTCTGTTTTTAGCTCATTCAGCTCTTCCTCAATTTTTGAAATGGCCTCTCTCGCCTCATTCAGCATGCCAAGTGCCAATGTAAAACGGAAGCGATCGCAAGCCTCTTCCGCATCGAGAATCATCATTTCCACATCAGGGATGCGAATACGCAACAGATTTTCTTTTTTGTCAGCCAAGTGGTGGTAACGTACTTCTGTCATGCCGCTGGAACGGCGAAGCGGTTTTTCCACCTCGATGACATTGATCTTCTCTACGAGCTCTTCCTTCCAATCCTCTACATCGTCTACTTGAGCAAAAATAGCACGGCGTCTGATCATCGCGTAAATCAAGCCGATCGATAGTCCAGCAAATACAGCCCCAACCAGATAGATCCACCATGGAATGCCTCCGAGTGCGCTACTGCTTTCGCTCTCTTCAGCTTTACTAGCGTCGGTCGCACCCGGTTTTGCTGTTGCTTGCTTGTTTTCAATGCGGCTAAGCTCTTGGTTTACTTCCGCAATTAACGTCTGAATCCCGGTCAAATACTGCTTTTGTGTACGGAATGGTTCATAGAAAGACGCGATCTTGTCATGCAGCAATGCCATCGTGGCACCTTTTGCCTGCAAATTAGGACCAGCATAAATCCCCAACTGCTCGGTGTTCATGTCGAGTACGATCATTATTGCATCGTCGGCTAAATTGTAATTGTCGAACAGCTTTTGCGCGTAGATATCCGGAGATTCTGCTTCCGGTGCAGTGCTTTCCACGACCACGACTTTGTAGCTGCCCGGTATGCCGTTCAATGAATTTGCAAAGGTCGTCCTATCTTCTTTTTTCAAATAGTTGTCAGCGTCCTGAACAACTTCGTCTTTTTTATCTGGAAACGGCGTCGCATAAGCCGGATTCGTATATAACAACATGCCTGCCAAGCAGAGCATGAATAGTTTTCGTTTCACTTGTCATACATCCCCTTACTAGAATCATTCATTGGGAGAGGCCACGCCTAAGCGGGCAGCAAAGAACCTCGCAGATAACACATAATCGAGGTTTGCAGCCATTGGACGAACTCCTCGGAAGATGGCTCCAGATCATAGACCTGGCGAACCATTTGTGGTTGCAAAAATGGATATATCATCTGGCTCGTCATAGCCAGTACTGTACGATCAATAGAGACGGGCAAAAACTCACCCGAGACGACACCGCCCTCGATCACACGCGAAAGTCCGTGCTTCCATCGGCTCATATATAGCGTCATCACTTCACGTGCAAGCATGGATTCTACGCTCAGCTCACGATGAATCAAACGCGTGATAGGCGCATGCTCACATTGAAATTGCAAATACAGCTGCACAACTTGTTCCAATCGTTGATAGGCAGGGAAGTTTTCCTGCTCGTTTTCCAGTTCTTCCAAAAGGCGAAACAACGTCTCAAAGTAAGAAGCAATCAACGTCTCCAGGACTCCTTGCTTCCCTTCAAAGTGATAGGAAATCAGCGCGGAATTTACTTGAGCAACAGAGGCAATTTGTCTTACGGAGGTCCCTTTGTAGCCATGAACATCAAAAAGCTTCGCTGCTGCGGATAAAATACGCATTTTCGTCTGATCCATCAGGCATCTTTCCCATTGTACAGATTATTCGACGAAAAAAGATAGTCATGTTGTATGTTCGACAATGTTTTCCGGTATTCCTTCTCGAAATGCTGATTCCATCGAAAAAAACCGCTATCGCATAGATTTTCTTCCACATAAGAAGTACGTAAAAAGTATCGAGTACGTTACCTCAATTTTTAATTTTCCCTGACAAAAAAAAGACGCTCCTGTCTTTTTTGCAAGAGGAACGTCTCACTTGATTACTCTTACTCCCTATTTGCTTTTTTCCTCTGGAGCTGTGATGGGGGCTACTGCTCCGTATTGCTGCAAATATGTTTCTACTTGCGTATGCTCTTTTACACGCTGATCGTTCAAATCGTACGCAGATCGAATGGACATCGTCATGTTCGTGGGGAGCATCGTTTTTTTGTTGTAGTGAATCGTATACTCTGCCTCCACTTCCATCTGGTTCACGAGCTCGTTTACGTCCACCTTTTTCTTGGACTGAATCGTGGGCCCAGAATGATGTGCAGGCGTCCCTCTCCAATTGCCTTCCGAGAGTGACATCGCTAGCTTTAGCTTCGGTATGTAGGGTTTCTCCCGCCCTGCTATCGATTGGACTTTTGCTCCCGACTTTGTTTGTTCTTGCATTTGGGTAACAAGCCAGCTCTTTAGTTTGGCAGAATCCAATACGACTCCGAACGCCTCAAAATCGTCTTTTGGATTCTCATCAGGCAGCATCCGAACGTTTCTTTTCATGTTGTCGATTTGCTGAAAGGAAGCGATGGGGTTCCAGTTGTTCATTTCTTGATGCAGGGCCGGACTATCCCCTGCGACATGTTTCCAGCTTTCGTTTTGATCATGCTTGGTATACAGCTTGTCCCCTTGGCTGAGCAAGGATAAGTTGTCCACTCTGTTTTCTTCTGGGACAGAGAGCTTCACGTTCATGTACACAGCCGCTCCGTCTTTTCTGCCCGAAAAGTTAACCATGTTCGCATTGGCACTATTCGCCGTCAACAGCTTGGTTTGCCCGTAGAACGCATACGATTTCTGCGCATCGAACTTGTCACGTACCTGCTCAAACGTTGTATTCGCATCCTGCTTCACACTCATTTGATTACAGCCACCTACAACAACTGTACACACAAGAGCCATCACGCAAATGGGCAAATACTTCTGCATAGATGCTACCCTCCCTCGGCTACCCTGGGTCAGCCTCATGTGGGTCCCAGGGTAATAGTCCCTTTTAGCGTTTCCGGGGAGGAATAGGCTTATTCTACTTACAAGCCTCTCTTGTACGATCAGGTTTTACAGGTGGTAATACAAGATACGATCCTGCTCTCTCACTTCAATCTGATGGAGGATCATCAACAAATCAATGTGCCCCAACGTTTCGGATAGCGTCAATGGCAATTCTTTTTGGTACAAGCCTGGAAATAAGAGAGCATTCAGTTCAAAAGCTGTCTTTTCTCCATCTGCAAGAAGCGTGCGGAGCGTGTCTGTCCTCTCCCAGTTCTTTTGCAGACGAGCGAGTATGAGCTCTCGATGCTTGTAAACCGGTTCACCGTGTCCACTGAGGACCTGTTCGATCTCCATGTCCGCACACATTTGCAACGCTGTGCGGTATTGAATTAAGGTCAGTGGTCTTGAACTCGAACGATTCCGAGGTGGTTCAATGAAGGCATTGGATGAAATTCGCTTGATGATATGATCTCCACCAATCATGACTTGATCCTTTGCCCGATACAACGACAGATGACTTTGGCTGTGTCCTGGCGTATACAGTACCTGCCAGTCCTCCAAGTACGGTACCTTTTGCTCATGCTTCAGATGAAAATCAATCTGGCTTGGCGCAGAAAACGTCTTCATCAGCTTGTGAAATTTCGAGATAATGACCATCATTTTTTCTGGTACACCGCTCTGGATGTACAGCTCTTCGAAAAACTGATCATGAAAAGTCATAAACTGCTCATCCTGCTGTACATAAGGGGTTGCCTGCGGATGGGCAAACGTCTTCGCTCCCGATCGTTCCCGTACTTTTTCTAACTGCCCGCAATGATCCACATGATGATGCGTCAGTATGACTTGCTCGATATCTTGCACGCCTGTCCCAATCGATTCTAAGCCTTCTGTTAAGGCCGCCCACGCATCATCGGTCAATGGACCCACATCAACCAACGTCAAGCGTTCCCCTTTTAGCAAGTAGACGTTTACTGCCCCCACATCAAAAGGCGTAGGTATTTCCAGACAAAAAATATCAGGTGCTACTTGCCTCGCGATCCTTTGCTTGTCATCATTCGTTGTCATTTTTTATCTACCTCTCAAGTTTTTTGCCTTTTTTTCCGAAAAGAGAAAAGAGCCTTTGTTTTGGCTCTAGGCGAGAACAACTTGATTTCTACCTGAATTTTTGGCTTCATACAAAGCAATGTCTGCTTGATGGAACAGCGCTTCTACACTCAGGTTTACATCCATTTCCCTGCTCCATTTCGCTAGTCCACACGAGATCGTGACCTGTGGAGACGTCTCCTGCTCGACGCATTCCCGTATGCGCTCTGCCACGGAATGTGCGGTGTTTTTGTCCACACGCGGCAAATAAACAGCGAGTTCCTCTCCGCCCCATCTTGCCGCGATATCACTGTCTCGGATGCTATGTCGAATCAGATTGGAGACCTGAATCAGTACCTCGTCCCCTACCTGATGGCCAAATGTATCATTCACGGTTTTAAAATAATCAATATCGATCAAGATCAACGAGCCATAGTTGTCTTTTTGTAATGATCCTCTTACTCGTTCATTCAAATGTCTTCTCGTGTACAGACCTGTCAAATTATCCGTAATGACCATTCGTTCCATTTCATTATGCAGGACGGCGTTGGTCATTGCCAAGCTCGCATGTTGTCCGAATATTTCGAGGAGTTTGTAGTCGTCAAAACTAAAAAAATGATAACGGGAATCTGCGACTAAAAGGACTCCACTAATCTCACCCTCAACAACGAGCGGAACCCCCATGAAGGAACAGCACGAAAAGAGCGAAAAAGGAAGCGGTCCTGCCCCTGGTTGAGCCAGCAATAACGCCTGCTTGTTTTGCAAGATTTGCTGAAATGGCTTTTCAGTAGAATCGATTGCCATGCCATTGAAAGCTGGAATGGAGGAAGAAAGCACATCGAAGCAATCCTCACCCGGCGTTTTTCGCAAGATGGCACAAAACTCTGCATCAAAGGTTGCCCGCATCATCGTCGTAACAAAATCGAGAATTTCCTTTAAATCAAGACTTCTGTTCAACTGGCGTGCCATCTCATTAATTAAACGCAATTCTCGAATCAAATTGCGCGATTGCTGATAGAGCTGTGCGTTTTCAAACGCAGTGCCAGCAGTATCTGCCAAGATCGAGATGTAGTCCTTTTCATGCTGATTCAAGGAGATTCGCTGATCGGACGTCACTTGCAATACTCCGTAGATACCCTGCTTGCCCAAGAGTGGCGCTGCGATCACCGTCACCTGTTGCTCCCCTTCTCCCACTTCTTCGGCAATGAGACGTCCTTCCAAATAGGCCTTGGTACTGGTAGACGGCTCTACTTCTTGAAAAGAAAGCTGTTTGACCGGGGTGGTTGCATTAGGTTCAACCGTCAGGAAAAGCTCTACCGACAAGTACGGATAAAGGCTGGGAATGCTCGTCACGATTTCATGCAAAACATCATTCACATCAATCGATGCCTGAATCTTTGACATCAACTGATACAACAAATCTTTTTTGCTCGCTTCACGACGCAGGTCGTCCGACATGATCGAACGCCAAAGCGCACAGCTTGCCTTCGCGCCTACTTCCTGCAAAAAAGCAACATCCCGTTCATCGTACACGCAATCTGTCTCTTCGGGTGGCAGATGCAAAAACAGTGCGTAGAGCGGCGTTTGGTTCAAGGAGACAGGAACGACAACAAGCCTGTGGTCATCTAAAATGGAAGGCATGATTTGCGTCTTACCGAATCTCGAAACCAGTTGGGCAATGTGGGTTTGTCCGCCTTCGGCCTCTTGCGTTGTTACGCTCTCCTGCGGAATCAACGTGGCATTGTCCGCGAGCTTCACGGCCGAACAATAGCCTTTTTGGATAATGTCACTGATCTGACCCGTCAAGCTTTGCAGCAGCTCTTTGGTCGTATCATGCAGTGTCAAATCCATGACAATCTGGCTTGTGACGTGTTGAATATATGCATCATATCCCATGCGAATCAACGGCTCTAGCCCGCGCATGTAGGATGACAAATCGAAATGGATCTGGTCTTCGGGCGCTATCATGCCAATGACAGCTCGAACCCTTCCATCTTCTTCACACAAAGGAAAGGCTCCACACACGTTGTTCGTTTTACTTCTCGTTTTGACTACGATCTCTTTGGAGGAAAGTGCCTCTAAAATAAAATCAAAGACTTTGCCAATCGATACATCGTGTTGCAGGGTAAGCCCTTGAGAATTCTGAGATGGACCAACCTGCATTTCCATGTAGTTGATTACACGGCCCCCGGAATCTGTCAAGAAAAGGATGCCTGGGCGCTTTTCCGGCCAAGATTGTAAGATAAAATGGGCCGTGTAGGAAAAGACCGTCTCTAACTTCCCCAACATTTTACTTGACACGAGAAACTCCCTCTCTCAGCATTTTCTCAAGCTTTCAAATGGTCTGTATCATTAACGGATAGAACTTCCCACCTGCGATCTACATACCGAAATATCGTAATACCGGTATTATCGATACGTGTGATACCCGTTCCTTGTTCTCCTACCGTCACATAATGCAAGAAGCTATTAATAAGACCGCCATGCGAGACAACGACAATCGCCTCACCTGGATGGCTCCCTGCTATTTCTGTCATGGCAGCTACAGCTCGACGCTGCATGTCTTCAAATGTCTCGATTCCACAGGAGGCTTCATCCTGATTTTCAAATCGCTCACGTATTTCTTCATAGGTGAGTCCCTCCCACTCCCCATAGCAGCGCTCCCGCAAGGTTGGCCGCGTAGAAACAGAGGATTGGAAGTTACCAGCAATCTTGGCAGCCGTATCGTGTGCTCGACTGAGATCACTCGAATAAAAAGCGTGAATCTTCTCGCCTTGGAACCTGTCTGCTACTTGCTCGGCCTGACGTACCCCGAGCTCGTTCAATGCGATATCACTGTGGCCTTGTATACGACGAATCTGATTCCACTCCGTCTCTCCATGACGAATGAGATACATGATGGTTTCCAAAACGAATTATCTCCTTACCGTTCTGTATTCTATGGATAGTATTTCTTATTATATAAGATGCATGTTCACAATTCTAGATTGATAAAAAAACATTTGGTACAAAATTCCTATATTTCATTCCTTTCTGCAAATACCAGGCACTTTTTTTCATGAATTTGAACTGAAACGAACCTTTACTTCCTCTCGTCAGAGGTGATAAGAAGAATATGACATCGTTGGAGGGGTTCCTATGAAACCGTGGATCATTCGGTCTAGCTCATTTGTTCTATCTGCCAGTCTGTTGCTGCCTGTCGCACAAGCGCATGCACAATCACCTCATGTGAGTACCAATAAAATAGCGACTACTGTGGCACAAGCAGACTCCGTGGCACAAGCCAAAGCAAAGCTATCCAAGGAAGCAGCCTTGGCACTCGCTACAAAAATAGTGCCTACCGCTGGGATGACAGTGCAGAATGTGTCATTTCGTTCAGCGGACAGCTGGCGCCCATTTCCAGAATGGTCGTTTAGTTGGGTGAAGAAAGATCCAGAAAACAGTAAAGCCCTACTATCATATAGCGTCAGTATCCACGCTAATACAGGCGAACTGACTTCCTATTCACATCAAGAGCAGGACGCATCTTCGCTTCCCTATGCAAAACGAATTTCCTATACAGAGGCGCAAGAACAGGCGAAGCGCTTTTTCGAGAAAAACAATGCAGGAAAAGCAGCGGAAACAAGACTGTATACCCGCGATATGCCAGAGCCAAAAACTCCGTTGAACTCGGAAGTCTACTATAATTTCCGCTTTGTTCGTGAAGTGGACGGCATTCTCTTTCCTGACAACGGCGCAGATATCACAGTAGATGCTTCTGGCAAAGTGACCAACTATTCTCTGTCGTGGAACGACGTGACTTTCGAGGACACGGATATGACAATCTCAGAAGAAGAAGCTGAGAAACTGTTTAAAGAACAAGCGAATCCAAAACCAGTTTACCTGCTGCCGTGGGAGCGGATGGAGACTCAAAATAACAAGCCTTCTCTCGGGTATATGAATCCTTTCACATTCTACATTGATGCGGAGACTGGGAAAGCATTGACACAATCGTTGACCCCGTATCAACCGCCGAAAGATCCTGAGCCTGTAAGCCGCAAAGTCCTTCCTGCACGCCGAAGCGGACAACCGCTCTCCCAAGAGGAAGCTGTACAATGGGCATCGAAATCATTGAATTTGTCCAACTATGAGCTTCGTTCTGCCAATTACAATGAAAGAGACTACCGTGGCAATCGTCCTGTCTGGGATCTCGAATTTGGCGAAAAAGGCAATAGCGAAGACGGATTTGCGTATGTCTCCGTGGATGCTGTATCCGGGGACATCTACCGATTGAACAAGGACTTCCGTAGCCATAAAGAAAAAACAACCGTTTCTAAAAAACCAGACATGGAAAAATTCAAGGCAAAAGCGATGGAAACGATTCGTGATTTGGCGCCAACCATGGCCCACCAGCTTTACTGGACAGAGCGTTTTGAAGAGGAAATCCAAAACCAACCCGTTGATTCCGAGCGGACGCAGATCCGATTTGAGCGTTTTATCAATGGAATAGCTGCAGCTAGCGGCTCTGCCTACTTCACGTTTGACACAGAAACAGGCGATCTGCTGAGTTACAGTACTGAATTGGGCAGCGAAACATACCCGACACAAGTTCCCAAGCACCTGCCTGCTGCCGAAGCGAGCGAGAAGTGGTGGACCGAGACAAAAGCAGAGGAAGTATACGCCCTCGTCCCTCTTAGTCCTGAGGATGCCAAACGCGCAAAAGAGCAGCCTTCCTACACCCCGAAGCGAACTGCCAAGATGGTCTATCGCGCGACAATGACGCCGTTTGAGCAGCCATATTACCTTGATGGTGTAACAGGCGAGTGGAGCTCCACCTCTACTGGCAAAACGATTGCGCTGCATCGTCCGGCTCCTGCCGATTTGAAAGGTCATCCAGCGGAGAAGGAACTCTTGCTGATGTATGAATACGACGCACTAACGCTTGAAAACGGCAATATCATGCCGCAAAAACCGATCACACGTGGCGAAATGATTGAAATGCTCATGATCAGTCTCAACCAAGGCAGACACTATCCACAGTACTCTCTGGAACGCAAGGCCACTTATAGCGATGTGGCAAATGGTTCGCGCTTCTTCTCAGCCGTGGAAGGTGCTGTTGATCGTGGACTTCTCGATAAAAATGCTTCCAAGCTGAACCCAAATGAGACGATTACACGTGAAGAGCTCGCTGATATGATTGTTCGTGCACTCGGTTACAAAAAACTGACCGACTTCCCTGGTATGTTCCAGTCCCAGCTCTCAGACATTGCCAATTCGAAGTACCGCGGTTCGATCATCATCGCGACTACACTCGATATCGTGCCAACCGACAAGCAGAAGTTCCAGCCGCAAAGCCTTGTCCCTCGTGCCGATGCAGCCATTACCTTTACCCGTTTCCTCGAAAAACGGGATACTTCAGACGGGCCGGTTACTTTGTTGCGAAAATAATACCCAAAAAGCGCCATCCAGCCCACTTCTTGCGGCGGATGGCGCGCTTCTTTTCCCTTGACTTTACTATATCGCGCCTAGTATTATTGAATGTATGTGTACAGGGTAGCATTGATTGTAGGTAAAAACGGAAGGATGTACCCTCTTAGTTCCCTCCCTTTACAGACTGCGGCTGATCATCTGTGAGGAGCACGATGCGGAAACGCTACCGTCCGAAGTTCGTGTAGATAAAGTAGGAACTAACCTGCCGGAAGTAAACACCTGCGAATCCATATTAAAGGAGAATGAAAACATGTCACGTTACACAGGACCTCGTCACAAACTGGCTCGTCGTCTGGGTATCTCCCTCGATGGTACAGGAAAAGACATCAAACGCAACTTCCCTCCAGGTCAACACGGTCACAACAACCGTCGTAAACTGAGCGAGTACGGAATCCAGTTGCAAGAAAAGCAAAAACTGCGCCACATGTTTGGCCTTAACGAAAAACAATTCCGCCGCACTTTCGACAATGCTAGCAAAATGGCTGGCGTAGTGGGCGAAAACTTCATGAAATTGCTGGAATCCCGTCTGGATAACCTGGTATACCGCATGGGCTTTGCTCCAACTCGCCCAGCTGCTCGTCAGTTGGTAAACCATGGTCACTTCCTGGTAAACGGCAAAAAAGTAAACATCCCATCCTACCGCGTACAACCGGGTGATGTAATCTCCATTCGTGAAAAGTCCCGTGGTCTGCAACTGATCAAGGACGCTCTGGAAGGTCGCACTTTCCTGCCGAACTACGTTACATTCAACGATGCTGCTGCTGAAGGTACCTTCACTCGTCTGCCAGACCGTGAAGAAATGCCAGCTGAAATCAACGAAGTTCTGATCGTTGAGTTCTACAGCCGTTAATCGTCTGAGGATAAAAAGAAAAAGAGTAGTGCCGCTTGTCGGCCTGCTCTTTTTTTATTTATTTGCCTTATGCCACGCTTTCGCTCACGCCAACACCTCGCGAACGAATTCATTACAGGTCAGCCAGATGCACGGAGAGTAGCTGCTGCTCCTCTGTAAACATCTGCGACCAGTTTTCTGTGAAGCCTTCGAGATGAATCGGCTCGTCTATGTTCATTTGTCTCCTCCTATGAAATCTATTTCCTGATCCCACTCTGTAAGCTTAACAATATCTGTGAAACGCAATCAAACACATGCCGTTGACAACTTTCAACGGTTTTTGACACATTTTGCTATCTCCTCCGCATTTTCTATCCTCTAGGTTCCTCGTATGGTATAATCAGGGGGTATGCTAGGGGGTCGTAGAACTATGTCGAATAACCACACATCTTCCTCTGAACCGACGAAGAAAAAGCGACGCAGAAGCCGTGGTAGAACGTTCTGGATCATCTTCCAAATCGTCTTCGTACTAGGGCTAATGGGAGCTGCAGTTGCGGGAGGAATCGTGACAGGTTATGTTGCCGCACTCGTGAAGGACGAGCCTGTGCGCAGCAAGGAGGAACTGGAGAATAAAATCTTCACCAACTATCTGACTGGATTCGCCTACTACAACGACGGCTCTCTGATCGGCCAATTGCGGGCCGAAGAAGGCGATCGACGTTTGGTGAAGAAAGCAGACGTTTCTCCCTATTTAATTAATGCCATCATCGCAACTGAAGACAAAACCTACTACCACCACTCCGGAGTTTCGCTGCAATCTACCATGCGCGGAGCGATTCAGGAAATTACCAACCAACCTGTCGTAACAGGTGGTAGTACGATTACACAGCAGCTTGTAAAAAATACAATCCTTTCTGCTGAAGTTAGCCACACCCGTAAGGCCCGTGAAATCTTTACCGCGATTCGGATCGAGCGCATGTTTTCCAAAGATCAGATTCTGGAAGCCTACATGAACGAAATTTACTTCGGAAAAAACGCCAACGGATCAAACGTATACGGCGTTCAGGCTGCCGCGAAAGGGATTTTTGGCAAAGATGTAAAAGAGCTCGGGCTCGCTGAGGGCTCCTATCTTGCAGGCATGATTCAAAACCCAGGTGCCTACTCTCCATTCCGTGCAGAAAGCTATCAGCGCGGGAAGGAACGCCAAAAAATGGTGTTGGATCGCATGCTGGAAAATGGCTACATCACACAAACCCAATACGATGGAGCTCTCGCCAGTGAATTGAAGGCACAGCTAGCAAAACCGACGCAGCAAGCTTATCGAGAAGTACCTTTCTTGATGATGGAGATTGAAGATCGTGCCGCACGTCAACTTGTGGATGCAGACCTCTTGGAAAAAGGACGAGACAAATCAACCATCGGCCGCAACGAATACCGACAGCTAGTTGAAGAGAAACGTCGCGACATACTGCGAAAAGGGTACAAGATACATACCACTATCGACAAGAGCGTATATGACATCATGCAGGCTGTTGCAGCCGACCCGAAAAACTTCGGTAAGAATCGTACCTATACGATTCGTCGCTCTAACGGCAAAACAGAAAAAATTGAAAATGCTCTGGAAGAAGTCGGCGCAATGCTGATTCACAACAAAACAGGAGCCATCCTCGGCATGATCGGGGGACGTGACTTCAAGGTGGAACAGACGAACCACGCCACCGTACCACGCCAGCCTGGTTCGGCCATGAAGCCACTTGCCGCTTATGCTCCTGCTTTTGAATTGGGATTGCTCCAGCCAGCATCCCCAATCGATGACGCTCCGGTGTTACTCGCTGACGGCCAGAACGGTTCCCATTTACCTAAGAACTGGAACAACAAATGGCAAGGGATTATGAGTGCCCGTGAAGCGCTACGGATGTCCTGGAACATTCCGGCGATCAAGACGTATTTGAAAGTTGGCATTCCAACGGCTCTCGAATACGTGAAGAAAATGGGAATCACAACATTGGTGGATGCTGACAACTATGCAGCTACTGGCGTAATTGGCGGTCTTACCTACGGAACAACTGCCGAGGAAATTACAAACGCCTATGCGACATTCGCAAATCACGGTTCTTTTGTGGATGCCTACTTGATTGACCGAATTGAGGATAACACCGGAAAAGCCATTTATCGCCACGAAACCAAGCCTGTGCAAGTGTACAGCGAGCAAACCTCATACCTGATCACTGATATGATGCGTTCCGTCGTCAATAACGGTACAGGTACACACGTCCGCAAATACGTGCCGCGCAAAGTCGATGTGGCAGGGAAAACCGGAACAACGAACAACAGCAACGACCTCTGGTTCGTCGGTTACACGCCAGAGCTGTCCATGGGGGTATGGGTTGGCTTTGACGAGCCATATCCAATGCCAGACGCGGACAAATATGTTCCGATGGTCGTATGGGGTAAGGTCATGAAGGATGTCATTGCGAAGCATCCAAACCTTTCACCTCCTGACTCCAGCTTTAAAAAGCCAGCAGGAATTGTCAGTGCGACTGTTGACTCCAAGTCAGGCCTTTTGCCAAGTGAGCTTTCAAAAGAAGCTGGCCATTTGATCACTGATTTGTTCAACAGCAAATTCGTTCCGACGAAGGTGGACGATACCCACCAAAAAGCACGCGTCATTACGTATAATGGCGAACGGTATTTGGCGAAGGAAGGGACACCTGAAGATTTTGTTACCGAAAGCGTCTTCTACCGCTCACCTGATCCGCTCCCTACCAAGGAGCAAATTCAAGCGAAAAACAGTAGGGTCGCCACCCAACCACCAGATTGGGAGGACCGCCTGCCTGACAAGGAAGACCCTCGCACAGAGGCAGGTGGAGCGCCAGCTTCGCCAAGCGGTGTAACAGTTACAGGCTCAGGCAAGCAAATTTCACTTACCTGGCAATCAGCCAAAGAAGCTGACTTGGTCGGTTATCGCATCTACCGCGCTGATGTGCAGAACGGCTTTGTCAAAGTAGCGACTGTGAAAGATCCATCGGAATTGACTTTTGCCGATACGACTGCAGCCCATCGAGATTTAGGCTATTATGTCACTTCTGTGGATATCGCTGGCAATGAATCGCAGCCTTCCGCAATCGCTTCTGTCGGTTCTACACAGACATGGCAGTTGCCTGATCCAAACCAAGGTACGGAAACAGGCATCCCGAATCCAACGGACGATAACGGGAATGGTCAAACAGATCCAGATGGAACTGCGACTAACCCGCCAGATGGATCAGGAGGCACGAACACAAACACTGATTCCACTTCACCACCTGCTGCTCCGAAATCCTTGTCCATCAAGAATACGCCAAACGGTTGGCAGCTACAGTGGAAAGGAAGCAGCTCGTCTGAGCAGATGTACAACGTATATTTTAGCCCAGACTCAGCAAGTGGCTATTTGCTGCTCGGTACAGTCTCTAGCACAAGCTTTACACATGCAGCAGAAGTACCGAATGGCAGCAACTATTACATTACCGCAGTCAACAGTTACGGAGAATCGCCACATTCTAACATCGTAACTGCCAACACCACAGAATAAACTGGAATGACAACTGACAGAGATGGTTAGACGCCATCTCTGTTTTTCTACAAACGTAGGGGGGGAACTGATGGAGCACGTCAAACGCTATCACTCATTGAGCCTAATGGTGAACAACAAGGAGCTGCTCGTCGAAGGACCGATTACAGGAAGTCATCTGGCCTCATTACGCTTTGATGAGGGACTGAAAGCTTTTCGTATCCCTGAACAGCAGCATGAAGCTCTCATCGAAATCGCTGATTTGCCTGAAGGACGCATTATTATTGCACGCGAAGGAGACCTCGTCCTCGGCTACGTGACCTTTCTGCACCCCGATCCACTGGAGCGATGGTCGCAAGCCCAACTGCCCGATTTGCTGGAGCTGGGCGCGATTGAAATCAGTCATAAAGTGAGAGCGGGTGGCGTAGGCAAAAAGCTGCTGGAAGTCGCCTTCTTGGACGACGCCATGGAAGACTACGTCATTATTACAACTGAGTATTACTGGCATTGGGATCTGAAAGGAACAGGACTCGATGTATGGCAATACAGAAAGGTCATGGAAAAGGTCATGGGCAGCGCAGGCCTGAGCTGGATGGCGACAGATGATCCAGAAATATGCTCACATCCCGCCAACTGTCTAATGGCAAAAATCGGCAAGCGTGTACCGCCAGAAACAGTCGTTGCCTTTGATGCTATGCGGTTTCAAAATCGTTTTCTGTACTAGTTTGGATGCCTTTTGATTCCAGGAGGTCACTCTTATGCGTATTGAAGAGATTATGCGGAAAAAAATTGTTACGATCCAGCCATCCACTACAATCGGAGAAGCGCTTCTCCTCCTCCGTGCAAACAGAATCAGGCATTTGCCTGTCATTGAAAACGACTCACTCGTAGGCATTATCTCGGACCGTGACCTGCGAGACGCTCTCCCCTCTCGCCTGCTGACACATGACGATGACGACACCGTCCTGCACAAGCCTGTAGCCGATATCATGAATCAACAAGTCATCACTGCCCACCCACTGGATTTCATCGAAGACGCAGCCCTCCAACTATACGAGCACAAAATCGGCTCACTCCCCATCGTCGAAGGGAATCGGCTCGTAGGATTAATCACAGAATCGGATCTTTTCTCTAGCCTGATCGAACTTTTCGGCGTTAACAAACCTAGCTCTCATATCGAAGTCGAAGTAGATGACCGCGTTGGCATGCTGGCAGAAGTCAGTCAAGTCTTTCGCGATGCACAAGTAAATGTCACCAGCGTCGTGGTCTTTCCTGGGAAACAGCCCGCAAAAAAGAACCTTGTTTTTCGGGTACAGACAATTGATCCGCGTATCGTGAAGCAATTGCTTCTTGAAAAGGGCTTTTCCGTAATCGGACCTACGGAAGGAGGGATACCCCAGTGAGCCGAAATGCTCGTCTGATCTACTCTCCAGACTACACGCAATATTATTTTCATGATGATCATCCGTTCAACCAGCGTCGTCTGCTCCTCACACACGATCTGATGAGCAGTTACGGTATACTCAAAGACTCAGACATCCTGACTCCCCGACCGGCGACAGATGAAGAGCTCGCCCTGGTGCATGACCCACGTTATATCCAATTTGTTCGCGATCAGGGCCATAGTGAACACGAGCTTCCGCAGGCAGCCAGTTATGGCTTGGGAACAGAGGATGTTCCCTGTTTTTCGAACATGCATGAAGCGTCCTCGCTGATCGTCGGAGGTACGTTAAACGCAGTGGACGCAGTTATGAGTGGACAGGCAGAACACGCCTTCAATCCCGCCGGTGGACTGCACCATGCCTTTCGTGGTCGCGCCTCTGGATTTTGTATCTACAACGATTGCTCTGTCGCGATCGCTTATTTGCGAAAAAACTGGAATGCACGTGTGCTGTATATCGACACAGATGCCCATCATGGAGATGGGGTACAGTGGGCTTTTTACGATGACCCTCATGTACTGACTGTATCCATTCACGAAACGGGAAAGTATCTCTTCCCGGGAACAGGGAATTTATCTGAACGTGGAGATGGAAGCGGTTACGGTTATTCTGTCAACGTTCCTCTCGATGCCTTCACGGAAGACGATTCTTTTCTGGAAGTATATGAAGAGCTAGTGTCAAAGCTAGCGGCTGGCTTCAAGCCTGATGTCGTCCTGACCCAAAATGGTTGTGACGCTCATGCATACGATCCCCTCACCCATTTGTCTTGTTCGATGAAGATTTATCAAGCGATTCCTCGTCTTGCCCACCGTCTCGCTCATAAATATTGCGACGGTCGTTGGATTGCTGTAGGCGGCGGGGGCTACGATATTTGGCGGGTGGTGCCGCGGGCGTGGACCCTGGTATGGAGTGAGATGAGCGATCAGCCTCTTACGGACGGTGATCTTCCCGAAGCCTGGCTCAAGCGATGGCAACCTGAAACGGATTTGCCCTTGCCACCTCGGCTTTTTGACGAATCATTCCCAACAATCCCACGACGAGCAGAGATCACGGAAAAAAATCGGCTTACGTTAGAACGTGCGATGCTGTACGCACCTATTGGATCAGAGTAGTAAAAAAAGCGTCCTGCCCTCGTACCTTTTTGGTACTGGTCAGCACGCTTTTTCTGTTCCAAAACTTATTTCACAAGCTCTTCTAGCTCAGAAGGTGCAAAGCCTTTTACCGCTTTATCGCCTACCACTGTTACAGGCACACCCATGAAGCCAAAGCGCTCCACTTCCTCTTGATAGGCACGACTCGTCATGACATCGCGCACTTCAAAGGAAACACCTTTTGCTGTCAGCCAATTTTTAACCATATCGCAATCCACACAGTTTTTCGTCGAGTAGACGATCACTCCCGCAGCTGTCGATGCTTGAGAAGCTGTCAGCATGTTACGGACAATCGCGTAGGAGCGCTGGGAAGCCAGCTTGGTAAATTCCACGAAGTTTACATGCGCGGAGCCGTCTGCTTTATCCGACATCGAACGAACTACGACAAACGGCACGCCATTCATCGCACATACTTGTCCTACAGATGCCCCTTCCATTTCGGTACAATGTGCTGCAAATTGCTCATACAGCCATTGCACCTTTTCCCGACTGGCAACGAACTGGTCGCCGGACAAGATCCGCCCGCTCACTACTTGAACTCCCGCTTCCAGCTCCTTGCCCGCATCGATCGCTTGCTGCATCAGCCCAGCATCCGCTTGCCAAGTCCATTGCTCTGTAAACGGAATCTGTCCTGGTTCAAAGCCAAGCGGTGTCACATCAATGTCATGTTGGATGCAATCCGTCGAAACCACAATGTCACCAATATTTAATTCAGGGTGTACGGCTCCTGCCACACCTGTGAAAATGACACGTTCTACTTGGAATGAATCGATGAGGATTTGTGTCGTCACGGCAGCATTCACCTTGCCAACACCTGATTTGCACAGCACGACATCCTTGCCTTCCATTTTACCTGTGTAATAGGTAATGCTTGCTTTGGTGGCAGTAGTCGTGTCTTGCATCGCTTCCAAGTAAAGCGCGATTTCTTCATCCATCGCGCCGATAATTCCGTAACGCATTTCCCATCCCCCTCTTGCTATCAATTGCCTACGTCCCTTTTCGATCAAGCTTGCTCGGGCTTTGTGCTCTCCCGATACTCAATTCGATGCGGCAGCAGCACGACATGCTCTTCGACATTCTCGTTATTCATGTACTTGGTCAATAGGCGCATCGCCACCGCACCAATATCATACATTGGCTGTACGACAGAAGTCAGTCGTGGACGTACCATTTCAACCAGACGAATATTATCGTGACCAATGACTTCGATGTCACCTGGCACGTTTAGGCCGGAATCTTGAATGGCGTGGATCGCACCAATGGCCATCTCATCATTTGCTGCGAAAATCGCCGTCGGCGGATTTTTAAGGGCAAGAAACGCTTTTGTAGTGGACAAGCCTGATTCATAAAAGTAATTGCCTGTCGCAATCAGCTCTTCATCCAGCTCGATACCTGCATCTTTCAATGCCTTTTTATAGCCTTCATACCGCATCAACCCTGCCAATGGATCGTTTGCAGGACCCGCGATCATCGCAATGCGCTTGTGCCCGCGTGCAACCAATGCTTCCGTCGCATCGTATGCGGCTTGGAAATGGTCAATGCTAACCGACGGAAGTACGTTGTCCGCATCACGAGTCGCGGCGAGTACAGTCGGTACAGACGTGCTTGTTAATGCCTGCAAATGATCTTCTTTGATTTCTGCGCCCAGGAACAGGAGCCCGTCCACCTGCTTTTCGAGCAAGGTATTAATGAGCTGCAATTCCTTTTCCATCCGTTGGTCAGAGTTACACAGGATGATGTTGTATTTGTACATGGTAGCGATATCTTCAATCCCTCGCGCCAATTCGGAGAAAAACAAACTGGAGATATCCGGGATGATGACACCAACTGTTGTCGTTTTTTTGCTAGCGAGTCCACGAGCAACCGCATTTGGTCGATATCCCAAGCGCTCAATCGCAGCCAATACCTTTTTTCGGGTCAAAGGCTTTACGTTGGGATTCCCGTTGACTACGCGGGAAACTGTCGCCATCGACACCCCCGCTTCTCTTGCTACGTCGTATATAGTAACCGGCATCATGCACCCTCATTTCCCTATTTTTTGGTTTTCATAAGCGTTTTCATAAATATATGCACCTATGATACGACATGCCGTATGCCGATGCAATCGTTTTTGACGGCTTACGCACCCGTTACTTCATGAGTTTGTTCATCGTTTTCAAAAGCTCATCAATCACTTCATGATCGCCTTGTTGAATGCGATCCATTACACAGCTTTTCATATGTCCTTCGAGGAGCATTTTCCCAACCGCATTCAGTGCAGACTGCACAGCCGCAATTTGATTGAGAATGTCGTCGCAGTAGACATCCTTTTCTACCATTCCGCGAATTCCGCGAACTTGTCCCTCTACCCGATTCAGACGGGAGATGAGATTAGACTTGATTTTATCCGGCCTTTCGGTGGACCGATCAGTCGAGCAGCATTGATGGTTGTCTTCCATATGGCTTATCCTCCTTCACCAATATCAGCACGTAATTCTAGCTTACTTGGTCGCCAATGGTTCGTCAAATAAGAAAGGTCCTTCCGCGCGCAGGAAGGACCCTCAAATCGTACTCGAAAGGTATTCTTATGCTCTCGTTGCCACAATCTCGCCTTTGTACAAGCCAGAAGCGAGCAGTTCATCAACGAACTCGTTGAACTGTGGAATGTTCAACTGTTGCTTCGCATCAGACAGTGCCACATCTGGATCTGGGTGAACCTCTACCATGATTCCATCAGAACCGACTGCGAAACCTGCTTTCGCGCAAGGCAAGAGCAGATCACGACGACCGGTAGAGTGCGTCACGTCTACAAACACTGGCAAGTGCGTCTCTTGCTTGAGGAGTGGTACTGCAGAAATATCGAGCGTATTGCGTGTCGCTTTTTCATATGTGCGGATTCCACGCTCGCACAGCATGACTTGTGTGTTACCTTCGGACAGGATGTACTCTGCCGCGTAGATGAACTCTTCAATCGTAGCAGAGAGGCCACGCTTCAAGAGGATCGGCTTGTTCACACGACCTGCCGCCTTCAGCAGCTCGAAGTTTTGCATATTGCGAGCACCGATTTGGATGACATCGATGTATTTCGTCGCCATCTCAAGATCTGCTGGCGTCACGATTTCACTGATCGTTACGAGGTTGAATTCATCCCCGATACGCTTGAGGATTTGCAAGCCCTCTTCACCCAGACCTTGGAAGTCGTATGGCGAAGTACGAGGCTTGTATGCGCCGCCGCGCAGTGTGCGCAGTCCGCGTTTTGCGTGGTTTTCTGCTACTGCTCTTACTTGCTCGTAGCTTTCCACGGAGCAAGGACCTGAGATGAGAATCGGATTTTTCCCACCGAACTCTACGCCTTTTACCGTGATAACAGTATCCTCTGCCTTTTTCTTACGGCTAACGAGGAGTACTTTTTTCTTATCGTCGTCTTGCAGATCTAAGGAAACTTGGAAAATTTGTTTGAACAAATGACGAATAGCATTGTCATTGAAAGGACCTTTATTGTTTTCAACGAGCAGATTGAGCATTTGGCGCTCACGCTCTGGGTCAAAACGGTTGCTGCCCTGTTTTTCTTTTTCTTTGCCGAGCTCTTGAACCAAGGTAGCTCGTTTGTTGACCAATTCAAGAATTTGCAGGTTGATCTCGTCTATCTGCTTGCGCATGGTTTCGATTTGATCGTGTGCCATCTCTCTCCACTCTCCTCTTTTTATATAGGGATTTATCGATAAATTAGGGTAATTATAATCGATTCAAACACCCTTGTCAGCAGTTTAGCGCCAAAAAGCGCGAAAGTAAATTTTTTCTGTTTTTTTATCTTTTCCAATTATTCGTCAAACCCAAGAAGATTCCTTGATTCGACAGGATTCTTTCCCTTTCAAATCGAATAGTTTTGGATATATGTTCTAGCTAAAAGTAAATGTTCCTTTCCGATACAGTCCAAAATCACCGATAAGTATTGTAAAGACTTTTTGAACAACCTCTTACAAGGAGTGACCTACTTTTGTCTGACATCACAGCCCCTGAGCTTATTTTTTCATTAGATATTGGAACACGCAGCGTCGTCGGCCTGATCGTGGAAACGACCGGCGAGCAGTACCGCGTATTGGACTGCGCAATTCGAGAGCACGATGAACGCTCCATGCTCGATGGACAAATTCACGATATTGTCGCCGTAGCTAAGGTGATTCAACAAATAAAAGAAGAGCTGGAAGGAAAATATGGCAAACTGCATCAGGTAGCGGTCGCAGCTGCCGGTCGGTCATTGCGCACCCGCCGAGTTCGTGTGGACATGCCGTTAGCCAGACATGCCTTCATCTCGCGTGAAGATGTTGTCGCTTTGGAGTTTTCCGCTGTACAGGAGGCCCAATCCGCATTAGCCCAAGAACTAAAGGATCAAGACGTCACCCGCTATTATTGCGTCGGTTACAGCGTCGTCAATTACCATCTGGATGGAGAGTTGATTGGGAGTCTGATTGACCAGCGGGGTGACATAGCAAGCGCAGATGTGATTGCAACTTTCCTTCCACGCGTGGTTGTCGACTCGCTGATCGCTGCTCTGAAACGATGCGATCTGGAAATGCAGGCATTGACGCTTGAGCCGATTGCGGCGATTAACGTCCTGATTCCTGTGACCATGCGCCGATTGAATATCGCATTGGTGGACATCGGGGCAGGTACTTCTGACGTAGCGCTGACTGAGGAAGGGGCCATTACCGCTTACGGCATGGTGCCTGTTGCAGGCGATGAAATCACAGATGCGCTCATGAACGCCTTTCTCATGGATTTTCCGATGGCAGAAGAAGTGAAGCGTCTCTTATCCACTGAGGAATCCGTCACCTTCACCGACATTCTCGGCATGGAGCATACGATGAGCGCTGCCGAGGTAACGAGTGCGATTGAAGCAGACATCCAGCAACTCGCCGATAAAATTGCCTTCAAAATATTGGAGCTCAACGGAAAAGCTCCGCAAGCGGTGATGCTGATCGGCGGCGGCAGTCTCACCCCTGGGCTTACTGGAAAAGTCGCTCAGGTCTTGAATATTCCTGCCGCCCGTGTTGCTGTCAGAGGCGGCGATGCGATCAAACAGTACGTCGGAGACAATCCTGCGCTCAGTGGACCTGAGTTCGTAACGCCAGTCGGTATTGCTGTTGCCGCGCGCCGTCATCCGTTGCGCTATGTAACGGTCACGGTCAATGACGCTCCTGTGCGCATTTTCGATTTGCGAAAAATGACGTTGGGTGATGCGCTCATTGCATCCGGACTGGATATCCGCCGTCTGTATGGTCGCCCCGGAATGGCGATGACAGTCACCGTAAACGGACGGATGAAAATGATTCCGGGTGGTCATGGTACGGCGCCGGTGATGGAGCGCAACGGAGAGAGCGTCAGTCTCGACACGCCAATAAAGGACGGGGACCAAATCACCGTAGTGGCAGGTACAAATGGCGATGATGCACGTGTATTTGCCAAAGATTTATTCGATGAGCTGGACACGCTTGAAGTCATCTGCAATGATCGTCCCTACTCGCTCGGTCCAGTCGTACATGTTAACGGAGCGGTTGCTACTCTCGATACGTTGATCACTGATCGTGCCGAGGTGGATATCCGCCTTCCTCGCACTGTCTATGAAGTACTGGAGCTCGCAGAACTGAAAATGTCAGCGGAATCAGGCTTGCGTTTTTCTGTGAATGGACAAGATTATTCTATTCCGTCCCGTATCGAGGTGATCGAGCTGAACGGAAGACCAGCAGCTTTAACAGATAGCGTCCGGCAAGGTGATGTCCTCGTATATCAGCTGGATGAAGTCCCCGCCCCTTCCATACAAGATGTCATCCCCTTGGAAGAATGGGTACAGGAGACAATGATCGTACACTTCAATGGTGAACGGGTCGTATTGCCTGTCGCACAGGTAACGATTACCATAGACGGAAAAGCGGCGAATGCCTCCGATCCCGTGAGCGAAGGTGCCGCCATTACAGTAAAGTCGTCACCTGCGTCTACACCTGTGTTTAGCGACGTCTTCCGTTTTGTCGATGTTTCCTTGGAAAAGCCCGACCGTGAGAGTATCTCCGGATTCGTCATGCTCGTCAACGGCGAACAAGCCAACTTCCAGACAGAATTGAAAAGTGGAGACAAGTTGGAGCTATTCTGGGAATAGTTTCTCCAGTGCTCTTTTTCTCCATACAAAAAGCCGGTTTCACCTCGCTTATCGGGTGTCCGGCTTTTTGATTACGCTTTTAGCGCTTGGCCAATCGCGTCCTTTGTAATTTTCCAGTGAGATGTGTGCCATTTTACTTCTCCGTCTTCCAGCAAAAAGATTTGCGGGGATTCGTGCTTGATGGAAAAACGATCTGCAACTGCGTTGGAGACAGGGCGATCCTCCCTTACCAGAATGACCGCAGATTCCACTTGATTGTCCAGCAAATACGCCTGAAACTCTTCATAAGCGGACGTACTGATTGGGCAGATCGTGCTATGCTTAAACAAAAGCTTTTTCCCATTTTTCGCTACGAACTCATCCAGTTCTTCTATGGAATGAAGCTGTTTTTGTGACATGTCCATCTCTCCTTATCTCATGTGCCTATCAGTATACATAAGTCCAAGCAGCAAAGTCTACATTTGCGGTGCAGTGGAGAAATGAAAAAAGAGATACCTTTCTGCTAGGCATCTCTTTATCCTTACACCATAATTTTCGTTAGACGTTCGCGTAGCTCCAGCATCCATTTTTCATCGCCAAGGGACTGCGCCAACAAAAACAGATCCAATAGCTCGTTGACTTTTTCACCAAGTAATTCTCTTACGGTCGAATTCACCTTCTCATTAGCAATCAATACCAATAAGTTGGATAACTCTGACATTTCTTCGAATTCGATTGCCTGGCGCTGCGGATGTTGGCCCAGTTCCTCCATGAGTGACTTCAAATCATCCTTAATCACATCTACCACTTGGGAATGGTCACAGTCTTCGTCCACGCAGACCTGTACAGGTACATTCATGATTTTAACTCGTTTCCGGTACACGACGTTGCGCAGCTCGATCTCCATTTCATTCCCGCAGCGGGTGCATCTCTTTTGCACGGTGTTCACCCCTACCTATCTACTTATGTATGTCTCCCATACTATTCGAGAAGCCTCCTTTCAATCCTGCTAAAGAGCACGTGGTACTTGGTGGATATAGAGGCAGATATAGACTTGAAAGACCATCTGAGAAGGACTGAAAGTCCTTTTGGTTTGAGTCAACATAGTGGAGGAGAAGAAAAAGCACAGTTCTCTTCGACTCTGACACGCCAGCAAGGGGGATTCACTGGCCGTCTCCACTTAAAAAAGGGGACCGTCGAGCCAAAGCCACCCTATGGGCGGAAGTTTCTCAAGGAAGAAGTGTTCGACAAGCGTGGTCCCCTTTTTTAAGTTCCGACTGGGTAGGCATTGTCAAGGTCTGCGAGCCCTGTGCTTTTTCTTCTCACGAGTTGTGGGCGTTCATCGGTATCTTCTAAAACTTGTTCGAAAACTTGAAAGAAAAAAGACGATGCTAACAAGCAGCATCGTCTTTCCTCTGCGATCAAACTTCAATTTCACGCGTAGATGGCGTTTACTTTTTCACAATGCGGACAAACTGCTACTTTCCCCGCTTTTCCGTCTTCATCTTCTACACGGTAGCCGGTAATTTGCTCGGAAAAACAAAACAGACACTCTGTATTGAAGTCCATATCGTACTGCGCTTTCCACACAATGGATTTAAATTCTTCTCCAACATTAATCGTAATTTGGACCAGATCATGCTGCAGTCTCGATAATGATCTTTGCATCACATAAACATCCTTTCATACTTGCAAAGTCTTTTGGTATCCTCTAGCTTTTCCTGCTTTTCAGAATAATAAACATCGAGAACTGCAAGAGTATGAAAAAGAGAGATTTCCCAAACAATTTTCTTAAAAATGGGCGGATGCCCGGTTCGGTCCTATGCCATCACCCATATGTTGTAGATGTAAGCACAAGAGGCTTAACACACATATGAGGAGGATGTTTATTCGATGAGCGGCATCTTTAATGGAGAATTCGACGGATTCACTCTGGTTTTGATTCTTTTCATCCTGCTGGTTATTATCGGGTGCAGCTGCGACTAATCTTTCTTCCCCGAAGATATAGCCATATTTAGCAGGCCGTTGCATATACATGAAGTACCGAATCCTTCAAGCGCGTTTCCTCCGCAAGCTACCCTCGCCAGTGGGTAGCTTTTTTCTGTTTGAGTTGTGTACAATGGAAAAGAATGATATGGAAAGCGAGGGATCCCCTTCCTATGAAAGATCCACGAATTGAAAAACTGGCTGACGTCCTCGTCAATTATTCGGTGACTGTCAAGCCAGGTGAAAACGTTTTAATTTACTCCATTGGCAACGTTACCGATCTGACAAAAGCTGTCATTGCCAAGGTATACGAAGCTGGGGGAAATCCGTTTGTCCAACTGATCGACCAATCCGTTCAGCGCGAACTCTTGATGGGTGCCAACGAAACACAGTTGGGTATCATGCGTGAAGCAGATGTGGCTTTCATGAAGCAAATGGATTGCTACATTGGCATCCGCGGCGGAGACAACATCAGTGAGCTCTCTGATGTGCCTGGAGACAAAATGCAACTGCACTCCAAGCTGCTAGCGCGTCCTGTACTGGATATTCGTGTACCGCATACCAAATGGGTCGTGCTTCGCTATCCAAATGCATCTATGGCTCAGTTGGCTAACATGAGCACCGCCGCTTTCGAAGATTTCTATTTCAAAGTGTGCACGCTTGATTACGGCAAAATGGATAAAGCCATGGACAGCTTGGTCGAGCTGATGGAGAAAACCGACAAGGTACGTATCGTAGGGCCAGGCACCGATCTGACCTTCTCCATCAAAGATATTCCGGCAATCAAATGTGCAGGTGAAGCCAACATCCCTGACGGAGAAGTATTTACTGCTCCTGTCCGTGATTCCGTCAATGGTACGATCGCTTACAACACGCCATCTCCTTACCAAGGCTTTACATACGACAATATCAAGCTGACCTTCAAGGATGGTAAAATCGTCGAGGCAACTGCAAACGATACAGAGAAGATCAATGAAATCTTTGATACGGATGAAGGTGCCAGATTCGTTGGGGAATTTGCGATTGGTGTGAATCCGTACATCCAAAACCCGATGAAAGACATCCTCTTCGACGAAAAAATCGATGGAAGCTTCCACTTTACACCAGGACAGGCTTACGATGAAGCATTTAACGGAAACAAATCCTCCGTGCACTGGGACCTGGTTATGATTCAACGCCCTGAGTGGGGCGGTGGAGAAATTTGGTTCGACGATCGCCTGATCCGCAAAGACGGACGTTTCGTTGTACCTGAGCTCGAATGCCTCAATCCAGAAAACCTCAAATAAATGAAAATAAGCGAAGGGCTCATTGTTTACAAGACATGAGCCCTTCGCTTTATGTGGCTAAACGGAATAAGCTGGTTGTTTCAACAAGGAAGTCATTTTTTGTTCCATAAAGGAAATCGTTGACTCCAGATGATGAATGGTATACTCCCAGCAAAAACGTTGATATTCGTCAAAATTCATTTCCAGCTTTTTATAAGAGGCCTTACTTTGTTGGAGCAATTGACGTTGTGTATCCAAACAGCCCTCTAACAAATCCTTTTGTTCGTCGATCGTGCGGCTCTTGCCGAAGAAAATCTTAACCAGCATGTCTGAACGCAATACTGGCGGCAAGATAGGCGTCTGGATTTCTTGACGGAAAGATTGTTTTCCGGCTTCTGTAATACGGTACAAAATCTTGTTAGGCTTGCCAGACTGAATGATTTCTTGCTTCGTTACGAAGCCTTCTTCCTCCAGTTTGCGCAATGCTGGATAAATAGCACCAAAGCTAGCGTCATAAAAGAATCCAATGCTGTTTGTAAACGCTTGCTTAATATCGTAGCCACTCATTTCCCCATAGCTCAAGAAACCCAGTATGATCGTTTTAACATCCATCTCTTCGCATCCTCCGTTACCGTTCTTTTTCTCTCTCTATCGGCTAGGACTTAGCCTTTATGTTCAAAATATTCTTTAACTACATGTTATTATAAAGGCATTCAAATAATTATACCAATGCTATTTCTTTATTATATCAATCAAAATTAATGATATATCCATACACTCGACTAGAAATTGGGCGTCCCTTCCCCCTCCGCTCCCCATAAGATGATACATACCTATCTGCTGTAGGGGGAGAGATCGGTGAAAAGTAAAAAATGGTCCCAATATACGCGGGTAAAGTACCCTGTGAGCAGCAGCAGTCTGCACCCATTTAATTTCTTCGTTCCCATTGTCGAGCGAGTTCAAGAGGGAGTAGTCTCCATCGTGACCGAAGATGCTCCCCATTCCAAAGACGTGGATTCGTTAATTCGCAGCCTCATTGATCATGAAGATAATTCTCCACCCACGGAACGAAGCTTTGGCTCCGGATTTCTTTTTCATCCGAAAGGGTATATCTTGACGAGCGAGCATGTCATCGGCAAATCCAAAAACATTTTCGTGAAGCTATATAACGGTAGAGTGTTTGAAGCCAAACGCATTATAGCTGATCGAGTCCGGGATTACGCCGTCATCAAAATTGATGCAGACTGCAAGCTATATCCGCTGCCACTAGGCAACTCCTCTCATACAAAAGTAGGAGAATGGGTCATTAGCGTCGGTTCTCCACCTGTGTTCAAAGAGACAAAAAACGAGCCTAGTTCCGAGCCAAATACAGCGCAAATTGAACGGGACGAGCTATCGCCTTTTTGTATAGCGCCATGTCACCCATCTGGCGAAAAACCTCTCTCCCCGGCTTGGGGTTCACTTCGATTAACCACGCACGTCCGTCCACATCCACCCCAATGTCCAGTCCGAATTCCATCATACGGCCGAAATAGTCCTCGAGCGTGTTTGCTACATCAAAAGCAAGCCGATAACATTCCTGTTTGATCAGCTCTCCCCGCTCCCCTCCAAATCGCCTGGACATAAACCATTCAAAGGGAATCGCTTTGCCTCCCCCATGCAAATTGGAAGTAGCACTGCCGTTCTCTCCCATGCGTACTGCACAGCCTGTCACCGCCCACTGCCCACGCTCGTCTTTTTGAATCAATAGCCGTACATCGACGACATGCTTGCGTAGCAGTCCCAGGTCCAATCCTTGCTGCACCAGGAAATTACCATCGCGAATACGCTGTTCCTCCACCCACGTTTTGACCCATTTTTCCACGCCTTCCACCGTAGCAATCCGGGCCACATGATGCTTATGCTTTTTGTCACGTCCAGAGAGGCTATACTCCTTGCCGCTGTTCTTCACTCTGAGGATGCTTCTTCCCCCTGTGCCATTGCCTGGCTTGATATAGACGAGCCGATGGCGTGCGAGCATGTTTCGGACCAAACCTTTGTCGTAGACATGCGTCTCCGGAATCCAGCATTTGACTCGTTCATCGGAGGCGAGCAGATTCGTTACTCTCCATTTCTTACTGAACGGACTATTAGCAAAGAAAAACAGATCACTATTTCGCAGCCGGATATACTCCTTTACCCTGCGGCGGTACCGATCGATTACAACTTCTGGCCAAGGGAATGATTTACTTATCCAGCCCCCATTCTGTTTAGGGATGTAGCCCTTGATCTTTCTGGCAGGAACATTGACGTCCTGATGCGAAAACAGGTAGATTTCTGCGCCTAGCTTTCGCCCTGTTTGAACCAGCTTTCGCAAATAATCTGGTTCCTCAAAGCGTACACCCTCCCGCCAGGTTAAAATGCCGATTACCCGTTTTGGAAGCATCGTAACACCCTCTTCGCTTCTTTTCTTTCGCGATTAGTGTATGTGTGGACACCTTATAGGGAAACATTTGTCCATGAAAACGGGCTTGATTTCTCGGCCATTGACAAAGTGTCATTCCAACTTTTCGTTACTTACTTTTTTCAAGCTTATCTGTTAGAATAAAGGGCAACAATAATGCTGCTAGATAGAGGTGACGCCGATATGAGTCAAGATTTTTCTGGCGAACACATGTGTCCAAAATATGAATGTGCAATGAACGTCCTTGGAAAACGCTGGACCGGCCTGATTATTCATGTGTTGCTACGTGGGACTGTACGATTCAAAGATATCCGCGAAATGGTTCCACATATGAGCGACAAAATGCTCTCTGAAAGGCTAAAGGAGCTGGAGGAGCTCGAGATTTTGGAGCGCAAAGTGTACCCGGAGATTCCGGTTCGCATTGAATACGAATTGACGAAAAAAGGAAAAGCCCTACGTCCTGTTATTGATTCCATTCACGAATGGGGCCAAAATTGGATGTAGCATAACCCCACTTGTCCAAGACGGATAAGCGGGGTTTTTTATTTGCGGTCAGGCATAAGCTCCTCCCTTTTGCTGTAGACTCTAGCAACCCGAGATGAAGGGAGGACGGGCGATGCGAACGGCCGTCTACATTCGTGTCAGTACGGAGGATCAGGCACGTGAAGGATTTTCGATCCCCGCTCAAAGGGAAAAACTGCTCTCGTATGTTCACTCCCAAGGTTGGGAAGTCCATGCAGTTTACGCAGATGAAGGCGTAAGTGCCAAAGATACCAATCGCCCCGCACTCGGTCAGCTCCTGCAGGATATTCGAACGGGGGAAATCGATGTCGTCCTCGTCTATCGACTCGATCGGCTCACTCGCTCTGTCCTCGATCTGTATCAGCTCCTGCAGGAGTTCGATCGACATGCGGTACACTTTAAAAGCTGTACCGAGGTATACGATACGACTACGGCAATCGGACGACTGTTTATTACATTAGTGGCTGCCCTCGCACAATGGGAACGGGAAAACTTGGCGGAACGGGTCAAGCTGGGTATGAGCCAGATGGCAAGAGAACGAAAACGACCAGGAGGACCTGCACCATTTGGATACAATCTGGAGCGAGGAACGCTGGTCGTGAATCAAAGGGAAGCAGATGGCGTACGCAGCATGTTCGAGCGCTATGATCGAGGCGAATCTCCGCGCCAAATCGCTGAATGGGCGAATCATTCTGGATTGCGCGGCAAAAATGGCGCTGCATGGAAAGCAAGTGCCGTGCTTCGCTTGTTAAAAAATCCGGTCTATCACGGTGCGCTGCGTTGGAATTACACCGACGCCGATCAACAACGCAATGAGCCGGAGGAATGGATTATCGAAGAGGCGACTCACCCAGCCATCATCGATCAGCCATGTTTCTCGCGGGTGCAGGAGCGGATGAGTACTCGCGGCACAAGCCATCCCCGCGTTCTCAGCTCCCGCTACCTCTTTTCCGGATTGCTGTACTGCTCGCGTTGCGGCTCCTCTATGCGCGGGAAAACAACCACAATCACGGGAAAAGGGGAAAAACGTTACACGCACCGCTATTACTTATGTAAAAACAAGCTGGCTGGTACGTGTGAGGCTCCTGCCATACGTGAGGATCGCTTGGAAAAAGCCATTGTGCACGAGCTGATGCAGCATTCGCCAGAGTCAATCGCTGCGTTGAAGGAAGTGTATCAGACTGTGTTGCAGACGAATTCCCGCGCTCCCACGAAAGAAACCGAGCAACAGCTGCAAATTCGAAGGCAGCGCTGGGAACAAGCTTATGAAGAGGGATTCCTTACTCTCCCTGCCTTACGAGAGAAAATCAGTGCGTTGGAGCTGGCTGCAAAAGAACGGGAACGGACTTACTCTGCTTTTTCAAAAGGACAACCGCTTGATCTAGATCTGCTTTCCAATTGGCATCTCATTTGGACGCATGCAAATGAAAAAGAACGGCGAGTACTCGTGTGCACACTCATCCAACGTGTTGACGCGGAAGCAACTGACGCTGCCTCTGGTCAGAAAAATCGAGAGGTCTGCCTGCATCTGTTGTCTTTTCACTGAAATCGCCCCTAATTTTGCCTGTATGGCGACAGGTGGTTCCCCACTTGGTTTGGAAAATTCTGTGACAGCGGGGATCATCAGTGCCAAAAACCGCCGCTTACAGGTCGCGAAGCGAATGTACGAAGAAATTTTTCAGACGGATGCTGCCATTAACCCAGGAAATAGCGGAGGTCCACTCATTAATTTGAATGGGGAAGTCGTTGGTCTCAATGCATTCATCATTCAATCCAGCCAATGCTTGGGCTTCGCCATCGGAATTGACGCCCTCAAAATGCAATTGGAGCAATACGTATTCAAGTGAGAAGCACACGTTTCAACAAAAAAACCCCGTCTAGGAGGACGGGGATTGCTTCTCTAATGCAATAAGATATACATTTGGACCTTCTGTGTTGATTTGTTCTTCTGCCTGTTTTAATTGTTGCAGCTGAGCGGCCGTAAGCTGTGCGATAGGCATTTCACTCAAACGATTCTGTTCCATACGCGTCATTCCTCCGTTGGTGTCAGACTCACGATCGTAGTCTGCCCTACCGGGAGAGTATGTATTTACGCAGTGAGATCAAAAGCTTTGGCAATCGCAGAACACGAACGCTTGCAGAAAACGATGGGTAGCTCGCGATCTTTAGCTTGGTTTTTCACGGTTTTGGCCAAGTTGTGATTGACGAAATCAGTCAACACCAGAATCATGTGGATACCAGCTGGAATTTTCACCCCGGTTTGCGAGCTTTTCCGTCCAGTTACGTGGTGAATATCCTTGAAGCCTTGCCCTTGCAGAAATTCGATAATATTGCCCAGGCGATCTCCGCCAATTACTAAAATGGATGACATAACTTGTTACCTCCTTAAATTTAGGTGATTGTAGAATTTATGTTTTCTTCTCAGAACGCTAATTGATAATGAATATCACTCTTATTGATAAATATTATCATTCCCAATAGCCTTTGACAATACTCTCCATGATAACTTTTTTGTCAAAAAACAAAACTAGAAACGAAGCCGATAGGCAAAGCCACGACGCTCTAGCGTTCCCGCCCTCTTTTCCAAATTACACCGCACCATATTCTTCGTAATCATAGGAAATTGTACATAGGTGTTGCCCGGGTGTTTTTTCCAACGGTATAATGAAAAAATAGATTGTGAATGAGGAGGTGGCGTAGGTGCAAGAAATTACACAGCTGCACGCCATTTTTGATCGCACCAAAGGTTATATCAACAGCTTCATGGGCGTTATCCAGCCGATTATCGACGCGGCAACGGACGAGCATACTCGTCTTTACTACCATCACATTTTGGAAGAAGAAGAACAGCGCATGGGTCGCTTGCAGGAATTGGTTCCCTACCTGGAGAAGCTATCCTCAGGAAAAAGCCTGGATCAGCTAAGTGATCGCGACCTCTCGCAAATGTTGTCCGATGTGAATCTGGAACGTTTTGGATTGCACAATTTCCGCGAGCATCTGGAGCTCTCTCTGTATGAGTTCAAGGATGACGAAACACGTCAGCTCCTGGATGGCATGCGTGAAAAGACGCATACAGACTACTTGACTGTCAAAGAGATCATGGCGAACATGAGTCAGCGATTCTCTGATGCGGCTCATCCTGATCTCACTGATCACGATGAGGGGCACGACATTCACCAGGTAGATCATTTGAAAGCTTCGGCTTCCGCTCCTCACGGTGTTGCTTCCGTGATCAAGCATTCCGCCCCTGCAGCTTCTGGCAAAAAAGGACTGACAGTTGGTAGCTTGAAAGGAATGTAAAGAACCGGATATCCTGAAATGACATGGAGGTTACACTATGGACAAGCTTCGTAAATACCCAGACTCTCCCTTGACGACTGAAGAATGGAACCAGCTGGACGCAACTGTCGTTGACATGGCTCGCCGCCAGCTGGTAGGACGTCGTTTTATCGATATTTATGGACCATTGGGTGAAGGCATCCAAACCATTACCAACGATGTATATGAGGAATCTCGTTTTGGCGGTCTCTCCCTGCGTGGAGAATCACTGGAAATGACACAGCCTAGCCGCCGTGTCAGCATGACGATTCCGATCCTGTACAAGGATTTCATGCTCTACTGGCGCGATGTTGCCCAAGCACGCACACTGGGCATGCCTTTGGACATGAGCGCGGCTGCCAATGCAGCTGCTGGTGGTGCACTGATGGAAGACGATCTGATCTTCAACGGTGCTGCGGAATTCGACCTCCCAGGTCTGATGAACGTAAAAGGCCGCCTCACTCATCTGAAGAGCGATTGGATGGAATCTGGCAATGCATTTGCCGATATCGTGGAAGCACGCAACAAGCTGTTGAAAATGGGCCACAGCGGTCCGTATGCACTGGTTGTTTCTCCTGAACTCTACTCTCTCTTGCATCGTGTGCACAAAGGCACCAATGTGCTTGAGATCGAGCATGTTCGCAATCTCGTTACAGATGGTGTCTTCCAATCTCCTACCATTAAAGGCCGCTCCGGCGTATTGGTAGCGACTGGCCGCCACAATCTCGACCTGGCGATTGCAGAAGACTTCGACTCCGCGTTCCTCGGAGACGAGCAAATGAACAGTCTGTTCCGTGTATATGAGTGCGTTGTATTGCGGATCAAGCGTCCAAGCGCAATTTGCACCTTGGAAGAAACAGAAGAATAGGAAGCCCTTTGCCACACCCATTGACGAGTCTCGTTGTGGGTGTGTTTTTTCATCCTTGTAATATTTAACATATGACTTATAATAAGAACGTGCGTTCCGAACTTTCAAAACAATCTGACACAAATGTCGTTGGGGGGCTTTTTATGAGATGCGAGGTCAATGGCGTCAACCTTTATTATGAGGAGATTGGAAGCGGTTTTCCTGTCGTGATGATTCACGGTTTTTCACTTGATCACCGCTGCATGACTGGTTGTCTGGAACCAATTTTTGAGAAACGCTCAGGATATCGACGACTTTACATAGACCTGCCTGGAATGGGACAAACGGAAAACTACGAACATATCCACACCACGGACGATATTCTGGAGGTTGTCCTCGCGTTCATCGATCAGCTCATTCCAGATGAGCCCTTTTTCATTGCAGGTGAATCATACGGCGGATATCTTACACGAGCAGTTATCGAGAAGCGCCGGGATCAAGTGAAGGGCGCCCTTTTCATCTGCCCGAACGTCATTCCTGATAAAGATAAGCGCACACTGCCGGATAAACCCATCTTAGTAAAGGAGCCTTCTCTCTGGGAGCAGTTGAGTGAGACGGAACGAGCGGAGTTTGAGTCGATGGCGGTAGTAGCTACCGATTATACGTGGAACCGCTATAAAAAAGAGATTGTCGACGGCTACATGCTGTCTGACCCTTCTTTCCTCAGTAAAATCAGACAGTCATACGGCGTGTCCTTCCCATTGGATACGGCCCCCTTCCCCCACCCGAGTCTTTTTGTTGTGGGCAAACAAGATCATTCTGTCGGCTATCGCGATATTTGGGATATTATCGAAGGCTATCCCCGCTCTTCATTTGCCGCACTCGATTGTGCCGGACACAACTTGCAGATTGAGCAGCCGCTTCTGTTTACAGAGCTTGTGAATGAATGGCTGGATCGGGCACAAAGAGAGCATTCCCTGTAAGACATAAATCAAAAAAGACAACCAGCTCAATGGTAATGGTTGTCTTTTTGCTTCTATTAAACATTTGTCACCAGAGATTGGCTGTAGGCGTGGAATGCTTTGCCCAGTCGTGAAATCGCAAGCTCCGTGTCTTCTCGGTTCAAGAGTGTATAGTTCAAGCGCATCGTATTCACTTGCGGCTCAGCTGCATAAAACGGCTTCCCTGGTACGAATGCCACGCCTTCCTGTACGGAACGGGCCAGCAGCTTCTCAGCATCGACGTGCTCAGGAAGATTCACCCAGAGGAACATCCCGCCTCTTGGTTTTTCCCACTGTACGCCCTCCCAGTTTTGCGCTACCAAGAGCTCATGCATCCATTCCATGCGCGCCTTGTAGGACTCGCGGATTTTCTCAATGTGGCGCTCCAGATCAAAGCGGGACAAAAGCTCATACAGCGCGTACTGGTCGATTGTGCTCGACTGCAAATCAATTGCTTGCTTCGCCTTCACCATCATTTGAATCACGCGTGTATCTCCAATGGCCCATCCGGTACGCAAGCCTGGCGCGACAATTTTGGAAAAGGTACTGGTGTACACCACACAGGAATCGGTCGGATGCTCATCCAGTGAGAAGATCGAGCGATACGGAGCTTCCCCATCAAATTGGATCTCTCCATATGGATCGTCTTCCAGGATGAGAATGTTTTGCGCCTTACATTGACGAAGCAAGCCAAGACGGCGTTCGAGGCTCCATACCTTTCCTGTCGGATTGGCAAAGGTAGGAATGACATACACCATTTTCGGGCGATACTGGGCTATTTTTTTCGCCAGATCGTCCATATCCATCCCATCAGCATCACCGTCTACGGGAATCGCTTTGATTCCCCGGAATTGGAACAACTGAACCGCTGCCAAATAAGTAGGGTTTTCTACGAGAACGACATCGCCTTCGTCTAAATATACACGGCACAACAAGTCTACTGCTTGCTGAGAGCCCGTAGTGATGATCATATTATCTACACCGACGTTCATATGCTTTTGCTTCATGCGGGATGCAATCCACTCACGAAGCGGCAAGTATCCATCAGTCAATCCGTACTGAAGAGCTTTTGCTCCTTGTTCGAATGCGCGGTTGAACGCTTCGCGCATCTCTGCGATTGGAAAAGAATCCTCTGCTGGCAGTCCACCTGCGAGCGAGAGCACTTGATTGCCTTGGGTCAGCTTCAAGATTTCCCGGACAGCCGAGGAGGATAGTGCTTCAACAGATTTTGAAAATGAGTACTCCATGTTCCGTTCCCCCTTGATTTTGCTTATCCTTGTTTTATCACTCTCCCTCTCGTAAGTCCAATCCTTGGTAGCTATGAGCGGATAGGTTTTGACTATGTCGAGCGGTTGTTCAATCGTTAGTCTTCGCACACTGCATGCAAAAAACCCCTCTTCGTATCAAACGAAAAGGGGTCCATATGTATGGGCTATATCTTCCTAGGCGATGCGGAACACACGTGGTTTCTCTGTGTGTGGAAGAAAAGAGAGGTCTACATGCGTGGACGCTTCTTCCATGCCAATATCGCTTGCCAACAGCAATGCCTCTTCTTGGAAGGTCGGCGTACAGCTTCCTTCATTTAGTTCACAGAGACGCTTCAACCGCTTCAATCTCTCAGCGGATTTCTCCACTCTCATGCATTCGTTCGTTAGCTCACAAACGTTGACGTGACGTGCATCAGCGATCATGCTGATATCATTCACATGGACAATCAGTCTTTTGCCTTCTTCTGTAACAAATCCGATCGAGCAAAAATGCGCACCTGACATTTCCAAACGAGTGAGAACAGCATTGGCGTAAATTTCTCCCGTCCGCAAGCGAATCTGGCCTGCTTCAATGGCTCCGCCGATTTTTCGCTCGTTGGCGATCACCGTATACATATCCGTGTAACCGTTAATCTGATAGCGCATGGTACCCTCCCGCTCTTGCTGAGACTAATTATCATTAACAATGCCATCGTATAATGAAAATCATTATCTGTCAATAATGAGAATGATTTTTATTCTAGAAGAAAATAGCCACACTCCATTTGTATGGTAGTGTGGCCAAATTGCCTCGCTTTTATTTTGTTTTCGTAAACAACCCCAACCGCTCAATCCGTTGGACCGCTTCTGCGAGACGATCTTCATTGGATAACAAAGCCGCTCGCACATAACCCTCACCTGTCGGGCCAAAGCCATTTCCCGGCGCTACGACGACATGGGCTTTTTCCAAAAGCAGGTCAGAGAACTCCACGGAAGTGAAGCCACTTGGAACAGGAAGCCAAGCAAAAAACGAACCTTGAGATGGTGGTGCCTGCCAGCCAATCCGATGCAGATTGGAGTACAAGGCATTGCGGCGGCTTTCGTAAACAGCGACGAGATCGCGAACGCACTGCTGCGACTCCGTCATCGCTTTGGCTGCCGCCATCTGTACCGCTCCGAACAGACTGACGAAGTAATGGTCCTGAATGAGATTGATCAGACGAACCAGCTCGCGATTTCCTACCATGGCACCAACACGCCAGCCTGCCATGTTGTATGTTTTGGACAAGGTATAAAATTCTACGCCCACTTCTTTTGCTCCCGGAACCTGCATGAAGCTGACCGGCTTTTTCCCGTCATAGCTGATCGCCCCGTAGGCGAAGTCATGGCAGACGACGATTTCATGTTTTCGGGCAAAACGAATCGTTTCCTTATAAAACTCGAGTGGTGCGTTGACTGCTGTCGGATTGTTCGGATAGTTGAGAAACATCAGTTTCGCTCGATCCAAATCAGCTTGGGAGAGCTGGCTGTAGTCTGGCAAGAAATCATTTTCCGCCTTCAACGGCATCATGACCATCCGTCCGCCTACGACTGCAACCCCCGACCAATAATCCGGATAGCCTGGGTCTGGAACCAGTGCAACATCGCCTGCGTTCATGAGTACTTGGCAAATCTCTACGAGTCCGGTTTTGCTGCCGAACAATATCGCTACTTCTTCCTCCGGATCGAGGTCTACATCAAATTCTTGCTTATACCAATGAGCCACTGCCTGCTTCAGTTCCACGCGTCCCTGAAAAGGCGGATATTTGTGATGGAGTGGTTGTGCTGCTTGCGCCTGTAATTCTTCAATAATGTGCGGCGGTGTCGGCAGATCGGGATTGCCCTGCCCCAGGTTAATGACGTCATGGCCTTGCGCAATGACCTTGTTTACTTTTGCCACCAGGGTCGCAAAAAACTGGGTAGGGAGTCGATCAATCATGTCGGAGGGTTGAATACGCATCTTTCTTCCATTCCTTTCTTGGGCCCAATACAATAAAACCCCCTTTTTCCATACAGAAAAAGGGGGAGATCAGCTTGGTCACGTCCTTATCTGTCAGGAAAAAATCCTGCTGGAATTGGCACAGCATCTGTCCATCACATGGAACAGATCCGCTGCCGGGCTTCATAGGGCCAGTCCCTCCACCTCTCTGAATAAGTCAAACACACGGAATATACTGTTTTTTCGTCTATATCATACTAACTTGAGCACGCAAATCGTGTCAAGATGCTTGATTCTGTACCGGCACTTGATGCCTTCTTTCCTGAAAAGAGGTGTGGAAGGCAAAGAATGCGACAGACAACAGACACAAGCCTGCCATCACGAACAATAGTCCCTGCGCATGAATCGATTGGAAAATGATGGCGCCGAGCAGTGGTCCGAGCATCCGCCCTGCTGATCCAGTTCCTGCAATCAGACCTTGAATGAAGCCTTCTCGTCCCTCTGGCGTAAACTGTGCAGCTACTGCCGGTACCGCTGGCCACACGAGCATTTCTCCTAGCGTCATGACGAACATGCCTGCCACAAAGCCTGCATAAACCGTTGATTGCGACAGAATCAGCATCGACAAGGCAAAAATATAAGCGCCCAAGAGCATTTGTGCTTTTAGCGTACGGGCAAAGCGTCGAATGACCCACGCAATCAATGGTTGACCAAACAGGATCAAACCTCCGTTCAGCGTCCACAACAGACTGTATTGACGGAGTGAAATGCCCAGGGATTGCATGTAGGTCGACAGCACCGTCGTCCATTGTACATAGACAATCCAGCTAATTAATAGCCCCCCGCATAATAGCAGCAATGCTCCCCAAACAACCTTTGGCTCTTGACGTGGTAGTTGCAGCGCATCACCAGTTGCTTGCTCAGACATACTTTGTCCAGTCGTCGAGTTTTCACGTTGTTGTTCTAGCATTTTTAACTGACGCGGCAAAATGAGCATGAACATGGCGAGCACAATCACTTGCGAAATCGCATTACCGAAAAACGTCCAGGCAAACGAAACACTTGCCAGGAAGCCGCCCAGCGCAGAACCGGCAGCTACCCCCACATTGAGAGAGACATATATCAGATTGATTCCTTTCCGTCCTCCGTCCGGCCATAACACTACTGCCAGTGCATTCATCACAGGAGAAAGTGTTCCGTAAAACAGTCCATTCAGCAGAAGCAAGACAACATAAATCGTAAAATCTTGCGTAACACCTAAGCCGATCGATATCAGAATAACACCGATGGATCCGACAATGATGGTGCGCATTTTTCCCCAGCGGTCAAACATCATCCCGCCGACAATACTCCCGATCAAGAATGCGCCTTGATTTAAAAGCAACAAGAAGCCGGCTACAGTCAGCGGCTTTCCGAGATGGTTGTGAATATAGATCGTGACTAGCGGCCAAATACACGCCATTCCTGTAGAAAAAATGACGGCAGCAATCGCCAATAAACGAATGCTGCTCGGATAGGATTCCCACTTTTGCCTCATGGCTTACTTCTCTCCCCGATGGAAATCGCCGCTTTTTCCGCCTGTTTTGGATTGCAGACTAGTTGGACCGATTATCATTTCTTTATCCATGGCTTTGCACATGTCATACACCGTCAAAGCCGCTACGCTGACAGCGGTCAACGCCTCCATCTCGACGCCTGTTTTCCCTGTCGTCTTCACGGTTCCTGTAATCGCAAGCGTCGTTTCATCTACAAAAGCAAATTGTATGTCGATGCCAGTCAATGGCAGCGGATGACACATCGGGATGATTTCCCACGTCTTTTTGGCAGCCATGACACCTGCTACCTGTGCAACTGCGAGTACATCGCCCTTTTCGATTCGACCTTCGCGGATTCGGGCGAGTGTTTCGGGTTTCATGCTGATTTGGCTCTCGGCTACAGCCACCCGTTTTGTGACGTCCTTCTCAGACACGTCCACCATCCGAGCTCGATTTTGTTCATTAAAATGTGTTAATTGATCAGTCATACTAGTATCGTTCCTCCTCTATCTCCTCCTACCTTACTCCCGCCGCTGGATAAAAGCAATGGGAATGTAGATGACATTGTTTCGTTATCTTGCTCATCCACTCCTAAAAACGTACGAAGAACAGGTGCTGGAGGTATACTGTGCGTACACAGCTCAAAGGAGGCGTATAGAAATGGAAACGAGTAAGAATCAGACGGTACGTTGGTCAATGCTGAAGCATGGTGATTGGACCATTTACTTGGCTGCAACGGCTGCCGGGCTTTGTTATGTTGGCTCGGTCAACCAGCCTTTTGCTGAATTGGAAGCGTGGGTTGAAAAGCATCGCCCACAAAGTGCACTGGTGCAAGACGATCCATGGCTAAAGCCTTTTGCAGCAGAACTGATGGAGTATTTGCAGGGAACGCGCGAACATTTTTCCATGGATTGCGACCTGTCTGGAACGCCTTTTCAGCTCGCCGTCTGGGAAGCACTGCGCCAAATCCCATACGGTCAAACGGCATCGTACACCGACATTGCGAACATCATTAAAAAGCCTGCTGCTGTTCGTGCCGTCGGTGCCGCAATCGGTGCCAATCCGGTTCTCATTACAGTCCCCTGCCACCGCGTTGTCGGTAAAAACGGTTCACTGACTGGCTATCGTGGAGGACTGCCCATGAAGACAACTCTGCTTGATCTGGAGAAAAAGACAAATCGGGGTGTGAAGCATGGCTAGTTCACTGACAGAAAGGATCGCTGCGCTTGACTGGCATTCCCTGCAACAGGAGCTGGACGAACAAGGGTATGCTGCTTTTCCTTCCTTAATAAGCGCGGATGCCTGCGACGAATTAATCGCTACGTATGGACAAAATGACCTTTTTCGCAATACGATCCAGATGGCACGGTACCGTTTCGGCGAAGGTGAGTATCGTTATTATCAGGCTCCCCTTCCCTCGCTTTTGCAGGAGCTGCGCGAAGGCTTTTATCCGATGCTTGCGCAGACTGCGAATCGGTGGCTGGAAATGCTTGGACGCGAAGCTATCTATCCTGCTACCCTCCCTGAATTTTTGGCGCAATGTCACGATCAGGGTCAGCTGCGCTCTACTCCATTAATTTTGAAATACGAAATGGGCGGCTACAATTGTTTACATCAGGATATGTACGGCGAGGTGTTCTTCCCGTTTCAAGTTGTTTTTGCCTTGAATCAAAAGGAGAAGGACTACAGGGGCGGAGAATTTCTGCTGATGGAGCAACGGCCGCGCGCGCAGAGCCGAGGACATGTGATAACCTTGGACCAGGGCGCTGGCCTGATTTTCCCGACATCCTATCGTCCTGTGCAGGGAACGCGAGGCTACTATAAAAACACGCTGCGCCACGGTGTCAGCACGATTACCTCAGGCACCCGCTATAGCCTCGGGATTATTTTTCATGATGCAAAGTGAGGAACGCCCAATATGAAATGCATCCTTTCCTATAAAATGCCGAAAACCCTCCTCAATAAAGGAAGCGGATTTCTTGCGGATTACACCCACTCGCTCAATCCGTATACAGGCTGTTCTTTCGCCTGCTCCTATTGCTATGTTCGGCAAATGCCTGTCTCTTTGTTTCGCAACGAGCAATGGGGCACATGGATTGACATAAAGCAGCAAGCTGCCGATTTATTGCGCAAGGAGCTAATGCGGGCAAAGAAAAAAGGAAAGGTGACCATCTTCATGTCTTCGAGTACAGACCCGTACCAGCCCATCGAACAAACGGAAAAGGTAACGAGGTCTTTACTCGAAGTCATGGTAGAGAATCAACCCGATTTTTTGTTGGTGCAGACGAGAAGCCCCTTGGTTTGGAGGGATGCCGATTTGTTGCTCCTGCTGGGTGATCGCGTCCGCGTCAGCATGACCGTTGAGACAGATTTGGAGGAGATTCGCAGGCACTTTAGCCCGCAAGCTCCCCCCATTCAAGCGCGGCTCAAAACACTCCAGCGCTTGGCGGAAGCAGGCATCCCGACACAAGCAACCATTGCCCCTGTTTTGCCTAGCAGTGAGTTATTCCCGGAGATTTTGCGCCCCTTGGTCACACGTGTCTGTGTCGACGATTTTTATATGGGAGATGGTAGCGGTGGTAAACGAACGAAAAGAAACGGCATTCCCGCTCTCTATGAACAGCTTGGACTGGAACAATGGTATGATCCTTCCGCCTATCGGATCGTCTATGAACGGCTATTACGTGTTTTTCCCCCGGACCAGATTCATTTGAGTCAGGAAGGCTTCGCGCCTTAGAAGCAACCGCTGATTGAAACACCCCATTCATTGGCAACTTTGTTCGGTTTATGATATCGTCTAGCCTAGAGAGTAGTATCATCCAGGGAAATGAGGAATTGTCTTGACCATTACGATCTTGTTATTTGCCGGACTCGCTGAACGTGCGAATGCCCGGGAAGTACAGTTGACCCTATCTGAAGGCGCGACCGTTAGCGATCTTCTGCAAGCAGTGGAAAAAGAATATCCTGCGCTCTCTGCGCTTTTGGGCAGTTGCTTTGTATCCATCAATCATGAATATGCTGCGAAAAATCAGGTCATTTCAGCCGACGACGAGATTGCCCTCTTACCTCCTGTAAGCGGCGGAGAAGAAGACCCGCGCTTCGCCATTACCGAGGAGCCCATTTCTGCGGACAAGCTGGTTCGCCTGGTGAGCAACCCGCATGCAGGCGCGGTCCTTACTTTTGTCGGAACTGTTCGGGAATTTACCCATGGTCAGCGCACGGTGTATTTGTCCTATGAAGCTTATGCCCCTATGGCTGTTGAAAAAATGAAGCAGGTCGCAGCAGAGATCGAGGAACGCTGGCCGGGAGCGCAAGTCGCGATGCACCATCGTATCGGTAATTTGGCTGTGGAAGAGATTGCGGTTGTTTGTGCCGTTGCAACAGCGCATCGCAATGAATCGTTTGAAGCAGGCCGTTATGCCATCGAGCGACTCAAGCAGATCGTTCCCATTTGGAAAAAAGAAATGTGGGAAGATGGAAGCGAATGGAAGGGGCATCAGCAAGGACCGTGGAATCCGCTTGCGATGCCAGAAGGAAAGGTGGAGTAACGCCTTGGATACTCGCTATTCCCGTCAGATATTGTTTCATCCAATCGGTCGCAGTGGACAAGAAAAGCTCGGGCAAAGCCGTGTAGCGATCGTCGGCATGGGAGCCCTCGGAACTGTTCTCTCCAATCATATGGTCCGTGCTGGAGTAGGTTTTGTCCGCATCATTGACCGCGACTTCGTCGAGCCGAGCAACCTGCAGCGTCAAATGCTCTACGACGAATCCGATGCAGCCGAGCATTTGCCAAAAGCCATCGCCGCTCACACCAAGCTGACAAAGATCAACTCAGCCGTCACCATCGAACCGATTGTCGCAGACCTCACCGCTTACAATGCAGAGGAATTGCTGACAGATGTCGATCTCGTTCTGGATGCGACGGATAATTTTCAGGTGAGATACCTCGTGAACGACGTTTGCGTAAAGCATAGTATCCCGTGGGTGTACGGTGGCGCAGTGAGTGCAACCGGAACATTTACCGCGATTCGTCCGGGAATCACGCCTTGCTTGCGCTGTCTTTTCCCTGAAGCGCCAAACCCGGGTGAGATGCCTACCTGTGACACGGCTGGCGTCATCGGACCGATCATTCACATCGTCGCCTCCTATCAGGCAACAGAAGCATTCAAGCTGTTAGTGGACGCAACCGATGAGCTCAATCCGAATTTGGAGCACTTTGAGATTTGGCATAACCGCCATCAGCAAATCAAGGTGGTCAATGCCCGCCGAGACGACTGTCCAACATGTGGGCACAAGCAATTTTCGTTTTTGCAGCCGGATACCCAGGATGGACAAGCCGTTTCCCTTTGCGGTCGAGACACCGTACAAATCTCGCCCGCCGCTGCAATGACACTTGATCTGAATGCATTGGCTGATAGACTTTCCCCTTTGGGACAAATCGAGCAAAACAAGTTTTTGCTGCGTTTCCGTGTCGATACATACACGCTCGTCATTTTCCCGGATGGTCGCGTCCTCGTGCAAGGCACAGATGACATCAGCCTGGCACGTTCGCTCCATGCCAAGTATATCGGCGCGTAACTGGTTTACTCGCCATGAAAAAAGCTGTCCCAGACCGTCACCCGGACGAAGGGGCAGCTTTTTTATGCTGTTTGAACAAATGTAATCGTAAACGTGGTACCTTTCCCTACTTCACTCTCAACGGCGATTGTGGCATGATGCAAATCGATTATTTTTTTCACGATTGCCAGTCCCAGGCCACTGCCCGAATTGGCTCGGTTCCGCGATGGGTCCGCCTTGAAAAACCTTTCGAAAATGCGTTCCTGATTTTCCTTGGATATCCCGATACCCGAGTCGGTCACTTTCACGAGCACTTCTCCATTTACTGTCTCCAGTTTTACGCTGATTTTCCCGCCTGCCTCCGTGAATTTGATGCTGTTGCCAAGCAAGTTGGTCCAGACTTGACTCAGCATATCTTCGTCAGCGACGATTTCGACTTTTTCCAAGTCTATGTCCATTTCAATCTCTTTCCCCATCCATTGCGGCTCGCATGCGAGGATGATTGCGCGTAGCTGCGTGTCCAACCGATACCGCTTCCGCTCTAAATCATGCTGGATGCCCTCTAGCGCAGTGAGCTTAAGCAGGTTGTCACTGATCTTGGATAGTCGCTTGCTTTCCGACTCGATAATCTCCAAGTAACGATGACGCTCTTCTGGGCTAAGTCTTTCATTATGCAGGGCGCGAGCAAACCCGCTGATGGACGTCAAAGGCGATTGAATTTCGTGGGAAACATTGGAGATGAACTCCTGCCGCAGCTTCTCCATCTCATTTAATTGCTCCGCCACGTGGTTGATGCCATCCACCAGCTCTCCCCATTCGTGCGCCAGCTTGATATCGAGATTAACCCGAAAATCCCCCATGGCAATCCGTCTGAGCGCATCAATCAATGGTTGAAACCTGCCCCGATGCCTTGGCATGGTGAAAAAAGAAATGATCATGCCTACCCCAATAAACAAAATGAAGCTCACAACTGAATTGACCAGCGCTTTTACAAGATCATTGGGATGATAGCCCATATAGCCATAAAAGAGAGTGGTACTCCCGTATGCACCTAGCCCGCACAAGGCAAAAACAGCACATAAGCCCACCACTCCTGCGATTTTCAGCAAAACACGGGAATGTTCTGGCCGCCTCTTTTTCATACGACGATCTCCAAACGATAACCAAGTCCCCGGACCGTCCGGATCAAAAAGCCGTACATCGCCTCTGGAAAACGCTCCCGCAAGCGGTTGATGTGCACGTCTACCGTACGCTCATTTCCTTCAAAATCATAGCCCCATATTTGTTCGATCAGCTGCTCACGGGAAATGGTCTGTCCGGGATAGCTGGCCAGTTTGAATAGCAGCTCGAACTCCTTTAGTGGAATGGTCCATGTTTTCGTGCCACTGGCGACTGCAAACGTTTTACGATCAAGCAACAGTTTCCCTGCTAGAACCTGATGCGAAGCGGCAATCCGGTAACGCTTGAGCAGCGCTTTTACCCGGACGACCAGCTCCTGCGGATCAAATGGCTTCACCAAATAATCGTCTGTCCCTAGCTCGAAGCCTTTGATTTTTTGCGATGTCTCTCCCTTCGCAGTCAGCATGAGCAAGGGAAAATCATAATGCTTGCGAAGCTTTCGACACAGCTCCCAGCCATCCATGTTCGGCATCATGATGTCAAGAATCACCAGTTGTGCCTGAACCGATTCCAGTTTATCCAGTGCCTCCTGTCCGTCTGCCGCTTCCACTATCGTAAAGCCTTCATTGCGCAAGAAGACGCTGACGAGCTCGCGAATATGCGGATCGTCGTCGACTACCATAATCGTGGTCACATTCTACACCCTCTCTTTTACGAGTAATTGCTGACTAGCCAATTCGCGGTACATCTCATGGGTTTGAAAAAGCTCTTCATGTGTACCCATACCTGTGATTTTTCCCTTTTCCAAAAAGATGATTTGATCTGCTTCCACTACAGTCGATAAGCGATGGGCAATCACGAGGGTGGTACGTCCCTTCATCAAATTTTGCAACGCCTTCTGGACGATCATCTCGGAATTGCTGTCCAAACTAGAGGTAGCTTCATCCAACATCAAGATTTGCGGGTCCCGAAGCAGCGCACGGGCAATCCCGATTCGTTGGCGCTGTCCACCCGATAGCTTCATGCCTCGCTCTCCTACTTCTGTCTCATAGCCATTCGGCAACTCCTCAATAAATTGATCCGCATAGGCCATCTTTGCCGCTTCCTTCAGCTCCTCGTCGCTAATCGTCCGTGAAACCCCATAGCAAATATTTTCTCGGATGGTTCCGGCGATCAATGGACTTTCCTGGGACACGTAGCCGATTTGACTTCTCCATGACTTCAACGAAAAATCCGTGATGGGATCATTGCCCAGCCTGATTTCTCCACTCAGTGGCTGGTAATACCTTTCAACCAGGGAAAACAACGTCGTCTTGCCGCTACCGCTCGGTCCGACAATCGCATTTACTTTTCCGGCCCCAATCGTAAAGCTGACATCATCGAGAATCGTTTCCCCGTTCTCATACGCAAAGCTCACATGATTCAAATGAATGGGCAGGCCAGCGTTTTCAAGCGTTCGTCCTGTCAAAAGATCTTCTTCTTCGGCGTCCAGAGTCGTAATGATTCTTTCTGTTGCCCCCATGGCTTTTTGCAAGGAAGTGAAAAACTGTGTGAATTGCCCCAACGGTATGACAATTTGCACCAGATACAAAATAAACGCGACCAGCTCACCAGCTGTCAATGCTCCCGTGGACACCCGCATGCCACCATAGCCGATCACAACCACGAGCAGCACCATCAGGATAAAGGACATTAACGGTCCAATGACGGCTTGGACTCTTCCTTCTTTTAGCCCGAATCGGAACAAATTCCCGATTGCCTTTGTTCCCATCCCCAGTTCGTGTGTTTCGGCATTGGAAGATTTGACGAGCCGCATCTCTTGGAGCACTTGATTCATAATCGTCGTAAAGCTGGCGGTCTCATCTTGCAGTCCTTTAGAAATTTTGTACATCTGACTGCCAAGCGGAATGAGAATCCCGACGCACAGCGGCACAGCAACGAGCATTGTTAACGTCATTTGCCAATCGAGGTATAGCAAAGTCACCACAGAACCAACGATCGTGATCAATCCTGTGAAAAAGCTGGACAGTTGATCACTAATCAGGCTTTTCACGACGCCTGTATCGTTGGTCATTCGACTGATCGTCTCACCCGTCCGGTTGTTATCGTAATAAGAGATCGGCAGGACGAGCAGTTTTTTCCAGAGTCGTTCACGGAGTGCGGCCACCACACTCTCGCCGACATGATTTAATAAGTAGATGGACAGCCCTCCCACAATGGCTTGTGCGATAAAGGCAACGATCAATAAAATGATTTGTGGTGTCGTGATCGTAGATAGGGAAAAGCTGTCCACCAAATCCTTCGTAAACAACGGAATTACTAAGCTAACCAGTGTGGTGGCGATGCTCATGAACAACGCGACACCGATTTTTAGTTTGGATGGCTTTGTTTCCCTTATTAATCGAAAGAAAGGTCGCCAGTTTCCCCATTTCGCTACGCTATTGGTCTGTTCCATTCGTCATTTCTCCCCTTTTTCCTCCACTCATTTTCACTTGCAAGAGATAAGATACTCCATGAATGTAAACGAAATATAAACGGGATAATAATTGAAGTGCGTGCAATTTTCTTCTTTATAATAAGAAGACGTTCGTGATCCAATTTTCTTTACCTATGATTTTTGTATATAAATGATGAATTTGGGGTAGAAGCCGGGAAACAAATCGTATATAATAGGTTCGTAATGAAGAAACGAAACAAGGTTTCACTAGATGAAACTCCAAGTTATTACTAGGGAGGTTGTATACATTGGCTAACAAAGATGCTTACAAAGTAAAGTCTTCCCTGCAAGTAGGCGACAAGTCTTTTGCTTACTATCGCCTGCAAGGGTTGGAAGAACAAGGATTGGGCGATGTTTCCAAACTGCCGTTCTCCATTAAAGTTCTGCTCGAGGCTGCTGTCCGTCAGTTCGACGGCCGCGCGATTACTAAAGAACACGTACAACAATTGGCGACCTGGACAAAAGGCCGCGACGTAAACCAAGAAGTACCTCTCATGCCAGCTCGTATTGTTCTGCAAGACTTCACCGGTGTACCGGCTGTAGTTGACTTGGCAGCGATGCGCATCGCTATGAAGCGCGCTGGTGGAGATCCAAAACGAATCAACCCATTGGTTCCAGTTGACCTCGTTATCGACCACTCCGTCATGGTTGACGATTTCGGTAACGCGTCCGCTCTGGACAACAACATGAAATTGGAATTCGAACGCAACCAAGAGCGCTACCGCTTCCTGCGTTGGGCACAAACTGCGTTTGACAACTTCCGTGCGGTTCCTCCAGCTACTGGTATCGTTCACCAAGTAAACTTGGAGTACCTCGCAACTGTAATCGCTACTCGTGAAGTAGATGGCGAATTGGTTGCTTTCCCTGACTCTCTCGTAGGTACTGACTCCCACACCACTATGATCAACGGTCTTGGTGTTCTTGGATGGGGTGTTGGTGGTATCGAGGCAGAAGCAGGAATGCTCGGCCAACCTCTGTATTTCGTAACGCCAGAAGTAGTTGGTTTCAAACTGACTGGCACACTGAATGCTGGTGCAACTGCAACCGACCTCGCTCTGACTGTTACGCAAATGCTGCGTAAAAAAGGCGTTGTAGGTAAATTCGTGGAGTTCTACGGACCAGGCCTGTCCAACATCTCGCTGGCTGACCGCGCTACCGTAGCAAACATGGCACCTGAGTACGGCGCTACAATGGGCTTCTTCCCAGTAGATGCTGAGACAATCAACTACATGCGTCAAACTGGTCGTGAAGAAGACCTCATCTCCTTGGTTGAAACTTACACCAAAGCACAAGGCCTCTTCCGTACAGACGAAACTGTTGACCCAGTATTCTCCGAAACATTGGAACTGGATCTGTCCACTGTCGTACCTAGCTTGGCTGGTCCAAAACGTCCTCAAGACCGCGTAGAACTGACTGCTATGAAGGAATCCTTCAATAACAGCCTCGTGACGCCGATCGACAAAGGCGGTTTTGGTCTCTCTGAAGAGAAAATCGCAGCTAGCGCACCAGTTGCTTATGCAAACGGTGAAAAAGCTACGCTGAAAACTGGTTCGGTTGTAATCGCAGCGATCACTTCCTGTACCAATACATCAAATCCTAGCGTAATGCTGGGTGCAGGTATCCTGGCGAAAAAAGCTGTGGAAAAAGGCCTGAAAAAGCCTCCTTTCGTAAAAAGCTCCCTGGCTCCAGGTTCCCGCGTAGTTACGCAATACCTAACTGACGCTGGTCTGATCGACTCCTTGGATGCTATCGGATTCAACGTAGTAGGTTATGGTTGCACCACTTGCATCGGTAACTCCGGTCCATTGCCAGAGGAAACCAGCAAAGCTATCGCAGACGAAGATCTGACAGTTGCAGCGGTACTCTCCGGTAACCGTAACTTCGAAGGTCGTATCCATGCACAGGTAAAAGCGAACTACCTCGCTTCTCCTCCATTGGTTATCGCCTATGCACTGGCAGGTACTGTAGATATCGACCTGACTACAGAGCCAATCGGTACTGGCAATGACGGTCAACCTGTATTCTTGAAAGACATCTGGCCATCTCCACAAGAGATCGCAGCTGCAATGGACAAAGCTATGAATCCTGCTCTGTTCCGCGCTGAGTACGGCCAAGTGTTCACGCAAAACGAAGCTTGGAACAAAATCGACGTTCCAACTGGCGACCTGTACGAGTGGGATGAAAAATCCACGTACATCCAAGAGCCGCCATTCTTCCAAAACCTGGCTGGAGAAATCGCCAAAATCGCAGACATCAAAGCAGCGAACACCATCGCACTCTTCGGTGATTCTGTGACGACTGACCATATCTCCCCAGCTGGTAACATCTCGCCAACTAGCCCAGCAGGTCTGTATCTGCAAGCAAACGGCGTAGAGCGCAAAGACTTCAACTCCTACGGTGCTCGTCGTGGTAGCCACGATGTAATGATGCGCGGTACATTTGCAAACATCCGTATCCGCAACCAAGTAGCTCCTGGAACTGAGGGCGGCGTAACCAAATACTTGCCAACTGACGAAGTAATGTCCATCTACGATGCTTCCATGAAGTATCAAGCAGACGGTACTCCACTCGTTGTACTGGCTGGTAAAGAGTACGGTACTGGTTCTTCCCGTGACTGGGCAGCAAAAGGTACATTCCTCTTGGGTATCAAAGCGGTTGTCGCTGAGAGCTTCGAGCGTATCCACCGTGCTAACCTGGTTGGAATGGGCGTTCTGCCTCTGCAATTCGCTGGTGACCAAAGCTGGAAGTCCCTTGGCATCGACGGTACTGAGTCCTTCAACATTGTGGGCCTCTCCGATGATGTTCAGCCTGGCCAACGCGTAAAAGTAGAAGCAACGAAAAAAGACGGCAGCACTTTCGAATTCGAAGTAATCGTGCGCCTCGATTCCATGGTAGACGTAGACTACTACCGCAATGGTGGTATCCTGCAAACGGTTCTGCGTCAATTGCTGGATGAAGGTAAACCAGTAACTGCGTAAGCAAACGAATAAAAAATAAGTTCGTATCAGCACCCACCCAACGAAAAGGGCAGACTCCGAGTATTCGGCAGTCTGCTCTTTTTACGTTTCCAGCCAGACCTATGGTTGTCGTTTGTAGGCCACCAATGTTCAGCTTTTTGTTATCTCTTCCTGATGGGCCACGCTTAAGTGGAAGATCCGGTGAATACGCATGGAAGAGGGAAGTCATTTTCCAGAAAAAGGGGGGGATTCGTGATGAAACAGTTTTTTCGCGAAACCTGGATTGAGGTAAATCTCGATGCCATCAAGAAAAACATTCGGGCGATACGCCGACATATTCCTAAACGGACGAAAATCATGGCGGTTGTAAAAGCGAATGCCTATGGCCATGGTTCTGTTGGAGTAGCCCGCCATGCCCTCGAGTACGGGGCTACTTCCCTCGCTGTCGCCATTCTGGAAGAAGGCATCGTCTTACGAAAGGCGGGAATTGTAGCCCCTATTCTCGTGCTGGGCTTCACTCCTCTTTCACGTGTCAAAGAGGCGGTTGCTTGGAATATCGATCTGTCTGCTTTCCAGACCGATTGGATCAAAAAAGCCGATAAAATTATCAAAACAACGGCTTTCTCCAATCGTCTGAACATCCATATCAACATAGATACAGGTATGGGACGATTGGGCGTACGGACAAAATCTGGGTTGCTTTCAACCGTGAAGGCGTTAACGTCAAGCTCTTCCCTTGCATGGACCGGAATCTTCACTCATTTTTCCACTGCAGATGAACCTGATCACACATTGACCAAAGCGCAGCATGAGTTATTTGTTCAGTATCTTCGTTATCTGAAGGAAAAAGGATTCGAGCTTCCGACCGTACACATGTGCAACACCGCCGCTTCTATTGCGTTTCCCGAATACAGCGCCGATATGATCCGCCTCGGAATCGGTATGTACGGGCTGTATCCATCCGCTTATATCCGACAGCTCAATCGCGTCAAGCTCGTTCCGGCACTCAGCTTGAAATCGCGCTTCTCCTATGTAAAGACAATGCTGACGCCACCGTTTACCATCAGTTATGGTGCTACATACACAGCAAAGCGCGGAGAGGTCATCGGGACGATTCCAATCGGTTATGCTGACGGTTATTCGCGCGCACTCTCTAACCGGGGATTTGTTCTGTATCAAGGCAGACGGTTGCCAATCGCAGGGCGAGTGACAATGGATCAGATGATGGTTAGCTTGGGAGAAGGCAGTGGAAACCAAGGCGATGAGGTCGTGATTTACGGCAAGCAAGGAAACCGCGAGATTCCTGTCGATGAGATTGCCGAAATGCTCGGGACGATCAACTATGAAGTCGTTGCCACACTCAGTAATCGCATCCCTCGTTTGTTTTTGGAAAATGGGGTGGTTGTAGAGATCTCTCATCTGGTGCCGGGAGGTTAAATGAGGCAGGCTTGGAGAATAATTTTTTTTGCGAAAACAAAAAATAGGGAAAACCAAATTCGCAAAAAAGGAATGGAAACATGAAGTCGCGATTCACATACGCCATCCTTCTCCTGTTGACGCTGAGTCTGACTGTAATCAGCTGCAAGCCAGACTCAGCTTCCCAAATCCGTCAGCATAGCCTCAAGGCTCAACCCTCAGCTGAGAGAAATGTATCGCAAAAGCCTGTCCTGCTCATTCTCATTGATTCGTTAATGGACAAACCACTACAAGAAGCGATCCGGCAAGGCCGCGCTCCTGCTTTGGGTTATTTGCTTGCAAACGGGCGTTATTACCCGCAAGTTGTGAGCTCATTTCCCACCATGTCGGTAACCATCGACAGCACCCTCCTTACAGGGACGTATGCCAATGAGCATCATGTACCGGGATTATCGTGGTTCAGCAACAAGGAAAAGCGGATGATTTATTACGGGTATGGTCCCAAAGAAGGTCTGAAGATCGATCAGCCACAAGTGCTGCTAGATATCCTTCATCAATTGAACCTGGTCCAGCTCAATCCGCATACGAAAACCGTCCATGAAGAATTGGCAGAAAAAGGCAAGGATACCGCTTCCATCAATGCTATTCTATGGCGCGGCAAAACGCCGCACTCCTTACAAATCCCCCGTTTCATTGATTTCGGCACGCGTTTGCCTGGCGAACTGAATGTGACTGGACCAAAACTGATGTCGTATGCAGCATTTGCCCAGCTTGATCCGAATCAAAAGAGTGAAAAGCGCATGTGGCGAAAATACGGGATGAATGATGAGTTTTCCGCGCAGGAGGCTGCCTATCTCATCGCAAACAAGAAGCTCCCCCCTCTTACCATCACCTACTTGCCGGAAAATGATATGGAAGTACATAGGAAGGGACCCGCTACGATCGAAGGGATTGAAAAAGCGGATAAAGCGCTTCAATCCGTACTCGATGCATTTGGATCTTGGGATAAGGCAATCAAAGAAGCACGGTGGATCGTCATGGGAGACAGTGCCCAGAGCGCTATTCTGGATGATCGCAAGACCGCAACCATTGACGTGCGCAGCTTATTGACCGACTATCAAATAGCCAAAATCAGTCAGCCTGTCAACCCTACTGACCAAATCGTGATTTCGACCAACGAACGGATGGCCTATATTTATGCCATGGATTCACGTATTTCGTTATCCGATATCGTAAAACGTTTGCAGCGTGAACCAAAGCTGGACATCATTGCAAGGAAGGAAGACAATAAGATTGTCGTTACAGCAGGCAAGATCAACCGAGAGTTTATCTATCAACCAAGCGGTCCCTTTACCGATCCGTATGGTCAAAAATGGACCTTCAGTGGTGATCCGCGTCTGCTCGATATCACCATTAACAAGGACCGGATCACGTATGGGAAATATCCGGACGTTTTGGCGAGGCTCTACGGCGCGATGAATTCGCATGAAGGCAGATATGTGGTCGTTACTGTTCAGCCTGGGCATGAGCTCATTACCGAAAGTTCTCCAACCCATATCGGCGGAGCGGCACACGGTTCCTTGCACGAGGTGGACTCACTCGTTCCCCTGCTGGTAACCGGGACCGCCACGGGGCCCCAAACTTTGCGTATCGTTGACTTGAAAGACTGGCTGCTGCGCCTGACAACCGAATGAGTGAAGCAGCTTTTAGAGAATGGGCAGGTATCGGCAAACCTGCCCTCTTCTCTTTTTATTCCTTCGTTACCATCATTGTAGTAAAATTAGGAAAATAAAGGAGCTGAGAAGATGTCATTAAAAGAAACCTTGCTCGCGATTCGGGCGAATAGCTTTCTGGCGCCACCACATGCTTTTGATTTGGCGCTCGAAATGGTTACGCACATCGGTTCACCCGATCCCCAACTGCGTGATGAGCTCATCTATTCTACGTTCTCTCATTGGATAGAGGAAGGTGTGCTCTCCCCTGAACAGCTGCAAGAGCTGCTAGCGATTGCACTCGACGACCAGCATTTATTTTATCGCATAGGTGAAAGTGGGACTGACTCGGTATTCACGCGCTCCTTTTCCGTTTTATTGCTTCCCCTTATCCTGATCCTGCATCGGAATCATCCTTTTCTTGCCAAAGAAGCGATCCTTTACGTAAAAGACAAACTTTTCTCTTACATACGGCAAGAAACAGACCTGCGAGGCTACGTGGAAGAAAAAGGCTGGGCGCATGCTACCGCTCATGCTGCAGACGCTCTCGATGACCTGGCCCAATGCAGTGAACTGGATCAGACTGACCTGAAGCAAATTCTCGGAGTCATCCGTGAAACAGTCGCAGGGGCAAAATCAGTTTATGCGTACGAAGAAGATGAGCGCTTGGTGACTGCTGTCCTTTCAGTCTGGAATCGAGATGAACTCTCCTTGGATGAGATCGATGGATGGGTTCGGAGTTTTGCGAATCGTTTGGATAGTGGCTATTCGATCGAAGCGTATACGGGGCGAATTAATGTGAAAAACTTTTTGCGGAGCCTGTACTATCGCATCAATGACCAGGAAAAGTATAAGCGGATAGCAGCGACCTTACTTCCTCTAAGTGCACAGCGAGCATAGTTCCCGGAAGCAAAAAACGAATGCATGTTCTCTCCCTTTTTAGACAACCTATTAGAGGAGGAGGGATGATGCATGGATCAACGGAGCTTTGAACAAATTTATGAGGCCTACAAAAATGCTGGAGAACAACAGGCGATCCAGGAAAATGATGATAACAGTCCACTGACGAATACAGGAAAAGAGCAAATCGTGGCCGTCAGAAAAAACGACGATGGAGACTTGATCGCTTTTAAAACAGACTCTGGTCGTGAGCTCGACTATATCACCGCACTCAACGACGCAAAGGCAGGCAAGCTGGCCCATGTAGACGTGTTTCACAAGTATGGGAGAGACATACTGCGGAGTGAGCCAGACGGAATCAAGGAAAACAATTTGGATCGTCTGCCTGACTTTTGACGGCAAAAAGGTCGCCCACAGCAGAATCGGGGCGACCTTTTTGTATCGACGCGTATTGGATTAGTGGATAAACTTCCCGGTAATCGACTCTTTCGTGGCTGCCACATCTTTTGGTGTTCCGCTCGCAACCACGGTCCCTCCAGAACTACCTCCTCCAGGTCCCATATCAATCACCCAGTCTGACGAAGCGATTAGTTCAGTGTTGTGCTCGACCATAATCACGGTATTTCCCGCATCGACCAATTTGCTCAAGAGTACATGGAGCTTCTCGACGTCAATCGGATGCAATCCTGTCGATGGCTCATCCAGTAGATACAGCGTATGCCCTGTCGAAGATGAACTCAGCTCCCTAGCCAGCTTCAGCCGTTGTCCTTCACCACCGGACAAGGTCGTCACGGACTGTCCCCATTGCAAGTAGCCGAGTCCTACCTCACACAGCAGGGTCAGCAATTGCGTCATCTTCTTTTGCTCGCTGAACAAGGAGAGGCTCTCCTCAATACTAAGCATCAAGATATCGGAAATGGTATAGCCTTGGTACATTACCTCCAAGACCTCTGAACGAAATCTTTTTCCGCGGCAATCCGGGCAGACGACCTGCAAGTTGGATAGAAAATGCATGTCCACTTCCACTCTCCCCAGTCCCTCGCAGCGCTCACATCTTCCGCCCGGCGTATTGAATGAAAAGTGCTTGGCATCCAAACCACGCTTTTTGGCTGCTGGCAAGGCAGCGTATATTTTCCGCAACAGCGTATACAAGTCGACGTACGTGGAGACATTGGAGCGCTGCATGCGTGATAGCGCCGACTGATCCACTGTAATGACACTTTGAATGGCTTCAAGTCCTGTAATCGCGCGGCACCCTGTTGCTTTTCCGGTTCGCTTCTCGGCAGCCGCTGCCAGCAAATCGTAGACGAGTGTCGATTTACCCGAGCCAGAGACACCTGAGACTGCTACCAGTCTTCCCAGTGGGAACGATACGGTCACATCGCGCAAATTGTGCAACGTGGCCCCTTCAATCGTGATCCACTCTCCTGTTCCCTTGCGCTCTTTGGACGACAGCACTCTCTGTTCTTTCAAGTAGCGGCCTGTGACAGAATGCGGCTGGTTTAGCAATTCTTTCAACGAACCTTGCCCGACAATTTCGCCGCCAAAACGTCCTGCTCCTGGCCCCACATCAATCACGTGATCCGCTTCTTGAATCACTCGTTGGTCATGCTCGATGAGCAGCACCGTGTTGCCCAAATCACGCAGCTCCTTCATGACCTTCACGAGTCCATCCGTGTCCTTTGGATGCAAACCCGATGTTGGTTCATCCAGCAAATAAAGAACACCAGTCAAGCCAGAGCCGAGAATGGAAGCGAGCCGCAATCGCTGTGCTTCACCGCCAGAAAGAGAGATAGCCTGTCGATCTAGGGTCAAATAGCCCAGCCCCACATGGATGACGCGCTTGATCTTGATGAGCAAATCATGGAGGACGGCCTCCAAAATCGTATCTTCTTCACGGGCAGCTCGTACATGCACACTCTCCACCCAATCCCCTAGCTCCTCCAATGAGCTCTTCGATAGGCTCGGCAGCGTCCTGCCCTCTACTGTAACGAGGCGACTCTCCTCCTTTAACCTCTCACCATGGCAGTCGTGACAAGGTTGGGTAAGAAAGTAAGCAGCTTCACCCGATTGTCCATCTTTTTCCATATAGCGTTGCCACATGCCTGTGATGACCCCTTTAAACCTTCCCTTTCCTACGGTTTTCGGGGGCTGAACAGAAGGGAAGTGTCGAGAAAACTCCTCGCTCTCCACGCCATATTTGAGCAGATCCCACTGCGCTTCGTTGTACTCGTTCAATGGCAGATTCATCGGCAAGCCGTAATGTTTTCCTGCCGCCGCAAGCACGCTAGCCTGATATTCATTAATCGCCTCGTACCAAAAGGTAACCGCTCCTTCCCGAATGCTCTTTGTTTCATCAAACACGGCTTCCACATCAATATCGACGACCGTTCCCAATCCACTGCAAGTCGGGCAAGCACCTTGGGGCGTATTAAACGAAAAATCTGCTTTGGTCAGAGGGAGATGGACATGGGCACATACCGGGCACGTGACGGCTTCTGTTTCTCCGCCATTGGCAGCAGGTGCTATTGATGCGCGACACTTCTGGCAGCGTCTCTCCCCCTTCTTTTCATAGACGGTCCGTAGATAGGTATACATGTCTGTGACGGTTCCAACTGTCGATCTGGGATTACGGTTGGTCACATGTTGACTGATCGCAATGGAGGGAGACAGTCCTTCGATCGAATCCACACGAGGCTTCGCTAGTGATTCAGATGACATTCCACTGGACTCCATATACTGTCGTTGGCATTCTCGTTGCAGAATATCAAGTGCAAGCGTCGATTTACCCGATCCAGATGGTCCGGTTACCACCACGAGACGATGCTTGGGAATCTCGAGAGAAATGTTCTTCAAGTTGTTTTCTCTTGCTCCCCGAATGCGAATCAAGTCTTTCATGCAAAAAACCTCCTTCATAATTGAAATGTCAGTCCCTTTCGCTTACGAAGACTGACCTGCTTGATCAAATATACAACATTCATGCAAGTGCCAAGGTTATTGCAAAAATGCCCCTTTGACTACCGTTAGATATAAAAAACATCCCGTCATGGAGCTTTAACGTTTTTCTCGAACAAAACGGCCCTCTCTTCCTTAGACCTTGCAGCAGTTGGACAGACAATCCAATGCTGTATCGCTCTAAAAAGAAGAAAGGGCCGCTTGTTTGCGACAGGATGTATAGCTTTCGAGGAATCTTCTCTTATTGTGTAGGAGTAGGAACCGCAGGCTCATTCTCACCGCCCAATCGGCGGCGTGCCGTCTCCCTTTTTCCCACTGCCGGTAGATGCTCACCTGCCTTGGCCAATCCCCAGACAGGCATATTTCCGTAAAGGCATTCGTATTTTCCCGCATCGACCAAGTACGTCTCGTGAAAAATCCCAACCGTTCCATCCGCTCCTACCGCTTGGTTGAACTTCCTCCACGCGCTCAGGTGATTGTGGCTTTTTCTCGCGTAATTTTCCAGATGCTCATAGGATCGCCAGTACTGGATTTGGGTGATTTCACGCAGATTAAAATGCGAAGTGTGACCCAACAGTCCGAGCTCCGGGTGCTGATACAATTCTCGCATCATGCCTCCCATGGCGTTGGCTACTGGCATCCACTTGTGAACCGCAAGCATTCGGTTGATTCGCATCCCGATGATAAATACGACGAATGATCCTTCCATTTGTGCTGTAAAACGCCCCGGAACTACTTTTGCCATCCGACTCCCCTACCTTATCAAAGATTTGAGGTGCAGCTCGTAACACGCCATATAATCAGACACATGAAACAAATGTGCAGTCAGATAGGCTCCGTAAAATATCGAGAATAACAGAATTACGGCCTCCTCCTCCGACAGGTGAAGGGCAAGCTGACCATCTTCGGCTGCTTCTTGCACGCACTTTTGCAATATTTGATGCAGATCAGTAGCTCTAATGGCTTCTCGCTCCTCTTCCTCAGGGAAACGTAAATACAATTCAGCATCAGATAAAAGCGGTACACACGGGTGCATTTTTTGCTCGGCTAAAAAGCTGATAAGGCTAAGCATGATCCCAGGCTGCTTCTCGCTATCGCGCGTAACCTTGGCAAAAATATGCCGAACGGCTTCCCATCCCCGCTTGCCAGTACTTCGCAACTCAACAAAGCACTCTGCTTGCCATACGCTCATGTAATAAATCAAGAGCTCTTCCTTTTGCGGGAAAAATTTAAAGAATGTGACCTTCGACACCTCTGCTCGTTCGCAAATGTCATCCACCAGTACATTTCGGAAGCTCCCGTCGCCCATCAGCTCCAAGGCAGCGTCCAGAAGGGCGAATTTGGTTTTTGCTTTCTTTTTCTCGCGTAATGATAATGCTTCTGCCATCTCATACTCCTTTTTTCATATTTCTACTTGTATTTATCTTAGTACATAAATTAACTTGAGTAAAGTTTTTTATTCAAGTAACTAAAAATCAGCACTCTCTTTCAAAAAATACAAATAGAACTTTAATCAAATCACTCCGAATAAAATAGGAAAACAGCCAAGGATAATTGGAGGGCGAAGAGATGAAAGCGATCGTATACGAGCAATACGGGCCGCCAAATGTCCTGCAGCTTCGAGAGGTCACCAAGCCTGTACCAAAGGACGACGAGGTATTAATCAAAGTCTATGCTGCCACTGCCGCAGCGGGGGATTGGCGTTTACGCAAGGCAGATCCTTTCTTGGCACGTCTGTTCAATGGTCTGTGGAAACCGAGGAAAATCAAGATTCTCGGCTTCGAATTAGCCGGGGTGGTCGAATCAACAGGCAGTGGTGTTTCTAAGTTTAAGCCGGGGGATGCCATCTATGCTGCGTGCGGAAACGGCTTCGGCGCGTATGCCGAATACAAATGCTTACCTGAGAACGGTTGTATCGCGCTGAAGCCTTCGAACATGTCGTTTGAGGAAGCAGCTGCCGTTCCGGTCGGTGCCTATACGGCCTTGCAATTTCTCCGGAAGGGCACTATCCAGCGCGGCAGGCGCGTGCTCGTATACGGCGCTTCTGGCAGCGTCGGGACGTATGCGGTGCAGCTCGCCAAGCATTTCGGTGCGGAAGTGACCGGAGTATGCAGCACATCGAATGTCGAGCTGGTAAGATCGTTGGGGGCCGACCGAATCATCGATTATACAAAAGAGAACTTCGAGGACGACGGTACGGTCTACGATATCATTTTCGATACCGTCGGAAAGAGTCCGTTTCAGTCATGCGTCGAGCGACTGACACCGAACGGCTTCTACCTGCGTGCAGTTCATTTTAGTCCTCTGCCAATCGTTCGCGGGTTATGGACGAACATGACGAGCCGTAAGAAAGTGATTGGCGGAGCTACGAAGGAAAATGCGGAAGACTTGAGGTTTTTAAAGGAGCTGATCGAGGCTGGCAAACTGCGTCCCATCATCGATCGTATTTATCCGCTAGAGCAAGCAGCGGAGGCCCACTCCTATGTGGAGTTGGGGCATAAGAAAGGTAACGTGGTGTTAACCGTGCGACAATGAATACGTTGTGATCGTTCAAAAAATAAAGCCAATCCAAACATTTTCTGAGTGTGTTTGGATTGGCTTATTCGTTATTTCATCATTTTTCCCATCCGATAGGCTGCTTCCATGATGTAAGGCGCATATTGGCTCATTTTTTCAGGAGTCAGGCGGTTGGAAGGACCCGACGCCGCAATAGACGCTACCAATTGTCCGTTGCGGTTGAATATCGGGACGGCTACGGCTGCTGTCCCCAGCTCCCGTTCCTCCACGCTAGTCGCGAAGCCTTGCTTCCTGATTTGATCCAATTGCTCAATAAAAGACTCCTTGTTCACATAGTCAGGCCAATTCGGGTCGCTGATGACTTCCTGCAAAATGAAAGGCTCTGCATATGCAACAAGTACTTTGCTTGATGCCCCCACCGTGAGTGGCATACGCGCCCCGATTGGCGCCACCCTGCGAATCGGCTGCTTGCTTTGGACTGCCTGTACGCGAATCCGCTCGTTTCCATCCCGCACGTACAGACTAACCGTTTCCTCCACCAAATCCCGCAATCGCTCCATCTCCGGCAGCAGCAATATCGCTGGATCATCGTTTTGCGACAAATTGGCGGATAACTCCCAAACCCGAAACCCAAGTCGATACTTCTCCGTCTGAACATCTCGTATCAGAAACCCTTTGTTCTCCAACGTTGCCAGCAAACGATGCACGGTACTTTTATGCAGGGAGAGTCGACTCGCTATCTCGCTCAGGCCTAGATCCGTAGCGTCCGTAAAACAGAGCAGGATATCCAAAGCCCGATCGACTGCTCGAACGTTTGCTTTTTGTTCTTCTTCCATAAGTGTTTGACACCTGCTTCCTACTTTGTTCCGATCGTTTCATCTGATGAAACGAATATGCTACTTTTCAGTATACGAAAAAATAAAGCATAGTAAAGAGCGAATCCGAAGGCTCCCCTACCTATTTTCTGTTCACGAGACATTCCCACAAACGCTGAAACCAGATAGGACATACACTGACAGCAAAATAGCAACGTTTCCATTTTCGATTGGGGGAATGACCTCCTTGAGCAAAAAGAGCAAATCAAAACTGACCAAGCATAGCGTGCTCCGAGCAAGTTCTACGCTTGACTCGTTTTTCTAAGCAGTCTTTGTATGCTTTTCTAGATCAATACAAAAAGGTGATCGTCAAACCAGCAACAGGAAGTGGTGGTGCTGGCGTCATGCTCGTCACACGGAAAGCCAAGAGCCGTTACCGCGTCCAGCGTGGACCTTCACAGCACACGTTGCGTGACAAGTTGGAGACTTTCAGATATTTGCGCAGAAAAATAACGACCCCTTATCTGATTCAGCGCGGTATCACATTGGTGTTCAGAGAAAATAAAGTATTAGACTGATGTTGTTGATTTGGTGCTATTACTGTCTAAGAAAGCTCTTTACCTTAGAAAAATAGGTATTAGACTATTCAATCCTTCCATACAAAAAGGCCAGTCAAAACACAAAAATAAAGTGTTAGACTGGCCTGGTTTATTGAGCTATCGTTCTCCGTTAGTTCAATGAATTAAACCAGTCAGGATTCCTTAGCTTTCCGTTTAGCAGCTCTTCGTATTTGTAACTTTATATTTTCAATTCTCTTTTGTGCTTTTTCTTTGATAAAATCTAACGACCTATTCCATTTTTTTATCTTATTTGTTTCATGATTCCATAAGTAGACGTCAGGGTTTAATAACCCCGAACTCGTTATTTGAAGAACCAGTTGATTTCCTGTATCACCAGCAGCGATTGAAATTAGATCATCGTGCATGTATTCCCAACGTGCCTTTGTGTTTTCGTAAACGATATGGTTTGATGTTTTCCGAGGATTCGATATATCAAAAACGGGGTGAAAAAGCCAACCACCTGGTAGTTCTAGTCCGTTAGATACTTTCCAAATCTCTTTTAATTGTTCAGGAAATTCCACTCCCAATTCTTCCGCGGCCGCCTTTATCATCTCTTCAGAAACTCCAAGAGAAGGCACTTCATTGATTTTATTATTTTTCATTTTCGTACCCCTTTACTGCATCTTGTCCAAATAGGTATTTGACTTTTCAATCTTTCCATACAAATAGGCCAGTCAAAACACGAAAATAAAGTGTTAGACTGGCTTGGTTTATTAAGCTATCGGATACTATGGTTTTCTTGCTTTGACTACAAAAGTTACAGGAAGCATCTTTGCTTTTTTTGCAAAATCGCTGTTATCGTCCCGCGATTGCATAATTTCATCATCAGATTGCTCAATCATTTGCTCAATTACAAATCCTGCTTTTGCCAACGCATTCACATAGGTTGATAGTTTGCGGTCCGATAATGTAAGAGTGCTTTCATCAAGAGATACCGAATACCAAGATTCATCGAAATAACATTTATTAAAAGCAAGCCTATTATTTTCTTCTGCAACAACACATTTATGTATAGGGTGAGACCAACTGAAAATGAATACACCGTCTTTTTTAAGGTAAGATGCGATCCGGCAAAAAGTACCCTCAAGGTCGCTAGTCCAGCCTATGGCATAAATCGAATAAACAAAGTCAAAATAATCCACTGGTACGCCACATTCTTCTTCCATGGGAGAACAGATCAATTTTGCTGAAAGACCGCATGACTTCAAATGTTGCGCTGCCTTTTCGATTTGTTTTTCTGATATATCCATAGCCCATAGTTCAGATGCTTTGCGTTCTCCATGATATTGCAAGGATTGACCGTTTCCACAGCCGATCTCCAGCATCTTTTTCCCCGAGACGTCGCCAAAAAGCTGGCATTTTTCTTCTGAGACAAATGCTCCATAAAACGGAAGCACGATTGCTCCTAAGAAGTCATTTCCTTTTGTATCCCAATAGAAACTGTTTATTTTATAAACAGAATTCTTATCCATGCCGGCCCTCCCCAAATATTGTTCGATGGCTTGACCACTTATAACCATATTTTAACATAAGCATTTGAGGATAACTGTCCGTTAGTTGAATAACTGGCGCCAGTCTAACACTTTATTTCTCAGTCTAGTACGAGTGATGGTCCAACGAAGACCAGGCTCTCCCTGGGTCGTCACCGGAATGCTTGCAAAAGTAGCAGGCAGAGGCTACATCATCACCAATGTCAAAAGAAGCAAGGGACGGGTGCTGCCGATCCGCTCAGCCATTCAACGCTCTTCGATTCGCAGCGCTTCTGCCTCCACGGTAATTGCTCGCCTGCGAAGAATCGCCATACTCGCTGCAAATCGATTGGCACGCTATTACACGCACCAGAAGGTCTTTGGACTGGATATGGGCATTGACGCAAGTGGCCGGGTGTGGATTATTGAAGCCAATCTACGACCAGACATTACCTTCTGAAGCTTGCCGACAAATCGATGTACAACAATATATGTGCCTATCGAAGGCACGTATAAGAAAAAGGGGAGCCGTTCTGTCGCGGCTCCCCTTTGATCTGAGATGATGGTACCTTTAAAAATCAAAATGATCTGGGTCTGGCCCAAAACGCTTGTCGTCATTCAAGGCAGTGATTTTTTCTACATCCTCTGCACTGAGGGAGAAGTCAAAAACATCTGCGTTCTGGCGAATCCGCTTTGGTGTGATCGACTTCGGAATCGTGACCACTTGGTTTTCCAAATCCCAGCGAAGCACAATTTGTGCAGGAGACTTGCCATATTTTTGTCCCAATTCTACCAAGAGAGGGTGATCGAGGTTTCCTTGCATCAACGGGCTCCATGCTTCTAGTTGAATGTGATGCTCTTTGCAATACGCATGCAATTCTTTTTGGGTAAGCAATGGATGATACTCGACTTGGTTGACAACCGGAATGATTTCGCTATGTTGGCGTAAATCCTCGAGGTGATGGCTATGAAAATTACTGACGCCAATCGCACGTACATATCCATCGCGGTACAGCTTTTCCAAGGCCCTCCATGTATCGACATACTTGCCTTTTACGGGCCAGTGAATCAGGTACAAATCCAGCGTATCAGTACCCAATTTTTTCATACTTTCATCAAAAGCCTTCAGCGTTGTCTCGTAGCCTTGATCCGCATTCCACACCTTGGTCGTGATGAACAATTGATCACGATCAATCCCGGCTTGACGGATTCCTTCGCCTACGCCCGCTTCGTTGCCGTATATGGCTGCCGTGTCTATACTGCGATAACCCGCCTCAATCGCGGAACGGACGGCCAACGTTTCATTTCCGTCTTTTGCCTTCCAGACACCCAGACCCAGCCAGGGCATTTTCACCCCGTTGTTCAAAACGGAATGATCTGTGATATGTGTTGCCATTGGATCTCCTCCCGTCTAACGCTGATATGTACTTACATTACGAAAGTGTAGCATAAATACAAAATGAAGCAAACCTTGCTACTCTTGCGAATCTTGATACGCCTCGCCCTCTGTCCCTGCTGCCAGCGGTTTGATCGCCCACCACCTGATCCTTACCCGATCTGTCTGAACAGGTCCCTTCACCTGAACGCCGATCCGAAACGTTCCTTTCTGCGGATAAACGATGACCCCTACTGCAAAATGCGCTGCATCTGTCGCATACTCCGAATCATCAAAAACACCGCTATGCCCGTACATCACTTGCTCATGTTGGGAAAGCAACTCATCGATCACATCTGCATGAAAATCCTCGATACCTGCACTGACATACACGTTGCCTTTCCCGAGGGAGTGCTTGAGCTCCTCAGAAAAATAACGATTGCCGATCTTGACCCCAAACGGCCAGTTGGACGAATAGGGCTCAATCGGTATTTCCACCACGCCAGTTGCTACTTGTTCATTTGCCTTTCCTGCTCGGGGCAGTCCAAGCTCAAATTGGTAGACAGACGCCAGATTATCGTAGCTCACATCGAACTGCGGCTTATCGCCTGCCGCGATTTCTTTCACACGCGTGGTCACCCGAAAGGAATCCGCATGGGAGCCTTGCTCGACTTGCTTACCCTTCTGTACACGCAACGCAAGCTTTTGCAAAAGCGCTGGTGTATACACGTACTCACCAAACGGAACAGGAACAACCTTCTCAATCACATAAGTCGCATTCATTTGCAGCAAGCATACTTTTGCCAAATAAAGAAAAGGCTGTTCGTTCGCTTGTGTCACCTGATCCAGCTTGCGACTGTAGTAATCGGACACGAGACGCTCTACCAGATCGTCTGTCGTGATTTCGATTTTCCCCACAGAAACGAGATCGGTATGCACCAAGCGATCACCGAGTCGAACCTCTGCCTTGCCACCCAGCACTGCCAGCTCCGCCGTTCCACGATCCCAGCCAGCTTTGATTGGAATGGAGATGACGTAATCCGTCTCTTTCGCGTCAACAGGCTCTAAGAAGGATACACTACCGTCACTGCTTTCCATGACTGTCAGCCCTGGCGCATCCAGCTTGTATTGGAATTCCACGCGTGACGTTTGGACCGTCTTCTCGATGTGCAACTGCAATGAAAATACTTCACCCGGATTGACGTATCGTGGGGTCGCCTGCCAGATGCGCACCTGTGGATCTGCATAGAGCAGCACTCTTTGCTCTACCAGTTGCACCCCTTCGATGGAAGCAGGATGTGGTGCCTCCTCTTTGATAAAAAGCCGATATCCTTCTGCCACCCGGTTGTATTCAGCCATTTCCTGCTCGACGGTTTCAGAGACGGAGAAGACCTGTTCCTTGCCTTTTTCATCATAGGCCAAGCAGACGTACACATTTTTCGCGTAATCGTTGTTGCTAAAGCCTTCCATCATGGACAGCTTCAGCTTCACTGGCTCAGGAAGTACGATTTCCCTCCCGAGATAATCTAGAGCGACTCCAGCCTCAACCGAAATCTGCTTTTCGTCCACAGCTATCACTTGCAAACCGCATACCACTCCACCCCCGTGAAGCAACCGATTGGTGAGTCGACGTTTGTCATTGAAATAGCGCTGTTCTGATTCGAAATCTCTGACGGTCAACAGCTTCCCTTTGAAATACACATTCCGTTCATGTGGAAAATAACGCAGATTCTTCATCTCGAACACCTCACTTCACGTATAAATCTCGGCTTCTTACTCCAGCTCTGCATCCAGGCCAATCCTCGTGTCATAATCGATTCGTCTGCTGCGGTCCCTCCCACTTAGTACCGTGTTGTATGGCATGGATAAATTTTGATCAAGCGTAAGGAACGACGGCTCCGTCAAATAAGAATTAATCCCCACGTAGCTATGGAGGTCGGCGTAGATGCCCGGTCGCAGAACGATGAGCTTTGCCTCTGTAAAAGCAGGCTTTTGATCTTCCAAAATCTTTTGCAGAACCGACTGCTCCCGCTCTGTTTTCGCGCATTCCTGCGAAACGATCAGGCAAAATTGATACGGATGATCCATGTACAAGGAAGAGATCAGCTCGTGCAGCTCAGGGATCGCCTTCATGTCCCTAATTTGAAAATACTCAACGATCATCGGGTGCTCCCCGGTATACAGCTCTACCATCTTTTCCAAGCCCGCACGAGTGCCCCGCTCTGCGTACAGCTCCGGTGCGCGACGAATCAGCTCTCGGCGCTGTGCTTCTGTCCAATGCTCTTCCCTGCCCATCCCCAACCAGGAAGCGAGCCAGGGGACAAATTCGCCAGGTGTTGTATCAGGATCGAACAACCGCGAGATGGTATCAATCTGTTCCTCCAGCTCCAAGTAAAACGTCCCGAAAAGGGAGAGGAAGCGATCCAAAAAATCAGCACTGGCAGGTTCACTTTGATAAGTCGCTGGCAGATACCGCAAAAATGTGTCGCGCGGCGAGTAAATCCGCATTTGCCTGAGCAACGGGGAGTGACGGTCCGTACCAAGCCATTCGATTTTGAGCCATAAATAGCGGCCTTTTGCTGAATGAAACAACGCATCTGAGGCGTTGATTACCGGCTCCGACCATAGATTGGCCGTCCGTTGCAGCTTGGTTTTCCAGTCCATGTCGGGTCTCAGCAAAAAATCATCCAGATTGTGTACGGCTCCATGAATCACATGCTCTTTTCGATCAGAAGAAAATGTCGAGATGAGTAATTGCGTTTCTTCCGGTATGTCTGCATCCAGCGTGAATTTATGCCACACCGTTTCAAATTCCGCGCTATCCAATGCACGAGAGAAGTAGATGCCCATCGGTATTCCTGTCTCATCCAGGTTGGACGTCCGCGAGACGAGCCTCAACATGGTCAGAACATTTTTCTGCGCGTCCCAAACATACAAACGTTGCTGCTTGTCAAAAACGAGCTTGTCTGCACGTCCGTGGTAGTTGGTCAATGGCGCAAGTGCTTCTCCCGTTGGCTGAAAACGCAAAATGAATCGGGTATGATCATGAGCGGAATCGATGGAACGACTATCACCCACGTAGAGAATGGGACCTGGACCCACGGCAAATCCCGCGGGCTTGGTTCCTGATGGGATCGCCAGGGTGCACACATCGGCACCTTCCGAAGAGAATCGAAACACTTGATTCGTCTGTGCCAAAAATAGATAGGCCTTGCCCGCTTCGGCAACGGACAGGCGAAACAGCCTTCTTCGCCTGATCTCACGGAGTGTAGCTGTCTCTGTTACTTTCAATTCCGCATGTGTGTATGTAGTGTCTATCTTACCTGCCCGATTCAGCCGAAGGACGACGACTTGTGTTCCCGTTGCAATTTCCTTCCGTTCGTTGGCTCGATCTACAACCACGGGTGTCGTGATGTAAAGATGTCCTTCTTCATCCAGCCCTGCATCCAAAGGAAAAAGCCGCTGTCCTTCCCCATCTTCCCAGCTCCAAACACACTGGCCGTTGGCTATGGAATACGCTCCGACTTTTCGCCTCGCTTCGGGGTCGATGATGTACACGTATTCATCGTCAGCGACGAGAAACGAGTCTTTGGAAAATAACCCCCGTCCAGCGCGAAACACAGTCTCCTTGAAGTTGTTGCTGTCATCGTAATGCGTGATATGCCCGCTTTCATCCAGCCAAAGCAACGAGCCAACTCGTGCAATCGCAAAATCCAAGAGTCGAGAGTGATGTGTCGTCCCAGCCAGATGCACATGATCGATCACATATTCGGGCGATTTATTCAGCGCGATCCCCTCGTTGGAGACGTGAAGGTTATACCAGGCCCCCCGCTGCCAATCGGATGGATTGTTCAGGGAAAAGAAACGATTCATTGTATCCACGCCCACTCCTCCGTTTGTTCCCGTCTATCTTTCTCTATCCACAACGAGCTCCAGAACATGCTCTCCTGAGTACACCAGCGCATGGAGCGGAATCTGAATATCTCCCCCTTCATCCCTGATGATGCCTGTGCCCTCCGCAGAAACCCACAAATCCGTCACGTACAGCACACCCTCGATCTGGTTTAACACCTCGTAGAGATCGCTTTTATAAACAGGCCGACCAAATTCCCATCCTTTTCCTTGATGAGTCGAAGAATCTTGGACATTCAATGGCGTCAAATACTGCTTCAGTGTCTGTAGCACGATCTGCTTTTTGTCTGCAAACGCAGGCTCTACCACGATTGTCGCGAAAACGGTCACTTTAATATAGGCTGGGGCAGCCACATGAACTACTGTCGTTAGCAGCCTGCGCTGTTCCAATTGGTGGCGAACGGTCCGCAGGAAGCCTTCACTTGGCAGTGGTGTCGACTGGTCGCTGAACGGGACGATGACGACAGTCATTTGAGCGGCTGCGTTTTGCTCGGAAGCCCCCATTTCCCCCACTTTATACAGAGGGATTGCCTTCGCGCGGGCCACACGCAATCCGGGTGTCGAGAGCGCGATGGCCTCATAATCTTCTGCTGTAACGGCCCGCTGCGGTTTTTTCCATTCCATTCTCATCCTGCGTTTGGCTTGATCAATTGTTTCGCGCTCACTTCCCCCACTGGCTGGACGGGGATTTGTCACCTGCGCGGTGGTTCGCTGCCGGGCGAACGGTAGGAAACGGGTAATTTGGCCACCCTGTACATTCCCCTTCGCACCTTGGCCTGTCTGACAAGAGATGATCTGAATGCCCGCCATGCCTTCCAGCCTTTCAGGAATAGCTCCGTGTTCATTGTTGCCAAACGCAATTTCTGCCCCGTCCGAATCATTCAGCATAAAATGGCGGTCCGGTGGTCCCGATCGGTCAAAATCAGTGACCAGCGACCAATCTTCCCAGACGGGAAACGGACTGTCTTTGACTTGACACGCCACCTGAATGACAAACGTTTCTGGCAAGATCGATTGGACATTCAGCCGAAACACTTGATGTGGCAATCCACTGCTTTCTCCAATGAAACGCTGCCCTGCAAAGTCACTCCGATAGGCGATGACCCGAATATTTCTGCGGCCTTCAGGCATTGCACTTCCAAACCGAATCATCGTTGTGCCCTGTTCTGGGTCGCGCGAAACGCGATACGAAAATGCACCTGTATCGGCTTGGTCTGGTTCATCTTGATCCCATCCATTTTGCCAATAACGCCCCTTTTGGCATTGAACCTCCACAGTGCCTTCATACGACAGCGAGCTTGCAAGGACGATCGTCTGATCCACTTGATCGGTCCCGTCAAACTCCCATACGTGACTGAGGGTTTCGCGTTGGATGACGCTCACGGTATTCAGCTCGATTTTTTCCATGCGAGGAGCCAATTCGAATCGACCTGTACGCAATGTCGCACAGAGCCAAAACCGAGGCCGATCATTGGCGGGGTAAAGCATGATTGGCTTCATTGCCCCTTCAAGCTCGATCAGGACTCGTCCCGAAAAGGAAAGATTCATCGTTTCATCCGAGACTCGTGGCAACGGACTCCATCCCATTTCTTGCGTGCGGTCGTTCTGTCCATAGTACTCCCACTCGAGACTGGCCGATGGAACGAAATGCGATGTGGGTGTAAGCGGCACAATTGGAACAGGATAGTCCTCAAACAGGCGCAATCCGATGGAGACTGCCTTCCCCACTGGCAGCGGTCGATCAAAGCCTAAGTAAATCTTATTCCCTATCTTTGGTTCCTGGCCAAATGCGAAGTAGGAAACACCGTTATGCGCATTGGATGAACTCACATCCGCCGTTCCGCTTTCTGTATGAACCAGAACACGCTCCAGGCTGGCCGGTACCAGAACAAGCGAATGTTCCGTCTCGAAAGGAAGATTCCCCGCGAACAATCTCGTCTTCTCCGGAAGAATCGCTTCTTCTGACACGTCAAAAAACGTTACATCCGTCGTCGCACATGACTGGTTCTTTGGGTGTACACCCATGAGCTGTAAAAATTTGCGTTCGTTCTTTTCCGTTATCCGGTTGAGATAATATTGCTGCATTTCCGTTAACCACGCGAACATCTCCAAAAGCGTAATGCCCGGATCGTGATGACGGTGATCACCCCACTCTGGCTGCAGCTTGGGGATCGCGTTTTTTGCTTGTTCTACGATCTCTTCAAAGTGGCGATCATCCAGATTTTTGGATGGAAGCATAGCGCACACTTCCTTTTTCAATGTTTGGGTGGGAAGAAAGCCTAGCTTTCGTGAACGCGGACGCTGATTCGGTGCGCACCCTCTGTGACGATCCCATGTACGATCGTTTCGTATTCAGTAGCTAGTAGTTCCTTTCGTTGCCCATTTTCCGTTCGATATACAGCCAAGGTCAGATGATCCACAAAGCGGACGCCCTTTACGGATTTCAACAAGGCAAACAAGAGCGACGGGTGCACACGTTGTCCTATTTCCCAACCCCCACCGTGCAGATTTCCCGATATCGGGTCAAGGAATCGCGCGAGCTTGCCGAGTGTCTCCAGCTCCACCTCAACGATTTCCTCCAAAGCCCCCACTGCCAGCTCTGCCGTCACCGCAATTTCCAAGTAGACAGGCTCCCTAACATGAATCCGCTCGGGGGAGGCTACCGTCGCCGCCGCATGTGTAAGCAAGTAGTTCGTGACAGAACGCCGAAGCTCCAAAAATTGTGTGCCGAAGCATCCCGATGAAGGCAATACGATCACAGTGACATGCCCTGCTTCTCTTTGCAGGCGGCTGTTCCGATTCGGCAAACACTTCACTTTGGGTATCTCCGGATGCGCTTCACGGACGAGCCATTCGAAATCTTCAGCCGTCACCGCTCGATAGCGATGCTTAATTGTTTGAGGACCGCGCTGCGAGGCTTCCGTGAGCATTTCCTGATCACTTCCCCCAACCGCAGGCACCGGATTGCTGACGGCTTGTACAAACGGAATCGATTGTTCCAGTTGATTCAACTGCCCAGCAGGAAGATTCCCTGCTGTTCCCCCTCCGACCTTATACGTCACCCTCACGGAACCGAGTCCGGTTTGAGGTAGCTCCCTACCGTGTCGGCCATCGCCAAACAAAATTTTTCCGGTAGCGCTCTCCAAGCAGTAATGGCGATCATCCGGGCCAGAATCGTGCAGATGCTCTACTCGCTTCCACAGAACCCAGCATTTTTGCTCGTTCCCTTCAGAATCATAGAGTAGTTCCACCCGATTTTCTGGATGTTCCAGCCAGCTCTTTCGTTCACTCGGCAAAAAGGAGCCTGTTTCATCTACCCATACCTCTTCGCCCATAACGGGATGTCGGATGAGTCTGTACTCGGCTTGTGGCCCCTCTGCTATCCGCTCTGCCATTTCATTGCGAATCGTCTCCTGTTGAATGGCTCGAATCGTATTCGGATAAAAGCCGCTTAGCACGGGATGTCGTGCATCCAAAGCGCCTCCTCCAAGCCGATTGTCTACGTTGACAGCGCGAATCCAATAACGCTCCCGCTCAAACATTTTGCTTTTTTCCATATCAAAAGGACCAGCGAAACGGACGGTACCACTTTCCGTAAAACCAGCGGTCTGATCAATCGTCTGCAGCTTTGCCCAAGTCGTTGTTCCTGTTTCTTTGCGCTTGTATTCCCATTGCACAACCGGAGCAGCCCCTGAGGATTCTTCCATCGGTAAAAAAGAAAAGTAGAAAGAGAGCGGTCCTTGTAAAGGCGGCTGCTCAAAGCCAAAGTAGACAGCAGGATGCCGACATTCGGATGGCAAAAACGGCTGGAAGCTAACCTGATGATTGCCTGTACGGACGGGTTGCTGCCAATCCAAGTCGTTCTGCGTGAGAATCGCTTCCGGCTCATGCAGCGACTCTCGGTACGAGTAGGTCAGGCGCATGTCTTCCAGCCACGGGGCCATGTAAACAGGATTCGGGCCATATAAGCCTTCCACCTGAAGAATTCTCACACGAATCCAATACCCGGGCTGGGATTGCACGGTCGTCGGCTGCAAATCATCTGGACACGTAAAGGCAACCACAATCTCCTCATCCGACTCGGTGCCAGCAAACAGCTTCTCCCGATCCTCTCCTGACAGGAGCACCATCCATCCGCTGCCATTCCAGTATTCCCATACCACCTTGCTGACCGTGACGGCTGTCGTCGCAGGAGGGTCAAAAGAAGACTCCTTCATGATCCATTTCCATTTCGGTTCTGGTTGTGACAGATGTGTAGCGGGATAAGCCACCGTCTTCATCCGAAAACGAAGGGCAACCGTACTTCCCGGCTTTGTCAGCGCCTCTTCACAGGACAAAAAAAACATGCCATAAGGTGCGAGCTGCTCGCCGAACGCAAGGCAGCCACTCCCAGATACCTGTACATCATTGGAGAAAAGCATGTCGGGTGCAAGGCCATCGGGATCATCTGTTGGCAAATAATCCGTCTTCATCTGGATTTGGGTCAGAGAGGTGCTCCCGCCATTTTTCATCCATTCATGAATCATGTCTGGCTTTACTCTACAGCGGAGCCAACGATTTTCGATTCCTTGCACTTCACTAGACTCCCATTTTTTCCGCTGCTTTTTTTCCAAGCGCAGCCGATTTTGATCAGCCTCGATCTTGTCGAACAAAACCCATTCGCCCTCTGACAGATACGTCCACTCGACCAGCTCTGGATTCGCCAGCTTCTCTGTCAGCAAGGATTCCAGATAGCGTTCCTGATTGGAAACCATCGTGAGCTGGATGGAAGCACGATCTCCTAAACAAAACAAGTCCTCATGCCCCAAATACCAGCAATGCTCTTGGTGATTTGGCAAAGCCTTGCAGTCCAAAAGAGAGAGCGGCGCATTTGTTCCAAGCCAACTCGTTACATCTGTTAAAAAGTCTCGACTGCCATTGGAAAACAACAGATCTGTCGGGAGAGAGGGGGTAGCCAGCATAGGCTGATCTGTTTCAAAAACCACTTCATCGCCAAGGGCAGACTTACCCGAAACTTTTGTGCCCGCCGGAATCCACACTGGCTTTTGCACGCCCGTACTCAATTCAAATGCCAAAAAGGTTTCTGCCGGTCTTGCCTGAGCCATTCCGACACCGAGCATATTGAGAAAAGCGATAAAATTTCGCTCGGGCACTTGATTCAATCGTTCACGATTATTCATCAGCATGTCTGCGAAAAGGAGAAATAAAGCCGTACCCGCATCAGGATCTTCTGGAGTGAATCGCCACTCCGGGGTGTAGAATGGCACCATTTCGCGCATTTTTCTGATGACTGCCTGCATGTCCCGCGGATCGACCAAAGGTGATTTCACGTTACCCACCTCCCTTCCTTTTTTCTTCACACGACTGTGACTCTTGCGCTATCCACGTGGACCGAGACGATGGACAGGATACAACAGCTGATAGCCTTTGTTTGTCGCACGTACGGTATAGCTGATCGTAACGTTGACCGTTTCTGAATGAGTCTTGTCGACCTTGGCCTCCACTTGCACATCTCGTACACGCGGTTCCCAGATCATGATCGCTTCTGCGATGTCCGACTGGAGCAAAGCCAGGCTCGTTCCGTCCGTGCCATCAAACATGAAGCCTTGCAATCCGCTCCCGAATTTCGGTCGCATCACACGCTCTCCCTTTGCTGTGGAAAGAATGATGCGAATCGCTTCAGCGATGTCATTCTCGTAGTCGGACAAACGAATACGGCCTGTAGCCTGATCCACCTGAATAGGGAACTTCCATCCTTTTTCACCGAATGGCTGCTGCATGGAATCCCCCCATGAATTAATTCAATTTGATCACCGAACCGTTGACGGCAACTATTCCGTCAGATTTGATGTTCAGGGACGCTCCTGCTTTGATCGACATGGCTCCCTGCGCCTCCAGATTTAGCTGGGTGGACTTGATTGTCAGCGATGTGTCTGACAGAATGGTCACTTGTCCTTTTGCATTCAACGTGATTGTACTTGAGCCGCTCTTCACCGTAACTTCGTTGGTGCTGCCACCTTTGATGGCGATTTGGTGGTTTCCACTGCTCTCCGTAAGCACAATACTCTCATCCTTGTCCGACAGCTCCACCTGTTGTCCTTTTTTCGTGGCAATCGTGATCTTCCCGTCATTCGGATCATCACCAAAAATCACTTCGTGGCCTGCACGGGTCGTGATTTTTCGGATGTTGTTTTTCTCCGCCATTTCCGGGCCTTTGTTTTCCTGATTCCAAAGCATCCCGATCACAAATGGCTCGCGTACATCTCCCCAGTGAAACGCAACCAGCACCTCGTCGCCTACCTCCGGAATGAATAAGCTGCCGCGATCTTTTCCTGCAAAAAGAGTGGCAATTCGCACCCAGTCCGTCTCCCGCTCGTTGTCAACCAGAGGCAGCTTCAGCTTCACACGCGAGAGCTTTTCCGGGTCTTCGTTGTTGGTTACAATGCCGACAATGACACCGTGGATTTTTGCCCGTTCTTCTTCTGTTAATTCATCCTGGTAGAACCAATGATCAAAGCTCATATCGTATTTCCCTTCACATGAAACGTCGTGACATAGCCAGATGCCACATCGATGGTGTGTGTGACAGATGTGATGTAATAAGGCTGACTCAGCTTTTTCCCCATACCCTCTAGCATGATATAACGGCCAGCACGAATTTCTGGCAGACCGACTGCCTCACAGTTGCCGTCAAGAAGGTTCATGGCGAGTTGATTCAAGCGTGCTTTGGCAACCGCTCTTATCTCCTCAGGTGAGTCCAGCTTTTTTGTAGACTCGTATTTATCAAAATAATCACCGATTGCTTTCAGCAGATCAGCGCTTGTCTTCGAATTGGTCCCGAGCTTCCCGATATCTGTGCTTGTTGCTTTTGCTTCCTGGAGCACCGTTGATTTGTCCTTGTCTACCCATCGCACCGTATAGGAGGAAGCTTGGGAAGCAATGTTGACATCAACGGAAAAGCTGCGCAAGGAAACTCCCCAGATCAAAGTAAGGACTGGCGTCATGTTGCTCAGTGGCTTACGGAAATACAAGTTCTTCCCGACGATAAAAAAATCGTAGTTGCAAATTTTTGCGAGACGATTTAAAAATTGAAAGTCCGTCTCGGAGACCGTCTTTGTAATGGTCTCGATTGTCTGAACCGTATCATCCACATGCGTCGACAAGCCGTATTTTTGTCCCAGCTCTTTCACGACATCGCTGTATTTCTTTTTATTCCAGGAGGTAGACTTGTTATCGACCATAAGCAGGAACGATTTGTCCATCCCTTTTACCGTAATGGTAGGCGTCTCCTCGCATGCAAACGAAACGGCTGTAATATGCCCGTAAAAGAGACTGGACAGCTCGGTTCCGTAGCCCATCTGGATCTCGATTTCGTTGCCAGGAACCAAATAGTCATCTACCCAGCGAAATTCCCACGCTGCCGTATCGAAAGAATTGGTTACCGAAAACGAGAACGTATCTGCTTTGCCTTCCAAGCTGGCGTTGATCGTCGCTTTGGTAATGGCGACACCTACCTGGCTGATCAGTTTTTTCCCTCCAACGAGTATTTCCAAGGCTGGGGAATGAAAGTTGTTGTATGTTTGGCGCAGGTCATCGAAGGAATGGCGGTCTGTCGTCAATTTTAATTCGCTCATTCCTTCGTCACCTCACAAGTGGCACATGCAGGGTAGTAGCCGGTTTTAGAAGTCTGGGATTGTCGATCTGATTGGCGTTCGCAATGTTTCGCCATTTCGACGCATCACTGTACGAGCGATACGCCATCAAGTACAGCTGGTCTCCTTGGTTGACCGTTTGTTGTGCGACCTTTTCTTTTGCAGCCCCGATATCGTCCGCTGACTTTTTCACGCTCGTGCCTTTAAATGTGACGCCTAACGTGGCTCGTACCGGTGTCCCTTGATCGAGAAACATCGTAAACCGCTGCGAAACCTTCTCGACAACACCTGTGAATTGAAAGCTGTCCCAGACGAATTTGCATAGGGGTGGCGTACTGATTTTCTTTTCTACCGCCATCAGTCCCAGCACCTGATTCGTGAATGCACGCACATCCACTCCAGCCTCGTATGTATCAAAAAACAAGTCGACCGATAATGTCTCGATATCACCGCTCGTGAACATCCCGACTGGTACCGATTGCCCCAATATCTTTTGCCAAGAGTAGTTATTGGAGGCATCTACCTTGTATTCCGAAGGATTAAAGAGAACGGAGATACTCTCCTTGAAGTCACCTTGCCCGTTGCGATCCACTAAAATTTTGGCCTTTTTCTCCTGACCCATCATTGGCTTTTGCCTCTCTTTACCGAAGAAATAGTCATCTGTGAATGCGGCGGTTCCTGCTTATAGACCTCGTCGCTGCCGCTCTTGAGTGAGGCGCTTGTCCAGCTCCTTCATCATTTTATCCATCAATCGATCCACCTCTTGTGGGGATAACGATGTCTGATTGCCAGCCCTCTCTTGCACGTGTAGATCGACTTGGCGTTGGAGTGGAAGTGTTGTCGTCTGCTGCACTTCGGTTTCTTGAGGCTGAATGCTTTTTCGCAAATACTCCATGGACGGCGGCGACTGAACGGTAGCACCAGTGCTTCCGTGGCTGTCTGCTGTGCGTAACCCTCGTCGATGAATATGGGTTGCGTTATCGGACAGGGAGCACTGCTCCGGTTCTCCGGGCGCTCTTTGAGCTTGTTGCAGTCGTTGCAGGAGTGGAGGCAGCATTGTCATTGTTGTTGACCCTAGGTTGAATAGCCTTGGTTTTTGCAGAGGGGTGAGACGAGCGTCTCGAATCTCGACCTCCTGTGCCCCATCACTAGTTAGCCGTTTGATCGTCTGCGTCTTCTGGTTGACCGGCAGAATCTGCTCATGGTTGCTTTGTTGAAAACGGCTACGGCGACTGAACTGTCCGGAATGCAATCTGTCCAAGACAAAATCAATGGATTTTTCTCTCACGAATGGAACGGAGCTGATTGGATGGTGGCGAGAAAATGGCTCCAAGCTGTTGGCACGATCTTGTCTTTTTAGTGGCTCTATTACACGTCTGCTTCCACTCTCATGCATGATATTGTCGGGCATCCCCACGCTTTGACCATGCACAAGCCTATGGAACGGTCCCCATTGTTTCTGAACAACCATTTGTGCATCGTGACGATTCAGAACAGTCGAGAGTGGGTGATGGTTCTGGACATATGTTTCCGTCCGGAAATCAGTTTGGATAGCTTTTCTGATTTGCTCCATGACTTGAAGATAGAGGCGCGCACGTAGGGCAACGGAGTTTGTCCACAAGCTGGCTGTCTGCTGCAAGAAGTGGGAGCGACGACTTTCACGGGATTGGCGGCTTTCTCGTAATGGATTGCTTTCGCCCTTGCGAGACCTTGACTGATCATTCGATTGCTTTTCACTTCTCGGGGGAGCTTTCCTACTTGTGCTTGTTGAGCCTACCTTTGCAAACTCACTTGTTGATGCTAGCTTTGCAAACTCGCTCATCGCTGCCAGCTTCGCGCTTTTTTGCAAGAGGATCGCGAGTCCTAATTCCGCACTCCATCCAGCAGCTAGCTGTCGCAATGAGTCCCTGTCAGAGACGTCCTCTCTGATAGAAAACGGCTTCGCAGACGTACTGTGCAATTGCTGATAATCTGTTCCTCCTAGTCCAATCCACTCTGTGGCACGAAGCGTTGCAAAACCAAAGCGGTTCAACCTGAGGAAAACGGCCTCCCGATCATGACGATGAGTATGCACGAATGCTCGACTTGTACTCCGTTCATTTTTTAGGAAGATGGAGTGCCCTATTGGTCTATGCTCGCGCTCGTGTACCATCGAGATAGTCGCTTTTGTTCCCAATAGGCTGAACTTTTCTTGATTCTTGGAGAAAGAGAAAGCGACATCTGTCTGCTTGTCCCTCCCACTCTGAAACGACAGTAGCTGACGTACCGTTTCGTATGAAAGCTGATAAACGTGCTTATTGTGCAGAAAATGAATAGTTGACTGAAAAAATGGTTGGGAGATACCTTCAATCAACCATCTACTAGGCGTACTTGCCGCAGGATGCAGAGATTGATTCTCCAGCTCATACGGAAGGTTCCTTGGCGCATGAGTTCTAGCAACAAGGAGCTCCCTTGCTCTGAGCTGTTTTTCCGCCATCTGTTGAAGATGCACCCACGCCATCACGGACTTCCCGTTCGTCTCGTGATGGGTAGAACTTACGATACGTTTTTGTAGCGTCTGCCAGCGTTGGTGATTCATATGGAAGACCGGCACGAAGCGATTCCATACAAACCGTGCAGTACTAGCTATACCAGCTGGCTCACGCTCGATTTCGTTAAGAGTTTCAAGATATTCCTTGAGCAAAGGCTGATTGGACAATCCTCGTTTTCCAAAGAAAACAGGAGCGTTGGCGGGCTGCAAGCTCTGTCTCGAATAAGTAGCGAACGACTTCCTGACAACTGACTGCGAGAGAGGCGGAACTGTTTGGGAGCTATCTGTGACACGTGTGATATTCAATGGGAACGGTAGCCCCTGCATGGGGTGTAAAACGTTTAACGACAAACCCGTCCACCACTCATGCTGTAGCATGTCAGGTTGCTGATACGAAGCACGGGACACAGCGGAGATCATGCTCGTTCTGCCAAAATGAGTTTGCTCATGGCTTGATCTCAAGCGAATGGACTGCTCCCTGACACTCTCGTTCAACCTGGCTTCCTGTAATATCAGTTGTTGAAGCAACGCGTATGTCCGCTGATTCCTTGTTTCGATGGATTCGAAAGGACGCAGTTGCAACGGGTGAAATGTAATGCTACTCGGCTGTTGTTCCCGCCCTCTTTCTATCTGCTTCAAGCCCTGTCGAGAACCATGTACGACATGCACAGAATTGATTTCTGCCTTCGGAAACTGTTGAACCAAAAGAAACAGTTGTTTAAACCGTTCCCTTACAGCCTGCTGTTTGGTCCGACTAGCATCCGCTCGATGAAGCATGCTAGGCAATACGGACGAGAACATCTTCGAAAGCTCATTGTTCTGAAGTATCTTCCGTTCCATTGGGCTAGAAGATACTTGAGGCAGCGTTTCTAGCATCCACTCGCTTTTTGCTTGCAGATATTGAAGGCTTCTTGCGAAAACAATTGGCTGTAAAACACGTAGACGTGGATGCGTGATCATCGTCCTAGGCAGCCATGTTGCTCGACTTTGCTGCCTGTACAGATTCAGGTTTTTCCACCAACGCCCCCAAAGCTCAGTCTGCTGGGAAGCTACAGACCAACGTGTCCTTTCACTTTCATGAACGATTAGTCTAGTGATATCTTTGCCATCAATTCCGGCTCTCTCTGTCCACACCGAGCGATCCAAAGATAAGCTCGCAGCCCGTCCTTCTGCTCTTTTTAGCAAAACAGGAAAAGACCAAATCCCACCCGTTGGCTCCATCCCTCTGCGGATCAACTGCAAAAAGTAGCGCACTCCAGACTGTTCGAATCGGCCTGCTTCAGAACGCGTAGCTTTGACACGTGAAATCGAAATCGCATCTACTCTTGTCGCTGATTCGAGCCGTATCCGCTCACGTGCATTTTGCATGCTCCTATGTCCACCAGGATCACCCATTCGTGCCGTGAGTACCAATAATTCCGGCAAAACATAGGGAGTCTCAGGCGTCTGGAATCTTTCACGTACGGTTTCCTTGCTGTCTGAAATAATTGCTTTCAAAAGAGGCGAAGGAAAATCGACCGTGTTTTTCTGCTCTATGAACCGTCCCAGCGGCAGCGATTTTTCAAGTGAGCTTGCTCGCTGAACCGAAGACTGAACATAACCGGACGAGCGATATCTATCTCTTTCATTTGAAACAACGGTGATCCGAGGCAGGTAAACCTTCTCAATTAATTTGGATGACTCCCACTTCCGAAAAAGCTCATGTATCAAAGTAGCTGGTTGTACTTTTCGTCCTGATCCCGATGCTTGCGTTATCACCACGCGCTCTTTTGGCAATGGGAAACCAGCCTGTCCGTTTGGTAACATTTCTCGATTCAATCCGAGGTAGGAGTCCACTTGTACTTGCATGCGCACATGAATGAAGGTTTGATGAAAGTGGTTTTCCTGCCCTCCGATACTCGGCGAAAAATCACGATGGATCAAAGCAAGATAGCCGGGATCGCGACCTTCCTCGTGCCGATACTTCTGCATGATGCTTTGTGCAAAGCCTTGGCTGGACGCCCTTGGCAGCAGTGTTGGACGACGCGAAGGTGGGAGCGCCTTGATCGTTATCATCGTTTCTTTTGCTCCTTGCAGACGGGATAAGGCTTAAAAATACGCTTTTAAGCCGTGGTGCACGATTTCCAATGTCTCGATGGCCACTTCTCCATTCGTGGCCCGGAACTCCGGTCCAACCCACTTGACCGGATAAGCCCCTTCAAATGCCCAAGCCCCCACATCATTTCCGTTTGGGTCCATAAGAATGATCGCTCCCTGCTTGCGCTTGCGCTTTTCTGGCGGGCCAAAGTGGAAGTCCTCATACCATCTCCACAGCTCGTTTGATCTCACAAACCCTCGTTTGAAGACCAGATTGGGAAACTTGCTGCGTTTCGGCAGCTTGTGGACGAAATGATTCACGCCGCCCTCTTGGTACTCTTCCAGCTCTGTTTCGACAGCCAGTCCAGACACTTCACTAAATCCAGCGACCCAGATGCCATCCATCTCCAATCCAAACGGAAGAAAGTCCACACGAAATCGGAGGTTGGTGTAATATGGATTCTCATTGGCGAACACCAGAATCACCTCCGCTTGAACACATCAAAAACATTTTCGGGTTCGTCATTTTGCTTGCGGTTAATCGCGGATATCTCCTCGCACCAGCGACGCCGTTCCTTGTGTTCCATCGACATGATCTCGTCGTGAGGCCAGTGAAAATAGTAGGCGATGAAGGCGGCTTCTTCATAGATCTTGTCGACGGGGTATCCACTCATACTCCCTCCAGCGCCCCTGAAAAAGCCATGTCTACCTGAAATTCATGCTCGCATTTCGGACAAGATGTCTTGAACATCGAGCTGTCCAATTCATTGATCTGTCTGTACAAGTTTTGCAGGTACGAGAGATCCGCCGTAAACAGCCGTTCCACCACTCTGGTGTCAATTCCCCGTACATCTCCCAGCTTGGTAATCACTCTCGTCAGCAAAATAATCGTCAAGTAGCCGGGATTTTGCTGGACACGCGGATCACGCATCGGCAAAATTTCGTCGGCAGCCGTCGCCAAGCGCATGACGCCCCGCTTGTGCAGGTTTCCTTCTTCATCAACATAGCCGCGCGGGAGCTCAAATTCGTATTCCGTTTTAAATGCCATGGTGTCATCCTCCTCATTACCCTCGGCCAACAAGAGTGACAAAGAAAAACCTTTTCCTTGCCACTCTTAGGCGTCGGGATCTTCTATTATTTCGTGCGTGTCATTCCTTCGTGGGCAATTTCCAACTGCTCAATCGCTACCTCTGAGGACGTACCGTTAAAATCAGGCGCCGTGTATTTGGTCGGCCATGCTTCGATGACCTTCCATGTAGCGACATCATCCCCGGCCTCATTGATGGCAATGATCGTAACCGTTTTGCGTGCGACCTTACCCTGGATGGTGTCCTGCATCCAGTTGTACAAATCCATCGAATCCGTCACGCCCCATTTCAGCGTGATGTTCCCGTACTTCGCCAAGCCTGGGAGCTTGCGCGGTGTAATTACCTCATTGCCTTCGCGATACTCGACTACGTCCACAGACGCATCAAAGCCCGACACTTCACTGAAGCCTGCCTGCTGAATGCCGTCCATCTCTACCCGATACCGAAACTTGCGGTATGGATCCTTGCGATCTGCCATACTGTACCCCTTTCTTCACACCGTTTTTCGCCGTGAATTATTGCTGATCAGATGTTTTTTGCGTAATACGGAAGATGACGAACTCTGCTGGTTTGACAGGAGCTATACCAATCACGCAGATCAACCTGCCATTGTCGATATCATCCTGCGTCATCGTGCTTCTGCCGATTTGAATGTAAAAGGCTTCCTGCGGGCTTGAGCCCATCAGCGCGCCATCTCGCCAGACACGCGTCAGGAAAGAATCGATCGTGCGTTGGACACGGGCCCACAGCCTCTCGTCATTTGGCTCAAATACCACCCAGTTTGTCCCGTTTTTGATCGATTGCTCGAGGAAAATGAACAGGCGGCGTACGTTTATGTACTTCCATAGCCCATTGGATGACATCGTCCGTGCACCCCAGACGCGAATTCCTTGACCCGTAAATGCGCGAATCAAGTTGACTCCCTTCGGATTCAAAATATCCTGTTCGCCCGTATTGTACTGGCAATCCAGTCCTGTGCAGCCGCGTACGACCTCGTTTGCCGGGGCCTTGTGCACACCGCGGGTGTTGTCCGAGCGCGCGTAAATACCAGCCATGGAGCCTGATGGCGGAATGTAAATATTGCGCTTGTCCAGCGGATCGAACACTTGCAACCAAGGATTGTAGATGGCAGCGTATTGCGTATCGAAAATATTGCGATGCGTCAACACATCGCTTACTTTTTTCTTGTCACGTGGAATATCGAGGATGGCGAAGCGGCTTTTCAAGTTTTCACAATGGGCCACAAGCGCGAGCTGCACATTCGGGTCTGTCACGCCAGGAATGGCCATAATGCTCACTTCGTCATTATCAATGAAGGCTTGGATTCCAGTACGTTTTCCCGGTCCATGGTCTTCCCCCATGTATTCACCCGCTGACAGATTGGCGACAGAACCGTCGCTGCCTTGCGCCAAAGAGATTTGATACAGACCGAATTCCGTCTTTCCGCCCTCGGATTGGGTTTCTTCCGCCATCCCTGAAATGACGCTAAAAGGCGGAATGACTTCTGAACTCGCTGGGGCAGCACCCGCTTCGACCTCTACAATATTGCTCTTGGACAACAGCTTGCTGACATGATTGGCAGCAGAGACATTGAGCGAGCATTTATCGAACTCTTCTGCCTCATCGTTGTAGAAGACTTGCACCGTGAATTCGCATGTGGACAAAATTTTTACCGGCAGCAGATTGTTATCGATGACGTCTCCTGTAAGCACAGCTGTCAGCTCGATCACATTGTCTTGGGATGAAACTACTTCACTGTACTGTTTGGTTTCACCGTCATAGAAAGAAACGACATCACCTGGTTGAAAACCTGCACTGTTTTTCACACGGTACTTAGGAGCTTCACCTAGCTGCTCGTAAATCTGCGTTTTTGCCTTGCTCGACGGAATCAAATTTACGCGGATCTGATTTCCCCATGCCCCTGGGTTTTTCGCAGTAATCTGAAGAACAGTCCCTTCGCTGTTGCCTTCATTGGAAGCCGGCTTCGCGTCTGCTGGCGCTACCCGCATCACATAGCAACGGGAGCCTCCATTCAGAAAGAAGTGATCCACTGCATAAGCGAGATAGCGGTATTCGCCAAACGCATTCTCAGACAAATAGGAACCGAACAACTTGCGGAAATCATTGACACCTGTAATTAACTCAGGCAACCCCGCAACGGGTCCTTTTTGGGCCAACCCGATAAAGCCGGCCGTGCTCGTACTCGCTCCCTCCATGGGAACGGGGCCACTATCAAACTCCTCGACATACACCCCTGGTGATAAGTACTCTGGCATCGTAACCTGATTGGAGAGTTCCGCATATATCAGCAGCAGAAACCTACAATCAGTCCCTCCCTCCGAATAATTTCATCACTTGCTTTACCACTTACAAATAAAGCCGTTTTGATACGTGAGTCTTGCTCTATAATCAGGCAGCAGGATGTCATGGACTGACGCCAAACAACTGCCGGATCACCCTATTTGGGTCTGTTCATTTGAATGATACCTAAGGATTGGGTCGTACCGGCTTGAATAGAAAGCTCAGCAAAACCAGCGGCTTCTTCCCGCCACACTTCAATTTTCATACGCGCATGAGTTTTTTCTAGAAACAACGGAAGGGCAACTACGAATTCTCCTCTGTCATCGCAATACGTTTCGAGCAGTGGGAGTAAGACAGTGCCTCTTGGGTAGGCAAAAGAAAGAGGTTCGGTCAAGGGATAAACCCGACCTTTTTGGGGACTTGCAAAACGAATGAACGTCCCTTTACATGTGGGTGTTTCGAGAAGAAAAGCGTCAGCCAAATCGACTTGACCCTTTTTACTGGCTACGATTAGCTCCGTGGCCCCTTTGTCAGCGTCCTCGGCCAATCTCACCGGGGCATCTCGCTCATACGAGATGACAGCCTGCACATAGGCTCCGCCAGCTGGGGAACCATCCTCCACGCAAGCTCTCCCTCGAACAAGGGAGTCTCCTGACCGGAATGGATAGGCTGGACTCGGATGCAAGTAAATGATTGACTCAGTGTAAGATGTGCTCCCAGTGATCACGGAGAAGGACACGGAGCGATCCATATACTCTCGGCTACATATGGTGAGCGTGTAAATCCCATCAGGCAAGTCAGTAAAGATATACCATCCGTCCCCTTTGCATACGGGCACTTGTGGATGATTCGCCAAGCGAACAGACAAGCTCGAGCGAAAAGGGGCTCCTCTTGTATACATGTCCACCAGACGGACGGCATACGAGAAGACGGAACGAATGCGCACCTGGAAATGCTGATCCATTAAGCATGACCTTCCCCTCGTATGCGAATATCCCTTTCCAGTACGCGCTTCGTTGAACGAACTCGGGTTGAATCGATATGAACCGGCCCTACCGAGTAGCCGATGGATAGCTTGTACGGAACATGTGGAAAGAGTTGGATGAGTTTATCAACGGGAGGCTGCTCCACGACGACACGAAGCTCTGTATCCATGTTGGCAAGGGAGCCTTGAAGCTGATCTCCACGCAATATGGCGTTGTCGTAGAGAACCTGCATGGCACGCCCGAGGATGCGGTGCTCGTCCAGCATGCGGGTATGCTGTTCTGCTGGGGAATGGGCGGTCAATATGTAGGATAGATTGACCGTCATTGGGGGATATCGCAACTGATCAGTACCTTCACTGATCATCATGTGCTGCCTCTCCTGACTTTCCCGGATTTCGTATAAAAACAAGGCTAACGCCAAATCTCCTGGCTGAGCGGGCGAGCTTAGACCAATCAACTCGGGTTGGCTAATCGGCTCCGGCGTCATCTCTTTTCGCAAAAGAGCGAGCAGCGACTCTCCTACTTCAGCAATGGCGGTGTACTGGCTGATACCCGTTCACCTCGACATTATTTGACAGAATATCCCTATCATAACATTGAAATTAATGGTTTTACATGAATTTTTATCTAATTTTGTAAAATCACACATTCTTTCGACACGCACTACCTGTTGACATACTCCCCCAAATCCTCTTTCAATAACAGCTTACCCGTCTTTTTTAACTCCTGTTTTGCAGCCGCAATCAAATGACTCATGGAAACAGGTGTACCTTCTGATGCAGCCAAGAAAGAGGCAGCGAGAACCACATTTTTTATCCCACCCCCAGCAATGTGCAGCTTGGACGCGAGAAACTCAAAATCGATGTCAGCAGCTCGCGGCGTATCTGCCGGGAACATACTGCGCCATATTTCTTCGCGATAGAACGGTTCGGGAAAAGGAAACTTCACCACGTAGTTGATTCTGCGCATGAAGGCCTCGTCAAAATTTTGCAGGAGATTCGTCGCCAAAATGGAGACCCCCTCGTACTCCTCCATCTTTTGCAGCAAGTAGGCCGTTTCCACATTGGCGTATTTGTCATGCGAATCTTTGACTTCTGAGCGCTTGCCAAAAAGGGCATCGGCTTCATCGAAGAAAAGGATGGCATTGCCGATTTTCGCTTCTGAGAAGATGTGGTGGAGGTTTTTTTCCGTCTCCCCAATGTACTTGCTGATTACCTGCGAAAGGTCAATTTTAAAGAGCTCCAGACCCAGTTCGTTTGCCACTACTTCCGCCGACATCGTCTTGCCCGTACCCGGAGGACCTGCAAACAACATGCTGACGCCCTTGCCATAAGAGAGTTTTCTCCCAAAGCCCCACTCTCCCAAAACGACATTTCGATAGGTCACCTGATTGCAGGCATTTCGCAACAAAGTCAGTTGCTCCTCAGGTAAAATCAGATCTTCCCAGCTGTATTTGGGGCTCAATCGTGTGGCGTGCTTTTCTAGCGCATGTCTCATTTGTAGGAAGCAAGCTTCATGGAGGTGCGTTTTCGTAATGATCCTGTCTTTCGTCTGCATCGCCATTTCATTTGCTCTGTGAAGCGCCTGGTTGATTTGCCCGGCATTCAGCTTGAATTTCCCTGCTAAAATGCCTACGTCAATCTCTTGAGAAAAGCTCATGCCTGCACTGCCCGTCTCCCATAATCGCCTCCTTTCCGTTTCATCTGGACCAGGCACCTCCATTTCCAGCCAAATCCGCTTCCCCAGAGTGTTTTCCGGCTTCCATTGACTTTTCGCCACAATCGCAATGGGGCCTGAAAAGCTTTCGAGTTCATCCATCACCAGCTGCTTGCGCCCAGCTGTTTGTACCTCTTCTGTCAGAAAAACCTCGAACTGATGCAAGCACAGCACACCCTGACGCATCTGCACCTCCCGCATGATCTGCTGTAATCTTCGTGAAAAAGCTTCCTCGCGGATCAAGCGCTCTGCATCGACGAACAGCACTGGTCGCCTGACGCGATGAAACAGATGCTTGACTCGATGCCTTTTGCCAACGCCAGTCGGACCATGCAAATGCAGGAGAAGCCGCTCTGAATCTGCTCCTGTTGCTTCCCACAATGTTTCAAAGCGCTCCTGCAAATGAATCGCGCTCTCCCCTACCAATGGTTCCAACTCTTGATTTGGCAAACTCCAAGATAGCCAAGGCGGCAGACTGGCATCACCTCCATCCCTTGTCGTCAAAAAGTGCAGCATGCGTTCATCCAGCTTTAACGGCCGAGAGAGCCAAGAGCCACTTCCGCCCACATCCCCCTCGGTAAAAAGCAGCAGTCGGCCTAGCTTGCTTTTTTGCGTAAACGCTGTCCATGCCTCTAATCTCTCGGTCGCTGTCCGGCAAAATAGCTGCATCGCCAATTCGGGAGTAGGCGACTTGCACGTAATATCATCGAGGAGGTAGCCAAACAGCTTTTCGTATTTCCGATCCAGCTCGACTGCCAGGCAAAGAAATAAACATCCCAACTCGAAGCGATTGAGTGAAAAAGTACCTGCTACTGCCAGAATCGGTATGCTACCTGCTTCTTGCATGTGCAGGGCATGAAGTCGTTCCTCACATGCTACCACCCGCTCTGTGAAAGCTTCCCATAGCTGCGTTGCTGGCGGGGCTGCCTCGAGCAATTGCACGACTTCTTCCTCTGTGACAATCACCCCCCTCATTTGATCAAGCGGATAATCATCTCCCTGCTGTGCTCGGACGGCCAGCAAGCGCATCAGATGAATATCCAGCCATCGAAGCATTTCTTCGTAATAGTTCCACTGGTTGTGATTCGGTTCGGGACTAGTCATTTCGCTTTTTCACCGCTCCTACGATATTTTCAACTCGCCAGACCAATCACGTTCGGCCCCTTTTTGCGCGTATTCGTCACATAAGTAGAAATACTGTCGCGCCGCCTGATCCCAGCGGTTTTGCTTGATGACGGACAGAAAAGCGGAGCGTGCATCGTGAAACCTCCCATTTTGATACATCGCAATCGCTTGCTCAAACAATTCCTTCGTCTCATCCTTGTGCGCGCGAATCTGGGCAGTGTCTCCCTCGTATACGTCGTACAAATGCATCGGCTGAGCCTCTCCCTCAATATGCACCCAGCCTAAATCACGATATCGGTACGTCGTGCTCTCTCCCATCTCGGCAAATAGCGAATCGGACATCAGGATGCAGGCTCCGAGCGTTTCCGCCATCTTTTCCATTTTCTCGACTACGCGGACGTGATCCGATATAATCGCAGCCTCTAACCGCGTCGCCTCGCCAATAATCCCGAGCATCAGCGGACCGTGATGCAGAGCCACCCGCAATTCAATCGGATCGTATCCTTTTTCCGCCCGTTGCTCGTTATAGTCCGCTAACGTACGGCGCATCTGTACCGCCGCATCCAACGCGTCTTTCGCCTCTTTTGGATAAACGGCAAGCACGCCGGGATCGAGATATTCGGTTATCATCCCTTGATTCTCGTTCACAATTGGAGCAAACCGCTTGAGAAACGCATTGATGACGCGGAAGGTCGTCTCTGGTCGCAGACGATGAGAGATGGCATGAAACGATTGCAGACTCATCCGCATAATCGCCATTTCCCGCTCCACCTGATCACCCAGCTCCACGTCGAGTATGCTTTCCTTCCCGAGAAAATGGATAAACTGCTGTGGCACAAAGCGATTGTTCGCCTCGCTCATCCTCGTGATATTCGAAATGTACTGACGAATGCGCTTAGCCATTTGGTTGAAGCTTTCTGCCAGCTTTTGAATTTCATCCATGGAGCGAACCCTGGCCACGACACTGTAGTCGCCTTTTCCCATATCGGAGACGTTCGTTTGCAGATTTCGGATGTTTCGGTATGTCAGCCACGAGAAAAGGAAAAATAGACTCGCACAAATCGACCAGACCAGCGCAGCGCCGCGGCCGAGCTCTCGGGACATTTCGTTGTGCTGTATGCGGACCCCGTTCATTTCTCTGCCCAACTCCAAAACACCCGATAGCTTGCCGGAGGAGTTGTATATCGGGGCCATCGCGTACATCCAGTAGCCTGTCCGATCCTGTGCTTTACCCGAGACGATCTCCCGTTTCATGACCACACTGCGGAACTCGTCATCAATGGACACATTCTCAAACACTTCTGCGCTGTCATTGTCATCCATCATGAGAAACAATTCGCCATCTTTGTATTTGTAAATCGTTTTGTACAGCCCCCTGTTCACATGCACATCATCTGGGACCTCCAGTTTTTTCAGGTTGGCCTGTACGGCTTGATAGTCCGCATTCATGTAATCAATCGCTCCATTGATTCCATCCAGCTTGTCCCCTTCGATCAGCGTAGAAATAACATAGGCTTGAAGACGAAGATCGGTTTGATTTTCCTGCTCCATAAACGAGAAGGTCAGCTTCGTTCCCTCCAGTTGAAGGAATACGGGGACAACAACGAGTGGAGCTATCACAATCGTTTGCTTGATAATCAACGGAATCCGGAAAAGGCGAAACAACAGAAACTGAATGACACAAAACAGGAGAATTTCCACACCCAATCCTGTCCACCAGGTCCATTCCTTCAAGAGATCTATTTCGGATACAGACGGGGAAGTGTGCTTGGTCATCACATTTCCTTGTTGATCCAAGAAGGCGAGCTGACTATCAGTGGCCACTACGAACTCATAATTGGGAGTTACAGCAAACGCCGTTAAGGCACTGCTATCGCTCGAGTTGATCTGCTCGAATGTTTTGGAAGGCACCATCAAGGCGATTTCATCTGGATGTGCGGGATCGAACCGTTCAATGACATTTTGATCAGAATTGTAGAAAAGGAGACGACCTGCTGGCCCCGCTTTGACATGATTGGGGATGGTATGATTCTTTTCGGACCGTTTGGAGTGAATGTAGAGCGGACCTTTCACTTGAGCCTCCCCGCTTCCTTGGGGAACATCGATCTGGAAAACCTCTCCGCGCTTGGTAGTGATATAGGTATGCCGCGGGTCTACTCCTGTGATTTCATTTACGTATACTTCATTAGGCAATTGGATTTGATAGAGTTGTGTGGGGGGTGAATCAGAGGGTACAAATTGATAGGCAATCACTTCAGGGTGTTGATAAACATAGAAATAAAGACGATCTTTCGCAACTTGCAGGGAGCGTACCTTGCCAATTCGCTTGTACGAGCTGTTCGCTCCGTATGAATCTTCATACACGACTTGTACCATTTCTCCATCTGGCGACATTCGCACGATTCTCTCGGATACGGTCCGCAAGCCAAAGCTATCGAGCTTTGTGATCAGCACGTACGCATATCCTTCTTCGTCGATGGCTACCTCTGTGAAATTTTCCAAGCCTTCTTCTGGATTTTGCTCCAGTACTTGCTGATACCTTAGCGACCGATCGGGGTACAGGCTAGTCAGTTTTTGGTATCCATCCGTTATGAGGACGACATCCTTTTGACTATTGACCGCGATGCTGTCGATCCCTTGAAACGGTACGTCCTGCTTCCCGCTTCTATCCACGTTCCAAACGAGCAGCAAGCCGATCCCAACAAATACAATCAGCAGTCCGGTCAACCAGGAATACTTCTTGTTATTTCCCATCGTTTGCGGTTCTCCCATCTCTCGAAAACGTATTTTCGAAAATGATACCAAGCAACATTATACTAAAAATTACAAATTTCGCTATACATCTTCTCTATTTGACATTTATACTACTATACAGATTGATTTTCAATATCTTACCAGATGACTTATGTAAAGGAGTTGGCTTCATGGGACAACTCGTCTGCGGAGGAGCCATGCTGCAGTGTAGCTTCGGCGCAGCTCCCAGTTCACTTATGGTGCTCCCTGTGAATCGCGTCACTACCAGTATGCCGATCGCAAACATCATGGACAATAAACCGATGGTAAACGTCCTTCCATTCGGAATGTGCAATACGATGTCCAACCCTCAGGTCGCAGCAGCCACAGCGGCGAAGCTGGGCGTTTTCACTCCAGTCCCCTGCGTTCCTGTCACCGCCGCCCCTTGGGTTCCTGGCTCCCCTACTGTTCTCGTCGCCAACATGCCTGCCCTCAATCAAACCTCCAAGCTCATGTGCAGTTGGGGTGGCGTCATCCAGATAACGAACCCCGGTCAAGCGACGATTCAGGTTCCCTGACAGATAGGGAGGAAACATATGGACAAACAACTCCAAAAGCTAACAGAACAAACGATTGTCGACCCGCTCACCAATCCGCTCAAAAAATGGATGCAGGATTGGATAAAAAAAGGAGCCGCCCTCCCCAAGCAAGTCCTCGATTGGATCAAGAACGGCATTGCCGGACTGTTCACCAAAAAAGAAACTTCACTCAACGATTACGTGCATATCGGCCGTTTTTACATCGCCAGACGCTTTCTCATTTTGACAGGACTGTTCCTCCTTGTCCTGGTCTACTTCCTGTTCATCAATCCTCCCGATGCGCTTAACCGCTTTTTGCAACGTCCCATCGTCATTCATCTAAAAACTCCAAATCAACAGATTTCCGACACGGGTCTGGCGATCATCTACAACCCGGAAGGCACGATGATCTATTCTGGTCAGCTCGTGGATGGTCTGTATGACGGAAAAGGCGAGCTCTATGACGACAAAGGGAAGCTTCTATACAGCGGCGAGTTCAAAAGTGGCACTCCGCAAGGCTTAGGCAAAGGATACCGGAAAGGCGTTCTCGTCTATCAAGGTGGGTTTGAAAATGGCGTTTATGCTGGTCAGGGAGCGTTATACAACGACAACCAACAAGTCGTTTTTCAGGGAGAATTCAAAAATGGAAAGCTGGATGGAGCCGGTCAGGAATTGTACACAAACGGTGCAATCAAATACGAGGGTGCTTTTAAAAACGGCGTGTACAACGGAGCTGGCAGGCTTTTTACGAAGGATGGAAAGCTGCTCTACGACGGACTGTTTGACAATGGCTTCTACGGCGGTGAAGGTACCGATTACTACGAAAACGGGCTCGTGCAGTACAAAGGGCAATTTGTGGACGGCAGATACAATGGAACCGGAAGTTTTTTTGATCGGGATGGCAAGCTCGTGTATGAAGGTCATTTTCGAAATGGGCACTTCAATGGAGCCGGAACCAAATTCTCTTCGAACGGCAGTATCGTCTATCAAGGTGACTTTTTTCTGGGCGTGTATCACGGGCAAGGCGAGCTTCGTGATGCAAGTGGCGTAACGCTGTATAAAGGCAGCTTTGCCGAAGGGCATTATCATGGAACGGGAGAGCTTCGTTCTGCCGAAGACGCTCTGTTGTATCAAGGGCAATTTCGGGCAGGTGCCTACGACGGCATCGGGGTGCTCTACGACAAGGAAGGCTTGCCGTTGTACAAAGGGTATTTCCGCGAAGGGCGTATTTATTTGCCTGGATTCATCGGCATCTCTAGGACCAAGCTGGAAGAGATTATGGGCAAGCCCGACGATGACGCGCCGAAGATTGCCGAAGGTGCTGTCCCTCCTCCTGCCGATCAAAAAGCATCGGAGGCTTCGCCAACAGTAGAGGCATCTTTATCACCAGAGAAGGTTTCCTATCGCGAAATGAATATGGCTTTTACGCTTGAACCAGCACCAGGACACCCTAGCAAGCAGATTGTCACTGCCGTCCACGTATATCACCCACAGGTCATCTCTATCGTCAAAGAAGATCGGAACGAGCTCGACAGCAAATCTGCCATTTTGCCCAAGACGTCCTCCACCTACTCTAACCGTACTGGAGCTATCACGAGCTATCTGGTCGACCCGTATCTGTATCTCTATTTCTATCAGGCACAGCAAAAGGAACCCGTTCAATTGGACGTGACAAAAGCTGAGGGGGTGTAAAAATGCGACGCTATGAATCTAGCAAGCCGTCTATCGATGCGACTCATGAAAAAACGAAAGCATCTGTTTCCAGGCCCATGCTCCAGCCGAGCCAGGTCCAAAGAAAGGCGAGTCACTCTTCCCACATCCTTTCTCTGCAAAAGACTCTCGGCAATCAAGCTGTGCAGCGCATGTTATCGAGGACTCCCTTGCAAAAATCGGAGAATCTATCGGCAGGCAGCGGCCGCTCACTCCCTGATTCCGTCCAAGCAAAAATGGAGAAGGCTTTTCACACTAATTTTTCAGATGTACAGATTCATCCAGAATCGTCTGTCGCCTCCCAAATCGGGGCTGTTGCCTTCGCCCAAGGGAATGACATTCACTTTGCTCCCGGCACCTATCAGCCGGAGACGCAAAGCGGTCAACAGCTACTCGGTCATGAGCTGACACATGTGGTTCAGCAAAGACAAGGACGGGTAAAAGCGAACGTTCCGGATGCCAGCCTGCCGATCAATGATGATCCTGCTCTCGAAGCGGAAGCTGATCGCTACGGATCTGTTGCGGCTGCTGGTACCAAGCTGGACAGCACAGACTATAACGCAACAAGTTCTGTATCATGCCCAATCATACAAGGAACGTGGGATGAAGCCTTGTTAGATGCACGCAGAATGTGGAATAAGCATGTGGCGAAAACCAATGATTTACATGAAGGAACAATCAATGAACTTTTTGACGAGACAAACTACTTGTCTTACTTTAACAAAGTGAAGTACAGCTACAGTCTGCACTCCAAAATTTCGGACATTTTCTCGGTTACAGGTGGGAACTATACAGAATTAGAAGAGGCACAGCGTCTTTTTGGAACGGAGATCACGCCATATTTCGGTCAAGATAAGGACAACGATCCTGACATCGATTACAACTATTTGGAGAAGCAGGAAAACGACAACGATGAGAAAGTCCACATGATGGACGACGACGAGGAACATTCCAACATTTTAGAAGTAAATAAACGCGTTGCGATGGAGATCAAGACGATCAGCTCCCATGATGATTTACAAATTAACGCCCGCATTCATGAAGCGATCGGCCAATTGGACAAACGGCGCGACACTGGTCAATATGATGAATACGTCATCGTCATTCAAAAGTATCATTCGGAAAATCCTTGGCCTTACACAAAAGCGGAAAACAATGCGGCTGCCGAACTAGGCGATCTCAAGGAACGAGTTATTAATAGACTGAGGAGCATGACCAATCTGCCCACCTATAATATCAAGGTCATTTTCCGCGGGATCACGAAAGGAACGCCCACAGGTGGAACAGGTGGCGTAAATCCCGCATTCATTATCCCGGAACACATCCGCTATTCGAATATGCAATCGTATTCGTTGGAGTGTTACTACTGGGGTGAAGTCGGTGCAGGGTGGCTGGTAGATGATCCTGTTCGCGAATAACATGACGAAACGACAGCCACGCTGAATGGATGGCTACCGTTTCTCTTTCGACGTTATTAGTTTAGTACAATCGTTTCGTATAGCTGTCTTGCAAGCCCTCTGCCACCTCTTTTGCCGTCACACCGGGAAGCTTCACATGGTCCGCCAGCATTTGTGCGACATTAGGAGTCGTCCCCTCTGCCGGCCATGACTCCGGCTTCCATAAACCAGAGCGCATAAATGCCTTCGCACAGTGGACGAAGCACTCCTCTACCTTCACACCGATCCCAAGCGTAGGCACCTTCCCGTTTACCGCCATCTTCGCCAGTATTTCTTCATCGCGAATAATGCAAGCCTTGCCGTTCACGCGGAATGTCTCTTCCAGCGTAGGAATCAAAAAGATAAGCCCAATATGCGGGTTGACCAAAATGTTCGTAATGGAGTCCATCCGCTTGTTTCCTGGGCGCTCAGGGATGACGAGATGGTGATCGTCGATGACATGCACAAAGCCAGGCGCATCTCCACGTGGCGAAGCATCGCAATGGCCATCTTTGTCTGCTGTGGCAATGATGAGAAATGGCGCTTGGGCAATATAATTGCGGCTATGGTCATCCAACTGGGTTATCGCCTTGTTCTGTACGAGACGACTTGGCTCTCCGACCATTTCGCGCAGTTGCTGCCCTGACGTGACCACGTCACGGAATATTCCGAATCCTGACATGACTACCCCCTCTTTCCTCTGCTTGTTCGAACCTGCCACCATCATACCACTTTTCTTGCTCATGGCAGAAGCAGGAATGCTAGAGGGGTCACAAGCAGCAGGGTTAGAATTGTACGCTCTACCCAAATCACCAGAAGCTTTGGAATACTAATCGGAATCTCCGTGGACAAAATGCAAGGAATCGTCGCTGAAAAGAACAGAATGGAAGAAACCGAAACGACCGCAATCACAAACTTGGTGACTAGCGGTGCTTTCACTACAAGCAGAGCTGGCAAAAACATTTCGGCAATTTCGATCGCTGACGCTTTTGCAGCCAGCATCGGCTCTGGAATTTGCAAGAGCCATGTAATCGGATAAAACAAGTAGCCAAGCCAGTCAAACAAAGGGGTAAATTCGGCCAGCACCAACCCGAGTAAACCGACCGACATGATGGACGGAAGAATACTCATGGTCATGATAAAGCCATCCCGCAAGTTCTCCCAAATGTTCCGTGTTAGCGGCAGTGCTTTTCCCGCCGCTTCCATTGCTTCCGTCCACGCCTGGCGCAATCGCTTTTCCTTGATTACTTTCTCAGGATCACCGTTGTCCTGGTAATACGCATCGCTCATGTTGGACAACGGCCAAATACGCACCGTCACTGCAGTTACGAGAAACGTCACCACGAGCGACACCCAGAAGTAAAGATTCCAGTAATTCATCAAATCCAATGTTTTCGCGATGACGATCATAAATGTCGCAGAAACGGTGGAAAAGCCCGTTGCAATGATGGCTGCTTCTTTAATCGTATATTTGCCTTCTTTGAATACCCGGTTCGTGATCAAAAGACCGATAGAATAGCTTCCCACAAAGGAAGCCACCGCATCTACTGCAGAGCGGCCAGGTGTTTTCCAAATCGGGCGCATAATCGGTTGTACCAGTACACCTATAAATTCCAAAAGGCCGTAGCCAACCAGCAGAGCCAAGAACACGGAGCCAATCGGAACCACCATGCCTACGGGAATCACCAGCTTTTCGAAGAGAAATGGCCCCATATTCTTGTCCAGCAGCCATGCAGGACCCGCCTGAAAATAGATCAACAGAGCGATAGGCACACCCAGTACTTTTAGCGCAGAAAAGACGAGGTTTACTTTGCTCTGCTTCCAACTGCCCGTTACAAACGGATAAATGGCCCCAAGCACAATCACAAGCAAGGCATACATCGGTATCGCACTCGGCATGATTTGCCGAACCCATGTCACGATATGATCCAGCATAATCGAGCTCGTGTTAGTAATCGTAACAGGGATAAAAAAGACGAAAATGCCAATGAGGCTAAAAACAAAAAACTTCCAAGCATGTGTGGTGGATACGGCTTGCTGACTAGGATGCGGTGCAAGATTGCTGTTCGAAATGTTGCCCATACATGTCCCCCCATTTCAAAGACAAGCCGGTCTCCCCCACTTCTATCCGTTTTCTTTTGCTCTCTTTCGTATTACGCCAGTCTGCCCTCAGCAACGACAATCGTTCCGTTTTTGATTACCGTGTTTACGTGGTTGATCCCATAACGATATTGCAAGGTCATGAAATCAGGAACGTCAAAAATCGTGACATCTGCTTTTTTCCCGACCTCAAGGCTGCCGACTTCATGCGCGCAGCGGATTGCGTGAGCAGCGTTGATGGTAGCTGCCGTCAGCACCTCGGCTGGTGTCATCCCCATTTTCAGGCAACCCAGATTCATGATGAGTGGGAGCGAAACTGTTGGAGACGAGCCCGGATTGCAATCCGTTGAAATCGCGACAGCCACGCCACGATCAATCATTTTCCTACCATTTGCTGACTCTGCCATCAGGAAAAACGCCGTACCAGGCAGTAACACAGCGATGACACCCGCTTCTGCCATCTGTTCAATCCCCTTGTCAGAGGCGCGCAGCAAATGATCCGCTGATACCGCTCCAACCGAAGCTGCCAGCTCTGCCCCTTCATACGGTTCGATTTCGTCCGCATGAATCTTCGGCAGCAACCCATGACGGACCCCTGCCTCGAGAATGCGTCGGGACTGCTCCGGGGTGAACACACCTCTTTCACAAAACACATCGTTAAAGACGGCGAGCTTGCGACGAGCCACCTCCGGGATCATTTCCTCGATGACCACGTCTACAAACGCATCCGGATTTTCCTTGTATTCACGTGGCACCGCATGTGCACCCATGAAGGTACTGACGATATCGATGGGATGTTCCTCGTGCAACCGCTTGGCTACCTCTAGCTGCTTCAGCTCATCTTCCAATGTCAGGCCGTAGCCGCTTTTCGCCTCGACGGTTGTGACCCCGTGCAGCAGAAACTGGTCGAGACGCTGCTTGCTCTGGGCAAATAGCTCTTCATGGGTCGCTGCACGCGTCGCTGCGGTGGTCGAGTGAATTCCGCCACCATTATTCATAATCTCCATATAGGTCGCACCGTTTAGCCGCATGTTAAACTCGTTTTGACGACTGCCCGCGTGCACCAGATGGGTATGCGGATCGATCAGCCCTGGTGCGACCAGTTTGCCCGAAGCATCGATGATTTGCGCCTCATGCGCACGGTCTCGATAGTGAAGCGACAGCTCTTCATCTGTTCCCACTCGCTGGATAACGCCGCCTTCCAGCCAGATGCTTCCGTCCTCGATGATCGACAACTCGTTCATTTGCGCTCCTACTACAGGGGAAGAGGAGCCGCCAGCCAGCGTGGCAAGCTGACTGGCGTGGCGAATCCATACAGGTTTAGTCATGGCTTTTACTCCTTCATCATCGGAATGTGGACGCCTTTTTCCTTGGCTGTTTGAATCGCGAGATCGTACCCTGCATCGACATGTCGGACGATGCCCATGCCTGGATCTGTCGTGAGGACGCGCTCCAGACGACGTGCTGCTTCTGGTGTTCCGTCAGCCACGATGACCATTCCGGCGTGGAGAGAGTAGCCCATGCCAACACCGCCTCCGTGGTGCACAGATACCCAGCTCGCTCCGCCTACCGCATTGATCATGGCATTGAGAATCGGCCAGTCTGCAACCGCATCGCTGCCATCCTTCATCGCTTCTGTCTCACGGTTTGGTGAAGCGACAGAACCGGAGTCCAGATGGTCACGTCCAATGACGATAGGGGCCGATAGCTCACCGCGCGCCACCATCTCATTAATGATTTGACCAAAACGCGCACGCTCGCCATAGCCTAACCAGCAAATTCGGGAAGGCAGTCCCTGGAACTGAATGCGCTCCTGCGCCATGCGAATCCAGTTGCACAGATGCGTGTTGTAGGAAAACTCGCGAAGAATGACTTCGTCTGTCTTGTAAATATCCTCAGGGTCACCAGACAGTGCTACCCACCGGAACGGCCCCTTGCCCTCGCAAAATTGCGGACGGATGTAGGCTGGCACAAAGCCAGGGAAACGGAATGCATCCTCCACACCTTCGTTTTTTGCCACCTGCCTGATGTTATTGCCATAGTCGAAAGTGACTGCACCTTTTTCCTGCATGGCGAGCATGGCACGAACGTGTTCAGCGATGCTTGCTTTTGCGCGAGATTCGTACGCTTTCGGATCGCGGGTCCGGAGTTCGGCTGCTTCCTCCAGTGACATGCCGATGGGAATGTAACCGTTTAGTGGATCATGCGAGGAGGTCTGGTCCGTCAGCACGTCCGGGATAAAGTCGCGAGCCAGCATGGCATTCAGCACTTCGGGTGCATTGCCTAACAGCCCGATGGAAATGCCTTTTTTGTCGCGCTTCGCTTCTTCCGCCAAACGGATCGCTTCGTCCAGACTCTCTGTCATCACGTCCAAGTATTTCGTGTCCAGTCTGCGTTGGATACGGGTCGGGTCCACCTCGATATTGATGCTAACGCCACCATTGAGCGATACGGCCAACGGTTGCGCACCACCCATACCGCCCAAGCCTGCTGTTACGGTAATCGTTCCGGCCAGCGTGCCTTCAAAATGCTGGCGTGCCAGTTCTGCAAACGTCTCATATGTTCCTTGCACGATGCCCTGGCTGCCTATGTAAATCCAGCTTCCCGCTGTCATTTGTCCGTACATCATCAAACCCTTTTTGTCCAGCTCGTGGAAATGCTCCCAATTCGCCCAGGCAGGCACCAGATTCGAGTTTGCCAGCAGCACACGCGGCGCATCTGTATGCGATTTGAATACAGCAACCGGCTTCCCTGACTGGATGAGGAGTGTTTCATCGCTCTCTAACGTTTGCAATGTTTTGACAATCGCATCGAAGCATTCCCAGTTCCGTGCCGCCTTGCCAATTCCGCCGTATACGACCAGATCCTCTGTACGCTCCGCTACATCAGGATTGAGGTTGTTCAAGAGCATGCGCAACGCCGCTTCCTGCACCCATCCCTTTGTATGTAATTGGGTACCTGAAAAAGCTTGGATCAATTGCTCAACGGATTGTGTCGTCGTCATCATTTCCACCTGCTTTTCTAAAAGGATGTATTTCTTAGCTCCATTGTAAAAAAGCAAGGAAAGACAAAAAAGGCACCGCGCTTTCGATTTGGTGCCTCTATTTTCGATTCATTTGCAACCGCATTTATGGTTTGACGAAAAAATCTGTCTTTTCTTTCGATTTCTATCTTTTTTTCTGATTTCGTAACAAACGTGGAGTTGTCCCTGTCTTTTCCTTAAAAATTTTACTGAAATAATTGGCGTTAATGAATCCACATCGCTCTGCTACCTCTTGGACAGACAAGGATGTCTCAAGAAGCAATCGGCGTGCTTCTTTTACCCGCAACGATGTGAGTATCTGGCGAAAAGAGCTTCCTTGCTTTTGCGCAAGCAGTGTACTGAAATAGGAAGGGCTGCGGTCGATATAGCGTGCAACCTCCTCCAGACGCAGTGCAGGATCGGTGTAACGTCCTTCTATATAGCGAATCGCCTGTTCCACGACATCTGCACGGGACTCGTCGACGGAATGATGGGCGGCATCAAGAAGCTGATTAATGAACAGCAGCAGCTCCACGACGATCCGATACAAGATCGGCGAGTAAAGAATCGTTTCGAAAACCCGATGATACTCCTCTTCCAAAGGTGCGGAGTCAAGACCACGTGATATCATGTATCGCCTGATTTGTGCCAAAATACTCGTCAGCCGAATACGCAACAGTCCCGGCTCCGGAAAAGGCTCTTCCTTGTAAAAGAAGTGTGTATACAGCCACTGCTTCAACTCTTCCCGATTGCCTTCATCCAGCATTTCAACCCACGTGCGCTGTTCGGCGGGCGTCAAAAATGGGTCAATCATGGTCCAATTCACACGATTATCCACGACCGTCACTTGCCGATATCCTTTGAAAAAGCGGACTTGCAGGGATTGGCTCGCTTCCGCATACGTTTCGTTCAAGCTCTGCTCATGGTTGCTTGCGTCATACATGACCAAAAAGAGCGGCGCATCATTGTTTGCTTCCCAGTCCATCAGCAAACGCTTGCCCATTTGGTGGAGCGTAGAAGGCGAGAGCACCGCATCCATTGGAAATACCCCCACAATGGCCTCCCCTAGCGGCAAAAGGTCCGGTTTGTCGCGAAACGGATATTCTTCAAAAAAGCGCAGCAGCTCGGGATGCCGCTTCGGATCCTCCAGTTGAGCCAGCATGAGCGAATAAGACTTGGCTTGTGCAAGCCCGGGGAAAAACAGGTCAAGATATGAGACATCCCTAGCATTGTCCGATCCCGTTCCCTTCTCTTCGCTCATTCGCTTCCGATCCAAGCGCTCCTGACAGCATCTCGTCAGGATTCTCCTGATGTACTCAGGTGTCTGTGGCTTCAACCATAGATCGCGTGCATAAAGTCCAATCCCCTGCATCGCCCGCTCAAACGTCGCCTCTGAGGTGGTCACCACAACGGTCGGACGATACTGATCCACCAGAAGCTTCAGCCGGTCCCACTGCCCGCGCCCGATCATGTCCAGTTCAATACAGATCACTTCCGGTGTATGCGCTTCCATCATTTCGAAAACGTCTTCCATGGTCCTAGCACTATGCACCTTGTCATACGGAATGGCATAGCTATTGACGAGCCATCCGATTCCGATTCGTTCGTTCTGGTCCCGATCCGCTATCAAAATACTGGGCATAAGCCGTCCTCCTTTTAGAGCAATCAGAAAAGTGGGACATCTTTCTCTATGAAACAAAGGTTGCCCATAAATGGACAACCTTTTCTCACTCACATTCTTACTTCTTGAGAGGATTTTCGATCATGGTTCCCATCACATGATCCAGCGGAATAAAGCCAATATCGCGAGAATCTGTGCTGTGATTCCGGTTATCTCCCATGACAAAAACATGATCGGCTGGAACCGCGATCTTTCCGTCCGCTACATATTCCATCGTTTCTTTGATGTATGGTTCGTTCAATGCCTCGCCGTTTCGATACACCTTGTTGGCTTTGAACTCTAGTACGTCACCTGGTCTTCCAATGACCCGCTTCACATACATCGTGTGATCATCGCCTTGACCTGTGACCAGAGACACCAAAGGATGCCCCACAATATCGTCCATCAAAGTACGGTCACGCTCTACCCGACTGTCGATCACGACAATATCGCCGTAATCTGGCAAATAAGAAAACGTGTGTGATAGTTTAGATACATATATGCGCTGTTCGTCTTGTAAGGTAGGGTCCATGGAATGCCCATCAACCTTGAACGGTTGAAATACAAAGATTCCGAGGACAAGAGCGAAAACGACAGCAAAGGTTATCGATCGAATCCATCCCAATACTTCTCTCATTTTCTTTTGGCACTCCTTCCTTTTACCATTCTCTCTTCCTGTATCGAAACCATCATACCACATTATCCGCTCAATCCCAAAAAATCAGCCAGAAGTCGGATCAGGTGATTCCGTACTCGCGCAGTTTCCGAAACAGCGTTGCCCGGCTTATGCCTAATAGCGCAGCTGCTTCTTCTTTTCGTCCGTTTCTATCCCGTATTTGTTGCATCACGGTATCGATAGCTGCTCGTTCCAGTTCTTTCAGCATAAGTCCTTGCTTTTGCCAGTCGAATGGCCCCTGACTTTCTTTTACGGAATGTGGGGAAGATTCTCGCAGCATTCCCGTTCGAATGGGCAAGCTCGCAGGCTGAACCCAAGAGGCTGCTTCCATATTGACCGCGTACTCGATTACATTTTCCAGCTCTCGGACATTTCCTCTCCAGTCGTGATGAAACAGGACGTTTTGCGTCTCTTGGGAAAAGCCGTGCAACTTCTTTCCCACCCGATTTGCATGCGCCAAAAGGATATCGTTCGCCAAAGGCAGTATATCCTCTCTACGTTCTCGCAGCGAGGGCAAGTGGATGGGAATCACATGCAATCGATAGTACAGGTCCAACCGAAACAACCCCGCGTCTACCCGCTCCTGCAAATCCAGATGGGTCGCTGCAATGATCCTTGCCGCTAAGCGTATGGGCTTGCCGTTACCTCCGATTCGGTACAGTTCCTTTTCTTGCAACACGCGCAGCAGCTTGCTCTGTAAATGCATAGGCATATCCCCAATTTCATCGAGAAACAATGTGCCTTTTCCTGCGACCTCAAACAAGCCTGGCTTTCCACCTTTTCGCGCTCCTGTGAATGAGCCTTCCTCGTAGCCGAACAACTCGCTCTCCATCAAATGCTCAGGGATTGCGGCGCAATTAATCGAGAGGAACGGCGCGTCACGGCGCGGGCTTGCCTGATGAATGGCTTTGGCAAAGAGCTCCTTACCAGTACCACTTTCACCTTGAAGCAAGACAGTCGAATCACTGGCTGCCACACGTCTTGCCACTTCCTTTGCCTGTACGATCGCAGGACTGTTTCCACCGATCATCCGAAAAGGGTCGGGCTCCGAGTATCCACTCACTTGCCTTGCAATTTGCACGACTTCTTGTACATCATCAAGCGTAATCACCCATTCTTTGACCGTTCCTGCTAGTAGAATGGGTTTGATGGCAAACAAAAATGCCTTGTCTTCCTGCCCGATGGACAAAACGACCTGCTTTGGCGCAGACTGCGCAGCATCTGCGCGGCGAATGGCATCTATCCATTCTGCCGTTTGACTGTCGTCGTGATCGAGCTGCAAATACTGACGGGCACGCTGGTTCGCCTGAATGATCCGATTGTCTTGATCGACGAGAAACACGGCCTTGTCCATTTCATCCATGACGACACGCAGTTTTTCTACCGTATGCAACTGCTCGACGTACAAGTAATGCTCTTTTAGCTTAATGGCGATCAGCTCGGCCATTTTTTGCAAATATGTTAATATCGCATCCACATCCGCAAACAACCGCTCACGCTGCTCCTCATCGAAAGCGAGCAGGCCGATCACACCTATATTTTCATTGTCTAATTGAATCGGGCAACAAATCTCTCCCGTCTCCGTGCAATTTCCATAATGCATACAGGGACGGCACCGCTCATCCTGCCCCGGGTGCATAATCACAACAGGATGCCCGGCGAGCAACGACTCCCGGTATATATGGTCCTCTCCTGCCATCGTCCGCAAAACGCCAGCCTCATTCTTCCCCGTCCCTGCGATCCGTAAAAACTGACTGTCTGCAATCTCTACCTCTACGCGCAGAACGGATGCAACAGCCGAAGCAATCTGTTGCACACTTTCTTGAATATCTCGCAAGGGCATCTGGCTTCCCCTCCCGTCAATCTCTTGCCTACATTATAGCGCATCACAGGAGAAGCCTGCCCTTATACCGTTTTTTACTGGCAAAATCGCAAATCGTCTCTACCAAGATGGCACTCATGTCTACCAAGCTATCCACCTCTACATATTCGACTGCCGCATGCAGCCCCGCTCCCACTGGTCCAAACAAGACAGTAGGGATTCCCGCTTCCTGCAATAATGCCGCATCCGTCCATCCCGAAAACCCGCATACCTCTGGCGTTTTTCCCATCACGCTCTTACATGCAGCCTGAAGGGCTACATAAACAGGTTCATCCAGCCCGACTTCAAACGGCTCTCGCAAAAATGACAGCTCGGCGCTTGCTTGAAACGTCTCATCTTCAGCGCGCAGCTTTTGCAGTAATGCTTCCATTTCATTGGCCACGTCTGCCTCTGTCTCGCCCGGCAACGTCCTTCTCTCCCAGTCGATACGGCAATAATCTGGATAGGTGGACAGCTCCGTTCCACCCTGAATGAGTGATGCATGGACAGAAGCCGCACCGAGAATCGGATGAACCGTGCCTTTAGCCAATCTGTCCGAGAGATGCTCCAGCTCTTGCAGGACCCTGCCCGCCCGAACGATTGCATCAATCCCTTCTGCTGGACGACTGCCGTGAGCTGCCTTGCCCAGCACTTCGCATTTGACCCAGGCAAATCCTCTGTGAACGACACCAATCGCCAGATCAGAAGGCTCACAGCATATCGCCGCATCTGCTTTGTACGCCTTTACCAGCTCCTCCGTCCCGATGCTTTTATATTCCTCGTCAGCGACAAAAGTCAAAATGACATCTCCTGCCAGCGGAACTTTTGCTTGTGCGATTGCCTCTACTGCGGCGATCATGGCCCCCAGACTTCCCTTCATGTCCTGACTGCCTCTGCCGTAAATTTTGTTGTCCACAAGGGTTGGCTCAAACGGCAGAATTTCCATGCGTTTGGCGCTTACCGTATCCATATGCCCATTTAGCATCAAGGATTTGCCGCCGCCTGTTCCCCGTAGGATCCCGACGACATTGACCGCTGTGTCGTTAATAAGCGTGACATGGACCTCCAGTCCAGCCGCCACCAAACGCTCTCGAATAAAAGTGGCGATCGCTTTCTCGCCCGGCCCATCCTCATCAAGGTACGGGTTCACCGAATCAATCCGAATCAAATCCTGCACCAATGAAATCAGTTCGTCTCGATTGATCGTCACGTTCATTTTTCCATATCCTCCTCTTCTCGGCATGCGCCTTCCCAGATGATGCGTTTGTAGATATCCCGATCCGTGTCACCTTCCGTACTAAAGCACAAGACAATGGATTTTTCGTTCAAGCCAAGCTGCTCACGCTGTTGATGATACATTGGCTTGGTCATCAAGGCAGCGAGTAGCCCTACGCCGACTGCTCCACTTTCCCCACTCACAATGGAAGAGTCGTCTCCAGTCGGTGTCGCAAGTATACGCATGCCGTTTGCCGCCACGTAATCGGCACAGCTGACGAAGAAGTCTGCATGCTCCCGCAAGATCTCCCATGCCATCGGATTCGGTTCTCCACATGCTAGACCTGCCATGATGGTTTCGAGTTCGCCCGTAGCTGCATGTGGTTGTCCGTCGTTCTCTTCTGCTGAAAGGACCATGCAATTGGCGCTATGTGGCTCGATGATCACGGTCGTTACGTCTTTGTTTGATGACGCTGCTACGAAATGTCCCAAGACTGCGGCAGCCATGGAACCGACACCTGCCTGCAAGAATAGATGCGTCGGCTGTTTGGAATCGGTGAGGGCTGAGAGTTGTTCCATTACCTCTGCCGCCATCGTTGTATAGCCTTGCATGATCCATGTGGGAATGGTCGTGTAGCCTTCCCATGCCGTATCTTGAATCACTTGCCAACCACGTTCCTTCGCCATTTGTTCTGAGAGACGCACGGCTTCATCGTAGTTTCCATTGATGACGTGAGCTTGTGCGCCCGCCTCGCGTATCGCATCTACCCGTTGCTGGGCGGAGCCTTTGGGCAAATAAACAACGGCATGCTGTCCGAGTGCCTTGGCAGCCCATGCAACGGCCCTTCCGTGATTGCCATCTGTCGCAGTGATGAAAGTGACTTCTCCGATTCGCTCTCTCATGTCTTGGGAGCACAGTGCTTTAAAGGTCATCTCTTCTGTCGATTTCCCCAGCTTTTCGCACAAGAAACGGGCCATCGCGTAAGAAGCTCCCAAAACCTTGAAGGCATTGAGACCAAATCGTTTGGACTCATCTTTTACAAGGACTTGTCCTACTCCCAGCTCACGCGCTAACGCAGGCAATGTAACGAGGGGAGTTGGCTCGTAGTTTGCGAGAGATTGGTGAAAGGCTTTGGCAAAACGGGATTCTATTGTGGTCAAATAAGCAGGAATGCGAGCACTTTCGCTATTTTTTCTCTTATTTTTTACGACGTGGATTGGTGGTTGATTACGTTTATCCATTTGATGTGTACCTCCTCGGTTCGTTTCATCCTATTGATAAAGCAAGGATCGTGCCAACGGTATGAGGCGTGGATGGCTTTGTGTTTTGGTGGCAATCGTATCAAAATGAGATTTAATTGTATCGATTTGATACTTTTAGTCTTGATTTGATACTCGTCATTCTAGCCGCTGTGGTGGGAGGAAACAGGAGAAAACGCTCCAGCTTCTTGGGTCACCTGCTAGGGGGATTCACTGCACGGCTCCATGGAAAAAGCGAAACCGCGTCCAAAGTAGAGGTTCAGGGGTGCTTCTCAGAGGTGGACGCTTAAAGGCGTGTTTCGCCTTTTCCATTGCGCCTCCGTGGGTGCCCCAAAGATCTTCGCTTATTTCTCCTGTTTCCTTGCGAGCGAATGAGTTTTCAAGTGGGTTTTAAGGATTGAAAATCTTTGAACAGCAACGTCAGAGAAGAATATTTCCAGTCCTAGCGACTTTCGAAGTCCACCCCAGCTCCGCAGTGATTTACGGGCAAAAGAAATGAAGCGTGCCCACGCGACGAAGCGGCTACCACTTTTACGTTTCCCCGCAAATCGCTGCGGAGCGGACAGTCTATACATCCTAGTAGGACGTAGCCCGGAGCGTAGACTGGAAATATTCTTCTCTCCACCTCAGCAACTGCTATTTTCTATGCTATATTTTTGGTAAGCCCCAAGGTATTGATATGGTTGATACATAGCGGATAAGTCAGAAGTTAAGAAGGAAGGATGAGGGAAATGCCAATTCATAAGCAAGTTCGTTCTTCTGCTGGTTCTATAAGAGAAGATGGTCGTTATCCTATCGACCTGACCGGCCCTCACAGCCACACACTTGTTCTCAAGCCCGGCGTAGGTAGTCTCTCCATTGGACCGTCACAATTGGGCAATAAAACAGACCTGCACGTCGATCCCTATACGCCCATCAATTGGAACGTATTCGATTCCTTTGCCACGCCAGCTGGCTCGCCTTGGCCGCGAGTTCTGTACTACACAGGTAGCGACGCGGGCTTCTTCGACTGGGCCAAAGAACGGCCCATTGAAGAAATGGCATGGGTTCCGTTCCTGCCTAAAGACATAGACGTCGACGCGAGCCAGTCCAAATTGCACGGCTTGCATATCGAACTGGACCAGTTTGATAGCCGTTTGCATCTGAAGCTCCCGAAACGCCATATCTCTGAATATTTCCGTCTGAGTGTAGCTGGCGATCTATCGCGTTTCTCTGTCGCTGGCGACATGCCATACTCTCTGACACTGAAGCCGCGCACCAGCCGCCGCAAGAATCATGATCCCTTCTTGCTACCCGATCTGGGCGAGCTGCACCAGGTCACGAGCCTGACGCTTCGAAACGAACCGCTGGCGCAGCCTATCTCACTGGAGTGCCTAAGTCGATTCCAGAATCTTTCATCACTGAGTTTGTGGGGGAATTTCTGCGATTTGGAGCTCTTAGCTCGTCAGACCCAGTTAACGAATTTGGAGCTGCGCTTCATGCCTGATCTGGGTGACTTGCCGCCATTAAATGCGTGGCCGTTGCTTGACAGATTTATCGCCTATAACGTGGAGGAGATTACGGGCAAGCGACTGAGGCAGCAAATGAAAGCGCGAGCTAACACCCGCCCATGGACGGGCTACGCTTCCGTGAGCCAATTACGGAAGCCTGAGTGGTGGACGACCGAGTTTGGCCGCCCATTTTCGTCCTGGCCGAAACGTCTGGCCAAGCTGGCTAATGAAGCCTATGACGTTGCACAAGCGACCTTGGCCCAAGCCCGCAGCCTTGCTGATGCCGAGGCAGCCATTACCGCCTTCACCGTGCGTTTCAACACCCTCAAAGGTATCGAAACCAGTGAACGAGAAGACCTAGGTGAAGCTGTATGGCAACTAAGCCAGTCTGACCACCTAATCGGCCAGCCTATTACGGAGGAGACGGCTCACCGCTGGTTCGACGCGGCGCGCGATTACTGAATAAAGTGAAGCAATGTTGATAACAAGTTTTAAGGCCATCCTTTGCGGGATGGCCACTTTTTGAGCTCACTGTATATGTTGACTTTTCAGCAAGCATAATACTGGCTTCCATTTTTTATTGTTTGGTTTCACAGCATGGTCCTAGCAAGTTTCTTTAAATCCGATTGCCGCCATCTAGATATGTCTCAACTTAGCTTAGCTTATGGTCATTATTTTTCGATAATTTCCCAGTGCAGTTCTGTGATTGTATCTGTCAATAATTGCAGGAGTGCAGATTCAACTTGCTCAATGCTTACGATGTAATGCTGAGGAAATTCACAGGCTTGGCCCCCTACGGTAAGCTCAACCAAATCCTCTTCTTCCTCCTGTAAACTAAGAAGGCTATGAATCGCCGTGTTTGTCTCAACAGTAACGATGAACTGGTGACTCCCGCCGCCGATCATGATCAGCTTATCCATATGTTGAATACTGATCTGACTGCATAGGAAGCCGTCCATCTTCCGGATGACCTCCAAACACTTCTCAAGTGATGCATGATCATGCTTAACTGTCTCCGCCATGGCTCCTGTCCGCCGTTCCTCATAAATGGTGATCACCAGTAAACACTCCTTTAAAGTAAGACTTTAGAGATACCCATAGTTCGTGATTCGCATTTCATATAGATCAAACGGGACTATCGGCGAAAAATCTGCCGCTACACTTTACCGCCAGCCTTTTTGGCTTATTACCGAATTGGACTACTCACCATTCATAAAAATTTTCCTCGATCAGCACCTCGAATGAATCCGCTAATAACTTGATCTCCCCGGTATCGTGATAGCAGATGAAAACCTTTCCTGCCGGATTAATGAGAATCGGATCGCCGGACCCATCCATAGAAATGACATAACTGGTTTGTAAAACCTTTTTTCATGCTTCTCAGAGGTGTGTTTCGCTTTTTCCATGGAGCCTCGGTGGGCTGGTCATAGCCGCGTCAGAGAAGAATATTTCTAGCCCTAGCGACTTTCGAAGTCCAACCCAGCTTCGCAGTGATTGGCGGGCAAAAGAAATGCAACATGCCCAAACGGCGGAGCGGCTACCACTTTTGCATTTCCCCGCAAGTCGCTGCGGAGCGGACAGTTCCCACACCCTAGCAGGACGTAGCCCGGAGCGTAGACTGGAAATATTCTTCTCTCCACCGCTGCCCCGTATATTAAATTACCACCTGCATAACTTTCACAGGTGGCATTTATAGAATTGGGTATCTCTATGCGTTTCTCTCTTCATCCTCAGCAGAAGGCCAGCCACCCCATAGGTGGTTCAAATGCCCATCCGGATCACGAAATCTAAAGCTGTAGCCTCCGCCTCGCTTGTACGTCATTTCACTTACTTCGATTCCTTTACTTTTCAGCTCCTCATAAACCTCATGGATTTGGTCTACCTGCAAGGAGATGATCGGCTGGGCTTGTCCTGCCATATCGGTAAAGTCCAAACGTGGAACTTCCGGACAACGAATGAGCCCGAGACCTACTCCACCTACGTTTAACCACGCCTCATTGTCTCCAGGTGAAAATTCGAAGGTAAACGGAATGCCGAGCACATCGCGATACCACTTTATGGATACCTCCAAGTTTTTGACAGGCAGCTGTACAACCGCAAAATTACGCACATGGATACTCATTTGTGTTCGCTCCTTTATTTCAAATATGTACTTTCACCCTCATAAACGAAAGAAAAGAACAAAAAGAAACGGGTACTTCTACCATTTCTGAAAAAAATGCAGCAAATGTCCATCCGGGTCACGAACAGCGAAGAAAAGGCGATCGCCTGCTACCGAAACCTTTTCCACGCTCACGCCCTGTTCGGCGAGGCGCAGGTACGTTTGACAAATCGCATAGGCATCCCCCGCACGAAAGGCAGCCAAAAATTGCTCGAACCCTTCTTTTGATACAAATCCGGACGAATCACGACGTTCAGCTTTGTCAATTTTCTTTTTGCTGGACGAGTTTTCATCCTGTCTGGATTGCTCAGCCAAGACGAACAAGCGCTGGCGTGCCCTCTTCACCCCTTCCTTCACTGCCCCTACTGTCGCATGCAGCAATGTGGCTGTTTCCTGCGCTGTAAACGAAAAAATGTCCATCATGAGAATCAGCACCATCTGTCTGGCATTTAGACGATCTGCCAGCTGCTCGAACACCTCTCTCTGAACCAACGCATCGGATACAGTGGACTGATGCAGATAGATCGCTTCATCAAACATGGCGGGATGCTCATTCGACTTTACTTTCCGGCAATGATCGATCCACGCATTCGTGGCAATTTGCCTCAAAAATGCCTTGGTCAGTTCTCTGTCTGGAGTCTTCTGCAGGGAACGATACACCTTCGTCAATGTTTCTTGCAGGAGGTCCTGCGCATCCCACTCGTTTTTCGTGAGGGACAAGCAATGCTTTTGGATATCCGCAAGAAAAGGTTTTACGCGCCAAAAGGAAGCCTCATCCTGATCTGCCCCCATACTATCCCTCCGAAACTATTCCGACTATTCATTCTTATTTTCAAGAAAATAAGTAACACTGTCAAACAATCACCAAGTAAAAATAAAAAAGCGACCGTCCAGAACGGATTTTTCCCGCTCAGGACAGTCGTTACTTTATTTCCTGCCAATCAACACAACCAAGTCTATCGTCATGTCCACCCCTGCCAAGCTTGACACCCGTTCCAACTGCTCAGGTGTCGCCCCCCATACCAACGGCGTCATCTGAAGCAGGGAAGCAAGCCCCTCTTCATCCAGTCGGAACTGATACTGAACCCGTTCCTTACCGATTAGTTGAAAGCTGGTTTTGAAGTGGTCGATCGTACGATGATTTTCGTATTGTGTTTTGGGTGTCTCTTGATACAAGACTTCCCGTAGCTCTCGCAAGTAGTTCGCCTCTGGAATGACTTTGATCATCTGTCCTTCATCAGCCAGAAGTCTATGAAACTCATCCGAATTGGATGGAGATAACAGATTGAGAATGTAAGGAAACTGTCTATCCACAAACGGTGCATTCGTCAAATCACCGACGCACCAAACTACTTCTGAATCGTTCTTCGCCGCAAGCATAACCCCCTCTTTAGCGAGATCGACACCCACTCCGATAATTGGGACTTGGCTTGCTTGCATCACTCTCTGCCGAACCTGCGTCAAATGATAGCCTTCACCGCATCCTGCATCCAGCACGTACATCTGGCTTTCTTCAGGTTCTGTCGTTTGCAGGATGACTTCACTCAACACGTCATACAATGGATCAAAAAAACCTTGCTCCATGATCGCCCTTCTTGCTGAAAACAATTGCTTGTCATACTTTGTTTTGTAGGTTCGCGTAGCCAAGTGAACGTAGCCGTGCTTGGATAAATCAAAGCAATGATGATTGTTGCATACCAAGCTGGTTGCAGGTACGTTGCGCATAGCTGCTTGGCAAATTGGACAACGAAAAATCCCCACATACTGGGAGATAGCTGTAGACATCAAAAAAGCACCCCATTCATTCGTATTTCGGTGAATGAAAAAAGGCACAGTCAAATAAACCCCAAGCACTTTCAAAAAATGCGGGATTACGTTGATCTGTACCTCACATTACCGATAACGAATGAACTGGATGATCATGTTCTATAACACTCCTGCTTTTTGATAAAGTAAGCATCGCGATGGACGCCCAAGTACGATTGTAGCACATTTCAGCAATATATAGGCACTATACATTACGGGAACGGGAGTCTCAGGGGGCAGGTACGCAGTCTATGTCTTGTTTTTGTTTCCTGCCCATGCCCCGCTCCTGAAAAATATTTTTGCGTTCACTCCAACAGTATGACCTCATCGTATTTCATCATGATGCTTCCTTCCTTGTACTCCCCGATTTTTGCCACATTCACCAAACCCTTTATGTTTTGGAGAAGCGCACGCACGCTGTTCGCTCCGCTTTCGTGAGCATGCGGATACCCGCCGCCAAAACGGGGATTGATCTCCGACACAACGTACTGATCTCCCACCAAAAAACAATCGATGTCAATGGGCCCACGTGGCTCCAGGACACGAATGAGTTCCTTCGCTAGTGATAGCAAACGAGGATCTTTTACCGCGAGGGAGCGATCCGTCTCGCCTGCTCGCATTCGCAGCTTTTTGCGGGTGAAAAGTGTCACCAGCTCCCCCGAGATCAGATCCACATAGCCATCGACTCCGTACTCCTCTGCCTGCAAGAACGGTTGAACGACGACATCCTCCGTTTTTTCCATGAGCACGGACCATTCTTGGTCATTCTCCACACGTGTGATGCCCAAACTGGCACTTCCATACCGCGGCTTGACGATCAATGGATACGTAATCTGTCCTGCTGAAAGAGCTGCTTGTACCTCGTCCATTTTTGTAAAGGTGGGAATAGCAGGAATCTGATGCGCGGACAAAAAATCATACGTTGCCCTCTTATCCAAGCACATCTGGATTACATCCAGGCTGGACACAATCACCTCGATGCCCTGCATGTAGAAACGATCTGCATGCGCAGCCAACAGTGTCAGCTCCGGGTCTATTAAAGAGAGGATTGCCTTAATCTCGTACCGTTGGCAAATTTGCAGCAGGGCATCGAGATAACCAGGATCATCGATACGCGGCACCTGCTCGTGATGATGGGCAGCGTACAAGGCCGGGGCCGTCGGATCGCAGTCGACTGCTATGATTTTGCCAGTGTCCCCCCATTCGCGTACAAAATAGTGGAGCAGCTTAACTCGTCTGCCTACACTAGTCACAAGTATGTTCATTCAGTTCACTACCTCCTGCTTGTCAACGTGAAAGCGATAAACCGATTCGGGAATGAATTGTTGAAGAGTCTCTTTTCCCCTAACAATGAACGCTTCATTTCCATCGATGGCAAGAACCGGCGGCCTCTCCCGAATAAATGGTGGATTAAAGACGAGCGTATAAGCTCCCACGTGCCCGAAGACAAAATAATCCCCGATATCAGGCAGAGGCCCCGTGTAGCCTTGAAGCAAATAATCTTTTTCCATGCACGTATACCCAACAACATGATAGGTCGCTTCGGGAACTGGCTTGCGGTTGCACACAAGTCGGGCTGGCAAGAGGTACGAATGCATCGTCGGCTTGACATTGTGAATACTTCCATCCACGAGAACAAATCGCTCGCCTCTGTTTTCTTTTACATCGATGACTCGGCAAACGAAATCAACGGCATCTGCCACAAGGGAAATACCCGGCTCGAGAATCAGCAATGGCGCTTGATCCAGCTCTGCCAGCTCCTCCTTCACAACTGACGTAATCGCTTCGGCGTACTCCTCAAAGGTAGGAGCAGCCGTCATCCCGAATGAGGTCGGGAGCTCGCCAAAAAATCCACCTCCCATATCGATAAAAGCAAGGCGCTCGCCCAAATGCTGCTTCCCCAAACGGCATAGATGGCGCGTAATTTGGCGATACACACCGACACTGCGATTGGTGGAAAAGTGTCCATGCAATCCGACTACATGCACATTCGGGGCGACAGCCAACTGGCTCAGGGCTTTTTCCAAATTACCGTTTTCGACGCAAAAACCAAATCGGCTGACCTCGTACCCATTTTGCAGAGGACTCACTCCACCTCTGGTCAAATCCACATTGATCCGTAGCCCAATCCGAAACGTCTGCTCGGGATACTGCATGGCGTAGGCCACCACCCACGGGATTTCTGAAAAAGAATCCAGATTGATCAGACTCCCCTGCTCTAAGGCAAAGTGAATGTCGTCTTCCGTTTTGAGCGGGCCGTTAAAAATGATGGACGCAGGATCGACTCCGAGCTTCCGTGCCAATTCGTACTCCAATCGAGAGACGACTTCCGCATGCGCCCCTAACTGATGCAGCTTTTGGCATAAAAACGGCAAGTAATTGGTCTTATAGGAATACGCCACGACCACATGTTCATAGCGTCGAGTAAAAGCCCGTTGGAAACGACGATAGTTCTCGGAGAGCTTCCCTGTGTCCAGTACGTAAAAGGAAGACGAGCAGAGACTACGCCATTTTTCTATCTGCTCATAACTATACATGGCGCACCCCCTGTTCCTTTTTCAAGAGGCAGTTCGTGATAACACCGATGACTCGCTCCTGCTGTTCGGCGGTTAAGCTGGAACCAGACGGCAAGCAAACACCTTGGGCAAAAAGACGATCTGATATACTCTCATCAGGCTGGTGCGAATAGTATTGGCTCTGCGCGAACAACGGTTGCAGATGCATCGGCTTCCACACGGGACGGGCTTCGATATTTTCTTTGCCCAGTTCATCGATTAGTTGTGCAGCTGAAAGGGTTGTGTCTGCTGGATTCAGTGTCATCACCGTTAGCCATCGTGTGGATCGCCCTGTCGCAGGCTCTGGCATGAACGAGATACCTGGCAAATGCCCGAGGGCTTGTTCATAACGCTTGAAAATCCCTCGTCTTGCCTCGATTCGCTCCTCCAAAACACGCAGTTGCCCCCGGCCAATTGCGGCCAGTATGTTGCTCAACCGATAGTTGTAGCCCATCTCTTCATGCTGGTAATGCCTGGCTGGCTCCTTCGCCTGCGTAGACCAGAAGCGCGCCTTTTCGATCGCCTCAACGTCATCAGAGACGAGCATTCCACCACCTGATGTCGTCATGATTTTATTGCCATTAAACGAAAAGGTCCCAACATGCCCAAAGACACCGCTCATTCTCCCTTTGTATACAGCCCCTAACGATTCTGCTGCGTCTTCCACCACGTACACCCCATACTGCTCACTTAGTGCAATCAACGGTCCCATATCTGCGCTCTGCCCATATAAATTGACGATGACAACCGCCTTGGGCAACTTGTCCGCTGCTGCTGCTTCCCGCAGGGCTCGCTCTAATGCAAGCGGAGACATATTCCAAGACCCTTCTTCTGAATCAATGAATACTGGAGTCGCTCCCTGGTACAGAATCGGATTGGCACTCGCGACAAAGGTGAGGCTGGAGCAAAACACCGTATCACCCGGAGCGACGCCTGCTAGCCTCAGCCCAAGATGGATAGCAGCCGTACCAGAGGACACAGCCAGTGCAGCTTTTACGCCCACATACTGGGCAATCTCTCGCTCAAAAGCATCGACATGTTCCCCCAACGGTGCGATCCAATTGGAGGCAAAGGCGTCCGCCACCAAGTCCCGCTCATCCTCCCCCATATGTGGCGGTGATAAAAAGATCCGCTGCTTCGCACTCATTTCGACGTCCCCCCATTGCGATAGGCAGGAAAAAAATCTTGCTCGCCAGCCTGATCGACTTGTAGTTTTTGGCACAAAGCCAAATACACTTCCTCATTGTGAACTTTCTTGCCCATCCAGTAAGGAAAATGATTGCCATTTGCAAACGAGGACTTGAAACGGAACAAACCATCTCCATCCATATTTCCTCCTCCGAGGAGAAGCAGCTGTGCTCCATCCAGCTTTGCCTGCTGAATCATGGCGTCGAAGAGGAGGTGGTTGACGCCAAGCGCCATGTCTTCCGTATGGGATGCCCCTAGCTGATAATGGGCGAATTGATTTCCACTGTGCAAAAGCACTCCCGCCACCGGTCGATCCTCATGGGTGGCAAGTAGAAGCCGCGGCTTGCACAACACTGTTTTTTTCATGAGTCCCACAAAAAATTCCGGTGCATAGTAGTAGATCGCCGCGGCTTGATTGCGATCCATCGTCTCCCGATGTAGCTGGATAAAAGAATGCAGCCAATCGGTTCCGCCCAATGTAATCCGGACGTCGTTTGCCGCTGCCTTCCTCATATTTCGTCCCACATTTTGCGTATAGTGGGCACGAATGTAGGCAAGTGTGGGGCGCAAATCGACCGCCGTTACCACCCTCACCAGATCCAGTCGCATCTGACCCGCGAATAGCTCTGCATTCCCCAGCAACGGATGAAAGCGAACCGTTTCCGTCAGATAGTTTTTGTACCGACAATAGACGTGGAATTGCTCCTGGAATAATCGAGCAGCCGTCTGTCCCCCTACGACAAATGGCCCTCCGTATCCTATCGAAACCAAATCGGCATAGCCGGGAATCCACTCATCTAGACGTCTGACCAAATACGGGTAGAAAACCTCGTTCTCCCCACTCTTGAAAAAAACAGCTTCTGGCGTGCCCTGCTCCATTTTGGCATACAGCTGTACGTATTCTTTCGTATAGGACACGTCTAACTTTAAAAACCGTTGCAAATATTCGGTCCAATCATCCTGTTCCGAAAGTACGATCAGGCTCACATGCTTCCCTCCCAGCGCGCTCTGTGTTTTCATTCCCTCTGAAGTCTTCTACCGTGACGCTGCCCTGCTGATTTATGCCTGTCGATTGAAAAACGCGCTTGATCGTCAGACCGATAATCCGCATATCCAGAAAAAAGCTGCCATTTTCTACATACCAGACGTCCAGCTCGAACTTTTGCTCCCAGTCAATCGCATTTCTCCCATTGACCTGCGCCCAGCCTGTAATCCCCGGCTTTACGTCATGTCGCTTCAACTGCCGCGGCGTGTACAGCGGCAGGTACTCCATCAGTAGCGGTCTCGGTCCTACGAGGCTCATTTCACCACGAAGCACATTCCATAATTGCGGCAGTTCATCCAGGCTATACTTGCGCAAAAGTGTTCCGAATGATCCCAGTCGCTGCTCGTCAGAGAGAAGCTCTCCACTCTCATCGCGTTCATTGGTCATCGTGCGAAATTTATAGATGAAAAATGGTTTTCCGTGCAAACCTGGTCGCTCTTGTACAAACAAAACCGGAGACCCCAGCTTCCAGCGAATGAGCAGACTCACTAGCAAAATCAGTGGGGACAGAATGACGAGCATCAGGAAGGAAACGCAACGATCAAACAAGGCCTTCATGCCGCACCTCCTGTTGATTCCACTTCGCTGCCGCTTCCTCCATGCTGAGGCTCTGCATGCCGTACCTTTCGCGTAACATGGCGTAATGCTGGAGTATTTCCTCCAAAAAGGACAGATTCTCTTCAATGTGATCCCCAAAATTCTCCGGATGCCACCAAAGATGATACAAGCGATTGTGCTCCGCCGTATGAGTCAGGTCGCATTTGATTCTATTCATGCGCCATTTTTCCAACCGCTGTAATCGAGGAGAATAAGGACGCAAAAACCGGCTGGATGGAACATCGACCATTCCCTCATGACTACGCTGCAATGATTCATAGTTGTTATGACCGGAAAGATTCACATACGCATCCATCAGTCGCATGGCTCGTTTGAACAATGTCTCTTCGGCAGCCCCTTTTGTGTGATACATCCAAGACTGCTCGTTGCCGCGATAGGAACGGAACCCCTTTTTCTTGCACAAAGATAAATAGGCAGACTTCACCTGATTTCGTGGAAAAACGATGCTGGAAGGTGAGTATCCTTTTTTGCGAGTCACTCTATGAAAAGAATCAAGATCGGCAGCAAAAGCTTCGGGAGTCTGTCCCGGCTCTAGACAATAATAGTGGGAAAGAGTGTGGCTTCCGATGAATTGATGCGGGTAAGTGGATATCAGCTTGATTAAGGAAGGAGCAAAATGATACGGATCGACCTGCTCATGCTCTCCGATCGCATCTGTGTCCAAATAGGGATAGGGTGACAGCTTTTCATCGGAATACGCCGGGAGATGCCGTGGGACGACGCCTGCTAGCTCCTTGCGCGACTCGCAAAACAAAAAACCGACAGTAGCCCAGGTGACGTGCATTTCATACTTGGCAAACAGCTCCAAAAGTGCGGGGATCACTTGACGAACGCCTAGCAAATTTTGCTCATATGACTGAATGGTTCTCTTGTCTCGGACGCCCCAGTAAAGTTCAAAGTCTAGGGAAATGACGAATGCTCCCGTCTTGTCCAATCTTCTCCGCTGCCTCCTTTCTCCTGCCCTCTTTCTTCTCGTAGCTGACCAGTTAGTTGGGCAAACAAGGCCGCCTGCTTCGCAAGGACCGTTCGCTCATCGAAGTGCTCAAGCGCGATGCAGCGGCTGTTCTGCCCGAATGCTTCTCTGAGTCTGGAATCGATTACGAGCTTTTTTAAGGCTGCATACAAGGAGCATACCTGTTTCGGTTCTACTAAAAATCCGTTGACACCGTCCCTGACTTCTTCCCGACATCCACGGATATTCGTGGCGACGATCGGTTTTGCCATTGCCATCGCCTCAATGATGGAACGAGGCAGCCCTTCGCGATGAGAGGGAAGAACAAATATATCGCTTGTGGCCATCAGCTCCGGGATGTCTGTGCGGAATCCAGCCAAAATGATTTGCGGATGCTGTCGGCAAAGCCCTACGAAGTCCTGACCTCGCTGATCGCGTTCACTGGAGGACACGTCCCCCACCAACAAGAGGCGCAGACGCGGAAATTCACCCGCCAGCTTGCGAAAGGCTTCCAACAGCTCAAAAATTCCTTTCTCCGAAACCATGCGTCCTACATAGGTGATCACCACATTCTCATCCCGCAGCTCCAGTGAGGACTTGATAGCCTGGACCTTTTCTCTCGTTACGTGTCGCGGGTGAAAGCGTTCTGTGAGATCAACGCCGTTGCCAATGTGCAGAATCCGCTCCGTCTGGGAGGAGAAGCTATCCTTCACGCTCAACTCGTAATCCTCTCGACTCTGAAGCAAAAGATAGTCGGTCATACGCCGGGCAAACCATTTTTCCAGCGTATAGTACATCTGATACGTACTTTTGCTCATGCCCTCATGAAAGAAGTAGCCATGCGCTGTGTAAATGACATGCGGAACTCCTGCCAGCCTTGCTGCCACGCGCCCGAGAACAGCGGCAATCGGCGTATGGACATGCACGACATCATACTTCTCCCTTTTCATCAGCCGATACAATGCCCCAATTGTCACCAAATTGGAAATCGGGTCGATCTTTCTCTTAATCGGAATTCTTCTGAGCGTCAATCCCTTTGCTGTTAGGACATCAAAGCGCCCCGTATCCGAACACGCGGTATGCACCTCGTAGCCTTCACCCATCAGCTTTTCAATCAGGGGAAACAATAAGCTTTCTACAGAGCGGTCAATTGCGCATACTTGCAAGATTTTTTTCAAGCAGATCACCGCCATTTTTGGTCTGACGCGTATTGATTTCGGCTGTCACGAAATACAGCGCGAGCATGATCCAGAAAAACGTTTCGCGAATTCCGTTATGAGTGAGTCCGTACAAAATTTGGAAGACAAGTGGGTACCAAGCAACCAATCGATGCCCACGGGCCGCCCCATAAATCACGAGAATGAACAACACCGTGCCCATTACGCCGTAGGAGAAGAACAGATTGGCTAAGGTAGAATGGAGTTCTAACGAAATGCTGCTGTTAAATCGCTCGTACATCCCTTCCCCTGCTCCGAACAAAATGTACTCCGGATGGTTGGCAATCCTGTCATAGCCCCGCGCCGCCAAATTGTCATCCGAATCTTCCCCGAGTGATACCATTCGTTCTTCGATTTGTGTGTAAATAGATGCATCGCTCAGCACGTTTTCGTTGGTGTACAAATAGATGAAGAAGACAGTGAAGGACGAGACGAGCACACAAAGCAAATTCAACCAAAACAAGCCCGTTCGTTCTTTGATGGAGAGGAGCAAAAAAACGAGGTACATCCCTACGGCACTAATGATCGCTGCTTTCGACAAGGACGCTGCAATGATGCTAAACGCCGTGCCGATCGCAATAAAGAGAGGAATGGTCTTCACAGATACGAAGCGAGCACACAGCAGGCATATCCCCATGCACAAAAGCCCAAAATAGCCGAGCTGGTTCGGATTGTTGAAGAACAACGATTGCCTGAACTCTCCGCTATCCGGTGACAGTCCTGTCACGAGAATGAATGCCTGAACGAGCAAGGAAGTGGACGTAGCCAGGAAGACCCATATGACGTACTCTTGAGGGTTTCGCCTGAACAAAATAATCAGGGCAAGCATCACGGCTCCGTTGTACAAATACCACTTGGTCGAGCTGAATACATCCATTTCCCCGCCGAGTGCAATCGACCATATGCCATTCACCATCATAATGTCGTACAAAAATAGAAGGGTAAGGAAGAGAAAAAATCCGAGTCTGCGGTTGACCCGACCGAGGCGAAACAAGAAGCTGTAGGCGATCAGGATAAGCATAATAAAATCGGCGATTTGCGGATTGCCACTTGGGAAGAAGTAGAAGGGCTTAAGCACCACATATAGTAAAAGTAGGACCTTGTCCGGTGAGAGCTTCTCCTTGAACATCATTTACCTGTGCGCCAGATGGTTGGTGAATTGCAGGATTCGCCGATAATCCTCCCACGTATCAACCTCTGCCCAAAACAATCCCGGTGGTATTTGTGTGACATACACATTCCTTTCGCCCAAAAAAGAATAGAGGACATTTTCCCACCACAAATCATACTGCTTCTCCTGAATCAACCTTTGTAATCGACGCAAAAATATCGGCAGAAAACTCTCTTGAAGTTTGGCAATTCCAACGTATTCGCCAGTTGTCTCTTCCAGCGAGAGCTCCTTTCCATGGCGGAGCAGCAGTCCGTTTTCATAGCCAAATTTATAATCTCCCTCAGAGCGACGGACTGGATCAGCAAACATGACGGGACACGCGGTCTCTTGCAACACGACTTCCAGTACCTTCGATTCAAAGTAAACGTCGGCGTTCAACAGCAAGCAGTCGCTTCCTTGCAAAAACTCGCGGGCGAACCAGAGGGACACCATACTATTCGTCCGATCATAAAAAGGATTGTGATAAAAACGAATAGGTTCATCTTGGAGCAGATTGATAATTACGTTAGCTTGATAACCCACCACCATCGCGATCTCTTCAATTCCGTGGCGCCTTAGCTCCGCTATCGTATTTTCAATGAGCGATTGGTTTCCGATGTCCACTGTACACTTGGGAATTCCGTCAATTTGCTCGTTGATTCGTGACCCGAGACCTGCTGCCATGAGCAGTGCCTTCATCCGACTCCCCTCCTTCTTTCAGAGATGGCATGACGTATTTGATGTTCAGCTTCAGCTTGTACATCGATCTGGCCAGTCCGACGAACAGGTGGTAGAAGGTCCATAGGAGCAAAAATAGCATCTGACCGCTGATTGCCCACAGAAATGCAGTAACCAGCACACCCAACTGATAGCCCGTTTGGGTAAGAAAAAGGAAGACAAAAGCATCGATCCATTTGCTGCGCTTTCTCATAGAGACTGTTTCGTGAGAGATTTTCCCTTGACTAAAGACGAGATCAGAACCATTGGTCGCCAAAATCTCTGCAAAAATCGTAAGCAGAATCAAATAGAGCAGCCACGGACCCAACATCGCGTGATGATTCATGATGCCGTATATCACACCGAATGACACCAGGTAGAGTGCATAGTTGAGCCCGATGTCCAGCCATTCTCCTCCCTTGCTCTTCTGGTTGCGCATGCGGGCTACTTCCCCGTCGACGCAATCCGCCAAGTAGCACACCTGACAGAAGAAGCAGCCGAGCAGAAAGGATGCCGCCGTTCCGTACATAAATGCTGCAGCGCTAAGGAGTCCGGCGACAATGCCCCCGATTGTAATCGCGTTGGGGGATACTTGTGTTTTTCGGGTCAGCAATAAGCTCACGTAGATGGAGATGCGACGTGTGAAGTAGTACGACCAAAATTCCTCCCTGCTCCACGGCTTCTGCACCTGCACACGGCAATGGCGTGTCTCTTCACTATCCCAAAACATAGACGGATACAGCTCATCCTTCACGGTAAGCCACCTTCTTCATGACCTCGTCTCTGAGAGCGAGACGGAATATTTTTCGGATAAAAACGGGATATACCACGTGCGAAAACCAAAATATTTGGATGCCCAATACGAAGCACAAAGATCTCGACAGATCAGGCTGATTGAAGTAGCAATGGCGGCCCCGATAATTCCATACAGCGGAATGAGACAAGCGTTTCCGATTATGTTTAGTGCAGCTGAACAGACAAGAATATTGCGGGCCGTTTTTTGATGCCCGGTCATCGTCAATAAGGGGATAACACTACCTGTGCAAAAATTGACAAACTGCCCCATGCACAGAATCACAAGGACGAGGCTCTCACTCGCAAACTCTTCGCCAAAAAAAGTGAGCAACGGAACAGCAAATATCGCCACTAGCAGATTGAGAGGAGCAGAGGTGAAGAAAATGAGCCGATTGGCAAACGCAATCATCTTTTTCAAGCCGTCCATATCATTACGTGCATACAGCTCAGAGAACTTGGGAGAGAGGATCGTATTGATGGAAATCAGCGCAAAGCCCGTCACCATTGCCAGACGAATGACCACACTGTATACTCCGACGGTTTTAGCATCCGTAAAAATGCCCAACATGATCATATCTGTCCACGTCATAATCAATTCCATCGACGCACTGAGATACATGGGTAGTGCGACTGCAATAATTTCCCTCAACCCAACACCAGGCTCTCCCGCAATCGGCTGTACACCGATACGGAAACCTCGGCTCGTCGCATACCACTGCCCCATCCCATAGACGGCATTCAAGATAACAGCAGCTGCGAGCAGTTGAATCAAGAGCATCGTACTGGGTTCGAAAAAAGGAATAACGATGAAAAGAAACGCTAAGTGCAGAAAACGCATACCGACGATATCGACAGTGATCGAGATGACAACCCGATGCAGTGCCCGAAACGCAGATGCATACAGCCTTGCGAGTGACACAAACGGAAGCATCCACGCGACGACTCGCAGTGCCTCTGCTGGTAGCTCCCCTGCAAACACGTAGGCGGACACCTGCTCTGAGAACACATGCAACAGTATCCCAAGCACAATCGAAATCAGCGTCGCCCACAGCACTACTTTGTTGAATACTTCGGAAATCTGATAAAGCGAGCCTTTCGCGCGAAACTCTGAGAGAAAGCGGATTATGGCTGTATCCGTCCCCAAAACGGCCAGCACCATTCCGATGTTCATGAGGGTGATCGTCAGCGAATAGATGCCCAGGCTCTCGGCTCCATACTCTCTGGCAATGTAGAACTGCAAGAGATAGAGCAGCACGAAGCCGAGGAGCCGAAACAAAAACGTGAAGGCCGAGCCGCGAATCACTTCGTGAACATCGCGATCTTTATGCAGACGGTTCCATTGTCGTTGCCAAGCTAATTTGAGGGCATGCATGCTTACAAACGCCCCGCTTTCTGCTATGCGTTGTACCCATATCCGTAGTAGCCTTCTCTCTTCCCTACCTTCTTGTTGTTGAGAACAACACCGAGCAGATTGGCTCCCGCCGCTTTTAACTGCTCTACTGCTTTGACAGCAGAATCCCGCTTCGTCTTGCTTGCATCCACCACCATGACACAGCCGTCCATTTCCCGCGCCAGCACCATTGCGTCGCTTACGATTAATGGCGGGCTGTCGACAATCACAAAATCATAGTTGTGGCGCAGATAGTCCATCAATTCCAAGAGCCGTGTCGTTCCGAGCATTTCCGCCGGATTATGCGGGATTGGCCCTGCCGTAATGATCGACAGCTCTGACACCCCTGACGGTTGAATAATATCTTCAATCTGGCACATATCCGAAAAGTAAGAACTGATTCCGTACAGATTCGGCATATCAAAGGTGAAATGTACCCGCGGATTGCGTAAGTCAAAATCAAGCAGCACCGTTTTTTTGTGATCCTTTGCCATCATCAAGGACAGGTTGGCAGCGGTGATCGTTTTTCCCTCAGAAGCCCCTGGACTGGTGACTAAAATCGTTTGCATCAGCTTGTCGCCCATGGAAAACTGAATGTTTAAGCGAAGGGTACGGTAGCCCTCTACCAGCGGAGACAGCGGCTCCCAATGGGCGATCAGCTTTTGGTAACGATCATCAGGCTTCTGCCTTCTCATACTCATTCCTCACTTCCTCCACCTTGGGCTGGCGAAATGCCTTCCGCGTTTTTTTGTCAATCACCGCAATCGTTGCCAGTACAGGTAAGCCTAAATACTCCTCCACTTCTTTTTCCGATTGAAGTCGGGTATCCATCTGCACAAGCAAGAAGACGACAACCATAGACGTTGCCAACCCGAGGACAAAGGCGATCACCGAATTGAGGAACGGTTTTGGGCTCACTGGAATGGCCGCCGGATTGTTTCGGGCTTCCGCCAATATATGCACGTTGTTCATGCTAAGCATTTTGACGACTTCTCCCTGAAAGGTCGTCGCGATTGTATTGGCGATGAGTACAGCTCTGCCCTGATCCGGGTCTTCTACCGTAATGGAAATGACCTGCGAATCCTTGACTGGCTCTACCTTTGTTTGAAGCAGCAGATCCTCCATCGTAGCGCCCGCCCCGATCACTTCGAGCACGCGCTCCATCACCCGCGGACTTTCAATAATCACCCGATAGGTCTCAATCAATTTCAGATTGGAATCAATTTCTGCGACGGATAGCATGCTCTCTACGGTTGAATCCAGCGAGCGATTCACTAATATTTCCGTCTTAGCCTGATAAATCGGTGTCAGTAAATAGAAGCTCACGAGCGCTGTTCCGATGGTGCATAAAGACGTAATCAAAAGGATCAGCTTCCATCGCTTCAACAACATCAGGAGTATTTCACGAAGATTAAGCTCCTCATTCATCCTGCTTCCCCCTTTGCCCCGCTATGCTGTCACTTCCTTCTTTCGGCAGTTGTACGGGAGGTTCGATTTGTTTTTGAAAAGTTGAAAGACTCTCAGTCAACCTCTCACGCTCTTGCGGGCTGACGATATAGTAGTAGATTCCATTGATCATTTGACCCTTTCCTTCCAAACGAATCGTCTCGACGGAGGTAACTGCCGTGCTGTAGCTTAGGGCAAGCTGTTTCATCACATCAAAGGTCATGTTCGTTTTCACGTATTTCCCCATCGTCGTAAGGACGTCATTCAATCGGGTAGGCGATGCAAGAGTTACACCTTTGTCCAGCAATGCCTTGATGATTTCTTGCTGTCTTTCGTTGCGCCCGAGGTCGCCTCTCGGATCTTCGTAGCGCATGCGAGCGTAGACCAAGGCTTGCTTCCCGTCTAGCTGGATGGGACCCATCGGAAAGGTGTAATCCGCATAAGTAAAGGCAAGCTTGTTGTTGACTTCCACTCCTCCCAGCGCATCGATCACACCTGCGAATCCTTCCATATTCGCGGTCACCACGTAATCAACGGGGAATTGGAGAAACTGCTCGACGGTGTCTACTGCCTGCTGCACGCCGCCGAATGCATAGGCGTGATTGATCTTATCCTGGGTACCTTTGTGAGCGATAACGGTTCGTGTATCACGCGGTATGCTGATGAGCAACGCAGATTTCGTTTTCGGGTTGACGGAAAGTACAAGAATGACATCGGAGCGCCCCTTGTCATTCTCTCGTTCATCAACGCCAAGAAGCAGCAGGGTGATCGGTTCTTTGGGCAAGATAGCGGAGTTCTCCACTTCAGCCGCAGGCGGTGTCGTTACTTCTTGGGAATTCATGGTCGGTGATTGCCTCACAGATGCTGGTTCAGTCGTTACAGGTTTCTCGACAGATTTCTGCGTGCGGACAGGGAGGTACATTTTGCTGGCCGTTTCTTTTAACGACAGATAGACGTACACACCATAACCACTCAAGCTGATGAGACAAATCAATCCTCCCCATGCTAGCAGCCGCTTCCACTTGATCGTGGCGATCTTTTCCTTCCATTTGCTGACGCTCATCCGATCGCCACTGGATAAGGGACTGGCGTAGACTCTTCCTTCACGTAAGAAGTGGATTGATAGCCTGGCACGATCCCTTGCAAAATCTCGATGATGGATTGTTTATCCTCCATCGTCGCTCCCTTGTCTGCAATTTGCTCCAACCGGGCGATCCCTGCCAAGAGCTCATTCCAGGAAAAATCGAGCGGCTTCCCTATGAAGATGCGATTATGGCAAGTAGAAGACAAGCCTTCTTCCGCCGTCAAAATTTCTTCGTACAGCTTCTCACCCGAACGAATTCCCGTGAATACGATCGGAATATCCTTCCCTGGCTCCAAGCCTGCCAAGCGAATCAGGTCGAGGGCCATATCGACAATCTTGACCGGCTTCCCCATATCGAGAATGAATATCTCCCCTCCCTGAGCGAGTGCTCCCGCCTGGATGACGAGCTGGGCAGCCTCAGGAATGGTCATAAAGAATCTCTCCATATCAGGATGCGTAATAGTAATCGGTCCACCTGCCCGGATTTGATTGAGAAAAACGGGAACGACACTTCCCCTGCTCCCCAGGACATTTCCAAAACGAACAGCCGCAAACCGGGTAAGCCCGAAATGGTTATAACCCTGGATCAGAAGCTCAGCGATCCTTTTCGTGGCACCCATCACACTGGTTGGATTCACTGCCTTGTCCGTCGAGATCAGGATGAAATGAGAGACGCTGGTTTCCAGCGCGCATTCCGCAACATTTTTCGTACCCAGAATGTTATTCTTCAATGCCTCACACGGGTTGTTCTCCATTAACGGTACATGTTTGTGGGCAGCCGCATGAAAAACAACGGCGGGACGATACTCATGCATAATCGAAGCAATTCTTTGTCTGTCACGAATATCTGCAATCAGGCTGACCGTCTCCTGCTCAGGAAACAAACGCGAGAGCTCCAAGCTCATTTCAAAAATGCCGTTCTCTTCATTCCCCAAGAGAAGAAGTTTCCTTGGGCCAAATCTAGCTATTTGTCTGCAAAGCTCGGACCCAATCGAGCCGCCCGCTCCTGTCACGAGTACGACCTGCTGTCGCAAGTACCCTGTAATCTCTTCCAGATTGACTTGAACAGGCTCCCTTCCCAATAAATCCTCCAACGCTACATCCCGAATCATGTTCATCGTGATTTTTCCGCTGATGATGTCTGCTACGTGCGGCAAAATTTTGACACTCGCTCTCGTCGTTTTGCAAATGTCGAAAATCTCCTTAATCGTCTGCCGGGAAGCTGATGGCATGGCAATCACGATGTCTGATATGGAAAGTCGTTGCACGACGCGGGCGATATCAGCCCGATTCCCTACAACGGGTAGGCCATACACGCGCAGATTTTGTTTGCTGGGCTCATCATCGATAAAAGCAACTGGACGCAGCTCCGACAAAGGCGAGATCTTCATCTCTCTGGCTACGAGCACACCTGCGCTACCTGCCCCGATAATTAATGTGCGCCTGCGATCCTGCGTTCTTTTCTCCCGCTCTTCATACCACCACTTCCATACAAACCGAGAGCCTGTCATCCCGAGCAAAACAAAGGCCAGCGTCATGAGAAAGAGTGAGGTGGGAAATCGGATGAACCAACCAAGCAGGTACGTCATTTTCAGTACCAGGTAGAGAGCGAAAACGGAAAAGCTAGTGGCTAAAATGATCGAGACCAGTTCGCGAACACTGACATAGCGGAAAACAGGTCGATAGAGTTGAGCGAAGTGCATGCCTGTCACGACGAACAGTACGTGGCCAATCATCAAATACATAGGTTGATATTCGCTTATCGCTGTGAAAGAAAAATCAAATCGAACCAGGCAGGCCAACCAGACAGCCAAGCTGATAATTCCTGCGTCCGATAAGCTTAACCAGAATCTTCTCTTCCGGTAGCTCATATTCATCCGCTCCAGGTGATCGTTATTCAAACAATGGTCATCATAAACGCCACAGGCTAATTTCTGCCGGGCATGTTTCGCGATTTAGCACGCTTTTCACATCTGCGATGACACCTTGCCCCTGATACAAGAGTCCGGCAAGCTCCTCCCATCCCAGGTGCAGATATCGCTCATGGGGTACGGCCAATACGATTCCGTGGGCAGGCTGCAGGTCTTCCCACTCTCGCAATTGAATGCCGTATTCCTCTCTCGTCCGTTCTGGACAAGCCAATTCATCTGTCACTTGGACCTCTACTCCGAACTCCTTTAGTTCCTGAATAATGTCGATGACCCGACTATTGCGAATGTCCGACACGTTTTCTTTAAAGGTGATGCCCATGATCGTAATTCGCGAGCCTTGAATCGCAATATTTTGCCAGATCATTTGCTTCACGAGTGAGGTCGCGACGAACTTGCCCATACCGTCATTGATCCGTCGGCCTGCCAGTATGACCTGCGGATGATAACCAACACTCTCCGCCTTGTATGTCAAATAGTACGGATCGACGCCAATGCAATGACCACCGACGAGTCCTGGAGAGAAGGGAAGGAAGTTCCATTTTGTTTGAGCGGCCTGGAGCACATCTGCCGTAGAAATGCCCAAGCGGTCAAAAATAATCGAGAGCTCATTGATCAAGGCGATATTGATGTCGCGTTGCGTGTTCTCAATCACCTTGGCTGCCTCAGCCACCTGAATCGAGGGAGCTTTGTGAATACCCGCCTCTACAATCACCCCATACATCTCGGCAATCGTTTCACACGTCTGGCGATCTTGCCCTGAGACGACCTTGACGATCTGGGACAATCTCCGTTCCCGATCCCCCGGATTAATTCGTTCAGGTGAGTAGCCGACAAAAAAATCAATCCCCGCCAGCTTTCCAGACGCTTGTTCCAATACAGGAATACAAATTTCTTCTGTTGCCCCTGGATAGACTGTCGATTCATAGACGACGATGGTCCCTGGAGTCAGATGTTGCCCAACGCTTTCAGACGCGAAAATGAGTGCCCGCATATCGGGCCGTTTCGCAGAATCGACAGGAGTGGGCACCGTTATGATGATAAAATCACACGCCGCTAGACTTGCGGGATCATCTGTATACGTGATGTTGGCTCGCATCAGCTCATCTGTCGACATCTCTCCGGTTTCGTCCATTCCGCTCTCCAGACTGCGTATGCGTCTTTCGTCTATGTCAAAACCCACCACTGGAAGCACTTGGCCAAAAGCAATCGCGACAGGCAGTCCTACATATCCAAGACCTACTACTCCCACTTTTTTACGCATGGGCGACACCATAATAGCTGACGTACCAGTCTACAAAGCGAGATATACCCACATCGACTGGTGTTTTCGGTCGAAAACCTGTCGCCTCATACAGAGCTTCCACTGACGCATAGGTGGCAGGAACATCCCCCGGCTGGATGGGCAAATAGTCGCGAACAGCCTTTTTACCCAGCTTCTCTTCCAAAATCGAGAGAAACGTAAGCAAATCGATCGGCTGGTGATTCCCGATGTTGAACACCTCATGCGGCGCCTTATCCCCCTCCCTTCGGGGAATTCGATTCATCAGTCTCAGCATCCCTTCGACGATATCGTCCACATACGTAAAGTCCCTTGTCATGTTGCCGTAGTTGAAAATGCGGACAGGCTCTCCCGACAAAATCGCCTTAGTAAACGTATAGAGCGCCATATCGGGTCGGCCCCAAGGCCCATATACCGTAAAGAAGCGAAGTCCCGTCGCAGGCAAGCCGTATAAATGACTATAGGTATAGGCCATCAGTTCATTGGCTTTTTTCGTTGCTGCGTACAAGCTGACCGGCTCATCTACGGGATCGTACTCCGCAAATGGTAGCTTTGTATTCCCTCCGTAGACGGAGCTTGAGGATGCGTAGAGCAAATGCTTGACTCTCGACCGTCGGCATCCTTCCAAAATGTGCAGAAACCCGGTGATATTGGAAGTCGTATAGGCATGAGGATTTTCCAGACTGTACCTGACGCCCGCTTGAGCGGCCAAGTGAATGACAATCTCCGGCTCCATTTCTCGGAACAACTCGTCCATTTTGCTCTGATCTGCAATATCCGCTTTGAAAAAACGAAATGATGGATGCGCTTGGAGGATTTCCAGTCGTTTGCTCTTCAAGACCGGGTCGTAATACTCATTGCAATTATCTACCCCCCACACCGTCTGTCCTTGTTCCAAAAGCCGTCGGGCTACATGAAAACCGATAAATCCAGCTGCGCCTGTCACCAAAATCGACATACTATCCACCTCTTTGCTTATTCATACGGAGGTTCTAGGACAAATATGCCAGTGGTTGCCCAAAGTTTATGGAACACATTTTTATGTAGTCCATGCCCTTTTTACTAAATGGTTGTCAACATTTGAGAAATGGTTGAATGAAATGAAAAGAAGACAATCTTGTCTACCCATTTTCTGGAGGAGAATGTTTTAATGTGGATTGATGTAAAAACGTACGGAGCAAAGGGGGATGGAGTGACCGACGATACCCAAGCAATCCAGGTTGCCTTGACTGCTGCTCTGAACCTGCAAATTCCATTATTTTTCCCTGCTGGCACCTATATAATTGAACCAAACAGCCTGGAGGCCGTCCTAGGAGCAGGAAAAAGCCTAGTGATGCAGGGAATCGGTCCTTTTTCCGTATTAAAAAGGAAAGCCAATTCAAGTGCAGCAGATTGGCGCTGGCTGTTCTCGATTACATCCACGGGTGGTGATGCGGATTCCTTTGTGGTCACCAACCTAAAGATTGATTCCAATGCAAGAGCAAACCCGCTGCCTCCCGATCCTTACGATTACGAGCATAGCGCCGATTTCTACATTCGTGGTGCCGGTCCTAGCAGCTATATCAACTACGTAGCGCTACAACAAGTATGGTGTACGGATGGAGTCGCCGACCATTTTTACTTTGCCGGGGAAACGAACTGCTATGTCCGCACTGTGCAAGTTACCGATTTTTACAGCGACAACCGCAAGAGAACACGCTCAGATATTACAGTGACAGGTGGACTGGAACGTCTGAATGCAGCGAATGTAGCCTGTGATCGTTTTGAGGTCGAGCTTAATCAAGGGTACGACGGATCCACACCCATGTTCGTAAACCTGAGCAATATCTCTTGCCGTCAACAGCTCGACCTGGAGGGAGATCTGTCCTCCCCGATGGTCGTGCAAGGTAGTAACCTTGTTTCGCTCGCCAGCTTCAGTCTCACTGGCATGACAGGCTGTATCAGCTCCTCGGTTTTTTATACGGCACCTGATCAGAAAAATCGAGTGAACTTTATGAAAAACATGACGTTCAGCAATTGTCGCTGGGTATTGCATACGACCGCACAAGGAAGTACAAAGACGGTTGGTACCGGTCTGACCGTGGATTATTCGGATGTAGGACTTGTATTTGATGGCTGTAGCTTCGAGGCCAATGATACGGCGACTTCCATCGGCGGCTACGCCTTGAGCTTGGAGCCATGGGATGTGCTCGCCGAGAGACAAGTTACCGTGAGAAACTGTTCGTTTGACCCTCGGCTGACCCAAAACATTTCGTTAAACCGCTGCGGAAATGTTTCCCTCATAAACAACCGTTATTCCGGTTCTGATCACGCCATCATGCTCTTCGGCACCGGAACGTACCCATTGGTAGTCACCGTGGATGGAGGCGACTTCAGCCAGGTTACTGGAAAAATGTTTTATCACAAGTCTTCGGATAAAATAACCCTCTCCATGAAAAACCTCCCTGTTCCTGTTTCCCTCACTAGCGGCTACAAATCCGAAAACTCTTCCTTTATCCCAACTGTTTCCATCAACGAACGTGTGGTGTATGTCGCAGCAGCCCCCAGTGCCTCCGTCAAATACGGCGGTATCAAAGGCGATACACTACGCTTGATCACTCCTGTAAACAATCAACCGTGCGAATGGATTGCGACTACGACAAATAAGACTGCCTGCACCTGGCTAGCGACCGAAACGGCCAAAAGCTAAGGGAAATGAAAAACATCCATCTTGCCCCTCGTTGTGGGATAGATGGATGTTTGTTATTAGGCAATACGCTCCAAATCCGGATTGTACCGTTTCACATAGGTATAAATTTCTTCCCCAAGCAATTGCGTTCTCACTAGCTCATCTGCTTGTTCCGTCAAATGCTGGGTGAGTTGATTGGTTCCATTTTCGATGCGTCTTTTGGCAGCCTCAGGCAATGTCAATACATGCGGTACGAGCAATTGCAGGTACCAAACGCCCTTTTCTTCCTCGGAGACATCGATCTCCAGTTCCATGTCCGAACTGTCGAAATCGTACAGCTGGTTAAAGAGCGACTCTCTTTTTTCCAGCGTCATTGCGGCAATGTCGATTTTTTCCACGCTCAAATAATACTCTTCATTGAACAAGACAATTTTGTCGTCAATTTCCTGATACTTTTTCGCCAGCGGATTCATCGTCATCGATCCTTTCCATCTCACATCTATCCTATAGCATACTACCTTACTGAATATTTAGGCAACTCGTCTGTGTAGAAAGGGCCTTGCTCCATGCAAGACCCTCGTTTTTTACAGGAGTGTCGATCCCTCCACTACGGCTTGTGCGTCCTCCTTGGAAATAAGGACGGCGCGAGCCTTACCGCCGCTTTGTCCTGCGACGTACCCATCTCCCTCCATCATTTCGATGAGACGGGCAGCACGGTTATATCCGACGCGGAAACGGCGTTGCAATCCAGAGGCAGAAGCTTGTCCCTGCTCGGCCACGAACACGAGCGCTTCCAGATACAACGGGTCATCTCCGCTGTCAAACGATGCAACCTGCTGATCCAAATCTTCTTTGCTGAAAATGTACGCAGGCTTTCTTTGCTTTTTGATCATGTGCGTGATTCGCTCGATCTCGTCATCCGAAACGAAGTTCCCTTGCAGACGAACCGGAGTCGTGCCGCTCTCAAGGAACAGCATGTCCCCTCTACCCAACAGTCGTTCTGCCCCAGATTGATCGAGAATCGTACGCGAGTCGACTTGGGAGAACACAGCAAAAGCAAGACGAGTCGGTACGTTTGCCTTGATGTTTCCGGTAATGACATCCACGGATGGGCGCTGTGTCGCCAAGAGCAAATGAATACCGCAAGCACGTGCCTTCTGAGCGATCCGGATAATGCAATCCTCCACATCTTGCGGCGAGACCATCATCAGGTCAGCCAACTCATCAATGACGATCACGATATAAGGCAGCTGATCATCTGTCGTCTGATTGTAGCGGTCAATATCGCGAACACCCGCATCTACGAATAGCGCATAGCGCTTCTCCATTTCTTCCACGGCCCATTTGAGAGAAGCCGTTGCCTGCTTGGCCTCCGTCACGACAGGCGTAACCAGATGGGGCAAATGATTGTAAGGGGCGAGCTCTACCATTTTCGGATCGATCAAGAGCAATCGCACCTGCTCAGGAGTCGCCTTGTACAGCAGACTGACGATGATAGAGTTGATGCAGACACTTTTACCCGAGCCTGTCGAGCCGGCAATCAAACCGTGTGGCATCTTTTTAATATCTGCAATAATCGGCTCTCCGCCAATGTCCATACCGAGTGCGACCGCCAGAGGAGATGAATGCTCCTGAAACTTGTCTGAGCTGATAATCTTCTCGATTAATACAGGCTGGCTGGACATATTCGGGACTTCGATTCCGATGGCATTGCGTCCTGGAATCGGCGCCTCGATACGAATATCTTTGGCAGCTAAATTCAACTTGATATCATCAACCAATCCCGTAATCTTGTTCACTTTTACGCCGGGAGCCGGTTGCAACTCAAAGCGTGTCACGGATGGGCCTTTGACAATCCCTACTACTTGAGCGCTGACATTGAAATTCGCGAGCGTCTCTTCCAATAACAGCTTTTGAATTTGAGTATGCTCATCGTCGTCATCACTGACCGGTGGGCTCGGATTCAACAGTCCTAAATCCGGCAAGGCGTATGGCGGCTGTGCTGACTCTGCTCCTAGGTCAGCTTCATTGGACGAGTCTTTTACCGGAGCTGACGCAGGCTGTATCGCCATGGATGCCTGAGACATGTTCACGGGCTGTGCAGCAGATGAAGCAGGAACAGGGATTGGCACGGTTTCTGGTACGGTTTCTGCAACCGATTCTTCAACTGGTTCTACAATCGGTTCCACAATTGGTTGAGCAATGGATTCATGCTCAGTTGGTTCTGTTGGTTCTGTTGGTTCTGTTGGTTCTGTTTGCTCTGGCGTATCTTCGGAAACCGAACCCGCTCCTGCTGAACTGAGCTCCTGGGGTGAATCTACTTCTGTTCTTTCTAGCAAACGGCTAATTGCAGATGCATAGGCAGGCTCTTCGACACCATCGCTCTCTAGCTCCGTTTCGACTTCTTGATTCTCCTCCCCAACAGAAGGAGACTCCACGTTATCGCCATCATTCTCGCTCTCTACCTGCACAACCGCACTGCGTGTAGTGATCAGTCTATGCTCTGCTTCCTCATGGTCTAGCTGCTCTTCCATCGTTTGAGAGTAGTCTATCGGTTCTGGTTGCCCAATAGACTCCGATTCCTCTTCTTCTTCATTCTCTTCAGCTACAGTCTCTTCGACTTTTGGCTCAAAAGCATCAGAATCAGAATCTTGCAGATCCGTAGCTTGCGATTCCGTATCCATCATTTTTCCTTCTATTTCTTCTGCTACCGTCTCTTCCATTTGTACGGAAGCAGCAACTTCTCGTTCTGAATCAAGAGCTTCTGCCACAGCAAACTCCGAAGCAGTCTCTTCTCTTTCGTTATGTACAGATTCATCTCCAACAGCAACATGCTGCGGTTCATTTTGCTCAAAAGAAGCAGTCTCTTGCTCCTCTGGAAAATACTGCTCGCTCATCTCTTGTTCCCACTGCTTCATCTGCTGCAAATGCTCTTCTTGCTCCAGACGCGGATAAATGATTCCCGCAGTCGTATGGATTCGATGCTCTGCCTCGCGCGTCGCCGAGGTTATCTTCCCATAAACAGGGGAAACGATTTCAGACGGCTGGTAGGCACGCTTTTCCTCAGTAGAATAAACGGGTCTCGTTACTTTTTCCGCTTCTTTTTGTGGCGTACGGTTTGGACGCTGCGGTATCTCGATGTTGTTCTTGACAAGTTCAGGTTTCTTTTTCTCGAAAACAGGATCTGCCTTTGTTTCCAGCACGCGTTCATTTGCTGGCCGCACCGTTTCACGCTTGGACTCGAATCGCTCCCGAGGTGCCTGCTGGCGACTGCGTTCATTCGATTCGGCAGTATTTACGCTATGATTACGCTTCTTGTCCAAATAGTTATCCGGGACAACTGGAAAACGAAATTGACGCTCTCTTCTTTGACGCACATTGTCTTCTATATCTCGATTGTCTACCCGTTCTTTTGGGTATATGCTTTTTGTTTTCGCCTGAGGCTGACGGGGAGCGGGATTACCTATTGGGTTACCGGTACCTGCTGGACGGCCTTCTTCTACTATTTCTTCTTCTCTTTCTCCCTGAAAAAAGTTCATCAGCTTTTGAAGCCACGACCACATGTTGCAACGCCCTTTCTTCACTAACCATCTTTTCCCCTTCATCTTACCACGAAAATGGGGCAGAATTAGCTGGATTGTGATTTTTTTCCGTTTTTGCGAAACCTTTTCTCTATTTGTGCGTAGAACAAAGGGGAATAAAAAAATAATATACATAGGGGAGGAACACATCATGTGGAAAAAAGGTAGCGCCCTTCTGGTAGCAGGTACGGTACTGCTAACCGGTTGTGCTGGCGAGGCATCACTGGTGCGTGATTCTATCGTAGCGACAATTGACAAGCCAAACTATGATTTTGAAGGCTCCTTGAAGCTCACAGGCGACGTTGAGAAATTGCCTGAAGCATTCGGAGAACCGGTTGACAAAGAAGGCCAGGCGTTGTTGTCCGCTTTGAAGGCAGGCGTAACAGTAAAAGGCTCCCAGCTGGATCTGGACACGGTGAAGTTTGAAGTAGAAGTAAAAGACGACAAGCTCCTGCGCGACAACAAGCTCTGGACAGGTGACAAAAAAGCATCCGTTGAAACAATCGTTGACGAAGATAAAGTATACGTGAAGTCTCCGCTGGACAGCAAATACTTGGTAATCGATTCGAACGCATCCAATCCTTTCATGGCTGAGCTTGGCGGCTCCGATGCTGCTAACGCTGCGAAGCTGAAAGAATACCAAGACAAAATGAACGACCTTACTTTCAACTTTGTGAAAAAGTATGTAAGTAAATACGGCTATACATTGGCAGACGCGAAAAACCATGGTAAACAATCCGTTACATTGCCGAACGGTGAAAAAGTAGAAGCGACTCACGTAACTGTAAAAATCGACGCAAAAGAATTGGTAAAAATGTTCTTCTTCACAGCTAACGATGCAGTAGCTAGCAAAGAAGTAAAAGATTTTGCGATCGACATGATGGTACTGACTACTTCCATGACAGAAGATCTGTATCCGGAAATGGGCGCGAAAACTACAGAAGCTGAGAAGCGCGCAAATGCAGAAGCAATGATCAACGAAAGCATGGCTGAAGCGAAAAAATGGCTGGATGAAACAGGTAAAACATACACACCTGAAAAAATCGTAGAAGAAATGAAAAAAGAAGGCTTCCACAAGCTCGCTTGGAACCTCGACTTCTACATCGACAGCAACAAAATGCCTGTAAAACAAACAAGCGATTTGAGCGTAACTTTCCAAGCTCCAGAAATGAAGCAAGCTGTAACAATCGGTCTGGCTGCTGATCAATATGCATACAACTTCGGAAAAGCAACCAAGTTCAGTGCGCCAGCAAAAGATGCTGGTCTGACTGTAGAACAGCTGGTGAAAGATGAAAAAGCAATCAACAGCTTTAGCGACAAAGGCTTTGTTCGTCCAATCGCTGAAAGCATGGTTGATCAACAAAAATGGATGGAAGAAATGGTTGAGGATCTGGAAGCTGAAGAAGCAGCGACCACTACGAAGTAATATTTTTCCTCACGAAGAAAAGCACGGCGCTCCTCGCGTCGTGCTTTTTTACCTATCCATAAAACTAGAGAATCTTGTGCTCTTCCAGGTATGTAAGGACAATCTGGACAGATTCTTCAATCGTCTGCTTGTCGCTTTCAATGACCAGTTCCGCTTGAAGAGGCGCTTCATACGGTGCTGAAATCCCCGTAAACTGACCAATTTCTCCGTTTCTCGCTTTTTGGTATAGCCCCTTCACATCCCGTCGCTCACACTCATCCAATGAACATTTTACATATACCTCGATGAATTCTCCCGCCTCTACCAGATTACGCGCAAGCTCCCGGTCTTCCCGATAGGGAGAGATAAATGCCGTCAAGGCAATCACACCTGCATCTACGAACAGCTTCGCGACCTCGCCAATTCGGCGAATATTTTCCTGTCTGTCCTCTGTCCCAAACCCCAATCCGCGGTTTAAGCCGTGACGTATATTGTCACCATCCAGTACGTAACTGGCTAGCCCTCTTTGATGCAATTCATGCTCGACTGCATTGGCCAACGTCGATTTGCCAGCACCAGACAGCCCCGTAAACCATAAGACACAGCTTTTGTGGCCTGCACGCTTCTGACGGTCTTGTTTGGTTACCGTCGTCGGATGCCATACGATATTCACGGTGCCCTCTCTACTCATCGTCTCTCCCCTCTCTTACAACTGCTTTCTTCTAGCCTATTATACGGACACCGGTCGCAGCCCTTCGATCAATACCTGCGCGACCTCAGGACGGCTAAATTGAGGTGGCGGAGCCTCCCCACGCGACAGCATTTCCCTCACCTTTGTCCCGGACAGCCCAACATGATGCTCACTATCATGCGGGCACGTTTTGGTAGAGGCCATGTTTTCGCAGCTCTTGCAATAAAAGCTGTTCTCGAAAAATAACGGCGTAATCCCTAGCTCCTCTGGCTGGAACTGGCGGAAAATATGCTGGGCATCGTACGTCCCGTAATAGTTGCCAACACCCGCGTGGTCCCGGCCTACAATAAAATGAGTGCAGCCGTAATTCTTCCTCACCAATGCGTGAAAAATCGCTTCCCTCGGTCCCGCGTAACGCATGGCAGCCGGGAACACGGCCAACTCTACCCGGGTAGCCGGATAGTATTTTTCCAGCAATACCTGATAACTGTTCATCCGCACATCAGCAGGGATGTCATCTGCCTTCGTTTCGCCCACGAGAGGATTCAAAAAGAGACCGTCGACGATTTCGAGAGCTGATTTCTGGATATATTCATGCGCGCGGTGGACTGGGTTACGTGTCTGAAAGCCGACAATCGTTTTCCAGCCCTTCTCGGCAAATCTTTCTCTCGTTTGTGCCGGATCGAAGTGATAGCGGGCAAAGCGACCTTTTTCGGTGCGCTTTACCAACGTAATTGGGCCAGCCAAATAAACGGAGGGACGCTCCAGCAGCTTTTTCACCCCGGGATGATTCGTATCATCGGTGCCATAGACGAGCCGAGCTTCTCGCTCCTTGTCAGGTGAATAAATATCGGTGATCGCAAGAATGCCGTAGACCGAACCTTTATGGCTCAACCGCACCTTGTCTCCGATTTGCAAGGCTCCTGCGACAGTGGTCGAGACCGGAAGAGTGATCGGAATGCTCCAAACGGTACCATCTGCCAGTCGCATCTGCTCTACGACAGAAATATAATCCGCCCGATTCAAAAACCCCTCAAGCGGACTGTAGCCCCCTATCCCGATTAACTCCAGATCTGCGAGTGCAAATGCATCTATCTCTACCTCATGCGTAGTCACCGACAGGTCTGCCTGTGGCTCAAAACGGTTTACTAGCTCTCCCCCGTGAGGTTTCCCTCTCATACAAAAGCCCTCCTATCCTTGGTTTGTTCTTCTCTTTCTCGTTACCTTGCGAGATGCAGGCCACATTCCGTTTTCCCTGCTTGCGCCCAGCGCCCTGCTCTCGAATCCTCGCCCTCTTTTACAGGACGAGTACAAGGAGCACAGCCGATGCTCGGATAGCTCTTGTCGTGGAGGGGGTTGTACGGCAATTCAAATGCCCGAATGTACTGCCATACTTCCTCCGACTTCCAATGAATGAGCGGGCAAATTTTTAGCGATTGGAATTTTTCATCGCGATTGATAAACTCGACATCCGCTCTTGTGGCAGACTGCTCTCTGCGTAGTCCTGACAACCATGCAACTGCTCCGGTCAGCACACTTTCCATCGGCTGTACTTTGCGGATATGGCAGCACATATCCGGTTGCCTGCTCCACAATTCTTCGCCATGGAGGTCTGCCTGCTGTGCCAGCGTGATGTCCGGCTGCTTAACCGTTATCCGCAATGCGGGATACCTCGCTCTCACCTGCTCAATCAAGCTGTACGTCTCGGAAAAGTGGAGATTGGTATCCAAAAAAGTAACCTTGGCATCCTTTTTCACATCGCTGATCATATCGAGCAGCACCATGGCCTCGGCCCCAAAGCTACAAGAATAAATCAAATCATCTGAAAACGTTTTGTAGGCCCATTTGATTACATCTATGGTGTCGCCCTTTGCAAGACTATTATTGATGGAAGCGAGTTGTTCCTCTGTAGCTGACGCATAATTCAGCTGGCTCATGTGCCCCCTCCTTGATCATTCAGCGTACGATCCTTCCTGCGAACCAGTCGTCGACAAGACAAGCCTCTGCCCATGCTTGGCATGGTCACGCCACGCCATGAGCTCATTTATACGCATCGCGTTATCTGTATGGCTGCTCACGGATTGCCAGCCCATTTCTCTCGCTGCATCTGCTGTTTCCTTTCCTACACATACGATCGGTGTCTTTGACCAAGCATCGCCAGCGAATTGCGCCAGAGCTGACAACGTATGGGCGTCATCCGTCGCTAGCCAGTCAAATGACAATCCTACCTCTTTCGCACCGAGGTGCTTCTCATCCCATTCCACCGTGCCCGCTTGGATCACTTGAATCACCTTGCCGTGGTCCAGCGTGATTCTTTGTGGCTTCCTTGCCCCTACGTATAGCACCTGCTCTTCTTTTTCCAAGGCAAGCAGGTCGGGGAATGCCAGCAGTGATGTGTCTTCATCCAGCACCAAGTCCGGATATATCCCCCATTTCTCGAAAGCCTCAAATGCCCGTTGTCCAGAAACAGCCAGCTTGCTCGTCAAGCGTCGTACATCATAACGCTGTTGTCGCAAGGCAGAAGTAAAAAAGGATACTTGCTGCTCATTCTCGAAGACGAGCCAACGATAAGTGGCAAGCTCTGCCAATGATGTGTCAAACGTGCAGCGTTCGATCAAAGGAATCGGCATGATTTCGGCGCCCAACTGCTCCAAGGCAATCACAAGCTCGGTATTTCCTTCATCGCTTGCTCTTCTTGCAACGGCTACTCGCTGTCCGAACAAGGGGCGTGATTCGTACCAGTTCAACGATTCCCGCAGACGGACGACCTCACCTACGATAATGATGGCGGGTGCGGCAAAACGGGCCTGTTCTACTTCCTTATCTATCGTCCCAAGCTTGCCGATCAACGTCTCCTGCTCACGCACCGTCCCCCAGCGCACGAGAGCAACGGGCGTAAGGACGTCTTTTCCATGCGCAAGAAGGCGCTCCCTGATGCGAGGCAGATTTTTCACACCCATGTAGATGACCAACGTTTCCATCGAGGCGAGGGCAGCCCAGTCCGGCTCCTTTCCCGCATTTTTTTCACACAAGTGACCGGTGACAAAAGCGACGGAAGAGTTGTAGTCACGATGCGTTAGCGGAATACCCGCATAGAGCGGAGCCGCCATCCCAGAAGTAATCCCTGGGACGATCTCAAACGGAATAGAATGGTCGCCACACATCTGTGCTTCCTCTCCTACCCGCCCGAACATGCTCGGATCCCCGCCTTTCAGTCGAACGACGTATTTCCCTTTTTGAGCTTCCCGGATGAGCAGGAGGTTGATCTCTTCTTGCGGCAATGTATGATGATCGGCCTCTTTCCCGCAATAGATGAGTGTGGCTCCCTTTTTTGCGTACAAGAGAAGCTGCGGGCTTGCTAGACGATCGTACACAATCACATCCGCTAGACGAAGCGACTCCATGCCGCGAATCGTCAGCAGCTTTGGGTCACCAGGCCCTGCTCCGACAAAAACGACTCTGCCTGTGTTCATTACGAATCCGTCCTCCTTGCTGCTTTGTTCCTTCACAGGAAGAGTCTTGGCCGTTTTTAAGCAAACGTTGAGGTTTCCACTACGTACCCGACTCCTTGGCGTCCGAGCGGCTTCTTTTCCACCAGGCTCAGCTCTTTGATACGGGGAGACGCTATCGTATGTCGCAAGAGATTGTTCTCGGCTGAAGAGAAGGCTCGCTCATCCGTTTGGGCGATCACCACAACCGTCAGTAACCGCCCTTCCTCTAGCACAGCTTCCAGCTTGTAAAGGTAGCTCTCTGTTTGTTCCTCTGCCATGACATGTCCCCCTAACCTGGCTATACCCGAACAAGCATTACGCTGGTTGCAGAATAGAGTCAACCTGTGCTTGGATATGGGAAAGTCCTACCCGCTCCACGTAGCGCCAGTATGGTTCGCCTTCCTGACGATCTGCCTTGTACAGTGTGATCAATTGGGCAAGGAACGGACCGAGTCTATCCACAGTAATCCGCGCGTTGAGCTTGCGGTTGAATTGCGGCTCCTCCAGTGTCCCGCCTACGTGGATGTCAAACGCCTCTACCATCCCGTTTGATGTCTTGACCAATGCGCCTTGCAGGCCGATATCCGCAATTTGTCGCTGACCGCAAGAATTCGGGCAACCAATCATATGAATGCGCAGCGGCGTTTCGAGAACGACCGTATCATCCAAATATTGAGCCAGCGAACGCATCCGCTCCTTGGTCTCCACGATAGCCAGATTGCAATATTCCGTACCTGTGCACGATACGGCATACCCGACAAACGTATTGGGCTGCAATTTGAAGCGGTTCACAATCATCGGCTCATTGCGAAAAGCTGCGACCTTTGCTTCGGGAATGTTGCGAATCAGGACATTTTGAGTGTTACAGGTACCAATCGTCCCATCGCCATATTCGTTCGCCAGACGGGCAAGTTCATTTAGCTCCCCTGCATTCATCCGCCCAACGGGAACAGACAAGCCTGCGTAGTATAGTCCTGCTTGGCGCTGCTCATGAATGCCGTAAAAATATCCGCCATTCCAGCCCGTGGTTAAATCGATACCACCCGGCTCAAGCTCGCCCACCAGCTCCAGTAATTGCTCCTTGAACTTTTCCGGTCCCCAGTCAGCGACCAAGAACTTAAGACGTGCATGCGTACGTTTTTGACGGTAGCCGAAATCACGGAACAAAGTCGTAACTCCTGCCGCTACTTTGATGACCTCTTCTGGTCGCACGAACACATCCAGTTGCTTCGCCAAGTATGGCTTCGCTGACAAGCCGCCACCTATCCATACATGAAAGCCGATTACTTCCTCGCCAGCCATAACTTTTTTGGCCGGAGTGAAAGCCAGGTCGTTGATTTGCGCATGCGCAGCGTTGTGGATGTTGGCAGAAACCGATATTTTATACTTGCGTGACAGATTGGAGAAGTCGCGATTGAGCAAGAAAAAATTTTCTAACTCCTCTACGATGGGACGCGTATCCAGCACTTCATGAGGATCAATGCCTGCCAGTGGGTTCCCCATGATTTGCCGCGGGCAGTCTCCACATGCTTCAAAAGAGGAAAGTCCTACCGATGCGAGTCGATCAAAAATGTCAGCGAGGGATTCTACCGTGAGCCAGTGAAATTGCACGGCCTGACGTGTGGTCACATCCACCAGATCACGCCCATAATCTTCCGCGATGTTGGCGAGCACCCGAGCTTGTTCACTGTTTAAAATGCCTCCAGGTATGCGCACACGCATCATGAAATGACCATCCTTTGGTCGCTGCTGATAAACGCCTGCCCATTTAAATCGATCCATATCAGAAGATTCAATCGATGCGAACCCTTCTTTGGAATAGGTGTTTACGATCGTTTCGATGACGTCCAGTCCGTCTTTTTCCAGCTTCGTAAACTCCATTTTGTTGAGGGAAGGATCAGCAGCCCACTTCCACTGCTTTCTCTCTGCCATGCTCGTACATGCTCCTTTGTGTGAAGATGTCCGTTACCAATGCCATTCGAATCGATTGGCTCATCCAGTCCGCAATCAGTGGGTGGGGTAAGTACGCACTGCCCTCATAGCGATAAGCCAAGCCCGCAAGCCGTTTCGGGATTGCTTGTCGCGTGAAGTAGCCCTGGCTGACGAACAGAGGAAGCACGAGGACATCCCCTTTTTGTGCCAGTGAACAAGCTTGATCGTACAGTGTATCGGGCCTCAGTGTCGCATATCCGGCAGCGGCAAATGCATAGCGGTTTTGCAAGCGGAATGTCAGACGCAAGAGCAGCTTTTCCCAGCGCTCATGACATCCAGGCAAGTCACTGCCGTGCCCGACGAGCAACAAAGCCTCCTGACTAGGCAAGCGTGATAGACTTGCGATTCGCTCTGCCACAATCTGCTCGACGTTTCCGTGATCCTCCAATGGCGGACACCAGAGAATTCTTGCCTGAACCGGAACACGAATCAGGTCTGTCTCTCCTGTCGGCCATGGGTCTAGTCCAAGCATCGCGCGGATTTCCCCTACGTGATTGCTTCCTGCCGTAGCGAATAGCGGAACGACGACAATTGTTGTCGCTCCTGATGCTTCCAGTCGTTTCACTTCATCGCTGATGCTTCGTCCTTCCACTCCCCCCAAGTAAGCTACCCGAATTGGCAAATCAGTGCGGCACTGCCAAACGGCTGATTCCACCAACGCCAACCAATCAGGATCGGGTGAACCGTGAGCAATTACCAGAGCCGCTGTTTTCGCCATCGGATAATCCCCTTATCCAAACTTATTTTGCAATTCATATATGTTTACTCGGAATTATAATTGGGATGGATTGCCTCGTCAATAACAAAATCATATTTCACTTGAACATAGTGTTCGGGACGTTGCTATAGGTGGGGGAAGAAGTTCATTTCCAGTCTGCGCTTCGGCCTACGCCCAGCATGGGGGATTGACTGTCCGCTTCGAAATGAATGGCGGGAGCGCTTCAAACGTAAAAGTTTCGGAGAAGTATACCATAGGTGAAGCTGAAATTCCCCGCCATTCATTTCTTCGCTAGGGTGGGCTCCAGAGGCGCTTGGACTGGAAATGAACTTCTTCCTACGCAGCTTGGTAAACATTATGAAAGTGATTCAAAAGGAGAAAAAAACTGCCAAGTCTGATGACCTGACAGCTAGTAGTCTTCCCTATTCCTCACTCTTTTTCCTCGTTCGACGATACAGCAAATCCATACTTTCTTTAAGCGTCTCATACTCGCGCTCGGTCAAGTTTTCAATCTGCTGTATATTTGTGATCGTCTGCTTTTTGATCTCTTCGGTTAAGCGATCTTTCTCATCCTGGCTTTTGCTTTCATGTGTCTCTGTCCAATGCGTAGCAAAATTCGCCGTCAAAGCTCCCAGCATTCCGATACCCGTTATCATCAAGATCGTCGCCATGATCCTTCCACCTGACGTCACAGGCGAAATATCACCGTAGCCGACTGTCGTGGTTGTTACAATCGACCACCACAACGCATCCGAGAAGCTTTTGATGTTCTCGTTTACACCGTATTCGAGCAAATAAATAGCAGTCGAGCTCCACAGCATGATGATCGTGACGACACCAAATACTTGACGCATCGGGCCTGATCGAATGATTCCCAGCAAAAACGGCGAAGCACGCACGATGCGCACCAGCCGAAGCACACGCATGATTCTGGCTAAATACAAATAAGAGTCCAATGGAATCATTGCGATCAGATCGAACCAGTTGGCAAAAACGAATTTTCGCTTGTCTTTCGCCCTCCATAGCCGGAACAAATACTCGGCAATCAGCATGATGATCAGCCCATTGTCTACCTTGTCCATCAGTTCCTCAGTCAGCAGAGGGTGATTAGAGAAGTCTGCGAACAACAGGATCGCATACGTAATCACTAGCATAATGATAAAAATCTCATACATGACGCGCCAGAACAAAAAGACTCCTCCCTGTGCTCATAAGTGCCTGTTCAAAATATGATCTGTTTCGCATCGAAAAAGAGGCGAGAACCTGAAGCGGGAGGAGCCAAATGTAGAGAACCTACATGAGCACCAGACTTCGAAGGTGAACGCCTCTTTCCATGCTTAGTAGCTGATCAGCGCAGCCATCAGCAAACCCGCTGCAATACTCAACCGCGAAGCGAAAATACCGACGGATACGTTCCCGTTCGGAATTTCAGACACGACTTTAAATGGTGTGACCCATTCGAACAAATAAAAAATGATGACTTGAAATACCATTCCTACAATACCCCAGATGACCAAATCCCACAAGTTAACAGAGTGGTATACAGCCGAAGCGAGGACGATTGCCAAACCGATAATTTTCCCTCCCAAATCGTGCGCGGCTGCTTTTGCCGCTGCCATTTTCTTCGGATCATCAGTCTGTGCTCCCTGCTTGATCAGATCAAACTCCTTGTAAGGAGTCGTAATCGTAAACACAAAAATACCCACAGCCAATATCGGAATGGTCACTGCCAAATACGCTAAAAAGTTTAATACGTAATCCAATTGTCCCAACATGTAAGTTGTCCTCTCCTTTCGCTACTTGTCTATGCCGATCGGCAAATAATAGGATAGGTTGTTTGTAATCGGTCCCCCGACACGAGCTACAATTGCTGATGCCTCTGTGCCGATCCAAAAGGACCCCCAGAGTAGCCGTCCAGCATACGCTCCCTTCATCGTCTGAACCGTTATCTGTGGAAGCTCTACCCGTTTCTGATAAATCATCGGCTGCTCCCAGTAAAACTCTTCCTGATCCTTCTCTTGCAGCGTACCATCTGATGCAAACAGCGTGACACCGCCACCTTCCCGCCCAAAAATCGGCTTCGTGACGTAGTCCTCCCTGCCTGCAAACCGATTTTCAAAATAAGTCGGCAGCATGTAAGCTTCGATGATCGCGTGCTCCTCTTCGGTAAAAAACTCATTCGCCTCATGCAAGTTCCAGATGAGCGCCTGCAAAGCCTTCGTCTGAATGAGAAACGCTGAAGGAGGATTAATAATGGCCAGCTTTTTTTGTGCAATCAACGAAAGCACATGCTCACCAGTCGGATAGTCATCTTCATCCTGTTCTACCGCTAGCTTTTCCAAAGCATGCAGACGGTACAGCACATCGACTGGCAGTAGCTCCTCATTCTCCTTTACATAGAGACGATCTTGCCAAACACGCAAATCCTCCAAAGCGGCAAACCGAGCAGACAGTCCCGATTGGTTCAGTAAGTACACTGTCGTTCCCTTGTCTTCCTCATGCCAGTCGAGCGAGCTAAACCAGACCCAATCAGTATCATAGCCTTGCGCCCGATACGCGTCGACCACCTTGCTGAACGCTGAACGCAACTGCCGCTCCATCCCTTCATTCGGGTCCTCCCGCAGGAAATGGCGACAAGCACGACCGTTCACATAAAAAGCCTCGACGATTCCTGTAGGGGTATCGCTGTTGCACTCAAGCATCTTCAATCCTTCTGTCGTCTGGGCAAAATCAAAGCGTCCAATCACAGTTGGCACTGTTTGGGAAACGACGATCCTGACTGCCTGCAAAGCCTGCTTTGGCACTCCTAGTTCCAACAACAGGGAGTCTTCTGCACGTTGCAATACTGGAACGACTTTGGTAAAGATTTGCCCAAGTCGCTCGGTTGCCTTCGCGATTTCCTCGCGAAAGGCGGGAGTGATCAGGTGGATATCATAAAGCGCATATTCCTCGCCATACATCCAATCCCAGGTAAATACACCCTCTTCCCGCATCGGGCCGTACAGCGCTTCTCGTTCTCGTCGGTTATGGTCTTCCACTTCCCTCACCTCACCCGGAGCTGGAATAGCCCGAGCTGCCGATACCGCCCTTGGAGCTGCTCGTGCTTATCCCACTCGATACTCCAGATTTGCTCTTGTAAGACCTGTAAGTAGAGCTCGAACCCCCACTGCTACTGCTATCGTCACAATAGCCGTCATTGTCGTTGTCGTAGCAATCATCATCATAGTCGTCCCCGGAAGAACAACCGCTGATCGCAAGTGCAGCTGCGACGAACAGACCGACTACTTTCTTCGATTTCGTTTGTGCCATTTTTCTTCCTCCTACACTGGCTTCGCGTAGTAAACATAAACCTGCCGATCCTCATCCACCTCGGCCGATGTCTTCTCCCATTCGCGTCCATTCACGTACAAATAGTCGCTTTGCAAATGCAAGAGAGCATCGTCATCGTCCTTGAAATAAAACGCGTGTACGAGCGGATAAACGCGTGCATTTTCGTGATATTCACGCATTTCGATCTGGATGCTGCCCCAGCGTGCAGTCACAGCCTCCGCGTAATCGACAGCTTGCTCATCTGTTGAGCGCTTGACGTAAATGACATACGTGCCGTTTTCGATTGCACAGGACGTCTTTTCATAAACGACATGCCCCTTCACCAAATAATCGCAAGCGAAACGCAAGGAGACCTCATCTTTGTTCACGTTGTCGTAGTAGAACTGAACAGGGAATCCCTTCGCTTCATCTAGCAGTCGATATTCCATTCGTGCCATTTTTCTCACCTCTTTTACCTATCACAGAATAACAAATCATTCGCAACAATTTTATACGTGCATCGAAACATTTGGTTGCCAATAAATGAAAAGAAATCCAGCAGAACCATAAACCGATACATAAGTCCTGCTTCTTTTGTACCCGTTACTGTCGAATCATACTGCGAATCGTTTCATGCAAATGTCCGTTACTCGCCACTAATGAAGGAGTGTGATCTTGTTGGAATGGCTCATGCTGATACGGTTTTCCAGACCAGTCTGTAATCGTTGCACCCGCCTCCTGGGCGATAACAATTCCGGCGGCCACATCCATAATATTGGATCGTTGCATCACGATATAATCGAGCCAGCCGTTTGCCAGCAAGCACCAGTCCAGTGCAGGCGCAATATTTCGCATGAGACGCTTGGTCTGGAATACAAACGGTTCCGTAAACGCCATCTCTTCTTCCTTCGTCACCGTGTCGCGTCCACGGATGTACGTACCGACTGCACGTGTGAGGTCTTGGCGGTTATTGACGTTCAATCGTTTTCCGTTCAAATAGGCACCTTTTCCTTTTTCCGCCCAAAACATTTGACCCGCTACCGGATTGTAGACGACGCCCAGCACCAGCTCACCCTTGTGCTGCAACGCAATCGAGATCGAGAAATACGGATAGCCGATAAAATAGTTATTCGTTCCATCTAAAGGATCGATAATCCACAGATACTCTTCCTCGCGGGAAACCATTCCGACTTCTTCAGAAAAAATGGTATGTGTCGGGAAGTGTCGATGCAGGACCTCAATGATGCGCTTTTCACTTCCTTTATCCTCTGGCAGCTTCACATCGTTATGCAATTCCTCATCGGGCACGAGCTGTTCGAGAAAACGTTCCTTCAAAAACGCACCCGCGACACTTGCTGCTTCTTTTGCAATTTCGATCATGATATTTCGCTCCTTTTTCTCTTTCAACCTTTTTGAACAACCTTCCACTTGCACTTGTATAGGAAAGATTACTATCATAGAAAGACACCCGAAGGAGGGGGATAAAGATGAACACCGACTTCATTCGGCTGAAAAATATGGAAGGTGAACTCAAATTCACCCAAATGAACAATAGCTACGGCTTCTCTGTCACCACAAAGGAGCTCATTTTTTTCAAGCCACACATGACCTACCATTTGTTTTTGCAGGATATCATCAGCATGGTTCCGATGAAGCAGGGCGCTAGCCCTGTCACGTTTCGGCATCAGAGTGAGACAGTTCATGCCTCATTTGGTTCCGATTACTATAAGCTGACCGCCAAATGGGCGCGGATTGTTTCGCGATCCGGTATCGTTGAAAAAGAAAACATGGAGTTTATCGTGCCGCTTTCCACCAAAATGCTCACTTATATTTCGGAATACAGCGGTCTCGTTGTCATCAAATAGCACCGTCACCCCTCGCTCTCACCTTTTTGGTGGGGAGCGAGGGCTTTTTATTTCCGATCATTTCTGGATAGCACAATGAACGTTCCTGTACCATGGGCGATCCGTCTGTCCCGATCATCATAGACACTGCCCTCCATGACGACCAACGTGTGTCCGCGATGCAAAAAGCTGGCTTCTGCGCGCAGCCGATCCCCTATTCCCGGAAGCAAATAATTGACCTTCAGCTCTGTCGTCACTGCATACTGATTTGGTGGCAAGGACCGATTGATCAAGGAGCCCATCGCTGAATCGATCAAGGTCGCAAGAATTCCTCCATGAACAACTCGCCCTGAATTGTGCATAAAAGGGGTCAGAGGCAATTCGAAGCGATACGACTGTCTTTCTCCGTCTATGAAGTCTCCCTTTAATCCAAGAAACCCAGAGATAAACGCGCTATTCCGTTCCCGCTTCTGGTGAATTGCAGCAACAGCCAGCTCGAGAATGCGGCGCTCCTCGTCATTCCCGTCCGACCAGATGTTTTTTAACTCATCTAACATTTTGTTCACTCCAACCGAAATAGAATCGATTCTTCTATTTTATCCCAAACAAGCTGATTTCGCTATGATTCCTAAGCTTATGGCAATCGAGAGCAGTTGTCTGAACCATTCGAGACTGAGCAAATGTTCAGACTTTTACAGTTGTTTCTGTTATTAAAAATTGATAAGATAGTTCAAAATATAAGACAGGCATTATCCGTATTGGAAGGGAGTTTTTCAAATTGACCAGACAACGTAGTGATATGATCAAAAAAGGATTCGACCGCGCACCGCACCGCAGCTTGCTTCGTGCAGCAGGTGTAAAGGATGAGGATTTCGATAAACCGTTTATCGCCATTTGCAACTCGTACATCGACATTATCCCAGGTCACGTGCACTTACAGGAGTTTGGAAAACTGGTCAAAGAAGCCGTTCGTGCTGCTGGCATGGTTCCATTCGAATTCAATACGATTGGAGTTGACGACGGAATCGCTATGGGGCATATCGGGATGCGCTACTCCCTCCCGAGCCGCGAGATCATCGCAGACAGCCTGGAAACCGTTGTCGCTGCTCACTGGTTTGACGGCATGATCTGTATTCCGAACTGTGACAAGATCACACCAGGGATGATCATGGGTGCGCTTCGTGTCAACATTCCAACCGTCTTTGTAACCGGTGGCCCTATGAAAGCCGGAAAAACGAGTGATGGCCGCTCCATCTCACTTTCCTCCGTATTCGAGGGTGTCGGAGCTCACCAAGCAGGCTTGATCAACGACCAGCAACTCGAAGAGCTGGAGCAATATGGATGCCCGACTTGCGGTTCCTGTTCCGGTATGTTTACAGCGAACTCGATGAACTGTCTGCTCGAAGCCATCGGTTTGGCTCTGCCTGGCAACGGTACCGTACTCGCTGTCTCTCCTGAACGTCGCGAGCTGGTACAATCATCTGCTGAAAAACTGAAAAATCTGATTGAACGCGACATTAAGCCACGCGACATCGTGACACTCGAGGCAATCGACGATGCATTCGCACTCGATATGGCGATGGGTGGGTCAACCAATACGGTTCTCCATACACTGGCTATCGCACAAGAAGCAGGCATCGAATACCCAATCGAGCGCATCAACGAAGTAGCGAAGCGCATTCCGCATATTTGCAAGCTGGCTCCTTCCTCCGACTATCATATCGAGGATTGCCACGAGGCAGGCGGCGTATCAGCTGTTCTGAAAGAAATCGCGAAAAAAGCAGGCGCTATCCATCCAGACCGTATCACTGTAACGGGCAAAACCCTTGGCGAAAACATCGCTGACGCTGAAATCAAAAATGATCAAGTCATTCGTCGCCTGGACAACCCGTACAGCGCTTCCGGCGGTCTCGCTGTTCTGTTCGGCAACCTGGCGGAGCAAGGCTCGATCATCAAAACAGGCGGTGTCGATCCTTCTATTAAAAAGCACGAAGGTCCAGCAATCTGCTTCGACTCCCAAGAAGATGCTTTGGCAGGAATCGCAGCTGGCAAAATCAAATCCGGTCATGTTGTCGTCATCCGTTACGAAGGACCTAAAGGTGGCCCAGGTATGCCAGAAATGCTGGCACCTACCTCACAAATCGTGGGTATGGGCCTCGGTAAAGAAGTCGCTCTCGTTACTGACGGACGCTTCTCCGGTGCTTCCCGCGGGATCAGTATCGGCCATGTCTCTCCAGAAGCCGCAGAAGGCGGTCCAATTGCCTTCGTACAGGACGGAGATATCATCACGATTGACCTCGAGGAGCGCACGATCCAGCTGCAGGTGGATGAAGCCGAGCTGGCTCGCCGCAAAGAAGGCTGGAAAGAATTCGAGCCAAAAGTAAAAACAGGCTATCTGGCTCGTTACTCCAAGATGGTAACGAATGCGAGCATGGGTGGTATTTTGAAAATCTAGTGTTACAAGTAAAGGTAAAACCCTTCCTCTGTGAATCACCTTCACTCAGGAAGGGTTTTTGTATTGACTTTTCCAGCTATCCCCTTTTACAATCGAGTTAATAAATTTTAACTGGTTAAAAGGATCGTGATGGATATTGGAGCAAAAGTCGATTTTTATCATCGAAAACTACGATCAGCTAAAAGTGATCAGTGACCCGTTACGCACGAAAATGCTGATGCATCTGGTGGAAAAGCCACACACGGGACAACAGCTCTCCCAACTTTTTGGTCTGTCCCGCGCGAAGATTCTCTATCACCTGCGTGAGCTGGAGAAGCATGGCATCATCCAATTGGTTAAAAAAGAAGAAAAGGGCGGCAACATTCTCAAATATTATCAGGCGGTGGCAAGAGGCTTCATACCCGCTGATCATCTGCTCACGTATACGGAGTCGAAGGAGGCAACTAGGCAATCCTATGTCGAAGTGTTGCAACGGGCGAAAACAAGAGCACTCAGTGCTCCTGAAGAAGCCTTTGCGCTGACGTCATCGGAAGTCGAGAATTGGCCGCGCATATCCCTGCAGTCTGAAGTCAGAGTCAGCGAGCAGGCGTTTGTGTCCTTTTTGCAAAAATACCGGAACCTGCTCCACGAATTGCAGCAAAGCTCCCTAGATGACCCATCTTCGAAGCAGGATTACTACCTGATGATTACGGGATTTCAAATTGATGAACCGTTATTTAAAAAGGATGGACAGAAGTAACAAAGGAAAATGTAAGACGATAAGTCCACATGTGTATGAAAAGCCTATTCGAGTAGGTTTTTCTTTCGGAGATGCAGTTAATAATTTTTAACCGGTTAATAATAAGGAGAGTGAATTTCCATGGAAGCTGTCCCCAAGCAATCTAGCCTTCCCTCAGCGGATACATCCCGCTTGTTTACGAAACCTTTTACCCTTCTGTGGTTGTCCGCCCTTTGTTCCGGACTCAGTATCTCACTCTTTCTTTTCTCGCAAACCTGGTATATCATCCAGGTTTTATCTCAGGAGGCCTCATTAGGCCTCGTATTTATGGCGGCAACGATTCCCAGAATCGTCTTCATGCTGATAGGCGGAACGCTCGCTGATCGGATGAGCAAAAAGAGAATCCTGTCGATCACAAGCATGTTGAAAGCATTTTTGATGCTTCTGCTGGGAGGAATCATCTGGTGGGGGTATTCCTCGCTTGCGCTGTTTGTTTGGTTCGCTCTCTTCTTCGGTACCATTGATGCCTTTTATTGGCCAGCTCAAAATTCGTTCATACCGTCAATCGTACCCTCTTCTTCTCTTTTGCGAGCGAATTCTGTGCTGCAAACGACAATCCAAACCTCACAGCTCCTCGGTCCTGTTCTTGCCGGTTTTGTGATTGAGTGGGGAAATTACCCCCTTTTATACGGCTTTGTTGGCTTGCTTCTTCTCGTTGCAAGTGTATCTGCATGGTGCATGCCGAAACAAGAACCAGCCGTGCTTTCCAAACCACAGCAAAAGCTCAAGGAATCTATCAAGGAAAGCTTCTGTTATGTCAGAAAATCGGATTTCCTTCCCTTGCTATTGACCTCCATCATCTGCCTGAACGTATTTTTGATGGGCCCCTTATACATCGGCTTGCCGATTTTTGTAGATCAGGTGTTGTCTGGCTCTACCCTGCAGTACAGCTTTTTGGAAGGGGCTCTCGCTTTTGGCATGCTTGCCGGGGCAATCGTGCTCGCATTCACGAGACTGGGTCAAAACAGGTTGCAGATCGCCTTTCTTTTCATGATGATGCAAGCGCTTGTCTTCTTTGCTTTTAGTCTCACTCAGCAGTTCTGGCTCAGCTTGCTTATTCTGTTTACCCTCGGCGTCACGTTTTCTCTCATTAATATTCCGATTCTCTCTTTTGTTCAGGAAAAGGTGCCACACGCCTCGTTAGGGAAGGTCATGAGTTTGGTCTCGCTCTCCTCTTTAGGCTTGCAGCCGATTTCACAGGCGATGACGAGTTTATTGATCGCATGCGGACTTACGGCCAAGGAAGTGATGCTGCTTGCCTCCATCCCCCTCTTTCTTGCTTCCTGTTTCTTTTATTGGCGGCAAAAGTATGCTCGGCCTGCAAAGAGCTCCGATTGAGTTTCGCGCGAAAGCAAAAAGGGATGATCTGCAATGGATCATCCCTTTTCCCTATCGTATTTACAAAACTTGCCTATTCATTCATCGCAACTTTACCGAGTGCGAGACGTATTAGTAAGTAGAGAGCCAAACGAGTAGATTACAAGACTCGCCGTGCCGAAACGAAGCGCTTCTCCCAGGACGTGCCCTTAAAGGTCGAATACGTCACTCCTGGTTTTCCATATGTATGTAAGAGTTTGTTGTTGCCTGCATAAATCGCCACGTGTGTAATCCGTTTGGACGTCGTCGTTGTACTCGCCTTGAAGAACACCAGGTCTCCTTTTTTCAGGTTCGACTTGGACACACTCGTTCCTACCTTGGCTTGATCGCGAGAAGTGCGTGGTATGCTCTTGGCCACTGCGACTTTAAATACGCGCTGTGTATAGGAAGAGCAATCAAATACGGCTGTGGTATTACTGCTCGCACCGAATTTATACGGCGTACCCATATACTTTCTTCCCGTGGCAATGACCTTGTCCGCCCTGGATTGCGACCATGCAGCCTCGGCTACATTTTGCTCTGCTGGCAGTGGAGCGACAATCGCTGTGACTCCCAATGCTACTCCCATTACGATTCCTATGAGGGCTTTATGTAATTTCATGCTGTTCATCCTCCCTTTTCTTTTGAAAAAGATCCCCGCTCAACAAGGGACCATTTTATGCAAAGTTTGGCTGACCTCTCACTTGTTCTCTACTTTACCAAAGCTCACACTCTATGAAATTACCAAAAACTTACCAAAAACTATTTTTTCAACTGGATACGATTACCGCTTGACGCCTTCGTGCTTGATTTAACAGGCATTCCTCAAATTTTCAGTCTATTTCATTTCCATAATGTCCCTCTCAAATTGGCAAAATTTATCCAGCCCCCAATTGTTAAAATCCGCGTCTCATGCGACTTTCGTCCTGGTTCCATTTACAAAAAACCCCTTTTCCCTCCTTTTTCACGTAATCTGCCTCTGGAATCTTGCTTTCCTTTCTTCTCTCTCTACTTGCAACTAGCAGAATGTCATCGTAAAGTAGATAGGAGTTCGTTTTGAAGGAGGCACATATGCGACTGCGTAACATTCCAGGTGCCGAAGCGGCCCTGAGAGAATATCCGACGTTCGTAGACAATCCCCTTTCCTATAAAGGAAATTGGAAGGAACGCTTCGGGAATAACAACCCGATTCATGTGGAGATCGGCTGTGGAAAAGGACGTTTCATTAATACACTGGCCGAGCGTCACCCTGACATCAATTTCATTGCGGTTGAACTGAAGGCGGAGGTCGTTCTGCGCGCTGTCCAGCGTACAGAGTACAAAGCTGTTCCGAATCTGGCCTTTGTCCAGTTCGACGCTTCCAAGTTGACCGAGTTGTTTGCCGATCACGAAATTTCTCGCATCTATCTGAACTTTAGTGATCCGTGGCCAAAAACCCGTCATGCGAAACGCCGTCTCACTTACAAAAGCTTCTTGAACACCTATCGTCAGGTGCTTGTGGCAGACGGTGAGCTTCATATGAAGACAGATAACGAGAAGCTTTTTGAGTTTTCACTCAACGAATTCGCTGCGGAGCGCTTCCAGATGCGCAATATCACCTTTGACCTGCACCAGTCCAAGCTGGCGGCAGATAATGTGATGACGGAGTACGAGGAGCGCTTTTCTTCTCGTGGGCAGCGCATTTATCGGGTGGAAGCGAGCTGTGTGATTAAGTAAGCGTTTGAGTCAACATAGTGCAGGAGAAGAAAAAGCACAGTTCTCTTCGACTCTGACACGCCCGCAAAGGGGATTCACTGGCCGTCTCCATTTCAAAAAGGGGACCGTCGAGCCAGAGCCACCCTACGGGCGGAAGTTTTTCTAAGAAGAAGTGTTCGACAAGCGTGGTCCCCTTTTTGAAGTTCCGACTGGGTAGGCGTTGTCAAGGTCTGCGAGCCCTGCGCTTTTTCTTCTCGCCAGCTTTGTTGGTTTATCGGAACCTTTTAAATGCGTATCATAAAAAAAGACCCTTCACACTCTCTCAAGTAGGCTTTGAACCTTACTTTTGCGGGCGCGAAGGGTTATTTTTTATTCTTTTTGCCGGCCGACGCTCTTGTATACGCGCTCTGGACGTCCGACGACACCGTACGAAAGGTCTGCGATGGCGTCTCCTTTGGCTACCAAATATTCTAGGTATCGCCTTGCTGTTGAACGGCTAATGCCTGTTTCTTTGCTGACCAAATCCGTCGTGGCCTCCTGTGTCTGCATGAGAAAGCCTGAAATCTTGTCCAACGTAATTTGGTCGATCCCTTTGACTGCCCTGGTCTCGGTTGTCTTCTTTTGGCCTGTCCGGGCAATGAGCTCATCGATTTGGGCTTGACTGATCTGATCGGTGTCTTTTTTCCAATCACTCACCTTTTGCCTGAACTCCTGATAATTCCGTAACGTTTGTTGCAGGCGTGCAAAGATAAGTGGCTTGGTAATAAAATCGAAAACGCCATAGCGGATCGCCTCTACAACCGCATCCACTTCTTTGGCTGCTGTCAGCATGATGACATCCGTTGTAGGGAACTGCTCCTTTATGATCGACAAAAAATCGAGGCCGTCCATATCCGGAAAATAAATGTCGAGCAACACGAGATCAGGCTGCAAAATTTCCATTTGGTCCTTGGCCTCTTGCCCATTCGTGGCAATGCCAATCACCTCGTACCCCTCCACTTTTTCCACGAAGCGTCGGTTTACCTCTGCGATTCTCAGGTCGTCTTCAATAATGAGTACCCGTACCATCTATAACGGCCTCCTTCCGTTCTGCCGTGCGTGCATCCTTTGGTATCGTCACAGTAAAAATCGTTCCGCCTACCGGATTTCCCGTATGTGTAATATTGCCGTGTACATGTAAAGCAGCTTGTTTGACTAAGTGCAGTCCGTAGCCATGATTCGGCTGTTGTTTGGTAGAGAAGCCCAGCTCGAAGATTCGTTCCGCATTTTCTTCGGAGATGCCTGGCCCCAGGTCCTCTACCTCTATGAGCAAGACCTCTTCCATATTGAGCAAAAAGATCGTGATTTCGGGTGCAAATGCACCTGGAGCTTTTACAGCGTCCATCGCATTATCTATCAAATTACCGAGAATGACAATCAGCTGTGAGCGATCAATCGAGGCAGGAATGTCACGGAAGTTGCTTTCTGGATCAATTTTCAATTCCACTTTGCGTTCGTTGGCTTGATTCAGCTTCCCGAGCAACAAGCCACCTATCAGTGGGTCGGGGACTTCTTGCATAATAAACGTCGTATTGTGAACATGCACATTCAACTCAGAAGAGATCGTTTCAATGGCTTCCTGATACGATTCAAGCTGGATGAGTCCTGATATGAGATGCAGTTTGTTGGAATACTCATGCGTCTGGGAACGGAGGACTTCCGCATACTCCTTCACTCGTGACAGCTCCTGTGTGACCTCGAACAGCTCGGACCGATTGCGAAAGCTCGCTACCGCACCCATAACATGGCGCTCCTTATCCATAATCGGGACCCGGTTCACGACTAATACGTGCTCGTCCACATTCGTTTCGCGGTCAAATTCGGCTTTCCCTGTCTCAATCACCTCATGAAGGCCCAGCGAACGAACCAGCTCGTCCTGTTTGTCCATGATACTGTCTTTATCCTTCGCTTGCCCCAGCATATGGAGAGCGGTCTGATTTGCGAGCGTGATCGCCCCTTCCTTATTGACTGCCACAATGCCTTCGCGAATCGATTCCAGCACGGCTTGATTTTCCTGATACAATCGTCCGATTTGTTCTGGCTCCAAACCAAATATGGCTTTCTTTACATTCTGCGAAAGAATGAGCGTAGCCACCACACCCAAGAGCAAGGTGACGATGCCGATGACGAAGATTCGATTGCGATACGATTCGATCGTTTCATTTATATCCTCAAACAAAAAGCCGACAGAAACGACCCCCATCACCTTTCCTTCCTCATCATAGATTGGAGTCTTTCCTCTCAGTCCGGGGCCAAGCGAACCGACTGTTTCAGAGATGATGGATTGCCCCTCAAAAACTGCCTCATTGTCGCCTCCCACCATCTTTTTGCCAATCTGCTCTGGATCAGGATGTGAATAGCGGATGCTTTGCAAATTTCCTACGGTTATAAATGCCGCATTCGTATCCACGCGTATTTTTTCCACGATTGGATTGATTATCTTAGCAGGATCTTCTGCATCAAACGCCTGTTTGATCTCGGACATCTGCGCGACGGTCTTGGCGGTATGCAGTGCGCGTGTTCCGATCTCATGCTCCAATACACCGGCCAGCATCTGTTCAAACATCGTACCAAGTATGACAGTCACACCAAAAAGGAGCGAGCAAATAATCAACATCAGCTTGCTGTGAAAACGCACATCGTTCCCTCCTCTTCTTCTCATTGTATCTCATTTCGCTCGATGACGAAAAAAGAGGCCATGAGCAGGCCTCTTTTTTTATTTCTTCCTTCTTATAGTCGACTAGAATGAGATGACTCCGGTAAGAAGAGCAAGCACAATCATCACGATCGATGTTCCAAACGCCCATTTCAGGATGAACTTTTGGGTTTCCGCATAATCGACCCCAACCATTCCGATCAACAGGTACTGTGCTGCAAACAACGGGCTAAGTACATGCAGCGGTTGACCCAGGATCGAAGCGCGACCAATTTCCGCCGGATCGATTCCGTAAGCGGCTGCTGCATTCGCCAAGATTGGAACGATTCCGAAGTAATACGCATCGTTCGACATGAAATACGTGAATGGCATGCTTGTCAGCGCTACGAGTAGAGGCATATGGGAACCAAGTGAATCTGGAATCCAGGAAACGAGTGTGCTCGCCATCGCATCGATCATTTTCGTTTCAGTCAGGATGCCTGTAAAGATTCCCGCAGCGAAAACCATGGACACTGTAGCCAGTGCGTTAGCTGCGTGGGCTGCAATTCGCTCTTTCTGATCTTGCATTTTCGGGTAGTTAATAAACAGGGCAATGGCAAAAGCGAGCATGAACATCGTCGGCAGTGGCAAGAAGCTCGTAATCAGACCGACCATCAGGGCTGCTGTCAACAACAGATTGAACCAGATCAGGTGCGGACGTTTCAGTGCAGCAGTCTCATCCGTCGCCGCCACTTCTTGTCCTGCAAGCGATTGCAAATCTTCATCTGGTATCTCAATAATCCCTAGACGCTTACGCTCTTGTTTGCCCAGAATACAGGCTACGATCATCACCCACGCAATTCCGCCAATCATCAAAGGAATAACAGGGACGAAAATCTCGGAAACATCCATATGGAGTACACTCATAACACGTGCTGTCGGTCCACCCCAAGGCGTCATGTTCATAACACCGAGTGAGAGCATCGCCATAGCTGCCAAAATCATCGGTCTGATTCCCAGCTTGCGATACAAAGGCAGCATCGCGGTAACGGTAATCATATAAGTCGTGGTTCCATCTCCATCCAGTGCGACCAAGGTAGCGAGAATCGCTGTACCTACAATCACCTTCAGTGGGTCACCCTTCACAATTTTCACGATTTTCTTAATTAATGGGTCAAACAGACCTGCATCCATCATGACTCCAAAGTATAGAATGGCGAACAACAGCATAATTCCCGTAGGCGCAATTTTCTTGATGCCTGCAAGCATCATGTCGCCAATTTCTGTACCAAATCCGCTAATCAACGCAAAAACAACAGGAACAACAATTAAAGCAACTAATGCCGAAAGCCGTCTCGACATAATCAAGTACATGAAAACGGCTACCATGAGAAATCCAAGTAATGCCAGCATACGCTAGTTCCCCCTTGCAAGAATGCGCTTACAATGATGTTGTAGCAACCATGACGAATGCGCTTTCATATTGTGCTGTCATTATAACAATGTTCGTAAAAATCCGAATAGAATATGCGCATAAACTGTTTTAACCGCATTTCCTCTATTAACATCATAAAAATCATGAAATGCGCATATGGTGATCGGTCATGCAAGTACATAAAAAAGAGGCCTTTCGTGAAAGGGCCTCTTTCCATTTAAGAAAAAGAACGGCACGAATCAGCCGCTCTCTTGTTTTTCTTATACATCTCGCTTTTGAAACACCCGAATGGACAACCCCAACGCCACGATGCCATAGATAATAGTGTAGATGAGCATGGCAGTACTCGGAGGAGAAGTCGTACCGAAAATTCCTTGTGAAGCAAAGGACAGCGGATCATCAGCCGAATCAAATAACGAAAGTGTCGCTTGCCTGAACAATGAATCGGCAGGAAAGAGCAGACTGGAAATAATCCCGATATTGGTAAGCGAGCTATTGCTAAAGACCGCACCAAGCTGCTCAATAAAGCCGCCAACGAAGCTGATCCCGTACAGAATGATCAGGATAATACCACCCGTCACTGTGGTGGTAATACTGCTTAAAAGCATAGCTACACAGACAAGAATGATCGGCATGCTAACGAAGAAAGCAGCTGCTTTCAGGACTTGGCTAGCATCCACCTGAACAGCCAGCATACCTTCCCCCACCCATTGGTTTATCGCCAATAGTCCGGTAAACATCAGGAGTGCATACAACCCCAGCATACTCGCCAACCCGAAAAATTTCCCCAGCACATATTTGTAGCGAGGAAGTGCTCGTGCCAGCCACGTATCGATTTGATGGCTTTCGATTTCAGAGGCAATGCTTCCTACACTGCTCAAAATTGCCAGGAGTGCCGTAATGACAGAGCCAAAGTACAAGCCCATGCCCAGCATCTGCGTGGAGAGAACCTGCTTTTCCAACAATCTCTCCACGCCCACGTCTCCTAACATATCCTTCATTTCCTTGACCGCATAGCCTGTGGCAAGTCCAAACAGCAGCAAGAAGGCCAGCGACATGATCAACGTAATCGTGAAAATACGCTTGGAGATCATTTCTCTATACGTGATTTTGATGATCGGCCACATGTCGTTCTTCCTCCTTTCTCTGCACCCAATACAGGAATACATCTTCCAATGATTGCTGCTTGCGCACGACTTCGTGTACCCCAGCCCCGGATGCAATCAATTGTTGCAACAGAGCGGGTACCCGATTGTCCTGATCCAGCGTCATTAACCATGTATCACGGTCTTCCTCTTGTCTAACGAGACGACTTTCTGTGACGAAGGAAGGAAGCTCGTTATGAAAGCCAGCGCTATCCTTGTCCACAGTCAATTCAATTTGCGGTTGGACGCTGCTCAGCTTGCGCCAGTCGCCGTGTACGACCAGCTCACTGCGGTGAATGATCCCGACGTAGTCGCACACGCTCTCCATTTCACTCAGGAGATGACTGTTGAGAAAAACCGTCTTTCCTTGGTCACGCAGCCTTGCGATCAGTTCACGTACTTCTTTTCGCCCGATTGGGTCCAGTGCGGAGGTCGGCTCATCAAGGAAGATCAACTCTGGATCGGATAAGAGGGCGCAGGCAATCCCGATACGCTGCTGCATGCCTTTGGAATAGCCCCGGATGCGCTCACGCTCCCGTCCAGCCATTCCGACCAGCTCAACGACATTTTTTATCACGGAATTGCTCTCGTGATATGTTAATCCACACAACTCGGCATGATGCTCCAAGAGCTGCTGGCCCGTCAACCAATCAGGATAGCGGAACAGCTCTGGCAAGTAGCCTACCTTTTTTCGCGATTCTACACTGCCAATCGGCTGCCCAAGCATAACCGCTTTGCCATTCGTTGGGTGCAATAACCCGAGCATCGTCCTGACAAAAGTACTTTTACCCGCTCCATTTTGCCCGAGGAAACCAAATACGGAGCCGCGCGGTACTTGTAGCGTAATATTTTTGCAGCCGGCCTTGCCGTTATATTGCTTGGTCAAGTCCCAGGTCTCTATCACATAATCTGACATCGCTTACCTCACTTTCTCCATGACAAACGGGACAAAGCAGAGCCCCCCTTTTTCAGGAAAACTCTGCCAATGCCCGACTATTTGTTTCCTTATTTCAGTTGATTGGCAAAATCCAACAGCCCATCAGCGTTCTTTTCGCTGCCTTCCAGCATGTGAATCTGTCCATCCTGCTGCCACATCAGATGTGTATTGTATTTACCTGTGATCAGCATTCCGTTTTGACCGTTCACTTTTACTTCCTTCATCTTACTCTCGCCGTCTGCCATGTATGGCACAGGGAGGGTATGTTGCCAGTCTTCGATGCTAATCATCTGCTTTTTCACTTGATCCGGAATGAACGGCAGGGCCAAGAATGTCTCGCGAAGCTGTGCCAGATCGACTCCCTCTGGTGCGCTTAGCTCAGGAGCGTCTATGACAGAGTAGCCAATATTTTCTTTTCCGACAATGATCCAAACACGCTGCATCTTTGGGATCTTCAAGGAGAAGCGTTTGCCACTCAGCTTTTCATCAAAGCGCGCCTCTACCTGCAATTGCTCCAGTAGCTTGTTTGCACGATCGGCATCGATTTCCATGTGCATGGTGTAAGGATAATTGATGGTTACGCTATCCACCGTGACATCCTGCGGCAGCTCAGGCAGCTTCACTCCAGCCTTTACAGCGGCTTCTCTGCTGTTGTAATAATGGTCTCTTTGTTCGAGCTTCTCTTGATCGATCCCATTATAAATCCATATTTTTCCAATTCCATTCAGTTCCATCTCGCCCATATTGCCATTTGCGATCCATTGTTCCAGTTCTTGCAAATCTTCTTTCGTCACTTTCACAAACTCTACTTTATCCATGCGGAAAATGGACAGAAAATCGTTCGCTGCTGCTTGTACTTGGGGGAAGGACAGAGATACAGCCAATACTGCTGCTGCCGAAGCGCCTGTCACCCATCTTTTTGTTTGCTTGTTCATCTGATTCCAGCTCCTTCTAGTTGTTGCTCGATTGGTTATCATTTGTCGCTCTTGTGCATAGGTGTCAGTCGATTTCTCGATCGTTTGCGAAAATCGCTGCCATGCTGCTTCTGTATTGACCTTCCCATCGTTTGTCTCGGAAAAAGCATGCTCCATCTTCTCACGAGTCCAGCTATCCAAAGCGGACAGTTCGTCCAGCTGTGTACGGCAGGTTTCACAGTACTCCAGATGAAGCAGGAATTGCTCACTTTCTTTTGAGCTGCATTCACCGTCTAAGAACGCCTGGATAAAGCCTGTATCGGCACATTTCATTCCTCTTCCCCCCTCATCCGGCCATATATCGTACGAAATTTACTTTTCGCTCTCGCGAGGAGTGTTCCCACCGAGCTGATCTGCGTGCCAGTCGCTTTAGCCAACTCCGCATAAGGAAATCCGGAATATTTCATGACCAGCAAGGTTCGTTCCCGTTCGTCTAGCTCCTCTAGCACATCGCGAACGATACTCTGGGACTCTTTTGCAAGCCACATCTCTTCTGTAGAAGGGCTGACGTGCTCTTGCTCGGATGCACTTCGCTCTTGTCTTGCGTACCTGCGTTTTTCTGAACGAAGATAATTGTACGCTGCGTAGAGCGCGGACTTGGACAGCCATGCCGGGATATGTTCGATCACCGTTCGATCGGTATGGTAAAAGGAGAGAAATACATCCTGTGCAATATCTTCTGCCGTTTGTTGCTCTTTCACAATTCGCATGATCTGTCTGACCACAAACGGATAATAGGTCGTAAACAATTCTTGAAAGGAATCTACTTGATCCTCTACTCGAGCATGATTCATCACCAGGTTTGCTTGCACCTCCACTGGATTCCTCCTTCCTGCGTGCGTCATTGACGAATGCCTCTACTGCTTCGTTCATCTAATAGAAACCGCCAAGGCATTTTTTGTGACAGGAAGAATGAAAATTATTTTTCATCCAAAAATCGATCGGGCTTCTCAAGGAAACGGCGCGTCAATTGATAGTGCTCCGTATCGCGATAATTCACCTCTTGTACCGGCGATTCGTCAAAATTGAGGATAGTCGCTCCGGGATAGCCCAATAGAATCGGCGAGTGCGATGCAATGATAAATTGTGCTCCTTCTTCCACCAAATCACGCATCAAGTACAAAAAAGCGATTTGACGCTTCGGTGAAAGAGCAGCCTCGGGCTCATCCAGCAGGTAGATTCCCCTGCCGTTGAAGCGATTGGCAAACAGTGAGAAAAAAGATTCTCCGTGTGATTGCTCATGCAGCGAGCGTCCGCCGTAATGTTGATAGCTTTTCGGGCCCATCTCATCGATATGGCTGGCAAACTGATAGAAGCTCTCCGCTCGCAGGAAAAAGCCATTCGTTATTTTGGGCAGCCAGGAAAGACGTATGTAGTCACCCAGAATCGCCTCCGAGCGATGCACCTCATAAAAGTTGTGACGCGATCCTCCAGCCGTGTTAAAACCGCATTGATAGGCTATTGATTCCAATAATGTCGATTTGCCCGAGCCATTCTCTCCTACAAAAAAAGTGACACTGCTCGCAAGTTCGATCTCTTCCAGCTTGCGCAAGGAGGGCAGGTGAAACGGATATTCTCTCGTGTTGGGAAATTTTTCTCGCAGCAGCTTGATCGTTCGTAAATAAACCATTTTTGACCTCCACTCTCATTATTTTCCCGACTCACGCCGATACATCCTTATAAGGGCGCCTTTTTGAACGCTCATTTATTTGGGGGAGAAGTATCCGTGGACAAGGTTTCCTTTCTTCAGGAAAAAAGTACATTTCATATGAAATATCCGGATCAGAGCGACATCGCCTTTTACCGGTGGTATACGACTCAATATCCAAACGAGGCGATCGGTTGGTTTCACCTTGGTCAAGAACGAGAAGCACAAGGAAACTCGGAACAGGCTCTCGAAGCGTACAGGCGTGGTCTCGTATCCAAGCAAGGCCCGTATTACAACGAAACGCGTGACGGTTATCAACGACTGCTGCGGGAGCGACAGCGCAATTCCTTGGGCAATCGAACACGTTTACTCTTGGCTTCGCTCTTGTTTCTCTATTTTCAATTCGCTTTTTCGCCAGGACCGTTGAGAGATGCGTCCTCCAAGACAACGCCACAGGCTGCCAAACAGCCCGTACCGACAACAGCTCAAACGCAGCCACATGTCGAGGTCATCGCAGTTCCTCCTACACTCAGTGCCCGTGAGCTATCTGAACAGGTCCGGCGCTATGTAGAGTCCAGGCGTCCTGCTCTTACGCAGCCTTTTACAGTGATGGTTGTCCCTGAAGTACCTGGTTCACCGCTATTCCGTCCCTTGCTGTTTTATCAGCCGCGCGAAGTCCGAGGCATCTTGCGTTACAATCCGACGAGTCGGACTGTTCTCAGTGAAAAATGGTGGGATAAACCGGTGCAGTTGGAACGAGAACCGACACTTGCCACAGGTAAGGCAGAACTCACGGATGAGCAGCTAACACTTCAGCATGTACTGATCTTGCGAAATGCCTTGTATCGCTATTATCAGCAAACAGGTACGTTGCCTGCCCAGCTGTCTGATCTGGCTGACGCTTATCCAGGCAATTATTTGCCTCAAATTCCAGTACCGCCGAAGAGACTTTTGTTAAAAAGCTATCCGTATCATCCCAAAGCCTTCTTGCCAGAGTCCGCATGGGACAGCTTGCGCAATGTGCTGCCGCTTCCCGGCTATCCGGAGCCAGCGGCGCCTTTCGAACCGTTACAGCTTCACTTGACTACCTCGACACATACGATGAAGCTCATCAGCGGTTCCCATTTGGTACGCAGCTATCCCGTCGCCATAGGCAAAAACGGTTCTACACCCGAAGGCTACTATACCATTCAACAAAAAATCAATCAGCCCCGTGGACATGACAATATTTATGGAACGAGGGGCATGGTCTTTCAGGAGAACGGGTATGCCATCCACGGGACAAACCATCCCGAGAGCATCGGCTCATCTGTTTCGCTCGGATGTGTTCGCTTGTACAATGCCGCTGTCGAGGAGCTGTACACCTTTGTTTCATTGGGGACAGAATTCATTATCTCCAATGCCCCGTCCTCTGCCCAGCCTTGGAGCAATCCTGTTCCATTCGTTCTCCCGGCTGGCCCTGAGGAAGAGACGCCACAAGTCATTTACAATTGGCTCCATTGATTCTTTGGCTACGCAAAGAAAAGACGTGCGGAACGTCATACCGTTACGCGCTGATTTTTACCAGACGCTTATCAAACGAAAAAAAGCCCTTCTATCTCCTTTTTAAAAAAGGTGTAGGAAGGGCTTTTTCCTTTGAATGGAGAGATTACTCTGCGTTCACGATAACTTTGTACGGAATCTTCGTGTTGTTATTGTTGTAGACTAACAAGTAATATTTCCCTGGTTTTGCCTCAAATTCTCCAGTCAGTTTCTTACCTGCGTTTTTGGGGTAGGCGAAATACGTTTCAAGATCATCTTCATGGAACACCACCCAGTTTAAGCCTTCTTCCTTCTCGCTACTTACCGTAACTTGAACGGTCCCTTCCTCTTCAGCCTGAATGATGTACGTGTCCTTGTCATCTGTACGATCGGTTTGACCACTTATCTCTTCGCCCAACTGTAGCGCATTCGCCTCATCGAATGAATTGTTCGGCTCCGTTTCGGTTGGTTCTGCTTCTACTTCTGGCAATTCCGCGGTTACTTTGTATGGAATGGTTTCACCGTTAAAGTTGTACACGGACAAGTAATAGGTACCCGGAGATGCTTCAAACTCACCGGAGAGCGTTTTTCCTGAGGTTTTGGGATAAGCGAGATATTCATTCAGATCATCCTCGTGATGAACGACCCAGTTCAAACCAGTATCATGCTCACTCGTTACGTTGATTTTCACCGTTCCGTTGCCCAATACCTTCAAGGCAAAAATGTCCTTGTCGTCTTGTTTGCTTGTTTGACCACTCAGCTCCACATTACTTTTCAACAAATTTGCCTCTGAAAAGCTGTTGTTTGGCTCTTGTTCCTTTTCCCCGATTTCTCCACTCTGCTCCTCGATCGTGATCGTAATCGATTTCGCAGTAACCGCTCCTTTGTCATCCGTTACTCGTAGCTTCACGGTATATTCTCCATGATTTTCGTAGACATGCATAGGATTGGCATCACTGCTGCTTGTGCCATCTCCAAATTCCCACAGATAAGATACGATGCTACCATCCGGATCAGAGCTTCCGTTACTGCTAAACGTCACTTCCTCGTTTACGGCTGCTTTTGACGGTCCGTTCATGACAATAACAGGCGGCTGGTTCACTCCATCTCCCTGTTCTGGAAGTACTCCGTGGAACGTGACATCATATTCAAACTGATTGGACGCATTTACTCTGTAGTTGGTAAAGTAGGCGGTTACGGTTTTGTAGCCGTTCCATGGATGAGAAGTAAGCGTGGTTAGAAACTCGTCTGTGATGCGACTCATCGTTTCCCAGTCTTGCTTCTCCCCTTCTGCCTGCGTACCCGTGTACGTGCCTGATAACGTAAAGGTTTGGAAGAACTCTGAATCGTGCCTGTTTGTAGATACATTTTGCAATCCGGTGACATCTTCAATTTCCTGGAAGATTTCTGCACTTGCTTTGGGGTCTGGCGTTACCAGATAATCATCCGACACCAGCGGCACGGTCAGATCAGGATAGCTGTCTACCAACGATTCCATTGTACCGTGGTAATCCCGATTCAGCTCTGAATCATTGCTGAGCGTACGGATAAACTGGTCATACCCATCCACGTTATTGGCCTCTATGTAGTCCATGATATCATCGAGCTTGTTCCAGTCCTCTTTCATCATGTGATACTGCAAGGCGTATGAATACGTATAAAAGTCCCATGTTCCGTAGCGTGCGTGCAAAGTTTGAGACGCCGTATACCAATTATTTTGTCCAAAGCGAATCAGATTGTTGACCATGGACTTTCGAGGCAGAACACCTGTTGTTCGCGTGGAGCCTGCAAAGAGTTCCGCTCCCCCTTCTTCAAACCACGACAGTCTCTCGTCTCTGTAAATCGGGCCTTCATTCCACAAGCCAGGTATGGCGTAACGCCCTTGTAAATAGTGCGTGAATTCATGGCGGAACAACTCTTCCAGTGTGTACGTACTCTGCTGCGGTGTGCGCTCGTAGGTGAAGAAAGTTCCTTTCCCCTCGATATACATGCCCCCGTTGTCCGTTTCATAGCCGTACAGGGGGTTGTTCATCTTGTACTCTGAAGGACTATTGTAAAGGACAATGGTCAAAATATCGTCGGGGTTCCCTTCTTCCATCGGTTCATCTCGTCCTGCCATCCGATGAAACTGAGCTTTTACCTCTTTTGCCGCCCAATATAACCGTTTGACTTTTTCTTCTGTGACATCCCCGCCTGTTTTCATGACGATGCTTCCGTCATCAAACGTATATTCTTTGGGCAGATACTTTTCCATGGCATCCTCACGAATCTTGTTGAACTGGATGTCCCTTCCCTGCGCATCTTTTCCGCCATAGACTGTCTGGATCAGCTTCGCTACCTGCATATACTGAAGTCCCACATACGGATAAAGCTCTAACGCTTCTGTGAGCACCTCGTTGCCCTTATTCGGATTGGAATGGTATTCTCCCAAATAAGCACTGTGATAAAAACCATTATCGAGGACCCATTCTTTCGCTTCATCTGTATCGCCATGCAAGGCGAGATTTCCCAATTCGTTCAGATACGTATCTATTTTGCCGTAAAACTCCTGTTGCTTGGTTGGTTCATCCACTTTCCACATCAGAATATAGCTAAACTGGCTCATGATACGGAAAACAGCATCACCCGCACTCCGCTGCGTAATGAAAGTATCCATTTGTTCTTCGTATTGACGGATGATCGGGGCAGCTTTCCCCACGAGGGAAGCGCTTACAAAAGTGTTTCCGATAAGTCCACCAAAGGCACCTACTACCTCATTTTGAGCATCTGTCCCTAATTTGAAATTCGGATTGTCTGCAATGGCATGCAGAGCAGGGAACACTTTTTGATGCTCGCTTCTCTGATTGAGATAGGATAATTCCTGATGGTAGTAGCCGAGGTAATACCCAGAGCGAAGCACCTCAACCAAGGTGTCAATTCCTTTAGAATCGCTGCCGGAGTATTGTGTGCCTCTGACTTGCAATGCGTCAATAATGGCCTGAACGCGCTGACGATCGTTGTAAAAGGCATACGAATCGGGGGTAAAATCGAATAATTCAGGAATCTGCTCCCAATTAATCGTCACCAGTACATTGACTAATTCGTCGTAGTTGAGCTTGTTCAAATCGGACATCGCGTACTTTTCGACATTTGCCTTCATGCTCCGCTGCTGTTCGTTAGAAGACTCTTGCTCCTCTACACTCCAGGTCGGCTCCACTGGATGCGGATATTCTCCTGCTTCGTCTCTGGATTGATGTTGAAACGAGGTGATCGGGTCCAGCTTTCTCTCCACATATTTTCCAGAAGGCGGAACGTTTTGACTCCCATCCCTACCGATCGCACTTGTATAATCTTTGACTGCCAAAGCTTGGACAGGAGTACCAACCGTCCCCAATAGAAATGATGTCGAGAGAAGGACACCAGCCATCAAGCGGCCTTTGTGTACTGTGCGACTCTTTTTCTTCATGAATGAGCAATCCTCCTTTGATTTGTAACCGTATTTTCGTTTGTTGCTGCGAGGAAGCCGTATTTTGTTTTGTGCAGATTCACCTTCTCTCCATTTGGAATGTAATAAAGTACACGCTGTTAGAATTGCAATTATGGTGCCAATACATATAGCAGTAAAGAAGAGTAAGAATGTATACATTTTTTTACAAAAATTCATAAACATGTATGGAATATTGGACACTGTTAATATAAAGGCGAGCTTCGCTTAGCGCACGCAAAAAAGCGCGTTCCCGCAAGTGGGAACGCGCCATGTTTTTACAATCACATTTATTTTTCTTCTTCCAATTCTCTCATCGATTCTTCTTGTTCTTCTTCCGGGTTCCAATAATCGAGCACTTTTCCTTGCAGAACCTTACCTTGAATGAATTCTACCTGCTGCTCACTGAAATCCTCTGTCCACTCAATACCCAATTGTTCAGCTAGACGTACGACGGTCAACAATTCTGACCAAGCCACGTAACGTTTGTACCAGAAGAACTGTGGCTGCTCGTTCATGTATGGGTAAAGATCATCGAAATCGGTGTGTTTACAGTCAAGAGCTCGCTCAAAATTCACCTTGGTTTGGCGTAACTGTTCTTTGAAAAATGTGGGTAGATCTCTTTGTGCGTAGCCAGACATGGACTGTCCCCCCTGTCTCCCGATTTACTGGTATTGTACCACGCGAAAGAAGCTGTGCAAATAGTCGAATCGGTTTTGAATCGTTCTTGCTGGGCTAATCTTTAGCCGTTTGATGCATCTGGGAACTGGTTCTGCCCCTCCTCTTGTGGAGGTGGCGGTAATTGGATTTCGTTGGAGGAACCATTTGTCTGACTAGGGTCTGGATTCACGATGTCAGGTGGAACCTCACCTGTTCCCTGATTTGGCGGTTGGCTACCATCTCCATTATTTGTATGCTCACCATTTTCTCCGGTACCTTGGTCAGGTGGAATTTCACCGTTTCCATTTTCGGTACCCCCCGGATTCTGCCCCTGATCGTTACCTTCCTCGTTATGACCTGGATCTTGATTAATTATATTCTCCAGCTTCTTGGAGTCGATTGGGACTTCTTTTGAAGGTGTGCCTTCCTCGCCTTGCGCATTTCTCGGAACGACTTGATAACGATATTGTCTTGGACTATCCAGCAAATCTACGAACGAGGTTTCCTTCATACCCGCAGAGATGAGTTGTCTTTCGCCGTTTTCGCTAATGCGATACAAATCGTACGTACCACCTTCAGCTCCGCCAATCCAGCTAAGCACTACCTTCAATTGGTTATTATCCAATGTCATGTCTGCAGCCAATTGGATTTCTGGTTCAACTTCCTCTTGTTTATGTTGTACCGCGCCTTCTGGTCGAACGAAGTCCGATGACGGCACACCTTTTAAAGCTGTTGCCAACACTTTGGAGAACATTTGCGCCGTCATGCTACTTCCTTGAAGCATCAAATGCTGTTTGTCCTCCGGATCGAAGCCCATCCAAACGGCACCGACATATTCCGGTGTATATCCGACGAACCAAGCATCCTTGTTCGCTCTGCTGTCGCCTGCTATGGATTGGGTCGTACCGGTTTTACCTGCAACATGGCGGCCAGAGATACGCGCTGCCTTCCCTGTCCCTTCCTGAACTGCTTTCTCCAGCATGGTGTGAATCTCCCAAGCTGCTTCCGGCTTCAGCGCCTCAGATTGTTTTGGCTGGTATTCACGGACAACACCCTCGTCCTTGTTCTCCACCTTCGTAATCGAGTGCGTCTCAGACACTACCCCTCCATTGACAAAAGGCGTGTACGCCTGAGCCATTTCCAGCGGGGATGTACCTAAACTCAAGCCCCCGAGGGCAATTGCCAGGTTTCGATCGTTCGGAGTCAGCTCAATGCCGACTTTCTTGAGGTATTCCAAGCTTTCTGATACGCCGATTTCATTTAATAACCATACTGGCGGGATATTCGCAGAGTCGATCATCGCCCGGTTCATGTTCATCGTTTCCGTGTAACGGTTATTGTAGTTGCGCGGCTCATAGCCATTGAAGCTCTGCCGTTTATTGCTCAGCTGCGAATTCGCGTTCCATTTGTTAATATCTTTATTTACCGCCGGAGCGAACACCGCAATCGGCTTAAAGCTGGAGCCCGGTTGACGCTTCATGTCTGTCGCATAGTTAAAGCCTTTTGCCGCATAGTTGCGTCCGCCCACCATCCCGGCAATTCCGCCCGTTTTCGCGTCGATGACAATCATCGATGATTCTACACCGCGCTTGGCGCCGTCTTTCGGGAAATTTTTGGCATTCGCATATTCCTCAACCATGGCATCCTGTACTTTCGGATCGAAGGTCGTGTAAATGTCCCAGCCTCCGCGGTACAGTTCTTCTTCTGTCACGCCGAACGTGGCTTCGGATTCTTTTACCATATTGTCAAAAAACGCGCGATAGCCTTTTTTCAAGCTGGCACCCGCCACTTCATGCGGTTCTTTCGGCAACGGCTCTGCTTGAGCTGCCTCTTTTTGCTCATCGGTAATGATTCCTTGCTCATGCATCAGACGAATAACGGTGTCTCGACGCAGTTTCGCTTTTTCTGGATTGTTAAAAGGTGAATAAGTAGTCGGTGCTTTTGGAATGGCCGCCAGCATCGCTGCTTCCGCAACGGTAAACTTATCATCGCTTACCGACTTGCCGAAGTAATACTGGGCAGCATCCTCTACCCCAAATTCCCCTTCGCCCAAATAAACGCGGTTCAGGTACATCTCTAAAATTTGATCCTTGGAATACTTTCGCTCCAAGCCAATTGCGATACTCATTTCTTTTGTTTTACGCCAGAACGTTTGGTCTAGGGTGAGAAAGACGTTTCTAGCCAGCTGCTGGGTAATGGTACTTCCCCCTTCAGCTAACGATCCTTTTTTGATGTCATTGACGATGGCGCCGCCGATCCGAACCATATCGACGCCTTTGTGCTCATAAAAGCGCTTATCCTCTACGGCGAGGAAAGCATCGATCAGAGTCTTTGGCATTTCATTAATCGGTTTGTATATACGGTTCTTCTGACGAATCAGACTCGTCATTTCTTTCCCGTTTTTGTCGTATATGACAGTTGGTTCTGCTTTTAAGTCCTGTAGCTTTTGTACGTTTTGCTCAATCATCCGGTCTCCCGCATACAACAGGGCGAAGTAGCCCCCAATCACACTAAGGAAAAGGAATATTGCAAACGATACGGCAATCATCAGCAAGTTGTTCTTTTTCTTCCTGACTTTCTTCTTGGCCTTTGCTGCCATTATTTACCTCCTGGTCTTCTCTCTCTCCCCCACATCTTATATAGACGGTCCCATTTCAAAAAAGTTTCTGTTTTGGGTTGTAGTCTATCATTCCATACAAAATTCCGTTTGTCACTGGAAAAGCCTATCTCCTGAAACAGAAGATAGGCTTTTTCCTAAAGGTTTACGATTTATTTCAGCAGTTTTTCTGCTTCAGTCACAACGTTTTCTACCGTGAAGCCGTATTCCTTCATGATGCGCTCACCTGGTGCAGATGCGCCAAACTGATCGATTGCGATGACTGTACCGCTATCGCCAGCGTAACGCTCCCACCCCATTGGAGAGCCCATTTCTACCGCCACGCGTGCTTTTACAGCTGGTGGAATCACAGCGTCGCGATACTCTTTCGGTTGACGCTCGAACAGGTTCCAGCTCGGCATAGAAACAACGCGTGTTTCAATACCTTTCGCGAGCAGTTGCTCACGCGCCTGCATCACGAGGGATACCTCAGAACCAGTTGCCAACAGGATGAGCTGCGGGTTGCCGCTTGGCGCGTCTGCGAGAACATACGCACCTTTGCTCACGCCTTCTGCCGCTTTCTCAATAGTCTCAGGAAGGACTGGCAGGTTTTGACGAGTCAGCACCAGTACAATTGGCTCATCTGTGCGGGATACAGCATATTTCCAAGCCTCGTTCGTTTCTACTGCATCAGACGGACGAAGAATGGTCAAGCCTGGCATCGCACGCAAGGAAGCGAGCTGCTCAATCGGCTCATGCGTCGGTCCGTCTTCACCAACTGCGATCGAGTCATGTGTAAATACGTAGACAACTGGCTGCTTCATCAGTGCAGAGAGGCGAATCGCCGGACGCACGTAGTCGGAGAATACGAAGAACGTACCGCCGTATACTTTTACGCCACCGTGGAGAGCCATACCGTTGAGGGCTGCACCCATCGCGAATTCGCGAACACCAAACCAAATGTTACGGCCATCATAAGAACCTGGCAGGAAGTTGCCCGCTTCTTTAATCACCGTGTTGTTGGAATGTGCCAAGTCAGCAGATCCACCCAGGAAGAACGGAACGCTGTTTGCCAATGCATTGATCGCATTACCGGAAGCAACGCGTGTCGCCAGCTTCGCGCCAGCTTCATACGTCGGCATATGGTTGTCCCAACCAGCAGGCAGATGACCTTCTTCTGCAGTCGTAAATTGCAGCGCCAGTTCTGGATACGCTTTTGCGTAAGCAGCAAACAGGTCGCGCCAAGCCGCTTCTGCTTTTTCGCCAGCATCAGCCAAGCCTGCGTAGAAATCAGTCACTTCTTGTGGTACGTGGAACTCATTATCATGGTTCCACTCGTAGTTTGCTTTTGTCAGCTTCACTTCGTCTTTTCCAAGCGGAGCGCCGTGAGAAGAGCTGGAGCCGCCTTTGTTCGGGCTTCCGTATCCAATGACGGTTTTTACTTCGATCAAGGTAGGACGATCCAAATCTTTTTTCGCTTCTGCGATAGCCGCGTCGATAGCAGCCAGATCATTGCCGTCTTCTACGCGAATGTATTGCCAACCATACGCTTGGTAGCGACCCGCTACATTTTCAGAGAAGGAACGGGAAAGCTCGCCATCCAGAGAGATATCGTTCGAATCGTAAAGCACGATCATTTTGCCCAGTTTCAGGTGAGCAGCCAGAGAAGAAGACTCGCTGGATACACCCTCCATCAGGTCACCGTCGCCGCAGATCACGTATGTGTAATGGTCAACGATGTCAAAATTGTCGCGGTTGTAAACAGCTGACATGTGCTTTTCAGCCATCGCCATACCGACAGCCATCGCGATCCCTTGTCCCAGAGGACCCGTTGTCGCGTCAACACCTGCCGTGTGTCCGAACTCAGGGTGACCAGGCGTTTTGCTGCCCCATTGACGGAAGTTATGTAGGTCTTCCAGTGAAACATCGTATTTCATCAGATGCAACATCGAGTATAATAGCATAGAGCCATGTCCTGCTGAGAGGACAAAACGGTCACGGTCAATCCATTTTGGATTGCTCGGATTTACTTTCATAAAGCGGCTCCACAGTACATGTGCCATAGGGGCTGCACCCATCGGCATTCCCGGGTGACCGGAATTCGCCTTCTCGATGGCATCAATCGCCAACGTGCGGATGGTATTAATGGATAGCTGATCAACAGACGTATGCTGAGTCATCTCGCAAAATCCTCCCTGCGTTTTCTAGAAATTACTACCGAGAATCAGGTAAAAACACACTGTGCCATTATAGCATAGTTCCCATTCATAATCATGTTCGCTTTGCATGAATTAAGGAGGTCTTTTTCAATGAATTGGCTGTATCTTACTATCGGGATCGTTTTAGGTGTCGCTGGAATTGGTATGCTACTCTTTGCCATGACCAGCTCTCCTATTTTGAAAAAAAACAGAATGGAACGCCGTAGACAAGCTGCCGAGAATCATCGTCCGGAAGAATATCATTAATAGAGGAGAATCCGCATGCAGAAAGAGCGCTTCTCGATGCAGGTAGCCGTTCACCTTTTCCTGGTGAAGGGTGCGCAAGTCTTGTTATTACGCCGCTACAATACCGGCTACCAAGACGGCAATTACAGTGTTCCCGCTGGACATCTGGACGGGAATGAAGAAGTAAAGACAGCCGCAATCCGCGAGGCCAAAGAAGAATGCGGAATTGACATCGATCCAGCGAGCTTGGAGATGGTAGGCGTCATGCATCGTCGCTCCAATGATGAGCGCATCGATTTTTTTGTCGCTGCCACAAAATGGCGCGGAGAAATTATCAATGCCGAGCCGAATAAATGCGATGAGCTTGTATGGGTGGACATGGATAAATTACCCCCGAACGTCATTCCTTATGTGAGACAAGCTCTCTCGAACTATAGACAAAAGCAGTGGTTTGACAGCTTTGGCTGGGAGCCTGCGTTCGAGTTGAAGAAGTAATAAAAAGCAACCAATCCGCCAAAAGCATTGTGCTCGCTTTGGCAATTGGTTGCTTTTTTTACGTTACCCTTCGCTTAGCTGTAACAGAAGGTGAACCGCCTTGTTCCAACGCGCTCGCAGACTTTTCCTCACCGCTTCATCAAGTGTCGGTTCATAGCGACGCCCTACCTTCATTCGCGCTTCCAAATCTTTCGTCGACCACCAGCCGCACTCTTCCCCGAGCAGAAACGCAATCCCCATCGCTGTTGTTTCATTGATCTCAGGAACCTCAACCGGAACACCCAGCAGGTCTGCCTGAAACTGCATCAAATACGGATTGTCCGTCAAGCCGCCATCTACACGCAAGACGGAAATCTTTTGTCCGACTACCTGTTCCATTGTGACAAACACATCCGCTACACGGTGAGCGATCCCTTCCAGCATCGCTTTTGCCATCAGCGGTCGGTCAGTATGCTGGGAGAGTCCGAGAAACACTCCTCTCGCCTCCGAGTTCCAGTATGGCGTGCCGATCCCATTCAATGCTGGGATAAATAAAAGATTGGTTGGGGCTTCTCCCTTGTGCAGTTCTTCATACCACTGCTCCGACCATCGTTGCAGCTCGTCTATATCCTGATACAGCCCAAGCTGCTCCTTTCCCCATTCGATAGCAGACCCCGCCGCATAAATCGCGCCATCAAGCGCATAAGTATGTTGCGCCCCGCGTTTCCAGACAAGCGTCGTCAAGAGTCCGCTCTCTTTCGTAGCAGGCGGCTCATTTCCCACGTTCATGTAAGCGAAGCAGCCCGTGCCATACGTACATTTGGACATACCCGGCTCTATGCAGAGATGACCGTAAAGGGCGGCTGGTTGATCCACCTGGCTGACGAGAATCGGTGCTTGGATGCCGCAAAATTTATTCGGATTCGTACTACCAAAAGAACCAACTGTTGGACAAACCTGAGGCAGCCAGTCTTCCTCTATTTCCAAATACCGCAATATTTCCTCATCCCATTTCCCCTGCAGATGAGCAAACAACAGCGTTCGGGCAGCAGTGGAAGCATCCGTTACATACGAGGCGCCTCCTGTCATCTGCCAGATCAGCCAAGAGTCAAGCGTGCTACAATAAGCCTGCCGCTGTCGGATCTTTTCTTGCACCAGAGGCACTTCCTCCATCAACCATCTGATTTTGGTCGCAGAAAAATACGGGTCAATCAAAAGTCCGGTTTTCTCGGCCACCTTCTGTGCCCACTCGCCATCCACCTTCCAACGCTCGGCGATTTGATCGGAGCGGCGGCACGACCAGACGACAGCCGGATAAAGCGGCTCTCCGCTGACCGAATCCCAGAAGAGGACCGTTTCCCCCTGATTGGCAAGGCCTACCGCTTCCACCTGTTCAGGTTCGATTTGTCCTTTGAGCAGCACGTCAGCGACTCCCATCAAGACCTTTTCCCAAATTTCCTCCGGGTGATGCTCCACCCATCCGGATTGTGGATAATATTGCGTGTGCTTCTGATAGCTTTCGGCAGTAACTCGTCCATGATGATTTACCAGCAGCACCTTGGTCCCCGTTGTTCCCTGATCGATCGACAGCGAATACTTCTCCATACAGCAGACTCCTTTTTCATTATTCTAGGCTGAATGATCTTCTTTCTCTTCATCAAATCCGAATGTTCTGTCTTTTATTCCGATCCGGCCCTCCATAATCCCTTTGCGGAATAGCAGATGATACAAGATGACGCCAACAGCCAGCAAGGTAGCTGCCACGATCGCTACGCTATGGAAATTTTCCGGAATGGTCAAGATGCCAATTTCAAAGATCAACCATGCGATCGCAAGGAAAGTGAGCGGTGTGCGCCACTTGCCCAGGTCAAAATACTTCGATTTGGGCAGTTCCTTGCGTTTCCATGCATAAGCAGCAATCGTTGTCAGATAGAGAAGGGCGGGCAGTACCGAGGTGGCCCCTACCAGAAGGGTCAGGGAATCTGCGAATAACACAGCGAGAATGCCCAGCACTAAAACGAGTAAAACGGCGTTTGTTGGTACGGAAGTCTGAGGTGATACCTTCTTGAAGATGGAGGAAGCGAAGAATACATTGTCGCGTGACAACGCATAGATGAGTCGGGAAGCGGAAGCCATGATGATCAGACCGCACGCGAAGATGGAAATGAGGCATAGCACCAGAAAGAAGCTAGATACAGCAGAGCCAAGACTTGTTTGCAAAATGTACGGAATCGGATTCGCTGCACCGAGCACAGTCGGCAGATCCGTAATGGCAACAGAAATCACGATTAACAGCAAGAAACCGATCACACCACTCAGTAATACGGATAAAATCATGGCACGAGGCACCGTTTTCTTCGCATTGATCGTCTCCTCAGAGAGATTCGCAGCAGCCTCGAAACCTACCAATGTAAAGGAACCCATCAGCGCAGCCATGATAAAAGCGCCCAGGTATGAACTGTCCGATTGAGTCGCAGCAGTACCGATATCGGTCAGCATGCTCCAATTTGCCCCGTTGTACATCACAACTGCCCCCAGCACCACAACGATCCCAACCATACCGATCACTTCGGTGTATACGGCGATATCATTAATACGAGTAGCCAGCTTCACACCATAAATGTTTAATAAAGCTTGTACGACCAGTGTACCAATCACGATCCAGACCAACGTCTTGGAGCCTGTATCCCAGCCAAACATCTCGGCAATGATGGGCGCCAGCGCATAATCGACGGTTGGAACCACGATAACGAGAAAGCAAAAGGCAATCCAGCCAGCAAACCACCCCAGTCCCGGGTTGGCCAGACGTGTCACCCATTGATAGGAATAACCGCTCAATGGAATTCGCCCAGCCAGCTCTGCAAAAATAATGGCTACTAACAAATGCCCAATGGTTACAATCGGCCAGGTCCAGATACCAGCCGGCCCTGCCGTACTAAGCACAAATCCATAATTGCTAAAAATGCCTGTGGTAATGGAAATGAAAGAAAACGCGACGGCAAACGAACTGAACAGTTTTAATGTCCGTCTCAATTCTTGCTTATAATGATACGTTTGCATATCTTGCGAATCATTTGCTTGTACCGATTGTTTCACCATTGATTGCCTCCCTCACCATTTGCTTTACACGGATGTCTTAGCAACGATGACTTGCAATCCTTCCTGAGCGAGTCGCCCAGCAAGTGATTGGGGTAGTTCCTCATCTGTAATGACTACGTCGATGTCGGATAGCTCTGCCACCTTCATAAAAGCGGTTACATTTATTTTGGAATGATCAATCAGTGCATATGTTTCTTTGGCGTTTGTAAGCATCAGCTGCCTGATGTCTGACTCGCCCACATGGTAATCCGTAAAACCAGTTTCTGCTGCCAATCCCCCTACACCAATAAACGCTTTGTCCACAAACAACCCCTCGAGGCTTTTCCTGGCGATCGGACCGGACATGGCCAGATCCCCTGCGCGCAATTCACCCCCACTCATGATCACCTTTGCATCCGGGTGATGAGATAGTTCCAATGCCACCAGTAGCGCATTGGTTATCACCGTTATTCCCTTTTTATGGTAAAGGTGTTTGGCGAACAATTGTGTCGTCGTGCCCAAATCAATATAGATTGCGTCGCCGTCCTCCACCAAGGAGGCGGCGGCGACCGCAATCGCCTCCTTCTCCGCCAAGTTTAATCCACTCCGCTTGGCATAAGGAGGCTCCACGTTGGTTTTATTCAGAATAGCGCCACCATGCACCTTCTTGAGTAGCCCCTGCTGCTCCATTTCATACAAATCACGCCTGATTGTTTCGCGCGTCACCGTTAATCGGCTGCATAGCTCTGCAATACGAACGGATTGATTTTCTTGTAGCATTTGCAGGATCAGCTGCTGTCTTTCTTCTTGTAGCATGGATAATCACCATCTTCTCTTAATTGTAAATCTCCTGACTAGACTGGAACAAGGTCTGGACGTTCGTCGCAAATTCTTCTGCCTTTTTCTTCACAGTCCCCTTCATTAGTATATCTCCTAATGATGCCAGTCGTCCTGTCATTTGCAAACCCATCTCGTATTGCACCCGTGTGGTTCCCGGCTGTTCCTCTTTTAGCTGAAGGTGCAATTGATTGCGGAACAATCCTGCCAACGCTACCGGTTGTCCGGTCATCTCCACTTGCAGTGCTTCTCCTTCTACCGCTTCTTTTAATTCCCCCGTGACGCGAAATTGAATCGTCATAAACTGTATTTTCACTTCCATGTTCGCTTCATAACGGGTGGGGCTGCTCATTTTTAATTCTTTGCAGCCTGGTACGCAGCCTGACAGCTTTTCCACATCCATAAAGACGGACCATACATCCGCTTTACTTGCCTGAATCGTAAACGAGTCGGATAGCTTCATCGTAAACTCTCCCTTCTGATGATCGCTTTAAAAGAGATGCTTGGCTGTTTCTTTTGCCAATTCCATCGAATTGGTGTGATCATCGTCGCCAAGGCAGGTACAGCTCCCTGCGGCATAAATATCTGGTAGATTCGTTTTCCCTGTGGCATCTACGATAATCGCATCGTGATGATCTCGCTCGATTGGCGTTCCTTTCAAGAAAAACGTGCATGGCACCCGACCTTTTGCAAAAATGAGCGTATCGCACACCACTTCGTCTATCTCATCCGTCATCCGATTCCGCAGCTGTATTCCTTCTACACGGGACAATCCCTTGATAGAGGTAAGCTCCCAATCTGACTCAGCATATTTGACCAGATTGCTCGTCTCTTTTTCCAGAAGGGTCGCTGTACTACGAGAGATTCGGCCATTCTCGATCAACACAATCTTGCGGCCTGGCTGATGTCCTCGTTCTATCAGCTGCATCGCCATCAGCGGGGTCATGACACCTGCCGGACGTGTCCCCGGGATTTTGTGCGCCTCACGCGGTTTTTCCAGTGAGCCTGACGCGATCAGTACCTTTTTTGCCTCAATAGAATAGGTGCCCATCGGCGATTGGACATACAACTGGTGCAGTTGACCGTTTGCCCCTGGGAAAAAACCGACGACTGTTGATTGTTCGTGAATCTCGTAGGGAAGCGACGACGCTTTTTCCAGCAGCCCCCGTTCTGGAGCAAACTCGTCAGAGCTCCAATACGGTAAGGTGAAGCCACCTCTTCTCTTCTGGTAATCGATCATCAGAACAGAGCTGACTCCTCTCTCCCACGCTGAAAGGGCTGCCGTCAGCCCCGAGATTCCTGCTCCAATGATCACCAATTCATACATCATGCCTGCTTCTCTCCTTGTGATACAGCTAGATAAGAGTCTCGTACTCCTTTTAAAGGCTGCTTCCCGGTCTGTTCAGGATAGGTCTCGGCCATAACATCGATGATTTTGGGAATACAGCAGTTTCCTTGGCATTCTCCTAAGGTAGCGCCCGTCCGCCGCTTCACTCCATCAATGGTCTGCGGGGTGAGTGGACGCTTTAAGGAATTGACGATCTCACTCCGGGTAATGGAGCGGCACAGACAAATGATTTCTCCTGTTTCCTGCTCTTCTGAAAAGAGGTCCGGCAGAGCATGCTGTGCCTGTTCGTTTGCTTGTAGCTCAAGCCCGGCTTTCTGGAGCGTTTCCGCTACCAGCTCTGCTATGCCAGGGGAAGCAGAGAGTCCGGTGGAACGAATCCCGGCGGCATGAATCATGCGTGGCTGTACAGCGGATGGACGGATGACAAAATCTCCTTCGCTGCAAACTGCCCTGACCCCAGCAAACTGACGAATCGTCGAAAACTTCCGAGAGTCGGGGACCAGTTTCTCACAGCCTGCCAGCACCGATTCCATGCCGACCTGTGAGGTGGAGCGATCCCATTTGTCCTCTTGATCCTCCGCCGTTGGCCCAAGCAAAAAACCGCCGAACACCACTGGCGAAACCAACACGCCCTTGGAGGTTTTCGTAGGAACAGGCAAGATGATCGAAGAGATAGATATCGCCTCTTCGGTCAAGATAAACTGGCCTTTACGTGGTGAAATAGAGAAGGTCTTATCTCCCACCATCCGGGCAATTTCATCGGACCATAATCCAGCCGCATTCACCGCATATCGGGTCGTGACCGTTTCACCATTTTCCAGAGTAAGGCGCAAGTCCTCTCCATCCGATACAGTCTCGATGTGGGAGACGCCTTGCCCAAGCACAACCTCCGCGCCGTTTAGTACTGCTATCTCTCCGAAAGCTCTGGTGGCCCAGAATGGATCGCAAATCGCTTCACCCGGTACTGCCAATCCGCCTGTTACCTTGGCTGTCACAGCGGGATTCATCTCCAGAATCTCCTCAGCAGACATCCAGTGAACATCTACGTCATTCGCCTTTGCATTGGGAACATAGGTGGTTTCGATTATCTGCTTTTCTTCTTCGTTGGTCGCCACCATTACGGCGCCGCACGGAATGAAGGGGATTCTCAGATTCTCAACCAACATCGGCCATAAGCTGCGGGACCGGCGAAGGCACTCTGCCTCAACCGTGCCTGGCTTTGCATCAAACCCAGTATGAACAATCCCACTGTTCGCCTTGCTTGTCCCTTCACAAACGTCAGGCTGCTTTTCGATTAAAAGCAGTTTCAGTTGATAAAACGAAAGGGCGCGTAATATGGCTGTACCGACTACTCCACCACCAATCACCACAACGTCATACTTATGGTTTTGCATTCTGTTCCACCAGCCTCGGATTTTTGTTTGCAAAATATTGCTTTTGTTTGCTTTGATTTGTATTCATTATATTCTGACTTGTATTTTTCTGTCAATAAACGAACTGCTCCCATCGTATGACAGCAGCAGTTCGTCATTTTGCATTTTTTTGCAAACAAACAAGTGGTTAGAGTGTGAAACGGTTGATCATTTGCTGTAATTCTTTTGCCATCTGGTTTAGCTGCTCTGCGGATGTAGAGAGCTGATTCATCGAGATGCGCTGCTCTTCCGTTGAAGCAGCCACACTCGATGCACTTGCAGCAGATTCCTTTGCAATCGAGGACAACTGCAAAATGGATGCCGTCACCTGTTCCGTTGCCGCTGACATTTGCTCTGCAACGGAGGAAATCTCCTGAATCTGATCTGCTACATCCTGGGTAGAATCCATGATCCGGCGGAATGCTTCCCCTGTCTCATGGGCGATCTGGATTCCAGTTTCGACCTCGCGCGTTCCCTCATCCATGGCTTGTACCGCTGAAGTCGTTTCCCTTTGAATTTCGGTAATCAGGTTGGCAATTTGGTTGGCCGAGTCGTTGGACTGCTCTGCCAGCTTGCGCACTTCATCCGCTACCACAGCGAAGCCTCTGCCCTGTTCACCTGCACGCGCAGCTTCAATCGCCGCATTGAGTGCCAACAGGTTCGTCTGGGATGCGATGCTTGCGATTACTTCCACGATCTGTGAGATTTCTGCTGAGCGACTATCCAGCGAACGAACGACTTCGGCAGAATGGCTTACGGATCGGTTGATCGAATCCATCTGTCCTGACACCTTTTCTACGGATTGGTTGCCCGCCACCGCTTCGTTTGCCATATGTTTCGATGATTCTGCCATCGTGGAGGAGGCTTCGGCAATCCGTTGAATACCGATCGCCATCTCTTCCATGGCACGCGCACTTTCTTCAGCACTATGCTGTTGATTCTCTGTCCCTGTTGCTACCTCTTGGAACGACGAGGCCACCTGACCAAAGGCAAGTCGTGCTTCATGAGCCTTCGTTGCGGAAGTTTCCGAGACTGTTCCTACTTGACCGGTATAGCCGCTAATATTTTTCATCATTCCGTGCAGATCTTCAATGAATGCATTCACTGCTGTCGCCACGTCGCCAATCTCATCCTTGCGCCGGATTGGGATCGTCTGGGTTAAATCCTTTTTTTCCACCAAGTTGACGATGCCTGCTTTCAGTTGCAACAGTGGACGTGCTACCTGTCGATTGATGAACCAGTACAAGATCACGAGGAAAATGCTGATGGAGACACCAAAAATAATCAAGCTGATGTATAAGTATTGGGTAATCGGTCCGTTAATCTCTGCTGCGGGCATGACAGTGGCTAGCGTCATGCCTGTTTCCCCGATCGGAGCGAAGGTGACATATTGATTTTGTCCATCTATGGTTGCTTGCGTCATACCCGTTGCGGTTGCTACTGTTATTTGATTGGCAATGTCCCGCAATCCCGTTTCAGACTCGTCCGTAATTTTCACCTGCAAGTTCTTTTGTGCATCGCGATGGGAAACGTAAATACCCGACTTGGAAACGATAAAACCATAACCTGTTTCGCCAACCTTCAGATTTTCGATGCTTTTGTTAAGCTCCGTAAGCCCGATATCCAATGTCGTCGTACCACTGATCTTTCCTCCCAATTTAATGGGCGCAATGGCTGTAACCATAGGAACTTTGGAAATCGGGTCGGCATACGGCTCAGTCCACACATATGGTTTGTCAACCATCCCCGCCTTGTACCAATCCTGTGCGAGATAATCATAGCTGCCATCGCTGTAAGCCGGATCGAGCTCTACTTTGTCATTATTGCGGATAGCGTACCTGCCGTACAGCTTTTGCGAGCTGTCGAAGCTGTATGGCTCCATCCAAAATCCACCGCCCACAATCAAAGGCTCCGACGCTACGACATCGACCAGCGTCCCTTCGAGATGCTTGATTGTTTCCTTGGAGCCATGAGAGACAGAATAAGTGAGTGTTTCCGAGAGCTTGCCTGTCTTGTCCAGCATACCATTCAGATAGGCCGCCTCTTTGGCTACCTGCATTTGTAGCTTTGCTTCGACTTCATTCGAGATAATTTGCTCAAACTGGAGAAAACCAAACACTAGTTGAAGAATAAAAATACCGATGGTGATGGCAGCCAAAATGGTTACCAGCACATTTTTTATGCTCCTCATGCAAAAGCCTCCAATCACACAAATTTTTAAAAATGGAACTTCATTTCACGACGACATTTGGTAATCTACCCCATTATTACCATATGTAAACTTATTCTTTACAAACTTTTAAAAATATCAGAACATAACGATAATAAATCCGCATAAAAAAAGGCGCCTGCCATCCGAAAAGCTCGTGGATAGTAGACACCGCACTCTAGAAATTCGTATCGATTACGAAACAGGTGGTTGCTTATTCGCTCGAGGTTCTTTCATTCCACCAAGACGCTGCAACTGGCGAATCATAAGGAACGAGAACCCTGCGAAACAAACGATCGTCAACGTAATTTTGCTATATTGATAAACTCCCGCAACCATTATTTCCAGTTGATCGGAGAACCAATAGCCTGCCACAAAGTAATGCAAGGTCCAAACGATACTGCTCGGTAAAAAGAATAGGAGGAACTGCCGAAACGGCATTCGGCTGGCACCGGCGAGAATAGGCACGATATGACGAATAATCGGAAGAAAGATACCAAAAACAAGCAGCCAGCCCATTGACCCACGCAATACCGACAGTAAATCAGCACGCAAGCCCAGCTTCCTGGTCATCCAGCCAAATGCCTTTGCTCCCAGTAAGTACCCCGCGCAAGAAACGATGAAAAAAACGGGGTATATGACGGCAAATGCTGTAAAAAAGTCCGCTCCTGTATTGGCAATCTGCGCCCCCACAGTCATGACTGTAATCTCATCAGGAATGAATTTTCCCAGCATGCCTGTAACCATCTCCCAGAATAGCTCGTAATACCCTGTAAACTCCACCTGTGTCGCCTCCTTTCTCTCTGCACTCTATCCTAACGGGTAAACCTTTCAAAAGAAGACAGAAATCCTTAAGAAAAGGATAAGTATTTCTGAAGAATTTCTTACGAAGTGCGCAAAAAAGCTCATTCCTCCTTTGTATTTAAAGTAGAATGAGCTTTGAAAACGAATCATGCTTGGTTGTCAAGTTTTTTGTTTGGTTTGGATTGTATTGTACGATCTAGCTATTAAAATTGGAAACTGGTCTGCACAAGCACTTATTCGTACACAATAAACACTCTATTTCCACTTTGAATTGCTTGCTCTAAAAAGCTAATAATATCCATTGTAATAGCCGGGAGCACTGGAATAATATTACTTGATTCATTTTCTGTAACTTTCTTAACATCAAATGATTTAAACAATTGTACTGCTTTTTCAACATTTGTGATTTCCCAAGGACTTTCTTCATACCATCCTTCATGAACGTAATATTCATGTAATATTCCATCTTGAACGGGAGCCTGTTGAACCAAGCAATCTAGCAATGATTCAAAATACCCATTCCAAAGTTTGAGCACTTGCACTTCATTTGATTTTTCATACATAAAGATTATCTCAGGCTCTCCTTCAAATCCAACATAATATAAATCATTTATCGCTTCTGATTTCATAATATTACTCCTTCCAATGACCTTGATCTAATATTCTTACTTGTTCAGGTGTAGCGGTTCCCGCTTTTCTAGCAGCTATTGCTTCATACCATTTGTACCCTTCCACCCATTCATTTTCTCCTGTTTTATAAAATGACTTTGGTTTTTGTCCTCCAATACCAGGTATAGTTCTTTGAATTACCCAGGTGTTTCCTTGATCAACCGGCGCTCCAGAGGTTCTTGTATGCCACCGGACTTCATACTTATATGTCCCGTCATTCCACTTGTAAATTATTTGTTCATAGCCATCGTTCATTGACTTTGCTTTCATATTTGCATTTTCAGGTATTTCGATCGGTGCATTCTTCCTATACTCTTTTGCTATATTCAGTTGTTGCTCTTCATCCATCTCGGAAAATTTAGTATTCTTATTAATATCACCCTTCCTCTTATTTACATTCGCTAACCCATCCCATAAATCCTCAGCATTTTTGCTTCTTCCCACCGTAAGTGCCGCAAAAACAATCCCACCGACTGCATCTGCATCGGCGAGGTTTAGCTGATCATCCCGCAACGTATCCAAGTCTTCCTGGATCGGCTTAACATAGCTTTCTTGCACAAACAGTTTTACACCCTTAGGTAAATCCTCTGCCGCTTTTTGCAAACCTTTCGGCAAATCATTTGCGGCTTTCTCCAAAGCTCCTGGCAGCTCACTTGCCGCTTTTTGCATTGCAGCAGGAACATCTCCCAGCTTTGATATTCCTTTGACGAAGTTGTCCCACATGGTTGGCTTTTCCTGCGGCTTCTCGCAAGCTGGTCCTTGTCCAAAACTGGCATCTGAAGACCCACTGTTAGCTGACGATTGATTCCCTATCGTTACACCACCCAAATCCTGCCCATCGTCTTCAATCTTGATCAGTCCGCAATGGAAACACATATTCGTGGATTTGTTCAGCAATGCGAGGTGTCCACCAACCATTTTGTCCGGCTTGCCATCTATCCATGGCATGGTCATCACAGGTGTGCACGGCATCAGCGTTAGTACACCATTATTTGCTGCGGTGGCAGAAGCGACAACGGGATTCTTCAAGTTGTTGCACTTTCCAAATGGCATGATATTAACGTTGGGAACGAAGTCCATGATGTTCATTTGCGGCTTCCCTTTTACAAAAACACCATGACTGAACGGCATTTTCAGCCTACTTAACTGACTTCCGCTACTACAAGATAAAATGGCGCCAACAACCACATAGCTCTTGCGTTCCGCATTCGATTTTTGGACGGAGATATATTGGGCATACAGTCTCCTCCTCTCTGTAAGGTTCCTATACAGATGGAAGATGCTCGTGCTAATAGATGAAGACCAATATCCACACTATATATAAAAAGGAAATAATGCCCATACGGTAGGTATCGGACACTGGACTAATCAAAAAAAACAGGTATAAAGTTGCAAAATTACATTTCACGATAGGGTATCAACCACAAAAAAACGTGTTCACCAACTACCGCATACACACGGCTTGGCAAACACGTTCTTACTCTCTATTCTCTTCCGTCAGCCTTACGCTTGCTGCGCAATGCTGACATGGCTTCAATGAACTCTTCCTTGTCAATGACATTCAGCTCATATAGCTCCCGAATTTCATCTTCTATCAACAGCAAATCTCCTTCAGGATCACCTGTATAAATAAATAATCCGAAACGGTGCAGAAACGCCTTCAAATCGAATTCATTCGGGTTTATTTTCAATGAGCTCCCTCCAGATCGATTTCCATCCTTGCGAGGACGGCATCGTAATCAAACTCGACAGCAAAGCCGGTAATGACGATGATCTTCGCGTGTGGATACGCTTCTTGCCACGTCTCCTCCTCTTCCGGTTTCAATCCGACGATATACAAAGGGTCCGCGGACAGCTGTGGGTGTTCTTGACACAAGCGTAAAAACTCCTTGCATCTCTCCTGTTCGACAGCCGCATTCAGAACGAGGACAGCTCGCCCTACTTCTCCGGACTCTCTTTGTTTAGCCAGCAACTCAAACGTTTTGACCGAAGGCACAATGGCATTGATTTCAGGAAAACGATCGAGCACTTCATCTAGCCAATCATCTTCATGCCAGGCCAGGTAGTAAAGCATCGCAGTAGACATGTAACAAACACCTCATGGATATATACTTGACAATATAGGTAGCCATTCTTATTTCTTTTCTATTATAGCACGTCTTGCCATAACTGCCCACGTTGCTGGCTTGACTTCGTCTTTTCCTTCACGTAAGGTGGAAAAAGCAAACAATCCGCTTGAATAGATTTTTGGCGAAAAGAGGTAGACGTAGTGAATAAGAAGCACCTTGCCCTCTTGTTCTTTATTGCTTTTTTCATCATGCTCGGTTTTGGCATCATTATCCCCATTCTTCCCTTTTTCGCGGAAAAATTGGGTGCGACTTCGTTTCAAATCGGCTTGCTTTTTGCCAGCTACAATATTATGCAGTTGGTGTTTGCACCGATTTGGGGAGCACTTTCGGACAGAGTCGGGCGAAAGCCACTCATATCATTCGGGCTGTTCGGCTTTTCCATCACCTTTATCCTGTTTGGACTAGCTGACAGTTATACAGAAATGCTCCTGTATCGCATTTTGGGTGGAATCGTCTCGGCTGCCGCATTACCAACCGTAACTGCTATGGTGGCGGATCTCTTCCCTTCAGAAGAACGGGCAAAAGGGATGGGGGTCATTGGCGCCGGGATTGGACTTAGCTTTGTCTTCGGTCCGGTAATTGGTGGACTGCTCAGTGAATTCGGCTTTGCCGTTCCCTTCTACGCTTCGGGTATCGTGGCGTTGCTTACGTTTTTCCTGATCCTGTTTGCCTTGCCAGAGAGCTTGCCGAAAGAAAAACGGGCGAATCTACAAAAAGAACAGCGGCAAAATCCTCTTGTCTCTTTGTTCGGTTCCATGTCCTTGCTGTACGGTATTTTGTTCACCGTCTCCTTTGCTTTTTCCGGACTAGAAACGACTTTTGCCCTGTACATAAGTGATTTGTACGGTTTCACCTCAAAAGACCTCGGCTACATGTTTCTCGTCATGGGCTTGATCGCTGCCGCAGTACAAGGCGGGCTCATCGGAAGAATGGTCAAACAGCTAGGGGAAGCAAGTGTCCTCGTCATTGGGATGATTCTTTACGGCATTGGCTTTTTTGCCATTCCACTGTCGGGTAACTTTTGGGTGCTGGCGCTGATTCTCTCGTTATTCGGAGCAGGACAAGGAATGATCAGAGCGACAGCTACAGCAATGATTACCCAACGGACGACGCAAGGCCAAGGCGTGACGAGTGGGGCAATCAGCTCGATGGACAGCCTTGGACGCATCTTAGGTCCATTAGCTGGTGGAGCGGTTTACCAAGTCTCCCACAGCGGTCCGTTCTTCCTCGGAGGGGTCTTGATGGTATTGCTCCTCCTTTGGTTCGTCAGCAGCCATCGTCGCTTGCCAGAACCAAGCACACAAGCGCAATCGTAAGCGATACAAAAGGAAGCACCGCCAGCATTCAACACTTTGCTGGCGGTGCTATTTTTATTGCAACCTACTGTTCCTGTAACTCCATCCAAGACGAAAAAGTTACCTCTATCTCCTGCTGCACCTGATCGATCGCTTGTTGCCAAGCCACTAACTGCTCGTAATCTGCGCCTTCACTCTGGAGCAAGGACGTCAGTTCACCTTTTCTTCCTTCTAATGATGCTATTTTTTGTTCAAGCTCTGCCAGCTTATATAGATTCGGACGTTTGGCTGTCGCATTCGTCACGGCCGTCTCCTGAACTTGCTTGATGACTGGCTGCTTTCGCTCTATTTCCTCCGGCTTACTGGCACGAGCAGCGATCCTCTGTTTTTGTTTTTCCCTTGCTTCCTCATAGGAACCCACATCGTGAATCAACCGCTTATTTTCCACCCAAAACACACCATCTGCCATCTTTTGCAGGAAATAGCGATCATGAGAGATGATAAACAACGACCCGCGAAAATCGGCCAACGCTTCCTCCAATGTTTCTCGCGCTTCAATATCCAGATGGTTGGTCGGTTCGTCCAGAATGAGCAGGTTGATTTCCTGATGCATCATTTGCGCCAAGCGCAGTCGCATTCGCTCTCCACCGCTCAACTGCCCGATCCGCTTGAAAACTTGTTCGCCGTAAAACATAAATCGTGCCAGCAAATGTCGTGCTTCCGGCTCCGTTACTCTGGCTACTTCACGGAAAACGTCAATCAGCCGCTGGTTTTGATCCCCTTCCAAAGCTTGCTGTGACAAGTAGCCTACCTTAACGCTGCTGCCAATTTTGAGCGTACCTGCGTCTGGCTCAACCTCTCCCAGTAGCATGCGAATCAGCGTAGATTTACCACAGCCATTTGGTCCAAGCAGCGCTTTTCTCTCGCCAAAGCGCAATAAAAAACTAGCGTCCGCAAACAACTGTTTTCCGCCAAATGTTTTCTGTACCCCCGTCGCTTTCAGCACATCCTGCCCGCTTCGGTCGGTCTTCATAAACTGCAAGCCCATTCGATCCGCTTCCATTTTCGGTCGCTCGATACGCTCAATCCTCGCTAGTGCTTTTTCCATGCTTTTTGCCCTACGGTGAAAAGCCTCGTTCGGCGGATTGGAGCGATTACCCCACTCCTTGAGCCGTTTGATCGTCTCTTTCATTTTCTTAATCTGCTTCTGCTGTTCCTGATAAGCGGCAAACTGGCGCAGCAAGCGTTCTTCACGCTCCGTAGCGAACGCACTGTAATTGCCGATATAGAATTCGGCTTCTCCTCCGTCCACATGATAGACAGACGTGACGACCGCATCCAAAAAATAACGGTCATGGGAGATGATCAGGATCGTGCCCTGATAATTTTTTAAAAACTCCTCCAGCCACTCCATCGACTCCACATCCAAATGGTTGGTCGGCTCATCCAGGAGTAGAACATCGCTTTGTTGGCAGAGTAGCTTTGCAAGACCAGCCTTCGTCTTTTCCCCACCGCTGAGTTGGGCAAAAGGTGTTGCTAACAGTTCTGAACTAACTCCCAAGCCCTGTGTCACCTGGGTCATTTTCGTCTCCCAGTGATAGCCATCCAGTTGTTCAAATTCATCTTGCAGCTTTTGATAGCGCAGCATGAGGCGGTTTAGCTCTTGTTCATTTTCGTAAAGCAATCCCATCTGTTGCTCGAGTTCGCGCATCTGCTCCTGCAGCTTGATAACATCTGCAAAAGCGCTGGCTACAACATCCGCCCCCGTCCACTCAGTCGGATACTTCGGCGTTTGCGGCAGGTACGCCCATATCGTTCCTTTTGCCCGAAAAAGCTCACCAGAATCGGGGCCTTCGATACCAGCCAGTAGCTTGAACAACGTGGTTTTGCCTGCTCCATTCGGTCCGACGATCCCGACGCGTTCTCCTACTTTGATTTCCAATGTGATATCTTGTAAAACCGGATCTGCTCCGTACGATTTCTGCAATTGCTGTGTCGCGACAATAATCATGATTATTTCCTCCTTGAAAAGTTGGTAACGGTTCAAAATAATGGACTTCCTGGTGGCCCCGGCACAATTTTTGAGACCACACCGCACGTGCGAGTGGACGCAAAAAAGCCGCAGGCCATTACCTGCGGCATCGTGAAAGGGACTGACCTTACGTCAGTTACCCATTATAGTCAAGAACAAACCGCCCCTGATCGATGCATGGTACGCCTATGGAAACTCCGTTCAGTTGTATGCGCAAAAAAGGACAGACTGGTCCCGTTGAATGAAAAATCATGCGTCATACTGGAAGTTTCTACCACAAACCATGCTTGCAGAGTTCCGAACACGTACACACACCTCCGTTTCTCAAGGGATAGGAAATCACAACCATATCTTACATCAGGAGTCACACAAAAACAAGAGGCCTGCTACGTGCTCCTCACTAGCAGGCCCTGTGCGTTTTTTACCCGATTTTCTTATCGACTTCCGTTGCCCTCTGTGGCAAACAGCGGCTTCTTCGTCTCTGCATCCAGAAAGACAATCGTCGTGTAAGGTGGCAGCTTCACTTTTGCCGCCAAATACGGATAGGAAATCACTTGCGGGTACATTCTACCCGGATCAGGCAGCGTTTGTTTGACATACACAAAAAGCTGCTCCCAGCTCTGCTCGACTTTTGTTACTTGCAGTCCGTAGCCAGGATTCGGTGAGGACCCACGTGCGATGACATAAAGGTCTCCCTGCTTGTGAATGCCTTGCTGTTCTTTTACCGAGTCAATAAACGTACGTTCCTGTTCTGTCAGCTTATCGGTATCGACAAGCGTAAAAGCACTCTCTTCTCCTGCCATCACAATTTCCACCGCCTTTTTCTCGGCATTCCACGTGATTTGATGTCCGGCCTGCTCTGCCATCCATCTCAACGGCACATACACTTGCTTGTCACGCACGATTGCGCCCTGCCCATCTAGCAGCCACTTGCCATTCAACGCTACTTTTCCGGTAACGAGATGGAACGTCAACGTACCTTTTGCCAGCTTCATTTCTCCATTCGTTGCATCTTGTTTCCAAGTGCCTCCTAAAATCCGGCTCGCATCCTCGGCAGATACATAGGTGCGCTGCTGGACGAGAATCGGTGCTTTTGCCAAGGAAGATTGCTCTCCGTTTACCAGTATCGCAGTTGTCGCTGTTTGCGCTGTGCTAGCCCCTGCCTGCATTGGGTAAGCCGCCAACACTTGCAGTGTCAGGGCAACAGCCAAAATCGATTTGCCTTTCATTGTTGTTCCTCCATCCCTAATCATCATTTTCGTCATTCTTTACTTGTTAGACATAGGTTTCCTCTGATTCGTTTCACTATGACTGAGATTGGCGAGAGATTAGTGCAAAAGCCAATTTCCCATGACCAGAACAATCGGGATGGACAAGAGCGCCAGCAAGGTAGAACAAACCGTCGTCATGGCTCCCATCTCCTCATCCGCCGCATAGCGCCCGAACAAGATCGAGGCCAATGTCAGGGTAGGCATTGCTACTTGCACAAGGGAAACGCTGACGATATCGCTGTCGATTGAAAAAACGGACAAAAGAAACGCCGTCATCAGCGGAAAAACAACTAATTTAAATGCGAGTGGCATACTCAAAAGCTTCAATGATACTTGCGGTTTGTTGCGCAAAAACATAGGCAAGAGCATACCAATGTACATCATGGCTAACGGAGAGGCGAGCTTGGAAAGCGTTCCAAACAGCTGCTTCACAGGCTCAGGTGGCACAAACCCGATGATGGCAGAACCGAGCCCAAAGACGATCGCAACCATCGGAATGTTGATGAGTGTCTTGAGCCCTTTCAAGGAAAAGCTTCCTTTTTCCTGGAGCATCATCACGCCCACTGTCCATAGCACAACATCCACACCTGCGTCGAAAATAGCCGCCAAGAGCGCCCCTTTTGGCCCAAACAATGCTGCACAAAGCGGTAAACCGATGAAGCCTGTATTCCCCAAGCCGGACAAGAGCGCAATCTCACGGCGTTTTTTCACCGGGAGCGGAAGTGCACGCGCACCTAACCAGCCGATAAAAATGCCCAGGCAGTTTAGGATAATCGAAATGAAGAATATTGCAAAAATTTGGTATAAAATTTGTTGATCAATGGTTGTCTGAAAGATCCCGTCTAAAATAATGCACGGCATGGCTACATTTACAATAATCGTGATGACGAGTTGGCGAGAGTCCGCAGTCAAGGGTTGCCGGTAGCCGATTAAGCTACCGATCCCAATGATGACGGCCATGATGAGGATGGACTGCTGCAACGTTTGTAGTTCCATGCTGCCCTCCTGCCTACATTTCTACCGGAAGCCATTCGAGTTCGGTCGGCTCCCCTTTTTCACATGTTCTTAGCAAATCCCCGCACAAAGGAACAACCCGCTCAAGCGGAACACACCAGGAAAGGGGAAAGGCAACTTCACTACCCTCGATGACGAGCGTGGACATCACCGCCGATTGCTTGTCTGCCGCAAGGACAAAGTGCTGCTCAACCGGCTCGTGTTCTTTCCATTGCACCAATACTTTGCCGTTGTTCCCGCCTGCTACGACCAAATCCACATGATCTCCATACGCTGCGTGAACCAACGTCCGCGTTACTCCATCCAATTGAGCGATTTCCTTCAGCACTTCATGCCAAGCTACATGCTTTTGCTCCATTCCACTTCCATCTGTATACATACGCCAGTCGTTTAACATGTTGATTGACTCCTTTTTTCGGTGCGCTCTCCTATGAAGAACAAGCACGTAATTGCTTGTAGGCCTTTCAATTCGTACTAATTGTACGCTTCTTGACGAGGAACCTCAACCACTACTTCTGCGCCAAGTTTTCGTCTCATGCACATAGCCACCGTATGAATGGAGAATCTTAAAAGAGATAACAAGTGTAAACGTTACTGTAGTCGTGGGGAGGAAACAGGAGAAAACGCTCAGCTTCTTGTCCCACCCGCTGTGGGATTGACTGCCCGCCTCCATGCAAAAAGCGAAACCGCGTCCAAAGTAGTCGTTTCAGGATGTAATTCAGAGGTGGACGCTTAAAGGCGTGTTTCGCTTTTTGCATTCCGTCTCGGTCGGTGTACCAAAGATCTTCGCTGTTTTCTCCTGTTTCCTCTACGAGCTTTCCCTGTCTAAACAGACTTTTAGAGATTTAAAAGAATGAAGAAATGTCATTGTTACGACAGAGAAGAATATTTCCAGACGTAGCGACTTGTGGAGTCCTACCGAGCGGAGAAGGGATTCGCGGGCAAAAGAAACGCAACCGTGCCCACGCGACGTAGCGGCTACCACTTTTGCGTTTCCCCGCGAATCCCTTCGGAGCGGACAGTCTTTACCCCCAGCAGGACGGAGCCTGGAGCCTAGACTGGAAATATTCTTCTCTTCACCGCAGCCACATAGAACCTTGCCCCCACGAATTCAAAGTAATCAAATAGGATTTAACAAATTAAACGTTGACAAAGGCATGAACGACCACTACTATGAATCCATGAAATCCGATTAACATAAAGGGGATTACAACATGAAAAAAGTCATTCTGTCTACCTTACTATCTTGTCTGCTACTGGGAATGGTTGGATGCAGCACTTCCGGTTCTCCTTCTCAGCCGAATAATACGACTCCGCCTGCTGATCAAGCAGCTTCGCAAAATTTGCTAGAAAAAGTGAAAGCCGAGAAGAAACTCGTCATTGGTACGGAAGGTACATACTCTCCGTTTACGTATCATGATCAGTCGGGCAAATTGACCGGCTATGACGTGGAGGTTGTCACAGAAGTTGCCAAGCGGCTCGGTGTAGAGCCTGTGTTCCAGGAAACCCAGTGGGATGCCATGTTTGCGGGACTCGACTCCAAGCGCTTTGACGTCATTGCCAATCAGGTAGGAATCCGTCCTGATCGTCAGGAAAAGTATGATTTCTCCAAGCCATATACGATTTCCCGTGCGGTTTTGGTCACGCACAAGGACAATAACACTGTCAAAGACTTCAAGGATATCAAAGGGTTAAAAGCCGGACAATCCATGACCAGCAACTACGCTGACCTCGCACGCGCCAATGAGGCGGAAATCGTCGGTGTAGACAATTTCAATCAAGCGATTGACCTGATTGCACAAAAACGCGTGGACGTCGTGCTCAACGATAATTTGTCGGTGCTTGATTTCCTGAAACAAAAGCCAGATACGCCAATCAAAGTCGTGGCGAAAAATGCAGATGGCCAACCAACCGCTTTCATGTTCCGTAAAGGAAGCACAGAACTAACTGACGCGATTAACAAGGTGCTCGATGAGATGCAGCAGGACGGCACCCTTTCCAAAATTTCCGTCAAATGGTTCGGCGAAGATATCACGAAGTAATTCTTAGGAGGAAGTTTTCATGGGCATAAGAATATAAATAAATTCTTAGGCGTTGACAAAATTGTCTGTCCCTTTTAGTATGTTCCTATTCAAATTCACATCGGTTTAGTGGGGGTTAATTTATGAAAAAACTATTATTTTCCCTTCTCGCTTCCACTCTGTTAGTCGCATTGGCAGGTTGCGGGTCGTCTTCAACTGGACAACCACCGCAAAATAGTGCCGCTCCTGCCCCAACAGAAGAGAAACAAGAACAAAACTTGTTGGAAAAAATAAAAGCCGACGGTAAAATTCTGATCGGAACCGAGGGCACATACGCGCCGTTTACGTTCCACGATCAGTCTGGCAAGCTGACGGGCTATGATGTGGAGGTCGTGACAGAGGTAGCGAAGCGCATCGGTGTTGCGCCTGTGTTTCAAGAAACACAATGGGATGCGATGTTCGCTGGACTTGACTCCAAGCGCTTTGATGTCGTAGCGAATCAGGTAGGCATTCGCCCTGATCGCCAGGAAAAATACGACTTCTCCAATCCGTATACCGTATCCACAGCGGTCCTTGTCACCCATAAAGACAACACGACCGTAAAAGGCTTCGAGGATATTAAAGGTCTGAAAGCAGCGCAAACATTGACGAGCAACCTCACAGATATCGCGAAGAAGAACGGAGCGGAAATCGTCGGTGTGGAAGGCTTTAACCAAGCGATTGACTTGCTTGTTTCCAAGCGTGTAGACATTACGATCAACGATGGGATCTCCCTGTTGGACTTCATGAAGCAAAAGCCTGATGTTCCTATCAAAATTATCGCAAAAGATCCGAACGTAGCGAAAAACGGCTTCCTCTTCCGCAAGGGCAGCACAGAGCTGGTTGATGCATTCAACAAAGCACTGGATGACATGACGAAAGATGGTACCCTCGCAAAAATATCAGAGAAATGGTTTGGTGCAGATGTCTCTAAGTAGCTTCTTTGAAAACCCAGAACGCCTGAACCGATGGATCGATATCGCGCAAAGCTCCTTTCTTCCTCTGTTGAAAGGAGCCTTGCTCTATTCTTTGACAATCGCCATCGCTGCCTTTTTCATTGGTCTGATCCTTGCAGTTCTCACTGCGTTGGCACGACTATCCGGCATTAAGCCGCTGATTGCCATCGCCCGCTTTTATGTATCGATCATTCGCGGTACTCCTTTATTGGTCCAATTGTTCATCATTTTTTATGGCTTGCCGAGCATCGGCTTGATGATCGATCCGATACCGTCGGCAATCATCGGCTTCTCTCTCAGCGTCGGTGCCTATTCCTCCGAGGTGGTACGTGCCGCAATCTTGTCCATTCACAAAGGTCAATGGGAAGCAGCCTACTCCCTGGGGATGACCTACTGGCAAGCACTGCGCAGAGTCGTGCTCCCACAGGCATCTCGCGTCTCCATTCCTCCTTTGTCCAACTCGTTTATTAGTCTGGTCAAGGATACTTCCCTGGCTTCGGTCGTTCTGGTACCAGAGATGTTTCGCAAAGCCCAAGAAGTCGTCGCTGCGACATATGAGCCGCTGCTGGTCTATGCGGAAGCGGCCCTTATTTACTGGGTGATTTGCTTCGTACTCTCTATTATCCAGGATCGCATCGAAAACAAGCTGGACCGTTATGTCTAAAAAGCAGGTGAAAACGCATGATTACGATCACGGATGTGCATAAACAATTCAATACCTTACATGTACTTAAAGGCATTTCCCTCTCAGTGGAAAAAGGAAAGGTAGTCGTTATCATCGGTCCTTCTGGCTCCGGGAAAACAACCTTGCTTCGCTGTCTGAATGCACTTGAGGTTCCGACCAACGGCAGCGTCCAGATCGGCGACGTCAAGCTGGACTTTTCCAAAAAAGTAGAGAGAACAAGTATTCCGAAACTGCGAAAGCAAACCGGGATGGTGTTTCAAAACTACAATCTGTTCCCGCACATGACAGCCGTTGAAAATGTGATGGAGGGACCTGTCACTGTAAAAAAAGAAGACAAAGAAAAAGCACGTGCGAAAGCCGCTGCTCTCCTGACAAAAGTTGGTCTCGGTGATAAGCTGGACCATTATCCTGCACAGTTGTCTGGTGGACAACAGCAGCGTGTAGGCATAGCTCGGGCACTGGCGATGGACCCGCAAGTCATGCTATTTGACGAGCCTACCTCCGCTCTCGACCCGGAGCTCGTTGGCGAAGTGTTGAAGGTGATGAAGGAGCTTGCCCAGGAAGGGATGACGATGATCGTCGTCACTCACGAGATGGGGTTCGCCCGGGAAGTTGCCGACGAGGTTATTTTCATGGACCAAGGCGTCATCGTGGAGCGAGATACACCTTCCAATTTGTTCGCAAAACCGCGTGAGGAACGCACACGTCAGTTTTTGCAGCATTTGAAGTAGTGACCAGAAAAAAGACTCTGTCTCTTGTATAAGAGCACAGAGTCTTTTCTTTGCAATAGTGCCTTAATCATCAATGAAGCAAATTACTAGGAAAATAATAATGAGAATCCAAATGAACCCGCCACCAAAAAAGCCGAAGCCTCCGCGATCGCAACCCATGATCTTCCTCTCCTCCCATTGAAATCAGATGGACGCACCGATCTGCTGGCAAGGATCAGTACACAGTCAGCTTATGACAGCCGCATCTCTCCTGTATGGATGCCTGTCTATCCCAGTGATTAAAAAGAAAAAAACGGGTGCTTGCCCTCCGCATTTATACAAAACCTAAAATTAACAAATGCTTCATGTTCTCTCTACTCTTCCTTAACATCAGACAACTATCATGAATGTGTCAGACCCTACGATGGACATTACGTCCTCCATTTCCGCCCGAATAGCCCCCTTCTACATCGGGCGGGCTTTTTTTCTTTGCCGCTAACATATAAAATATGGATAAATAGACATTTTTAGCGGAGAGAGGGGTTATTTCGTGGAAGGATATAAACAGGCGTTAGCGCAATATATTGACGCTACCAATACACATGACTTTGCCAATGTAGAAAACGTACTTCATCCGAATGCCATTTACTGGTTTTCCGACAAGACTTGTACATCCATGAGTGAGATCCGCACTTACTTTGAAAATGCTTGGCATCTGATCAAGGATGAAGTCTATGCGGCTACGGATGTCCAATGGATTGCTGTCGATCAAAGGTCCGCTAGCTGTGTATATACGTATCAATATCAAGGCTATTACAACGGGGAATTCGTCACGGGACGTGGTAGAGCCACGAATATTTTTACGAGAACAGAGACAGATGAATGGAAGCTCATTCACGAGCATCTGAGCGGCAAAGTTGAGTAAGCCCCAAAAATAAAAGCCTCGCTAGGTAGCAAGGCTTTCTTGGTAAGTCGAGACCCCTCATGCAAGGGGTCTCGTTTGTTTTTTATCGATTAAAAAGGGATTCGCTCTGAATGAATCACATACTGATGCTGTTCAGCCCACTCTTGGAGACCCTCCCAAAATGCTTCGCAAGCGCTAACGATTTTTGCTGAATCAGTCAGATCCCCCGCCATCACCAATCTGGCTACCTGATCGAATCCAGCTGGACGATGTGGCAATTCCAGCGCTTCCGACAAAACCTTGGCCCCTGTCGAGTAAAGCTGTCGGTTATGCAGCCCGATCAACATCGCACCGTATTGGGCAAACTCCATAGCCAAGTAGGGCAGATAGGTATGTGGGCCGTTTAGATTTACGTTTCGCAACTTGCCAATAAACTCGTACATTTCCCCTACGAGAATACCGTTGATTCCCTCTGTAAACTCTTCCTGCGATGGTGATTCTGCTGCTTTTTTGAGCGTTTCAAAAAAGCCCTTCGGATCGTACAGACTCAGCGGAGAAAAGAATGGGCCATGTGTCAGCGGCCAATCATCCTCGACCGTAGCGGCCGAGTTCAGCAAAACATCTGCACTGCACACATTCACTTCAGCCTTCCAAGGTCCCGCTGACCATTCGTAGCTAAATTCTATTGCTTCCCCTGATTCTTCTAGTACACAAAACATCTCGATATCCGAGTAAGGGCCGTCTGTCCCTCGAGAAACGGAACCATACACCCCAATGGCGAGAACTTTTTCTTTGTACACTTCCTGTAATCTCGCAGCAATTTCTTGGCAGGTTTGAAATCGTTCACTTCGAGATATTTTTATAGGTCCATTCATGTTCATTTACGTACATCTCCCTTGATATATTGTGGGGTGAGCTGACACAAATACATGAATGGAGGACCTCGGGATTAACGGGGGACTTTTTTTGGATGCATGTGAACTTCCTCCCATCGACCAGATCGTAAGGTTCGTAATGATATGCATTTTACCAAGGAAAGGAAAATCTTACGAGTGATTTTTATTCGTAGTGGGAGCATGGGCGTTGTCGATGGCCGATTGAATATACGCTTGTAGCGTATCGATGAAGGTACGAGCGGCGAACCCCATATATTTGTCTCTGCGATAAACTAGACAGATGTCTTGGCTGGGTGTCGGATGCAAGAGATTGATGATCGCAATCTCGTCGTCCTTTACGTTTTGCAGCAATAAGCTAGGCAGGATACAGCCCCCGATCCCCTTTTTTACAAGAGTCAACAGAGACAGGAGTGTGGTCGTTTCGATATGAGGCTGCAAACGAAAGCCTTCCTGTAAGCAATAGCGATTGATAAGCTGTCTCGCTTGATGATCCGGTGGAAACATCACCATTTTTACATCTTGAAGCTGATCAAATTTGATTGCCTTTTCCTTGGCAAGTGGATGTGCGGTATGAACCGCCAAAGCGAACTCTTCGTGAAAAAGCGGAATGACAGTGATTCTCTCATCCGGCTCAGGTAACACAGTCACGCCCAAATCAATCTCGCCAGATATGATTTGCTCCACTATTCTTGTAGACTCAATGACGGATAAGGATGTTTTGGGATACAAGCGGTGAAATTCTACAAGAAGAGCATCAAACAACAAGTCAGCATCGCCAGGCAGGACACCGATCGTGAGCGTGCCCCCTTCGTTGTTTTTCATGGCAGCAATCGCTTCACGTGCGTAGTCGATATGGGAAAAAACATGCCGACTCTGTTCCAGCAATACCTTTCCTGCTTCTGTCAGCGTGATTCGCTTGCCTAAGCGGTCAAACAGCGGGACACCCAGCTCATTCTCTAAAAACTTGATTTGCTGGCTGAGATTGGACTGCGAGGTACACAGCTTTTCTGAGGCCCGGGAAAAATGCATTTCCTCACATATTGCCATAAAATACTCCAATTGCCTGAGCTCCATTGCTTCACCTCTTACGCCTTATCATTTTTACTAATCATTCTAATCGGAAAGGCATGATTGTTGCGATTTCCCCTACGACGTACACTTTAGTTGACGGTAAGAGCACTGTCAATCATAGGAAAATGATAGGGAGGTTTTGTCTCATGTCTCAAAGCATGATCACTACAGCCACATCCGTTCGTCAAATTGGCCTGCAACAGATTCCCATGATTCCTGAGGAGCTATTGGATGTTCAATCCCCCGCTTTTTCAAATACACTTCGCTGGAATATCGGGCATATCGCCTTTTTTTTTCAGCATTTCTTGTCCATCGGCTTGCCTTACCAATCTGACCTGCCCGCTTCTTTTGCTACTCTTTTTCAGACGGGAACGAAGCCTTCTGACTGGACGACTGCACCACCCTCGAAAGATGAGCTGATTCACTACTTGTCCGTACAGCTTGAACGGTTGTCCTCCGTCACCCCTGACGAGCTAGAGGCAGCTTTGCCAGCCCCCATTACAATGGGTCCCTTCCAGTTTACGACGGTAGGAGAAGTCTTTAACTTTGCCGTCATGCACGAGTCTATCCATCTGGGGATCATTTCAAGCATGGTAAAAGTCATAGCACAGGAAGCAGCAGCCAAGTAGTTACAAAAAAACGAGACCTTCGAATGGTCTCGTTTTTTTCGTTTATTCGAACCGAGTGAACTTTTCTTCGGCAGATGTGCGTGTGCGTGCTGCTGGTACATTTTCCTGATCGAAAAAACCGAGGTGCAGGAAACCAACGACTTTCTCTCCTGGTGCAACACCCAAGATAGCGTGTGCCTTCGGGTCCCAGTTGTGTGCGTTTGTTTTCCAGACTACGCCTAATCCACGCTCCCATGCGAGCAACTGGAAGTTTTGAATGAGAGCAGCGGTCGCACTGAAATCTTCTTCCCATTGTTTTTGGCGCGGGTCTTCTTTCATGATGACAACCAAATAAGCTGCCGGTTGGTTGTACATGTCTCTGCGCGCCTGATAGGCTTCTTGCGGATAGCAGGTGATCAACTTCTCTACGAACGCTTCTTTTTTCTCTGAAGATACAAACATAAATCTCCATGGCTCACGTATACCATGGTTTGGCGCGTACACTGCGTCATTCAACAGCTCTAGAACAAGTTCTTCGGACACAGTATCTGGTTTATAGTCTTTTTTTATAGAGCGGCGCTCTCGAATGATTTTGGCAATAGACACAACGGTCACCCTCTTCTCTTAGACTTCCATACTTTGATAATGGTTATCAGTCTTATTCAGAACATATGTTATCGTGTACACTCGGCAAAATCAAGTAAGAAGTAAACGAAACTGCACACTACGCTTACAGGGATATGGTAAACTTTTGGACGAGGAGGGATGTAGCTTGGACGGACAGCGCCCAGCTCTCATAAAGCCCGGATTTTTCAGTATCGATGCGCCAGCAGACAGGCGACGCAACGAATTTGACTTTCATAATGAAGCGCTGCTCTTCCATCAGCAGCCAGTCGATTTTGTTTTTTTCGGTGATTCCATCACGCATTGGTGGGATCTCGCTACCTTTTTTGGGCGGTCGGGTCAGACGATCGTCAATCGTGGAATCGGCGGTGACACAACCGAACAGGCCCGCAGACGTTTTGCCGCGGATGTCCTTCAATTGAAGCCACGTTACGTCATGATCATGATCGGGATCAACAATACGTGGGCGTTGGATACATTCTTGCCTTCCGACCGACTGACACCCCAAGAAATTTGCCAGCAGGTGACCACTGATGTAGAAGCAATGGTGCATGCGGCTCTCGAGCAAGACATTCAGCCCATTCTTTGTTCCCTTTTGCCTACATGCATGGACCGATACGCACGCAACCGTGAGCGAAACGAGCTCGTCATCACTATCAATGAACGGCTTCAGGCTATTGCTGAACAAGCAGGCTGTCTCTATGTCGATTATCACTCCCGCATGACGGACGCAGATGGCATCACACTGCGCAAGGAATTGGCTGACGACGGACTTCATCCGCATGTCCTCGGCTACCAGCTCATGGCGACCGTTCTGCGCGATACACTTTATGCACATGACATCGCACTTGGCACACCATCCTGAATGAAAAAAGGATGCGGCTTCTTATGCCCATCCTTTTTTACTGCTTATTCCGGTCGACGGTCCGTCAGCCAATGCCCACCTGCGATTTTTCCCACTGATGCCATCAAAACAGACATATGAGACTTACCATCGATGCCTAAATATTCGTTCATGTCATGATCCATCCAGTGACCAATCGTCGTTACCCCAAGCCCCAGTCCGTTTGCTACCAAATGCAGGTTCTGCGACACGTGCCCGGAATCCCACCAAATATAGCGGTACGCACGTTCTTTGTATTTGTCTTTCGTGCGATCCACCATCGCTGTCCAAACGAAATTGACAGCAGCCCGTCTCGTCACCTCTTGTTCTTCTGTGAACAGATAGGCGATCTCGGCCGTGTCCTCTCTCTTTAGTCCCTCCAAGCACCAATTCTGTACATCCAGGTGATACAAGCCTTTCTCCAGTCCCTCCACGGTGTTAATCATCAGGTACGTCTCAATCGGATACAGGGCGCCGGCAGACGGCGTCGTGCGTAATTGATAGTCTCCCATATCATCTGTGATGCCCTGTGTACCCCACAGTAGGAGATTCAATTCGTTAAGCGTCATTGGCTGCTTCAAGAAATTACGCTTGGATCTTCGATTGGCGAGGACCTCCCACAAATCGACGGACGCTGGAAACTGCGGCTTCCCCAAATCAATGCGGGTAAATACCTCTTCATAGCGCAAATACGTCGCTGGTCTTTTCGAAAAATCGTAACGAGAGGCCCAGCCTTTTTCCAGCTCGCCCACCCGGTAAGAGGTCGCCTCGATAAATTCATTTGCAATTCTCTGCCATTCGGGATGCATCTATGTTCCTCCTCGTATTTTCTTGGTGGTGATGCCTTTTACTATACGAAGCTCTTTTCCATTAGTAAAACAATGATTTATAATATTTTTCATAAGATAAAACTAATGAAAAGGAACGAGGAGACATGACGCTTACCCAACTGCAAGTGTTTGTCGCCGCAGCAAAAGCTGGGAGCTTCACGCGGGCAGCAGAAGAAATCGGCTTTACGCAATCCGCCGTCTCGCAAATGATACAGTCCCTGGAAAAAGAGCTAGGCGTCAGTCTTTTTCAGCGAAGTCGCAGCGGGATCACTCCCACGAGCATCGGAGAGCGAATGCTTGCGCACGCTCGCGACATTTTGAACATCACATCCTGCATGACGGAGGAAGCAAACGTGGCCCGCGGGATTTCGTCCGGTACCCTGCGTATTGCCTCGATCCCCAGCGTCGCCTCTCGCTTTTTACCTGGACTTTTGGGTAGCTTTCGCAAGCGGTTTCCTGCCGTGGACATCCTGCTTTTGGAAGGCGATAGTGATGAAATTAGCAACTGGCTGCACAGCTCAGTTGTCGATATTGCCTTTACCGTTATGCCTGATAAGGACATGCAAACGTTGCCGCTCTTGCAAGACGAAATGATGGTCATTTTACCAGATACCCATCCATTGAAAGACAGCCAGACCCTTCGTTTTTCCGAAATCGCGGAGCGTTGTTTTATCATGCCAAAGGATGGCTGCATCCGAAAAATGCTACAAGAGAATCACATCACCCCAACGGTTACGTTTGAAGTGCGTGAGGTGTATACGATTTTGACCATGGTGCAGGAGTATATCGGCGTCACCATCATGCCTGAGCTGTACATGCCACCTGTCATCCCCAAAGTCGTAGCGATCCCTCTGTCGCCCCCGATTACTAGGGAAGTGGTGCTCGCGGTGCGCAACTGGCAGTCGATCTCCCCACTCACGGCAGAGTTCGCCGTTCACAGCCAGCAATATGTAAAAGGCATGGACTTCACGCCAACGAGCAAGTAGCCACACGAACAAAGCCCTCGCCTATTGGGATTGGCGGGGCTTTTGGTGTGCGAGAAGCTCTGTTAGCCATTTTTCAAATTTGTTGGCACTCATGATTTCGTGGGTAATAAATTCATCCTGATAAAACAAGCCAAAGGTTGTCCATATGACAGGCGCGTTCTGTGCTGCTTCCCTCGTTGTCAGCTTGTACGAATGAAAGGGGACACTTTTCGCTTCCGCTACTTTTCTCAACTCTTCCAAAACACCAACAGCAAATGGACACTGCGCTGTGTAATAAATGGTGACGCCTTTCTCCTTTGAAGAAGTCGTTCCTGTTTTATGAAAGGAAGGCATAACAGCTTGTTTATTCCATTTCCATGCCACTAATTGAAAATACGGTTCTGCCTGGTCTGCCAGCTCAAACCCCATATGTTCAAAAAAACGTCTCTCACTCAAATACGGGTACTTGTTCTTCCCTACGATATGAACGATTCCGTCCATGCCACGTTTGATGGCATCCTCCTTGCAATGAAGCAACAATTGTTTCGCATACCCGTTCTCTTTATATCTGCCAGACACCCACAAACAGTTAATATACATATAATTGGGGGCTTCAATTGGAACCCATGCCATTTCCGCAGGCAAGTATTCAATAAACACTTTTGCCCGCTCATCCAAGCGATAAAAAACCAACCCTTCATCCATTCGCTCTGTCAGCCACTTCTTCTTCTCGGCTACTGCATTCTCGTATTGTTTTGCACCTAATGCACAGCATATGTGCTCCGTTTCTATGTTCTTTTTCGTTATTTCTATATACCCCATTTTCTTCCACCTCCACCTTTCCTCTGCTTTTATCTACTATCGCGGACGATTTGACCCAGTCTTTCGATGCCAGCTTCAAAATCGGCGATCGACGAGTACCCATACGACAGCCGCACATATCCTTCTTGCGTCTCCCCGTAAATCTTGCCCGGATTCAGCAGAATGCCCTGGCGTCTGGCTGCTGTAAAGAGCTCCATCATCGAGAGCTTTCCGTTCATTTTCAGCCAGATGAAAAATCCTCCCGCAGGCACTTCCCACGTCGCGAGTTCACTCATGTGCTTCGTAAGTGCCCGGATGGCAGCCGCTCGTCTCGTAATTAGCTGCTCTCTGACCTTGTCCATATGCCTCTCATACAAGCCACTCGCCAGCCACTCCTCCGCCACACGTTGCGATAGCGAGCTAACCCCGTAATCCGTCTGCATCTTGATATCGGCCAGGCGTTCGATAACTGGCTCAGGCCCCACTACCCATCCGATCCGCAAACCGGGGGTCAGTGTCTTGGACAGGCTCCCGATGTACAGGACATGTCCGTGTTTATCTCTTGCCTTGAGCGGCAGCGGTGGGGGCTCATTCGTCCACAGCTCGCGGTAAATGTCATCCTCGATAACCGGCAGACGCTCTTCTTCACATACCCGCAGCAGCTCCAGCCGGCGTTTTTCTGTCATCAGGATGCCTGTTGGATTATGAAAACACGGATTGGTGTACAGAATCGCCCCATGCTCCTGTTTTCGCCTCGCAAAAATCGCCTGCGCAATCATCCCCTGACGATCCATCGGCAGTCCCGCAAGCTCCATTCCCGCCGATTGGAACACATGCAAAGAATTGAGATACGAAGGCTGTTCCAAAAACACGGTTGAACCTCGATGCAATAACCCGACCGAAATTAATTGGAGCGCCTGCAATGCACCAGACACGATCAAGACAGAAGACGGCGAAGCTGTAATTCCTTGTCGTCCGACATAATCACTGACCGCTTGGCGCAGGGGGAGGTACCCTCTCGGCTCTTCATATCCAAATCCGCTTAGGTTCCTCGTCACCCGCTCCATGACTTGCTTCATCGCATCGACTGGAAACATGTCTGGAGAGAGCTCTCCTTTGCTCAGCTGAATCAGGTCTGCCTGGAATTCACGCTTATTGATTTCTTGAACCGCCGTCATGCTTGGCTTGTGCAATCCAGATCTGACGTACTCACTCCAATCCGGAGGTCGTGTCGTAGCTAGCAGCGTCCAGGTGTTATTGACTACGACAGTACCCATCCCCAGCTTTCCCTCGATCAACCCGTCTGCGGTCAACTCCTCCAATGCTACAATGACCGTGCTCCGATTGACTTCGAACGATTGTGCCAATTCGCGTTGGCTGGGGATTTTGCTGCCAATCGGCCATTCTCCTGTCGAAATTTTTCCTTTGATAAAATCAACAATTTTCCGATACTTCGGCAACCGTTTCTCTCTGTGCAACCTGATCGATCCCTTTCGTCTTCCTCAACTTTCTAGGTAATAGTGGTTGGTTTTTTTGACAGCCGAGTGGTTGCAGATATTTTACCACTTCTTGATTACCATGGAAAAGAAAGAAGAAACAGTGAATAGCTGGCTGGTTTTTTCATTCAAAGGAGGGAAGTTATCTTGTTGCATCATGTCAGAAGTCGTATTTTCGCTGCACATGCCATCAGCATTTTGTTATGGGCCTCGGCCTTTGCCGGTATTCGCGTAGGACTGCAAGCTTACTCGCCGGAGCATCTCTCGCTGCTTCGCTTTCTTATCGGCTCTCTTTTTCTCGGGATATTCGCACTCTTTTTCCGCATTCGTCTGCCAGAGTTAAAGGATGTCCCAGCTATCCTTATGCTCGGGGGCTTGGGGTTCGCCGTTTACCATACAGCGCTCAACTACGGGGAGATGACTGTAAGTGCAGGTGTAGCCAGCCTTTTGGTCACGACGACGCCGATCTTTTCCGCTCTCCTCGCTCTCCTATTTTTCAGGGAGCGTTTCGGGGTGAGAGGCTGGCTAGGTGCACTGATCAGTTTTCTCGGCGTCTCCATCTGCACGATTGGCACAGGGGAGACTCTTTTTATATCAGACGGAATATTCTTGATTTTATTGGCAGCCATTAGCGAAAGCATTTACTTTGCGTTTCAGAAGCCATTCATAGAAAAATACGGCGTTTTCGCGTTTACCGCCTACACCTTATGGGCAGGTACCTTATGTATGCTCTTCTTTCTACCCGGGCTTGGCACAGCGATAGCCCAAGCGCCTTGGGATGTGACACTCAGTGTTGTGTATTTGGGCATTTTCCCTAGCGTTGTTGCTTATTTGTCCCTCGCCTATGTGACTTCTGTCGTTGGTACCTCGGAGGCTACTACCTCCCTTTACATGACGCCAGTGCTTGCTTTTCTGATTGCTTGGGTGTGGCTGGGTGAAGGTCCTACGCTTGTGACGATGGCTGGTGGCGTTGTGACGCTTGTCGGTGTCCTGCTCGCAACGATGAAGCCTCGGTTATCCAGAAGGACTGTCAAGCACCAAGCCTCTTAGAAACGCCAGTATTTCCATGCTTGTCACTCTTGGCGCATCGATCGGCATCAAGTGCTTGGAGTTTGGAATGACTACCGTTTTGCTTTGCGGATGCCTCGTAACCTTTTGGATGAGAGAGAGCTTCACATCGAGCTTTGGCTCAGTCTCCGCCGGGAGAAACAGAACTGGGCATCTCATTTGTGCGTAGGCATCTTCATAGTGCAAATCGCAGACTGTCTCCATGATTTGAAGGTTAATCACAGTCGGTATCTGATACGTGATCAGACTATCAGACAGACGGTAGATCGTCACATGCTGAAACCATTTTTCGTAATACGGGTCCCACGGATACCAATGCTCCCTCGCGTATGGAGCGAACTCTTCTCGATGCTGGAACTCTGGCACTGTACGCTTGCGATACTGCTCCAAAATTTCAGCTTTTGATCCTTCCCGTTCGCCATTTGGGCCCACAAAATCAATCATGCCCGAATCCAGATTGATCAGTGATCGCACACGGTCAGGATACATCGCTGCAAAAAAGGTGGCGAAATCTCCGCCGAGAGAATTGCCAATCAGATGCGCTCTTTCTACCCCAGCATGGTCGAGAACTGCCCGTATATCCTCACATTGCGTTCTGATATCGTAGCCAGTAGCCGCATGCTCTGATTGGCCATGCCCACGCAGATCCATACAATTGATGTGGAAATCCTCTGAAAAATAAGGTAACATGTCGTTCCAGATGGACGAGGTACCGCCTTGGGGGTGCAAAAACAAAATCGTTTCACCATTTCGTGCCCCTTCCAACACATGCAACCTTGTCCCCTGCTGATAAACTGTCAGTGACTTCACTTTTGACTCACCCTTTCATTCGTTTTAGCTAAAGCGAGGAATACCTATGAACCGAACAGGTCGTTTACTAGAACTGCTTGCGCTTTTCCACACAGGAAAAACCTTTACCGTGGGTGATTTAGCCAATACGTTATCCGTGTCCAAACGAACGATGCTGCGTGACTTGCACTTGCTCAGCGAGGCAGGTGCGCCCTTGCAAGCTTCCCCCGGTCCTGGCGGTGGTTACAGGCTGATTCGATCCCATCAGCTAGCGCCTCTTGGCCTCACGACAGAGGAAGCCATTGCTCTGATTTTATCGTATGAAGCTCTTCTCTCCTACACGGACAAGCCATTTGCAAAAGAAACCTTGTCTGTGATCGCCAAGCTGCTTGCGAGTCTTCCAACAGACGCTTTGATTAGAGTAGAGCAGCTACGTAAAAAACTGCGGGTGACGAACCCAAGCAGAAGTGTGGAGGCGCCCTTTTTACGACCGCTCTTGGATGCTGCTCTTTCACAACAAGCTGTGAAAATTACGTACGACTCCCTGAACCGACGAAGCACCCGCATCATTCAACCCGATTATTTGTACGCTTTCGATGGCTACTGGTACTGCAAATGCTTCTGCTTTCTCAGAGGATGCACGGTCAAGCTGCGCGTTGACCGCATCCAAACCATGACGATTGTGGATGCCCCTTCTGTCGTCCTTGATCCGCATTTCTCACAGAATGAAGAACCAGAGCAGCTTCCCCTGCGAATTCGCTTGACGAGAAAAGGCTGCAAACTAGCCGAAAGCCACCATCAATTCGGCAATCAGATTACGCTTCTGGCAGATGGCTCCGGCTTCATTACCGATACCGTCGCGCCCTCCGAAATAGATTGGGTAGCCCGGTTTGTACTCAGTCTGGGAAGGGAAGCGACAGTAGAGGAGCCTGCTGAGCTAATCGACTGGCTGCATAAAGAGCTTCATGATCTGTGTCATTTTTATCCTGGTTGAACGCCCCTCTGTTCGGTCCTGAACTGAGCATAGCAACAAATGGTGTCAATCGATGTCAGTAATAAGAAAAACCAGGAAGACCCTCTTCCTGGCTAGTGCTAAATGCCGAGCTCTGCTGCCAACACGAGAAACATTGCATGTGACCAAAGCAGCGGCACAGCGGGATGGCCTGCCCTCTCCACCCACATCTCATAATGAGCGAAAGAAAGCAAATGCTCCTGCACTTGTTCAGGCAGTCCGCTCGTTTGCCGCTTGGAAACAATCCACGCTGCTATCTTTTCGGCTTCTTCACGCCTGCCCGTTTTCACGTAATACCAGCCCAACCAAGCGGATAACAGCAACCACTGCCCTCCGCCATAATACGTATCGGCTGGGTAGCGATGCACGCCGTATCCTGCGCGCAGCTCCTCTTCTATGGCCTGCACAGTTCGGATCATAAGCGGATCATCCACGTCGACGATCCCATACGGCAGTGCCAGCCAGAGCAGACTTGCATCTACAGAATGGTCCCCGACGGATTTTATCAATCGCCCGTTGGCTGTGCCATGCTCGCGTATGAATTGGCGAATGGTCTCTCCTTCTTGAGCGAGTTCGAAAGCTCGGTCGGACAAATAAGGCTCCATCGCCTTGATCCCGGCATAAATGGCTCCTAGCGTCACTGGGTGGATTCGGTCTCCTCCCTCTTCCCAGCAATCAAAGTTAGGGAGCTGCCAGCACGCCACTACATAGTCAATCGTCAGTTCAATAGATTGCCTCAGCTCGTGAATCAAGTCATGCTCCCCACTCATCCGCACATGCTCAGCCAGCCCCCACAGCCATGTCCCGTAGCCATCAAGCTGAAAGCTGCCCCATTCGCCTGCTACTTCTTCTCCGTCCGCTGTATAGCGCGTATGCAAAAAGCGGTCGTTCCCCGCATCATTTTTGTCTAATCCTTTTTTTACTGCCGTAATGGATGCTCTTGCCTTTGCCTCATGCTTTCGGATCACATCATTGCACCATTCGTAAAACTTGCGGGCGCTCTCATGGTTGCCGGTACGGTTCATCGCATATGCCGTAAATGTTCCATCACGGAGCCACGCATACTGATAGTGGGCAAATGCGGGTGAAGCGAGATACGCCCCGGTACTCGCTTGATGCTGAAGAATCAACTTTACACTTTCCTCAATCAGGGTCATGGTTATCCCCCCTTATTCGGACAAGCCGACTTCGTAACAAATACAGTCGCTGCTCGTCTTCCGGCTATGCTTTTATAGCATATGCAACCGACGTCCAAACGAAAACCCAATATGCATAGCAAAAGAAAACCCACTGGATGCACATATCCAGCGGGTTCTTGTGACACTTAATTTTGTGAAGGTACATCTGTATGTTCAGATTTCAGGAAATGCTGCAGCTCCTCATAAAAAGTCGGGTTGCAAGCCATCACGCTGCTTTTTTGGTCGTACGGCAGTGGTGTCCCCGTCATGGTCGTCACCCGGCCGCCCGCTTCCTCTACAATGATGCGAGCTGCCCCGAAATCCCACGCATTGAGCTGCATACTGACGTAGCCATCCAGTCTTCCCGCAGCCACATACGCCATCTCCAGAGCGGCGCTTCCTAGCAGGCGCATTCCGCGAACCTTCCCAGCAAGCTTTTTCACGATCAAGTCGATGCCGATCTGCTCAGCACGCTTGTTCCAAAATACGCTCGTGCATAACAAAGCTTGTTCCAGACTTACTGCTCGATTCACCTGCAAGGGACGATCATTGAGAAAAGCACCTTCCCCTTTTACTGCATAAAATAACTCGTCTCTGGAAGGATCGTAAACCGCTCCAACCATTCCCTCTCCCTTATGGTAAACGGCAATGGAAACGGAAAAATTGATTTGCTGATGAACAAAATTGGTCGTGCCATCAATCGGGTCGATGACCCAAAGCGTGTCATACTGCTTGTAATCCTCCGCATGTGCACTCTCTTCTCCAAGAATGCCGTGATCAGGGAATCGTGCAAGAATCATCTGAATGACGTGATTCTCCACTTCTTTATCTACGGCTGTAACAAGATCGGAGGCAGATGTTTTATACTCGACGGTAAAAGGCTCCTTCATTCGCTTCAGACTCAGCTCACCCGCTGAACGGGCGCATTGCAAAGCGAGCTCCTTGAGAGCCGCCAGTGTTGATGCTTGCACACGTATCGCCACCTAAAACTTGACTTATTTTTTCGCAAAGCACTCCCCTTTCTTCTCGAAAGAGAGGCTTCGACGTTTCATTTGAAAATGATAAGACAGCTCGTGCTAAAAAACGGCCATGCTATATTATTTAGTGTACCATACTTTACCTGCTGTTACACCACACGTTAGCCATGAGGAATGCGCCTGAAATGTCGTTGCTTCACCCAGCTCCCGAATAATTGAAAAAGGGTACCTCCTCGTCATTTCTGACCGTGGAGACACCCTTTTTTACATGACCACTTTAGCAGCAGCGCGTTACGCCACCTTTTTCAAATCGTTCGGTCAATGCGTACATGTAGTACTCACGCTCTGTCATCGGAAAGATACCCGGTGCCCCATGCGTCTCGTACCAATGGGCGAGATAGCGATCATAGTCGGGCATTCCGAAAATCGTTTTAATAGCAGAGCTCACTTTACGCATTCCTTTTCGCATGGCTCTTAGCTTGCGCCTCATGCTACGTGATGTCCTTTCCCGTCAAATACATTTCCTTTGGACTTGACGTACGGCGACTCCTGCAACGGATAGTGCTTGCCGCGGAGAATATTGATCCATACCCGCGCACCGTCGAGAATGATCCCAATCGTAATGACCATGAAGATCGCACATACCACAGCATCGATCTGGTCGTTGAAGATCATCTTTTGTGCAGCTTCCACCGTTTTTACTCCTTTTGGCAGCGTACCGGCATCCAGAGCCTTTTGGAATGCTTCTGCATGCGAGAGGAAGCCGATTTTTGGATCAGGATGGAACAGCTTTTGCCAGCCCGCTGTCAGCGTAGCCGTCGTCAGCCAAGCCATCGGTACGAGTGTGATCCACGAGTAAGCGGCTTTGCCCATTTTGAAAATAATCGTTGTTCCCACCGTAAACGCAATCGCGGCGAGCATCTGGTTGGCGATACCAAAGAGCGGCCATAGGGTGTAAATGCCTCCCAACGGGTCCATGACACCTTGGAGCAGGAAGTATCCCCATCCGATGGTAATGATCCCAGAACCAATCAGATTACCTGGTAGCCAGTTGACTTCTTTCATTTTCGGAATGACGTTGCCGAGCATGTCTTGTACCATAAATCGTCCGACACGCGTTCCCGCATCAATCGTCGTCAAAATAAAGACAGCCTCAAACAAGATCGCAAAGTGATACCAGAATGCCATTAATGCCTTGCCACCCAATACACCCGAGAAAATCGTCGCCATCCCGATTGCCAGTGATGGTGCGCCGCCCGTCCGGGAAAGGATCGTCTTTTCTTGAATGTCGTTGGCGAGCGTTGTTAAATGGTCAGGGGTTACGGTATAGCCCCAGCCCGTTATCGTCGTCGCAACCTGGACTGCATCCACGCCAATTGCTGCGGCAGGTGAGTTAATCGCAAAATAGACACCGGGAGTCAGGACGCACGCTGCAATCATCGCCATAACCGCGACGCCAGACTCCATCAGCATCCCGCCATAACCGATCAATGGCGCATGCGATTCCTTCGCGATCATCTTCGGCGTCGTTCCGGATGATACGAGTGAATGGAATCCTGATACGGCTCCGCACGCGATAGTAATAAACAAGAAGGGAAACAGATTTCCCGCAAAAACAGGGCCAGTTCCATCAATGAACTTCGTCAGTGCTGGCATTTGCAATGGCGGCAGTGTCAGCACAATTCCCACCGCCAATACCGCAATCGTCCCTACTTTCAAGAATGAGCTGAGATAATCGCGCGGTGCCAATAGCAGCCACACAGGCAAAACAGAGGCAATAAAGCCGTACACAATGATCATCCAGGCAAGCTGTACCTTGGAAAACGTGAAAGCTGGTCCCCATGTTGGCGATGCAGCAACGATTTGACCGAGCCAGAGGGAAAAGAACAAGAGAGCAAGCCCGATAATCGAGCCTTCCAATACCTGCCCAGGTCGTATATACCGCATATACAATCCCATCAATATCGCGATAGGTAGCGTCATGAATATCGTGAAGGTAGCCCACGGTGATTCAGCAAGAGCGTTAACTACAACCATGGCCAAAACAGCAATCAGGATAATCATAATGGCAATAATACCAATCAAAGCGAGTGCTCCGCCAACAGGACCGATCTCTTCCTTGGCAATTTGACCAAGGCTCTTTCCGTTGCGACGCATCGATCCGAACAGAATAATGAAGTCCTGCACAGCTCCACCGATCACGACCCCGACGATAATCCAGATCGTTCCCGGCAAATATCCCATTTGCGCAGCCAACGTAGGACCTACAAGCGGGCCTGCACCTGCAATCGCTGCGAAATGGTGCCCAAACAACACCCATTTGTTCGTTGGCACGAAGTCTTTGCCGTCGTTGTTCACTTCTGCCGGAGTAGCGCGATTGTCATCGAGCGCCATTAGTTTTTTGGCTATGAATTTGCTGTAAAAACGATAAGCTACAGCATAAGTGCAAAATGCGGCAGTCAGTAGCCAGAACGAGTTGACTGATTCCCCTTGCGAGAGCGCTATCATCCCGAATCCGACAGCACCCAATGCGGCTATCCCGCCCCAAATCAAGAGGGAAAGAAACCATTTCTTCATCCGAGTCGCCTCCTCCTATTTATCAAATATTCAGGCAATAAACCTTAGAAAAACGTATCACATCGGACAACTTGCCAACATAAAAAATGGCTGAACCGTACAAAAACAAGCACAAGCTGCACCATCCTCGTTTGAGTGTAAACGCATTCAATTTTGGGACGTAGAAAGTCTCCGCCCAGAGTCTGATCCAATCTCCACCACAATATGTTAAAGTTATACATAAATTGGTATCGAAATCAAAAAGGAGAATACGCACATGCGACGAATCGGGGGTTACATCATTATCGGAATCGGAGCGATTTTTGTTCTGGCTACCTACCTGAACGTACCGCTCGCAATGGACTTGCTATGGCCAGTCTTCCTTCTCATCCCAGGAATCGGGTTTCATATTTTCTTTTTTATGAACCCAAAGCCGAATCGCGCTGGATTGCTCGTGCCAGGCGGGATCTTGCTCGTTTATGCTCCACTCTTCTTTTTCAGCCAGCTATTTTTTCATGGGGATATGAGCACGACGTGGCCCTTCTTTCTGATTGGTCCTGCCGTGGGGCTTACTGAGCTGTACATATTCGGCAATCGCAAACCCGCTCTCTTGATCCCCATTGGCATCCTCACCGTTCTTGCCATCGTATTTTTGATCGCGAATCTGGCGTCTACCCAAGTAGGCGGCATCCTCGGCTTGATCCTCATCGTATTGGGCGGAATCATGGTGACACGTAAGAAAAACGATGACTATCCCATGTAAGCAGTCAAAAAAACAGACCAATCCTCCCCCCAACGGGACGCAGGATTGGTCTGTTTCCTTTAAAACCCCAATCGTTTCTTCAATTCCTTCACGACATTGCGGCTGACAGGCACTTCTGTTTTGCGATGATCCTGCATGACTAGATGAATCGAGCCTTTGAACCAAGGAACGAGCTCTGCTGTTTTGGACAAATTGACAATAAAAGCGCGATGCGTCCGAAAAAACTGCTGGCGTGACAGCCTGCTCTCCAGCTCCTGCAACGTAAACGTGGTCGCATATTGCTCACCTGCTGTATAAATGCTCGCATACCTTCCTTCCAAAGTGGCATAGACGATTTCGTTTGGATCAATCAGCATGATCTTGCCGTTTTTCTCCACCGGGACACGACGCGGCTGAGTATCGACCAGCACATTTTGCAGAAGGGACTGTAGCCTTTCCTCCAGCAACGGTGACGCGTCCAATGCATGCTCACTTTTCCGCCTCATTTTTCGTACCCGATTCATCGTCTTTTCCAGTCGCATTTCACTGAACGGCTTGACGATATAATCGACGGCTTCCGCCTCAAATGCTCGGACCGCATGAAATTCATACGCACTTGCAAAGATGATGACAGGTGGATTGACCATGGATTCCAGAAGCTCCTGCCCCACGTCGACCCCATCCCTGTCCTGCAAATGGATGTCCAAAAAGACCGCATCCGGCTCTGTCTGAAGCACCGCTTCCAACGCCTCTTCCCCACTGCCAGCCTCTCCTACTACGGACACTTCCGAAAACTGCTCCAGCAAATACCGCAGTTCTTCTCTGGCTGGCCTCTCATCATCGACGATGAACACTTTGAGCACTGACGTTCACCCCTATCGGTAATTGTATGGTGCATGTTGTGCCGCTCCCGCTTTTGCTCTCGATCACGATTCCATACGGTTCTCCGTAGATCGACTGGAGACGGCTTTTTACATTGGCAAGACCGATCCCAGATAATTGCCGCCCTGTACTCTTCTCATCTAGGGCTGGCTCGATTGGATCCACTTCCATTCCGACCCCATTATCTGCCACTGTCAGTTCGACGATTTGCTTTTCTTTGCGGCGCGCACGAATCACTACGGTTCCCCCTTCGCGCTTGGGCAACAGCCCGTGCTTGACTGCATTCTCTACCAGCGGCTGCAAAATCAGTCCCGGCACGGTAAACCGCTCTACGCCATCCTCGATGTCGTACTCTACATGGAGCTTGTCCCCGAACCTCGCACGTTCGATGGCCAAATACGCTTCGATATGCTCCAGCTCACGCGCAAGACTGACATATCCGCCAGAGTCATGCAAATTACGCCGGAAGTACTCCCCCAAATGAATCAACAGTTCACGGGCCTGTTCGGGCCGGAAGCGAATAAACGAAACGATCGTATTGAGCGCATTGAACAAGAAATGCGGATTGATCTGCGCATGCAAGGCTTTGATTTCTGCATCTGCCAACAGACGGGACTGCTTCTCAAGCTCAGCCAGTTCGAGCTGACTCGATATCAGGTTCCCCAATCCGCGTACGAGTTCCAAGTCCACTGCTGACAGTTTGCGTGAGCGATCCTGATACAGCTTTAGCACGCCCGCCACTTCACGTCTTCGCATCAGGGGGACAAGGATCGCATAGCGTAAGGAACAATTCGTCTCCCTGCATCCAATCTCTTCTTTCGTCTGAGCAATCTTCACTTCTTTGGTCGATAAAACTTCACGGGTCGCCTTGGTCGTTATGCCTTCTCCCACCACGTGATGGGACGAGCCTGCGCCAACATGCGCAAGTACAGAGCGCGTATCGGTAATCGCTACCGCTGCTACACGCGTCGTCCGCAATATTTCCTCTGCTACCTTTTGAGCAGAGTCGTACGTCAGTCCTTGACGCAAGTAAGACAGCGTTTTGTCGGCTACTTGCAGCGTTCGCTGGGCTTGGAGCGCCCCAATCCGATCTTCTTCCTTTTTGGCCAAATCAATAATAATGATCAAAATAGCAATTCCGACCGAGTTGACGATAGACATCGGTACACTAATGGCCTGCACCAATGCCAATGCGTCAGCGTAAGGACGTGCGATGAGCAAGACAATCCCCATTTGAAGCCACTCCGCCAAGAAACCAACGACGAGTGCTGTCGTCCACCCGATTTTTTTGCTGCGGTTACGGCGAAACTGATAGATTAATCCCGCAAACAAGCCCTCACTTATCGTCGAGATAGCACAAGCCAAGTCCGTAAAGCCCCCCAATGAATAGCGTTGAATCCCTGCAATCAGCCCTGTCATCAGCCCTACCCATGGACCAGCAAGCAAGCCTGCCACGACAGTCCCGATCACGCGTGAATTCGCAATCGCATCCTGATACCAGATGCCATTGTATGTACCCAGTATGGAAATAGCAGAAAAAATGACGACCATTAGTGCTTTTTCTCGCCACGTCGCTTGCTGGTTCAATATGCTGCGGAATGCACGTACACGCGTAAACAGCAAGGCCGCCACTATCAAAACAGCCGTCCGCTCCGTCAACGGAACCATTAATGCCATGTTCATTGGTTTATCCCTCTCAATCGCTGCCCTATGGTTCCTGTTCGTTTATATAACTAATCAAAATATTCACTTTTCACCTCGTTTTTCCCTTTTGCTTCTCTTCCTTTCCTAGTAAAAAAGGTTGCCGAAGTGATTTCGACAACCCATGGATACCCGTATCGTTTTAGTATGCGAACTCCAGTATTTTACACTTTTCTTTCGGTTCAAATCCTAGCTTTGTTCCCAGACGTACTGACTCCTCATTGGTTTCCAGCGTGGTCCAGTGCGGTGTCAGTCCATGTTCCATGCAATGCTCCAGGTACGCCACGCAAGCAAGCGTAGCAAAGCCTTTGTTCATGTCTGCTTCCTCGTACGTTTCCACGCTAATTTCATGATCATGCTCATGGACACAGCAAGAAAGGCAAGCACTCACAATCGTATTTCCTTTACATACACAGAACCCTACGCCCCACTGCAAAAAATCATCCACCGAATGATAGAATTCCTCTACAACCTCTATCAAGATGTTGTCAGGGTCGTTTTCGATGACACCTGCGTCGATTTTTTTCAAAGTGTACCCTTCAGACAGAGGGCGATAGCTGTCCTTTCGCGCTTGGAATTGCTCGGGATTGAACTGGTAGTAATACTCCCAATCCGTTTCTATCTCTCGATGCGAGATAGCTTTGGTCACTGCCTCTTCCCACGCTTCATCTGGGACAACTGCCAGAAAATGAGTGCCCCCGCACGATTCGGTCGTATATCTGCGCATTTCCCCCTCGATAAAGGCACCCAGGTCCGCTGTGAACGCTTCATTGGCAGCGTCCCCTACGAAAATACTGATCACGCCGGTTTGATCGACCAATGCTGTCCGGGGCTGCTCCACATCATCTACGTAAATCGCTCCTCGATTTGTCCCATTAACAATCGCATGGATGGTCAAATCGTTCACGTTATCAGATGACAGCAACGTCCTGATTTTTGCATAATCATTTGGTTCCAGTCGATGAATCATCGCAATTTCGGCCCTTTCTCTCTCTTTTGGACATCTGTGTACTTATGCGGCTGATAGCGGAGCAAAGTCAGTCAGACTCAGCTTCCGCACAAGAGTCGGGTCATAGCCCACGTTCCTTTCCTGGGAGGATTCCAGCTCTTCTGCAAGCAGCATGCGAGCCCGGTGCAGCCGGGATTTCACAGTGCCTTCCGGGATACCTACTCGCAAGGCGACTTGCTTGATCGGCAAATCCTCGTAATAGTGAAGCCAAACGACGCTGCGCAGCTCATGCTCCAGCTTCCATACTGCCTCTGTTAATTCAATAGCTTCGTAGGGAGCCTGTACCGCCTTCTCTCCGATTTGTAGCGGAGACAGCTCTACGGTTGGACTTCGTCTCTTTTTTCGCTGCCATTGTCTGCATTCGTTTATGAGAATTTGGATCATCCATGTTTTGAAATAAGCAGGCTCTCGCAGCGTTCGGATGGCTCTGAATGCTTTCATCATCGTATCCTGCACCACATCGGCACAATCCTCGTCCCGCCCGACATAAGTTCGTGCCAAGCCATACAAGGTACGCTCGTACAACTGAATGACTCTAGCAAAAGCTTCTACACTGCCGTCCTGTGCTAGCTGAATGTCCTGCTGAACTTCCCTCTTGATGCTCACATTGCATAAGCCTCCTTTTATCTCCAATATTTGGTTCCTATTAGTATAGATGATAGAGGTGGGTAAAAAGTTCATGAGATTTTATTTTATCTGCTTCGCAAATGGAAAAAGACCATCCCTTCAGCTTTTTCAGCTTGAGATGGTCTTGTCATGCTCGTTACATCAATGAATTACAGGTTACCTCTGCGATCCTGCTCGCGCTCCAGCGCCTCGAACAGTGCCTTGAAGTTGCCATTCCCGAAGCCTCGAGCTCCTTTGCGCTGGATAATCTCGATAAACAGCGTCGGACGGTCTACGATCGGCTTGCTGAACAGCTGCAAGAGATAGCCTTCGTCGTCTCTGTCGACCAAGACGCCCAGCTTTCTCAGCGCCTCGATGTCTTCATCAATTTCCCCTACACGCTCTTTCAGATCTTCGTAGTACGTATCTGGCACCATGAGGAAATCTACACCGTTATCACGCAGCTTCGATACAGTATCGATGATATCGTTGGTCAGGATGGCAATATGCTGTACACCTGGCCCTTTGTAGAACTCCAAAAACTCCTGAATCTGCGACTTGCGGCGTCCTTCTGCCGGCTCATTAATCGGGAACTTGATGCGTCCTGTTCCACTTTGCATCACTTTGGACATGAGCGCAGAATACTCCGTCGAGATATCGTCCTCACTGAAATTTTGTACGGCTGTAAAGCCCATGACCTTTTGATAGTATTCTACCCACTCATCCATGACCTCAACGTTACCCACGATGTGGTCGATGCCGATGATACCTGTACTCTCACTTTTGACTGGAGATTGGTAAGCTTTAAAGCCTGGGAAGAATGGTCCGTTGTAATTTTTCCGTTCAATAAAGGAGTGCATGTTTTCGCCGTACGTACCGATAATCGCTTTTTTGACTGTCCCGAATTCATCAGTATACTCAGTCGGTTCCATGATGGGAATGGCTCCGCGAGAAACGGCCTCCCGGTAAGCCTGTTCACAATCCTCTACACGCAGGGCTACGTCTTTGACTCCGTCCCCATGCTTTTTCACAAATTCCGCGATCGGGCTGTCAGGCGTAAGCGCCCCACTGATCACGAACGTCATATGCTTCTGCTTCAAAACGTAGGAAACCTTTTCACGAGAACCTGTCTCCAAGCCCGCATAGGCTACTGCTTCAAATCCAAACGCATTTGTGAAATAGTGCATAGCTTGCTTGGCGTTACCTGTATAAAACTCCAGGTAATCCCAGTCCTGAATCGGGAAAAAATCGGTATTGCTCATTACCTACCCCTCCGCTTTCCTGTTCAATTATTGACATTATTTTGTGAATTGGGATTATTTTGTCGTTATCTTGAGAGTACATTGGAAGCGCTTCCTCATGCAAGAACACGGAACAACGCGAAAACGCTCAAACGCTTTCATTTATTAAAGTACGCATGGGAGTAACAACTGGATACCAAAAAGCCACCGATCTAGTTGACCGATGGCTTTCGCTGCGTTTTCCTACTACCTATGTTTGAAAACAAATTGTTTCAGTTCCGCTAGAGGGGCTGCTCCTACGACTTTGTCGATCAATTCCCCGTTTTTGAGCAAAATGGTCGTTGGCAAACTCATAATGCCATACTGATTGGCAATCTCCGTTTGTTCATCGACATTGACCTTTAGGACTCGCACTTCGCTGCTATGCTCCCCATCAAACGATTCGAGTATCGGCCCAAAAAAGCGGCATGGCCCGCACCAAGGTGCCCAAAAATTGACGAGGGTATAGCCTTCACTTTTTACATCCTGTTGAAACGTAGTATCTGTCGTGTGGCAAATGCTCATTTGTACTTTCCTCTCCTTTTTATGTTGAACAGTTACTCAAAACGACCATTACAGACTCTTAATATCCTCAATATAGACAAATAAATAACCCGCTGTACCTGGATCATTTCAAATAACCATTCACAGACTTACTGTGCCTATAATATCCCTCAATGATTTTTGGTGTCAAGTTGCACCTTCCTAAAATGGGCATCGAAAGTGCAGATGACAGCACGAATCACTCTTCCCCTTGCTCATGCTTCCCATTCACTTTATGATGGATGTATTAAGTCCATGATTGAGGTGTCTTATGAAGTATTCACAGGCAACAGACTATGCCCTCCATGCAATGCTCTATCTGGTGGCAGAAGCGCCTGATAAACCCGTTAGTGTTCAGCTTTTGGCAGAGAAGCTAGGCGTTTCACAAACGTACCTATCCAAAATGCTGACGAAACTGGTCAAGGCTGGGTTGATCCACTCGGTCTCTGGCGCAAATGGCGGATACAAGCTCAAACGCAACCAGGATGATATATCATTTCTGGATGTGATCCAGGCCATTGAAGGGACAACCTCCTTGTTTGAATGCAGCTTCCATCATGATAGTGCCTGTCTGATTCAACAGGTTGTGGCTGACGCCGAGCAGCAAATGATGCAAACACTGAAGAACAAAAAAATTGCTGACTTAGTCGCACATATCCCCGACCGTTTGACGTAAAACAACTTCCTTGAAAAGCTCCGGCCACCTCGACCGGAGTTTTTCTTCATAACGGTATGGTTCAATCGAAGAGAAAGGCGTGAACAAGGATGAACCAATGGACGGAACAAGCCGCCAAGCAATGGGATCAATTTGCAGAAGACTGGCGCAAACGAAGTGAGCACATGTGGGAAAAAGGCAGCCGCAGCACCATCCTCCCCTTTTTTATGAAGCATGTACCTGTCAGAACGGGACCTGTTCTCGATGCAGGCTGTGGTGACGGCTATGCCAGTTGCAAGCTTGCAGAGCACGGATACCAGGTGGAAGGCGTCGACATTGCCGGGGAAATGATTCGTCTCGCTCATGACCGGGTCATTTCCTCCCCAGGCTCTGTTCATTTTCAGACAGGCGACATCAGCAAGCTTCCTTTTGCCAATGATTCATTCTCCGGTGTGCTCTCGATTAACGTAGTGGAATTCACGCCGTCTCCGCTCAAGGCACTCAAGGAACTTCACCGCGTGCTCGCACCCGGAGGAATTCTCGTCTTGGGTATCCTCGGTCCTACAGCTGGCCCACGCGCACATAGCTATCGCAGACTATATGAAGAGACGACGATCCAAAATACGATGATGCCCTGGGAAGCCAAGCAGTTGGCGTGCGAAAATGGCTTCACACTGCTCGGCGAAGAGCCTGTATACAAAGAAGGAATTACGCCAGATATCGCAGGCCGATTAAGCGTAGAGCTACGGGAGGCCGTCAGCTTTTTGACCCTGTTTGCTTTGCGGAAATAGATCAGAATGCTTTCAACTTTAGTTAAGTATGCCGGTCACACCATATGAGAGGGAAAACCGGCAATTTTTTATGATCAATCACATCGAACAGTGTCCCGCTAGTCTAGGCTTTGCTATTCCATAACTGGGCAGTTTACTAACCAATATTTCGTTGTTAAAATAGTCGTGCTAATAAAAATTATTTATTTTTCATTCTTTTTTATTACTTCTACTACAACTTTGTGCGACACACATCTCGGAAGGTGAGAATCATTATCAAAAAATGCAATTTTACAATTGTTGCCCCTATCATTTGCTTTCATTGTGGGAATGGGAACTTTCACAAAACGGATAATAAACACCAAATATACAAAGATCTCATCAATAATGAAGTCATTGAGATACCGGTAAAGCGTCAACGGTATCGATGCACTGCTTGTGGTACTAAAGAATGGGACGTTGTATTCGGAGCATCAACGTATTTGAAAAAAACGAGAATACTACTCTCCTTTGAAAAGCGCAACACATGATTCCAAGGTTCATGTGCCATGGCGAAATGATCCACCAACTATAGTTAAGAAGCTGGATTCTTTTACAGACATAGCCCGAGGCGCCTAATGTCATTTTGATTAGTTCGGATATGGATGGATCATCTTCAGCGATTAATATTGAATATGCCATGCTGTATACACCTCAACCATCATTACGCATTTTTGGGATTTTCCTGCAAACAAAATGCAAAATGTACAGATAAAAAAGACCTGTAAGAAGGGCCTTTTAAAGTGATCGTTCTGGTCATATTCTATCAAATCAACTCGCCGGTCCGGGCGTCTATCCACTGCATCTCTCTCTGATTGTCCCGATGAACTTGCCGATACACGAGACGGTAGCGATGATTTTTGCCCCGACCGGAATAATCAATCTGCCATTCCAGCTTCAAGTCGAGCGCTTCCCTATATATTTGGAGCGCCTTTCTCTCGTCTAAAAGCGGAGTCGTCTGGACTGTCTCCAACTGAGCCGTATCGATGAACGAACTGTCCATACCTTCGAGTAGCCCCGTCGTTTTATTGACGACAATTCGGAGAGACTCCCTTTTGAGCCACACCCCCTGCACTCCGATGCGGAACTCGAACTGCTCCCGATCAGATTCCCCCGCTTCCTCCTGCTGTCGAAGCCATAAATACGGTTCCAACTCAGGTCGCGTACGCGCTACTAATTGGAGTACAATGTCCAGACATTCGTCCCGTGATAATCGTTTCTCACCTGGCGGACAGTCTTCGAAACGGGAAAACGAAACCAATGCACCCGTCCTTTTATGAATCATCACTTTAACGGTACCCGCGGATCTTGTCTGAAAAAAAGTACGAAACGAACGATCATCAGAATCAGTAGACTTCCAGTCCCGCCGACGCCAGACAAAAGCGGAAATCTCCTCATCTATGTCGGCACTTCTCAATAATTGATACTGTTTGGGATCGATCCCGAGTAAAGCTTGAATCTCTTCTAACGTACGAACTGCCACAGCCTTTGGAAGTATTGGAACTGGCAGCCATACAGCTTGCTCTTCCCATTCCACCGATTCCTCGTTCAACTTGGAAGCCTCATGCTCGTCCGCTGGATAGCTCATCAAACAGTTGTCCAGCTCATACACAAGCCGTAGCTCAAACTCCGCTCTATTCAAAACGTCTTTTGGTACATAAGTGAGTTGCAGGTCCACCTTTACGGTCTTCTCTATGTGTTGCAAAATCTGCTCCTTCTCCATCAAATTATCCGGGACCTTCGGCTTTTTCTGCCGACCGAAATAAAGGAAGCTGCTGACCATACCACTCTGGTGTACCGTCACTCGAAAACCTGACGATGGTAGTGGCAAATCCATCACAACCTGCTCATAGAAGAAAATCGTCCTGGATTCAGTTGCTTTCGTACGCGTTAAGGAAAATCCTTTCAATGCAGTAGGATAATGGATAAGGACGAACTCCTCGCCGCGAAGTCGCAATTCCTCTTGTGAGAGCACGGGTAACTCACGAGCAGCTTCCTCCACGTCAATCGTATATTCGAGCAACTCCTCTTGACTGCCCAACACCAAAGACATGCCCGTATCTTTACCTGATTCGCCCCATACAGGATCAGCGCCTTGTTTTGTCCATACGAACACCGCTCTTCCGGCCTCCCGTTTGTCCTCCTGGTAGTCTGCAATGGTAAGCTCATGTGATTGTGGAATATGAAATCTAGCTTCTGCTAGCTGTTTTAATGCAACAAGCCTTTGCTGCAAACGATCTTGTTCAGATACGATGGCAGATTCGGATCGAATGGCTCCTTCTGTGGACGAGTAATTTTTGCGCAATGCTTTCAACCCCCTATGCAAAATGGTTTTGACTGTACCGGAGGGCATGCGCAGCAAGTTTGCAATCTCCTCAATCGTCATATCTTGCCAATACTTGAATGCAATCACTTGTCTTTGTCTTGGCTCTAGCTGATCGACAGCAGCAAGCAGGTCGATACGATCGTCATGCTCCGTGACAGAAACCTGCTGAAGCAAGTCGACGTAACGATCATCTACCACAAGTCGTTGGCGCTTGTTCAGCGCTGTCATCGCGCAGTTCATGACGATACGGGTCAGCCACGTCGTGAAAAATTGTGGCTGTTTCAGCTTAGGCAGCCCGACCAGTGCCCTATATATCGTCTCATGAACAACATCTTCTGCATCCATTTCCTGCCGCACATAATAATAGGCGATCCGATATAAGCGATCCTGTTGTTCTTCTATCAACGAAAGAAAAGCCGTGCGATTTCCCGCCTGAGCTTCTCGAACTCGCTCAAATTGATTCATGCTGTGTCCCCTCCCTGTACATTCGTTAGACCAGCGAGTGTGCCATACGGTTTCACTTTTCTCCGTTCTTTTCTGCTGGTAGGATGAAAACAAAAAACCCGCAAGAAAGCCACTATGATAAAGTGTCCTTCGTACGGGTTACCATTCCATATGTTAACGGTACTGAATATTATTCAGCTGCATCCACATTAATTTACTGTCAATCAACATGGCAAGCGTCATCTCATCCATCCCGTGCAGTTGACGGTACAAGCGCTGCGTTTCGACCAAGTCATTGTAAGTCAAGAACGGATAGTCCGGCCTGCCGAATGTCCCGTCCGGAAAATAAGCGTAATGCAAATCGCCATTTCCGAGAATCCACTGCGCTCCGAGGTTGACCACACCGTAGAGCATGATGTCTGCTAAGTCTCTGTCTGTCTGGTCCCCGAATTGCAGGTAGCTTTTGTAGAGAAAATTGATTTCCGCCAACTGATGATTCAAAGAAACATGTGTCCGAATCATTGGATTCGTTGCTGTCGCGTAGTCGGCAACCAGCCACCCTTGCTGTACACCAGCGATAACAAAGCGGTTCATAGCTGCGTGATTGTGAAAGTAAGAAGCATATTTTTTCGCAGATTGGCAAAAGTCCTTTTCTTGATACTGATCACAGCCCCGCAGCATCAGATCAGCCGCTCCTGTGTTGAATCTCGTATCGTAAAAGCCCTCTGGTATCCCATAATCGCCACTTAACCACAAGGAACGCGGCTGCGTCTTCCAGTACCCCTCAGGCTCCTGCTGCTTCAGGCTCGCTTTCAACATCACATAGCCCATATCTCGGGCAGCCTTGCTTCCACCTGTATATAAAAAGGAGCGAAGGACATAATTTTCTGGAATCCGCCAAAAAGAGGCCTCCGAAGTCGGCTCGTACGTTGAAGGGCTTTGATAGTAATACCCATCGTACAGCCATTTTGCCTTTTCCGTAACGTCCAGGTTAAGCCAGACGCTATCAATCGATTGTTCTCCCCAAGGAACGAGCGGATCTCTCGAATCGAGCGCCCACATTTCGCTGATAAAACCTGCTTTCATCGGCAGCTTGATCACCAGCTCGACACCAGATGACGTCTGTTTTACTTCGACTGGCATCGACAATGCCGGCTTTTCTTCAATCGTAGCTCTACCATTATCCACGTAGGTAATGGGCTTACCTAACCAAATATACCTGCCCTCTGTCTCTACAAAACCAGAGGAAAGCGGAAGCGTCTGGACTTGATCAAGCGTGACAACCTTCCAATACGGTTTCTTCGACTCATCATAAGCTCGATAGCGGAACATTATGTTCTGACTGTTGCCCTGAATCGGGATGGTGAAAACGTAGGGCATCATATTGCGCTGACCTGTCATTTTATGCGCCCAATACGTGACACCATCTGAGAAACGAAATTCTTGTTTTTGGTGAATCGCGCCATTCAGGTGGTCAACAGTTTCTGTTTCTGTTGGTTTTTTCCATTCGTTTGCAGAAATATCGCTCGGAAAGAAACTACTTACGGCGATGGCCGTCATCAAAAGGAGCATTCTGCTGATTTTTCTGACCATGTCATCCCCCTATTCTATATAAAAGAGAACCGAAAGTCCTACTTTAAAATGAATATTTCGTAGCGATTATTATTTTTACAATAATCTGATAAATTAATCATAGGTGTCTAATTCTATTTCGCAGGAGGGAATTTATGGACAAGAAAGTACGCTACGTTGTTTCTACAGCACTCGTAATATCTCTGTTCACCAGCCCCTCAATCATCCATGCCACCCAAGCTGAACCACAACCCCACATTCCTTATTACGGAATAGGGCCAACCTATATACAGCCTGCACAGATTGAGAGCTTGTTTCCCAAGCCAACTATCCAGTTTGGGACACCCGGCTTCCAAGAAGGAAAAGAGGCTTTTACGTCCCAGGAAGAAATGATGGCTTACATAAGCAAATTGGCTGCAGGCAACAAGGAAATCAAGTTGCTATCCATCGGTACATCATTGGAAGGTCGCGATATCCCCCTGCTCCTATTCAGCAAAGACCACGGCAAGCTCAAACAAAACAAGGAGAAGCCACTCATCTGGCTACAGGCACAAATCCATGGAAATGAACCCGCCTCTGGTGAATCTGCTCTTGTAATCGCCAAATGGCTGGCAGAAGGAAAACTTGGCACCGATCTCCTGGATAAAGTAAACGTTGCGATTGTTCCTCGCATCAACCCGGATGGCTCCTACCAGTTCAAACGCTACATTGCGACAGAGCTGGATGCCAACCGCGACTACATGAAGGTAGAATATCCAGAGGTGCAAGCCGTTCACCAAGCCATCCATGCCTATCAACCTGATGTCGTGCTTGACGCCCATGAATACGGCGTCTCTTCCAGCCAGCTTCGCGATGTTGGGGAAAAAGGCGCAATCTCTTCCTACGATGTTCTGATCTCCTCTGCGAAAAACTTGAATATTCCCGCCAACCTGCGCAAAATGTCAGACAACCAGCTCTTGGCTGACGTTCAACTAGCACTCGACAAGGAGCAACTTTCTCATCACGCATACTATACGCTGGCAAAAGGCAAGGACGGAAAAGTGACCGCAACAGAAGGCAGCACAGAGACGAGAATCGGACGCAATGCCTTGGGATTGAAAAACACGTTGACGTTTTTGGTGGAAACACGCGGCATCGGCATTGGACGCGCCGATTTTGAGCGCCGTGTATACAGTCAGGCCATGACTCACGCTGCTGTCATCCAATCAACAGCGGACAACGCCAAAGCAATCATGTCCGCCGTGACGCAGGCACGCGCAGAAATCACGGAAAAAGGCAAAAAGGCAAACGACAACGACAAACTCGTCATCCTGAGTGAGAATAAGCGAGTACCGGGTCAATCTCTCGAAGTGGTCGATCTAGCCACGGCAAAAAAAGTGTCTACCCCCATAGACTGGGTAAGCTCCACGGATGCCTATCCCGTACTCGAACGCGAGCGCCCCACTGCTTATCTCATGCCTCCTGGCTACCATGACGTTGCAGCCAAGCTAGAACTGCTCGGTGTTTCGGTAAGCAAGCTATCAAAAGAAACGACCATAGCAGTAGAAAGCTACACCATTTTGGAAAACAAGGTGAATACGATTTACGAGAATGGGCATTTCACCAACCAAGTGACTGCAAATGTAACAGAAACAACGAAAACCTTTCCTGCGGGTAGCTACGTGTTCAGCATGGCCCAGCCAAACGCCAACTTCATAGCATTGGCCTTGGAACCGGAATCAGTAGACAGCTACGTCACGTTTAACTTCTTGCCCGTTGAAAAAGGCGATGAAGTCCCGGTGTATCGCTATATGCTGGAGCAATCGCTACCCACCACACAAAAGAACTAAAGGAAAAATTCCCCTCTCTAAAGTTAGACTCCTGAGAGGGGAATTTTGTTACATATATGGGCTTACTTTATTTCAAACACTTCTTGGGAAAGCCCTGCCAGCTTTTGCGTATTGTCGCTCACTTCGACCATTGTCGCAGAAATTTCCTCCGTAGCAGCTGCCTGACTCTCCATGGTTTGATTGATCAATTCAATCGAATTTTGCAGCAGGGTTATCAAATCCCGGATGGAATCTGTGGTTTGCTTGATTTTGTCTGCATTCGCCCGTGAATCCGTCGCCATATTGCGAACCTCATTCGCAACGACAGCGAATCCACGCCCTGCATCTCCTACCCGCGCAGCCTCAATGCTCGCATTCAGTCCCAAAATGTTACTTTGATCAGCGATTTTTTTCACGGCGAGAGTAATTTGCTCGATCTCAGTCGTACTTTGGCTCACATCATTGGCTTGCTCTGAGACCGCCTTCATTTGCTCGTTCAAATTCCCGATCTGCACAGCCATCTCTTGTGTGGTGGCACTGACCTGCTCGACGACACTCGAGAGATTTGCGGCAATTTCATATAGCTCATTGGCTCGCTCCATACTGGATCCAATGCCGACACCGCCGATGACTTTTCCCGTGTGATCATGCAGGGGGATCGCCCGTGCGACGAGAGGAAAACCAAATAATTCTTTGGGGACCATCATCGCCTGCTTGGTGTTTTTACGAATCGCGTTGGTGATCACATCTCCTTCCTGGAGTGGATCACCTGGCTTGACTTGCAGCGCAAATGTTTGGGCAGGCACATTACGCAATAGCTTTTCCGTGTCGTAGACCCCAATGGTAATGTCATCGGTGAGTAAATCATTTAAATAAGGGGCAACCTTGATGAACGCCTCGAGCAGTTCTGCGTTTTTCCCCTTTTCGAAAGCTTCTGTTTCGTTCCATTCTACGTAACCGTGCATGACCCTCTTCACCTCTATATTTTGCTGGCATTAGTACGGAAATTGGCGCTTTTTGTGTTGAACCGAAATCCATTTCAGCGTAGTGAACTCTTCTAAACTCCATTGACCATTCAAACGTCCCAACCCGGAGTGCTTTTCACCGCCAAACGCCACGATTGGTTCGTCATTGATCGTTCCATCGTTGATGTGAATCATACCAGTCTCAATTCGTTTGGCCATCTGGGCACCTCTCTCCAGATCGCGTGTATGAATCGCCCCGGACAATCCAAATGGTGTCTCGTTCGCCATGCGAATCGCTTCTTCCTCGGAAGCAAACGACATGATGCAAACAGCCGGACCAAACAGCTCTTTGGATGCAATCGACATGTCTGTGGTCACTCCTGTCAAAACGATCGGCTCGACAACGTTGCCTTTTACTTCCCCTTTCAGTGCAGGAACGGCCCCTTCGCGTATCGCCTCATCGATCGTTGCCATCAGGTTGGTGACTTGCCGTTGATTGATCAACGGACCGATTACTGTGTCAGGATCATTTGGGTCGCCAACCTTGAGTCCAGATACTTTTTCCACATACAGATCGAGGAATTTATCGTATACATCTTGGTGAACCAGAACCCGGTTAGCCGACATGCAAATCTGACCTTGGTGGGTAAAGCGGCTGAATACCGCTGCATTGACGGCATACTGGAGATCCGCATCCTCCAAAACAATCAGTGCACTATTGCCGCCCAGCTCCAAAATCGCCTTTTTGAAATGCTTCGCTGCCACTTGCGCAATATGGCTTCCTACTTGGCTAGAGCCTGTAAACGAAAGGATGCGCGGAATCGGGTGGGAGACAAAACCATCGCCAATTTCAGCAATATCCGTCACAACGACGTTGATCAAGCCTTTTGGCAAACCTACTTCTTCAAAAATTTTCGCGATGAGAGTACCACCCGTGATTGGCGTGTGCTCATGCGGTTTGAGGACGACGCCGTTGCCCGCGCCAAGAGCTGGCGCTACGGACTTCATCGACAGATAGAACGGGAAGTTGAACGGACTGATGACACCAACAACTCCTGCGGGAATCCGATACAATCGATTTTCTTTTCCGTCTACGGGAGAAGGAAGAATTTTTCCTTCCATGCGTACCGGGAACGTAGCCGCCTCGCGAATAATATCCTTCACAAGCCCGATCTCAAAAAATGCCTTCAGTCGGGTTCCACCCAATTCACGAATGATGATCTGAATGATTTCTTCTTCATTCTCTTCGATATAGTGAACAGCACGCTCCAACATTCGGGATTTGGTATAGGCATTCACTTCATCCCACTCTTTTTTCGCGTCGGCTGCCGCTTTGTAAGCCGCGTCGATATCCTCCAAATTTGCCATTTTGAATTCTGCGATGACTTCCCCGTTGTAAGGGTTGATATCTTGCAATGTCTTCGCGCCAAGTCCGTCGCGCCACTCCCCATTGATGTACTGCTTGTCCAGTGTTTGAAGGATTGACATGCTTTAACCTCTCCCTTTTGTAAAGTAAATAGGCCCCCTTCGCATGAAAGGAGCCGTAAAACTAAAACAGCAAAATACACTGCTAGTCGGCAACCCGGCTGCCATCGTAACGTGTACATTAGGCCCGTGGCTTTGCGTCCCCAATTTTCAGTGGGTTTGCCCATTCATAGCGAATGCTGATATGATTTTGTCGAAAAAAGGAAAGTTATGGAGAATCTTACTTTGATTATAGTACTCTATTCCTAATAGTCAAACAGAAATATGTAAAATTTTAGTGAACCAAATTGAACAAATACCAAAAAATCCGCATCTCTTGGGATACGGACTCCTGGTTCTTCTTCCTTATGATCACAATATCTTTTTGACATCCTTTACGCTCGTCGCGAGCATTTGCTCTACCGCGTTGGCGTCCCTCACATGCTTGGTCAAGCCTTCATTCAGCTCTTCCAGCAAGCCCTTCGCATCACTTACCTGTTGGGACACATCGTCAGCAAATCGCTTTTGGTGCGCGATGATTTCCATCACACCTGACACTTCGACGTTCAGTGCCTGGAAAGCGTTCACGATCTGATCCGTCTTCTCCGCAGCATCCTTGCTGGTAGAAAGTCCGTTTTTGATCGCACTGCTGCTTTTTTCACTGTTGGACAACGCTTCTTTTGTTTCTTCCTGAATCTTGCCGATCAATTCTGCAATCGTCTTGGTCGAGTTCGCTGTCATCTCGGCCAGCTTGCGTACTTCATCTGCTACTACAGCAAAGCCTCGGCCCTGTTCACCCGCACGTGCCGCTTCTATCGCTGCATTCAAAGCGAGAAGGTTGGTCTGATTGGCAATGTCACTGATCACCTTGACGATGCTCGTAATTTCCGAAGAGCGCTCTTCCAAGCGGCTCATGGACTTGGACGTATGGACCGATTCTTTGTCGAGCAGGCTCATGACTTCCACAACGTCCGTCATCGCCTTCTTACCTTCATCTGCACGCGCTACCGATTGTTTACAGATGTCCGTCAAGCGCTCTCCTCGATCCGACAGTTGGCTCGCAGATTCATCATCCCGCTCGTTAATGACCTGGATATTATCTACGACACGCTTCATCCTCGTCACCAATCGCACCGTTTGCTCTGATTCGGCGTTCATCGCTTGGTTCGAAGTGAGAATCGCACCCATCTGTTCGTAAATACCGCGAAGCTCATGTTTCCAAGCGTCTTGGTGGCCTGCCATTGTGGTTGTGGGAGTTGCCACTGTCGTCGCTGCTGTCTCTTTTTCTGCTAGGCCTTTGTCTTTTTTCCAAAACATCCGCTTCTCTCTCCTTTGTACCCATCAATTGTCACCTCGGCGGCTATATACGCGGGACTCGATTATTCCCGGATGTTGTTTCGCCAAGCTCAGCAAGTTTTCCAAGAAATAATAGTGACCCTCCAAGAGCTCCACGTCTTTACGCTCAAAATGCTTCGCCTGCAAATACTGCTGCATTTCCAAAGCATAGCGCTCCAGTTTATCGTGAAAATCGTTGGCACGAAGCATTTGCTCCACTTCTGGATATTCTGTTTTCAGGCGACTGAGCTCGCTGTATACACGCCCACCCTCCAGAATCATCTGGTAGGCCGTACGCTCAAGCGTAGCTGTCGTAGCTGCCTCCTGCTCCTCACGCTCCTCACGCAAAGCTGCCAAGTACGTGATAAAATGGTAGACAGTTAAAAACAATGGTCCTAAAAATAGAATGATCCCTGCTTTGTACACATGCTGATTGGACAAATTGCTGATGAGCAGGAACAAGTGAAACAAGATCGCACCCAACCATACATAGATGATGATTTGGTGATTGATCTTCCCTGCCTTTTGGTGGCGAGAAAAGGCAAAGGTAAGTCCGAGCAGATAAAAGGCAAGTAACGTAAAGCTGGCAGAAAACAAAGCCATCTCCATATCGATTAGCCAATCTGCGTCGGCGGGTATTTCGATAAAGAATTCAAAAGCGAGCACCAGCAGTGAGAACAGCAACCCCATGATCCAAAACCGGCTTACTTCCGAGTCATTCCTCCGCCGGGAGCGGTAGCGTTTTGCACGGGATCCTTCCATAATGCTCTCACCTCATTCTCTATGATTCGCCATGATTCTATCTTTTCCTTTCACATGGGGCCAAAATCTGACATCGGAGGCTGTTATGACAAAAAATTTACCAACATCATTTACCGAGCGCATGAAAACCTTGCTCGGACACGACTATGAGGCCTTCGTTTCCTCGTATAATCAGCCTGTGACACACGGCTTGCGGGTCAATCCGTTGAAGGTGGGTCGTGACGATTTTTTAAATATCTCGCCGTTTGCTCTGGAAACAGTCCCTTGGTGCGAAAACGGTTTTCGCTACAAAGAGCCAGATCGGCCCGGCAAGCATCCTTTTCACTCCGCTGGCATGTACTACTTGCAGGAGCCAAGCGCGATGTCCGCTGCCGAAGCACTCGGTGCACAACCTGGTGAGCGAATCCTCGACTTGTGTGCAGCGCCAGGGGGGAAATCGACGCAGCTTGCAGCGTTTTTGCGTGGACAAGGAATGCTCGTGGCAAACGAAATCCATCCTGTTCGCGCAAAAGCCTTGTCAGAAAATCTGGAGCGCTGCGGCGTGACCAATGCCGTCGTGACCAATGAAACGCCTGAACGCTTACAGGAGCGATTCCCCCAGTTTTTTGACCGAATTTTAGTAGACGCTCCATGCTCTGGCGAAGGAATGTTCCGCAAGCTCCCCGAAGCAATCGAAGACTGGAGCCCTGCAAAAGTAACCGAGTGCCATGTCATGCAAGGCGATATTCTCGAGGCGGCCGCTGCGATGCTGAAGCCAGGCGGGACATTGGTCTACTCCACCTGCACATTTGCTCCGTTAGAAAATGAGCAGTCACTGGTTAACTTCCTGGGAAGTCACCCGGAATTTGAGATCGTCCCGCTGCCGCATGCAGATTGCTTTTCTGCTGGTCAACCAGAATGGGCGTCGCCACAAAACGAGCAGCTCACCCAGACAGCCAGATTGTGGCCGCATCGTCTACAGGGAGAAGGTCATTACCTCGCCAAACTGCAAAAGAGTGAGACCGCAGAAGTTCATGAACCTTCCGGGAAACGGAAAGAAAAGCGTGCGGCAAAATCTGCTCCGGCAGGTCGAAAAGAAGCTCTGGCAGCCTGGCGTACGTTCGCGGACGAAGCACTCCCGACGCTCTCCAAACCATTCGATGATGAATCAGCTTTTCTTTTGTTTGGCGAGCAGCTCTACTACTCACCTGCTCCTGAGCTCGATTGGGACAAGCTAAAGGTCGCGCGCGTCGGTCTGCACCTAGGAACTGTAAAAAAGAACAGATTTGAACCTGCACACGCCTTGGCACTCGCCCTCTCCTCTGCGGAGGCAGCCCGTGTCGCTTCATATGGCGCAGAAGATCCTGAAATGTTGCGGTACTTAAAAGGAGAAGCGCTCACGCGTGACGGTGAAAGCGGCTGGACGCTGGTTACGGTAGATGGATTCTCCATCGGTTGGGGCAAGCAATCTGAGGGGCAACTCAAAAATCATTATCCAAAGGGTCTACGCTGGCTGTAGATTTACATCAAAAATAAAAAAAGCTCACAAAGCTACACGAATGCATTCGTGAGTGCTTGTGGGCTTTTCTCTTTTTCTTATGATCGCCCTCTGTGGGACGGATTGTCTACTACGGTCAAAGAGCCATTTCTAATATAACGCAATATTTTTGAAACAGATATACCTGTTGCGTTGGCAATTTGCATCGCATTCGAATTCGGATAAGTTCTCACGTAATTGCGAATCATCTGGTAGTCTTGTATTTCGTTTTCTCCGCAAACCTGGCAACTGTACTCTCCCCGGCCCATCGGACTGCCGCATTTCAAGCACGTATCCGTCGTCATCACTGGTTCTCCTCACACCCTGTACTATTGTACTTTTACAAGAAAGGGTTCTATCTTCCTATCTATTACCCAAATCACATGGGAGGAAAACACTATTTTCTATCGCAATTCCTGTATGCTATTAAAATTCGATGCAATCATTCCGAACTCCTTTAAAAAGGCCAGTATGGCGGCATCAAACCGCTTTTTGCGTAAAGGACAATCGCAAACCCAATCAGAAAAATACCACTGAGCCCATGAAAAATGTTGAGCCATCCCGGGCGAAAAAATCGAGCCAAATACGCGGCCAACAAAGCTACCAGCCCCAGGAACAATAAAGTCGATAACAGACAGCCTGTCGCAAACAAGAACAACTCTGTTGAATGAACAAAAGTGCCAGATGCCAATAGTGAGCCAAATACTCCCGCCCAAAACAGAACGGTCAGAGGATTCGCGAGTGTCAGAAGCACGCCGTGCCAAAAGCTGCTTCGACCCGATGGTGCATGCTGGACTGGTGCTTGTTCATGTTCTCCTCTGCCTTTTATGGCACGCAAGGTTTGAATCCCAAACCAAGTCAAAATCAGGGCTCCCATAATCAAAACCATCTGTTTGACCCAATGGATTTGTAACAGCAGCGACAGTCCCCCGATCGCCCCCACCATATAAACCGCATCTGCGAGTGCAACTCCCAGTACCATCATGAATGCATCCCGCAATCGCCGAGTCATCGAGCGATGCAACACCGCCAGACAAACCGGACCAACGGATAGCTGGAGCATCATCCCAAATAATAGACCGTTCCAGATCGCCACGAGGTTCACATCTCCTCTTTCATGGAAGACAGGACGATCATCGTATTCGTCTTGCTTACACCTTCTACTTGCTTCAATGTTTCAGAGATGAATCGTTCCAGATCGGCCGTCCCTTTTACGGCAATCTTCAATACATAATCGTAAGCTCCCGCAATATGATGGCATTCCAGCACACAGTCTGCCTGCAAGACCGTTTCGCGGAAGCCAGCAATATGCTCCGTTTTCTCGATTTGCACCATCACAAACGCAATCAGGTGAAGCCCTAGCTGTTCTCGATCCAGCTTTACTGTGAATTGCCTGATGAGTCCTGAATCCTCCAGCTTGCGTATTCGCTCGGAAACCGCAGGCACGGACAAATGAACCTGCTTGCTGATGTCTGAGCTGGTGATTCGGGCATTTTCCCGCAATAAGCGGAGGATTTGTTCATCAATCCGATCCATTTGATCTCCCTCCTTGTTTTACGTTCATTATAACAATTCCTTACAAAGAGAAAGGGGAATAGGATCAAAACCATATATTTTTAACTAATGAGCGGTATTTCTTAATTTTTTTCTGTGCATCGTTTTATCTCAGACCATTTTCCTATTAACACATACGTAATGGAAAGAGTAGTATCCCACCCAACAAAAAAACTGCCCAGACCCTTTTCGAATCTGGACAGTTTCTCTTATTATCTTTACTTATTTCCACGTGTTTTCCCAGCGGATGAGGATTGATTAAACGGTTTTCCGCCCTTCGCAGAGCGTGCTGCTCCACCTTTTCCCGCTTTTTTGGCATCGCCTGGCTTCACGGATTTACCCGCTTTACGTGCCGCAATCGCTTCTGCCTTCTTGCGGTTTTTCTCGTACTGCGTTTGCAGTTCTCCCAGCTCACGCGCTATCTTCTTTTTGTAGCCTGGCTTTACCTTCGTCTTTTTCTTCAAGGCTTCACGTACAGGAGAGAACTCTTTGTCTTTTTCCTTCTGCTGCTCCTTCACCTGTTGCGCTCGCAGCTCAACGAAATGAGCTTCCCGTTCTTCTGCGCGCTGACGACGTCCGGCATCCAAATGGCGTCCAGCCTGCATAATTCTTTCTTCGATCGAAGCCTTCGTCGCTTTGGCAAAACGAGCCATCAAGTTTTTCTGACGAGGAGAAATAAGGGAGATCGCTTTTCCTTTTTGTCCCGCACGACCAGTACGGCCGACGCGGTGAATGTAGCTGTCCACGTCATTCGGCAAATCGTAGTTGATGACGTGTGTTACACCTTCTACATCGAGTCCACGAGCAGCGATATCTGTTGCGATCAAGTATTGGAATCGTATCTCACGGAATTGCTTCATCAATTGTTCCCGCTTGTTTTGAGACAAATCACCGTACAGGGCTTTCGCCGAGAGGCCATTTTCCTGCAGGCGGGCCGTAAGCTGTTGCACACGTACTTGGGTATTTGCAAACACAATGGTCAAGAACGGCTGCTCTTGTTCCAGCAGATCGACGAGAGCGTCTGTCTTATCACTCTGGTTGACTACATAGTAAAATTGCTCAATGCGCTCAACCGTTTTTTGCTTGCCCTCGATTTTGATATGCGGTGGCTGTTTCATGAAGCGGTGCGCCAGTCTTTTTACCAGATCAGGCATCGTAGCCGAGAACAACAGCACCTGACGTTGAGAAGGCGTGTGGACGATTACTTGCTCCACATCCTCCAAGAAGCCCATTTCCATCATTTTATCGGCTTCATCCAGCACGAGTGTGGAGATTCGTCCGAAGTGAAGCGATCCGCGCTTCATATGATCCAGTACACGTCCTGGTGTTCCTACAACAACATGAACCGTTTCTTTCAGCTTGCTCAGTTGTTTGTCAATATCCGTTCCACCGTGCAGGGATAGTACATTCACATTCAGGTGTTTGCCCAGCTTTTCTACTTCTTTTGCAATCTGAATGGAAAGCTCACGTGTCGGGGTGAGGATGAGCGCTTGAATGTCGCGTTTTCCCTCTTCCAATGCGTTGAGGATCGGCAGCATGAATGCAGCTGTTTTTCCCGTACCTGTCTGAGCTTGTCCAATTATATCTTTGCCTTCCATAATGAGAGGAATGGCTTCCTCTTGAATTTGTGTCGGTTCTTTATAATACAGGTCTTGAATCCCTTGCATCAGCTCCGGACGGAAACCAAAAGACGCAAACGATTTTGCCATAACTTCCACTTCCTTTCACAAGCGATCCGATTCGCCACACCATGACTGCATGGACAGTGGATGCGATAAAACCGGCTCTCATCAATCAAAATTCATCCTAGGCAGGTTATTGCCCTTGCGAAATCCTATCCTACCTATACTAAAGGAGTACTCTCGAAAAAACAACTAAACCGTTCAACTCCCGGGTATTTTTCTTCGAGACTCGCGACGACGAAGCAAGCCTAGCTGAAATTTTTGCTTACATGATGTGACCATGTATCGATTTCGCTGATCTAATTACTGTCCATGTGAAAAACCAACACAGAAAGGAGTGAAAAAGGTGGATCTAAGAGAACAGGTTCTCCTGGCAAAACAAGGAGATCGTGAAGCTTTTATCGCTGTTGTCAAACACGTTGAGAGCTCCTTGTACAATACGGCTAAATCCATCCTGAAAAAAGAGGAAGATATTGCGGATGCTCTCCAGGAAACCATTTTGAAAGCTTATAAATCTCTGCATTCACTTCGTGAGCCCCATTTTTTCAAAACATGGATGTTCCGAATTTTGATCAATGAATGCAATAAGATGTTAGCAAATCGCTCCCGCAACGTTCTAATGGATGATTTTCCTATCCAATTGTCACTCTCACATAAAGACGAGCATATTGACCTGCGAGACGCCGTTGAGAGATTGGATGAGCCTCAGCGCCTTGTTATTGTGCTTCACTATTTTGAAGACATCCCTTTAAGACAAGTAGCAGAGATACTGGAAATTTCGGACAGTGCCGCAAAAATGCGGCTCAGTCGGGCACGGAACAACTTGATGGAGAAATTAAGCACATTTCGGGAAGGGAAGATACATTATGGATCAATCTAAATTTGATTTCGAACTAAAAGAGTACAAGCGTACAAAGGATACAACGATGTCACCATTGGTACGGGCTCGACTGGATGAAACATACGCTTCTCTCCCAGAAATATCTCGTGAACGAAAAGTCCAACGATTACGCAAAGCACCCTATGTTGCGGCCGCCGCAGTCATTCTAGGTGCAACTGTATTCACCTCCGGATTTATCTCGCCGGTCATGGCGCAATCCATTAAGCAGATCCCATTCGTTGGCAGTCTCTTTAGCTTAATCGAAGCCGACCTCGGCTTACGAGCTGCAGGCGAACAAGGTCTTTCTTCCAAGGTAAACAGGAGTATTTCTCACCAGGACATTAAGCTCGAGGTAACAGAGACGGTCTTCGACGGAACACGTGCTGTCTACCTGCTTAGTGTAACGGCTCCAAACTTGAAGGACGGCATGTTTGATACGGGAAAGGAGGTTGTCAAACTTAGTGACGCTATCGAAAATGTTACTTTTAACATCGATGGAAAAGGCCAAGATGACCCAAGTAGTTTGGTAACAGGCGGTGGCTTTTTCTCCACAGCTGGCGAATCGCACCCAAACTTTCTTGTCTTCGAAGAAATTTTGAAGACACCTGAACATAATTCAACAGGCATGATTCCAGACTCTTTCCATGCGGAAGTGGTTGTTAAGCTTGCTGGAATTGATCAAGCCTTCGAGCTGAACATTCCCTTCCAAAAAGCGACGAACGACACCATCCGGCTTAAACCGAATGCTATTCAATCCAACGATGGGATTTCTTTCGAAGTATCCGAGGTCAATGTGACGCCAGTGACGACGCGCTTGTTGTATTCGGTCAAACTGGATGGCAAGACATCAAATAAGTTCATCAGAGCTGCCCTGTTTGACGACCAAGGTCGTCAACTGACGTCCCTCCACGGAGAAGGAGAACGTAAGGATAACACGCTCACATTCGACGCCCGCTATGCTTCTGCACAAGGACAGCCGAAGTATTTCATAATCAAGCCTTTTATCGTAAAAGATAATTCCGCGGAAACAGTCGCAGACGATCAGTTTATTAAGGGTCTGGAAATAAAGGTAGACCTCCCAGAGCAGAACAAGTAACAAAACGAAAAACCCTCTCCATCGCAATCATACATGCATGGAGAGGGTTTCGCCTATCTCATCTATCGAGCAGTTGTTGAACCGTTTCCTTATCGAGCTTCTTGATGACAGCTGTCAGCAGTTGGGCAGCCTGCTCGAAATCACTTTTTGACATAATCGCATTATGGCTGTGAATATACCGTGTCGCAAAGCCGACGACAATAGACGGGCAGCCAATGCCGCTTGTATGGAATTTCGCTGCGTCTGTTCCGCCTCCTGCGAGGGCATCCACCTGGATATTGATGCCGAGCTCCTCTGCTGTGTCGAATACGAGATCGCGCAATCCGGTATGCGGAATCATCGTGGCATCAAATAACATGACGAGCGGACCGTCCCCCACATTGCAGGTCATCGGATACGATTCATTTCCAGGCGTGTCATATGCGAGTCCAACATCGACAGCAAAAGCAATATCTGGTTCAACCAGATTCGCTACCGTGCCAGCACCGCGAGTCCCTACCTCTTCCTGCACAGTTGCACCCGCGTATACCACATTAGGATGCTCTTCCTTCTTCAATCGTTTTAGCACCTCGATTGCCAGCGCACACCCCGCCCGATTATCGAGCGCCTTTGCGACCCACAGCTCTCCGTCGCGCATCGTCGTAAAATCACTGTCAGGGACAATCCAATCACCAGGGCGCACACCCATTTCCTTTGCATCTGCTTCATCTTTTGCCCCGATGTCAATGTACAAATCCTTGAGCTTCATGACTTTTTCCCGCTCTTCCTTTTCCAGAGCGTGCGGTGCCTTCGAACCAATGAGTCCGAGATACTCGCCTTTGCGTGTCTTGACTTTCACGCGCTGTGAGAGGATATTGTGTGTCCACCATCCGCCCAGCTGGATAAAACGCAAATACCCTTTTGGCGTGATATGCGTCACCATGAAGCCCACTTCATCCAGATGTCCCGCGAGTAAAATTTTCGGACCGTTTTCTGCCCCCGTCTTCTTCCCGAGTACCCCACCCAGCCGATCCTTTACCAACTCGTCGCTGAGAGGCTGTAAGTACTCCTCCATTTTCACCCTGACTTCGCGCTCGTGCCCAGGTACTCCGTCCGCTTCCGTCAAATCCTTGATCAATTTCGTGAGATCGTCCATCATTTATCTCCTTTTCGATACTGACGTATTCCCTTTATGTTTTCGAGAAACCGCTTACAAAATCCTTTCATTTCCAAACCGCCTACACCGTATTTGATATTGTTTCCCCAACCAATGTCCCGAATGCGCTCGAGTACTTTTTCATGCTGTCGCATTTGATTGGGTGGCCTTCGTAGCAGTTTCTTGTTCTTGCCCAACTTTTTTCGTAATCCGATGAAAAAGCACGAGACAAATCAGTCCCATCCCTAGAAAAATTCCGGTGATCGCAACGTTGGGAACCCACGTACTGACAAGTATAAACACGCCTGCACTGCTGACCCCCACGATGCTAAACAAAGAATGTACAGCCATATACGTGCTCCGCGCATGATCCGGCACCATATTGGCGAGTAACGCTTGTTTTACCGGAATGTGCATCACTTCCCCCAATGTCGCGAAGAACATGGCAATGAGCAAGACAGCGGGAGAGTTGCTGAAGCTAATCCATGCATACCCGCAAAAGTACAGGGCCAAGCCTGACAGGAGCACCGCCCTATCTCTCATACTCTTCACTACGTAGGAGACCAAAACGGTCAAGCAAACAACCAGCAACGTGTTTTCTGTTTTTAATAGACCTAACAAGTTCATCCCATCCACCTGAATGGCAAGAAACGAAAATAACTGCTCAGGCTCCGGGATATCTTGCACTAAACGAAGGCCTATGACATTGGTCAATTGCTCCTCTACCGCTATAATGAGCAAATTCGCTAAGGTAAACAGCAGAAAAATTCGATGCTTGAGCACTTCTTTATAAGCTCCCATGACATCTGCCATAAAACTCGAATCTTTTTGTCTTTGCTTGCGAGACGCCGAGCGTGCACGTTTTTCTGGCACATACGTTTCTTCAATAAACAGGATCGTAATCACGAGCGAAATCGCGATGCTTACAGCCACACCGAGAAATAGGGCAAAGTAATGCTCGTCGAACAAAAAAGCCCCCACCAATCCTCCTATCGCTACCGCCAAATTATTCAACCAATAGGAAGCAGTAAAAATCGCTCGCCTATTCTCGGGCTGACTCACATCAATGATGAGTGCTTGGTAAGCAGGACCCGACGCCCCCAAACAAAAGTTATTGAACAGAAACAAAATAAATGTCACATAAGGCAGCTGAAGCCAAGGTGAGTTGACGAAGGCCACACCAAGAAAACTGAGGAAGATGACCAATTCACATGCAACGATCACTTTTTTTCGCCCGATCCTGTCCGCCAAATATCCCCCTGCAAAAGAGCCTGCCACACTTGCTGCCATCACGCCTAAAAACATAAAACCCGTTACAACGGTCCCCAATTGCTTGGAGAAAAAAACAATCAAGTACGGGGTCACAGTCATGCTCGCCATCGTCGTTAAAAACTGTAACATCAGTCTGATCTGGATGTTGCTGTCGAACTTCCAAAAACTCATCGTGACCACTCCTCTACTTTATAACGATTGATTAATCAATCATTTGTATTCCAAAAAAAAGACCGTTGGAGAATGCTAGCGATTCTTCGGTCCAAAAAGCTGCATGGCAAACGGAACGAATTTTTCCCACATGTTGCTTTGTGGCTCATCGGTCAAATTCACACGCAGACCAATTAACAGACTCATGTACGCTGTCGCCACGTATTTGGGATCTTGGACATGTAAGAGACCTTTCTCTTGTCCATTGATCAAGAGCTCGGCAATTTTCGTACGAAAGGTGTTGTGAAACGCATCTAGCTCAGCAAAAGAATGGGCAAAACGATTGTAGTAGCCGACTACTTGTACGACCAGACGCAAGTACGAATCGAACATAGCGAAGATCTTGATGTGATTGGTCACCATTCTCTCTAATTCCAGTAATGGCTCAGATGCTTGGGGATCAAAGTCAAGCAGTTTGACCGAATGCTCTTGCAATGGCTCCGTGACAGCTGCATGAAAGAGCTGATCCTTGTTTTCAAAGTACGTGAAAACACTGCCAAAGCTCACTCCTGATGCCTTCGCGACTTTTGCAATGGTGGTATCGTCATAGCCGTGCTCGGCAAACAAGAGAACTGCCTGCTGGAGAATCGTTTCCCGCTTTTGCTTCATTTTTCGCACTTGTTCTTCTGAAAGTGGCATGCTGTACAGGCTCCTTGCTTATGAATGATTAATCGATCAATCGTTACTTGCATTATAGTACTGACTTCCAGCATTTGCAAAGATTTTTGTCTCTCCTAATTCAACAAAAATAAAAACGGCTGGCACTTGTGTCCAGCCGTTCCTATTCCTACTTCGCCAATTCATAGATCGCTTGCGCGTAAATCGCTGTCGCTTTGATCAGATCATCCACGATAATATATTCATCTCGCTGGTGGGCACTATCAGGACGCCCTGGGAAAAGCGGTCCGAATGCTACCCCAACATCCAACGAACGGCCGTAGGTAGCGCCGCCAATTGCAATAATGCCAGCTTCCTCGCCTGTTTGTTCCGTATAAACACGTTGCAGTGTTGTCACCAAAGGATGATTTGGGTCGACGCGGTGCGGTGTCAGATGCTCAGCCACTTCGAGCGTAAATGCCCCTTCACTGAAACGTTCAGCAAGAACAGCCGACCATTTTTCGAAGGCAACAGAATGTGGGTAACGGATGTTCAGACGGAAAAGCGCATCCTGCTTTTCGTCATACTCGATTACACCTGTGTTCAGTGTGAGCGCACCCATTTCTTCATCATCATGCGCGATGCCAAGTGCTTCACCGTAATGCTGCTTGTGCAAATAACGATCAGCCAAGCTTACAAATACAGCTCCGCGTTCATCCAAGGACATGGTCCGCAAAAAGTGAATGAGCTCGGTACCCGCGTTGACGCCCTTGCTCGGGTCCATTCCGTGAACCGAGACGCCCTCCATGTGCAGCATTACGAGACCGTCCTGCTCCTCCACTTTGCCTTTCAAGCCAGTCGCTTCCAGGTGCTGGCGATAGCCTTGTGCAATCGCCTCACTATTCAAGCTGATTGGCGCAAGCGTTGCTACAGCTTTGTCTGGAACCATGTTCATGCGCAAGCCAGCCTGTAAGGAAACGAGCTTTGCCGCCACATTTTCCGCAGCAGGTATTCCGAGGCTTTGGAAGGATGCAAGCGTCTGACGCAACGACAGATCGGTCAAGCCTTTTTCCGCATAGATCAGAGGAAAGTCTGCATCTGGTGTAAAGCCCATTGTCGGCATTTCTTCCGTTTCGAAATACGTGTTCACACACTGCCAGCTCGATTCTTCATCCGTACCGAAAATAAAGCGCACGCGCTTCGACAGCGGCAATCCAAGCTCCATCACGATCTTCGCTGCGAAAATAGCCGCCATCGTCGGTCCCTTGTCGTCAATCGCACCACGGGCCACCATGCGTCCATCCACGATCTCGGCTGCATACGGTGGCGTACTCCAGCCATCGCCTTCTGGTACGACATCGACATGGCTCAGTATGCCGATCAATTCCTCACCTTGTCCGAATTCAGCGTGCCCTGCATACCCACGGACGTCTTTGGTTGTCATTCCTGCTTTTTCACACACGCCTAGCGCAAAGTCAAGCGCTTGCCGAATCCCTTCTCCAAAAGGGGCGCCTTCCCGTGCTGTTTCGGGGTCCAAAACGCTTTTAATCTGCAAAAATTGTTGTGTCGTCGCAATCAGTTCGTCCTTGCGTTTATTTGTTTCTTCCAGCCAGTTAACGCTTGTCATTCTCTTCTCCAGTCCTCTCATTCATACTTCCTTCGTCCATTGCCGCATCGACGTCGAGATCCAACTCCACCAACGATAATAATGACTCCATAGGCACTTCTTTTTTCGTAAATTCTGCTTGGGCGTCTTTAATTTCGTCCCGGATGTTGTTCATTTCGCTATCCAGCTTGTAGGACGCCTTGGCAGCCTCGAACAATCTTTGCCGTATATCGGATGGGATAATTCCCTCGTATTTATAATTCAGCGAGTGCTCAATCGTCGCCCAAAAATTCATTCCCAATGTGCGAATCTGAATTTCTACCGGAATGGTCACTTGCCCACCCGCCATCATGATCGGATACTCCACGGCAAGGTGATAGCCGCGATATCCGCTTTCTTTTGGGGTAGAGACATAATCCTTCTCCAAATACACACGCATGTCTCCGCGGTTACGGATCATCTCAACGACTGCAGGTATATCATCAATAAACTGGCAAATGACGCGGATGCCCGCGATATCGCGAATTTCCCAGCAGATATTCTCATCAATCGGAAACTGCAAGCGGTTTGCTTTGTTGTAAATACTCGGGATCGATTTGACCCTGCCCACCGCAAACTCGATCGGTGAATGCTCCTTGCGTTTGCGTAGCTCGTTACGGATATTTTTAATTTTGACTTTGATTTCTTCTACAGCTTGTTCGAACGGTAGCAGATATAGTTCCCAATCTAGTTTGTGCACGCTTACGTCCCTCCGGCTTGAAACTCTCCATCGTCCTTATCATTCAACATTTTGTGTGAGATATCCTTCCAAAATACAAAAAGAGACGGGAGAAAAGGCAGTTGTCACCGGCTTTTGCTCCGTCCCTTTTTTCTTAATTTTCGCGCGAAACAAAGGCTGCAAGTGAGCTTCTCAGCTCTTCTGCTAGAATGGCCAGCTGAGTCGCAGCATCTGCAATGAGCTCCATCGCTGCACTCTGCTCCTCTACCGCAGCCGAGATGCTTTGGACACCGGCAGCCGCTTGCATCGATGCGGAGGATACTTCCCCAGCGACAACGGCTACTTGTTGGGCATCTGGCGCCATACGCTTAAAGGCCTCACTGACACCGTTAATTTCTTGCGATACCCCGAGGATGTTTTCCTCTATGTGCTGGAACATCTCTTGGGATTGGTGTGCTGTCTTCATGCCGCGGGCGGTCGTTTGGGCACCCTCGACCATCCTCGCGACAGCTTCCTTCGTATCCTTTTGTACGTCACCAATCATGCCTACGATCTGCTGAGCAGCACTGTTGGTATCTTCCGCCAGCTTACGCACTTCTCCTGCGACGACTGCAAATCCCTTACCATGCTCTCCTGCTCTGGCCGCTTCAATCGCAGCATTCAAGGCTAGCAGATTGGTCTGTCGGGCAATTTCTGTAATGACAGAGATAATTCTCGAAATGTCCTTCGAGCGCCCTTCCAATACATGAATGACATCCGTTGCAGCTTCTACCGAACGATTAATTTCATCCATGCTGTCCATCACATCTGCGATCGCGCGTCTGCCTGCATGTGCATGCTGCTTCATTTCTTCCGCAGAGACAGTTACCCGTTCTACATTTTCCGTTACAACCGCCACATCTTTTGTCAAATCAACAGCCAGATTCAAGGTTTGTCCCATTTTTTCTACCTGGCTGTCAGCAGATGCAGCCACTTGATCGACGACGAGGACAATTTGTTGGCTGGAAGCGGCAATCTCACTGGTGTTTCCCTGAATATTTCGCACCGCACCGGAAACGGAAGCAGCTGCCTGCTGAATCTGAAACAAAATTTTGCGCAGTTGCTTCTGCATCGTAACGAGAGACCCTGCAAGCTCCCCCAGTTCATCTTTTCGTTTTAATAGCTTGTCAGGAATCTCTCGCGAAAAATCCCCATGCCCAATCCGCTCTGCCACGGCAAGCATGCCGCGAAACGAGCGGCGAAGCCAATTTGCTGTAAATAATGAGATGATGACGATTAGCAAGAGGACAGCACCATTAAAAGCAATCATGGCATCCCGAATTCGGGTTGGGCCCTCTAGTATTTCGGTCATATTCATCTCTGCCAAAATCGCCCACGTCTTCTTCCCCACTTTGACCTGATCATAGGACACGAGCACTTGCTGTCCTAAGTAATCCTTGCTTTCGACCGTTCCTTCAGATTGTTGGGTGAGTAAGACCTGATCAACGATGGGCGTATCTACTTTTTGCTGTAACAACGTATTGGACCCACTTCCCAGTTGCGAGCGCATCAGCTTGTCCGGACCACCAACCAAGTAAATCTTCCCGGTTTCCCCCAGCCCTTCTCGTTGATTGAATATTCTAGAAATATAATCCATGGATACTTCAACTGCTATTTGCCCGATGATGTAGCCTCGTTCGTAGATCGGCGCTGCAATGTATACCCCTGGCGCCCCTCCAGATGGTTCGTAAACGCCTAGATCTGACATTTCTGCGCTTTGGGTTTTCTTGACTTGCTGCACAGTCTGACCAAGTACAGAGTCAGCGTCTGGGCCTGTCAGGAGATTCGTACCAAAATCGGCCTGCGGCTTTGTCTCGTACACGATGTCCCCTTGTGCATTCAACAGAAAGGCATTCACGAAGCCGTAGCGAGCGACCTCCATCTTTAGTTCGTTCGTATACTGCGCTTGCACTACTTCATAAGCAGGCGATTCTCGTCCTTGCCGCCACACGTCCTCAAACGAAGAGAGGGCAGACATTACTGTTCCCGATGCAGCCAACGTATCCACGTTCCTGGCTCGCTCACGAAAGTAATTTTCCACCTGTTCCTTGTTGCTGTGACGCAGCGCTTCCAGTGTAGCGGCACTTCCGTTCAACAATTCCTGCTTGGATTCCTGATAAGCAAACACTCCCGCTGCCGTCAACGGTACACTTCCTGCCAGTAGTAGAACGAGCAATATACGAGCGCCCAGCTTCATGGAAAAGCCCCCCATTTTTGACAATCTCTTTTTCTGGTATACTTGTAGAATATTGTTTATATTTCTACTATTTATATGAATATAGTACCAGAAAAGAAAAAAGGAAGGCTAGACCAAATGTATCAGACTGTTTCGAAAATCATAGCAATTTCGTCGCACATCGGCAGTTTGGAGCAGTTAATGCAATCCTTCCAAGCTTTTTGCGGCAGTGTTTCCTTGGCAACCACCCAAAACCCGCACTTTTCAAAAAACACTTGTTGATAGGTCAGCGCCAGTACACGCTTAATTCCCAAAAGGCGGCATTGCTCAACCAGATGAAGAACCAGATGTTTCCCAACGCCCATCCCCTTCGCTTTTTCCGAGATAGCCAAGGAGCGGATCTCAGCCAGATCCTCCCACAAAATATGTAGGCCTGCGACACCTACGACCGAATCTCCATCATGAGCGACAATAAAGGATTGCAAGTTTTCCAAGAAAGACAGCTTCGTACGTGGCAGCATCAAGCCTTGCTGTGCATATTCATTAACAATCTCCAACATGGCATCCACGTCTTTCATCGTAGCCTGACGTACTGCCAGTGCCTTTGCAACACCCATTTTACTCTCCTCCACCCCATGCATTTCGAGCCTGGTATGATTTAATATTTATTCATTATAGTATATAAATATACATTCGAGCTTCGCAGAAGTCTATCCTTTTTTCACCTAAATTATGCGTAATTGCATGAACTATTCTTTTGTTAGGTAACGGTTGTGTTATAATCAAGCGTACGAGTTCATAAGGAGGTGCTACATACTTGACGACGAGACGGGAACGGAAAAAGCGCGAAACTCGCGAAAAAATCTTCAATGCTGCCATCAAGCTCTTCAAAACGCACGGCTTTGAAGCAACCACAATCGACATGATTTCCGAAGAAGCGGATGTTGCACGCGGTACGATCTTTCTGCATTTCACTTCAAAGGAAGCTATTCTCGCTAACTGGGGATATGAGCGTCTACATGAAATCGAGGAGCGCCGGGAAGAGTGGGATTATGGTGACGAATGCAAGTCGAAGGTGCTGCGGATCTACAAGATCATGAATGAAGTCACCATCACCAATTTCGATTTCATCAAAGTCGTCGTAGAATCCTCGATGAAACATCGGAAAGTGCTTGAGAATGAAAAGAACATGTACTTTGAATTGCGTCAACTGTTCGCTGACCTGATTGAAGAAGCGCAAGAAAAGAATCAATTGAAAAGCAAATTCAACCCTCTTGTCGCTGCGAACATGTTGGAGAATATTTACTATAACGCTCTTTATGATTGGGTACGCAGCGAAGGCGCCTGGGCACTCGAAGAAATCATGGAAGAGAAGGTCTCTATCGTATTCGAAGGGCTGGTCGTGGAATAATCCGACTGACCAGCCCTTCGAATGTGACTTATGATTTATTCGAAATACGCCCATTTGTACTGCGCGTATCCCAACCCTGAAATGACTACGCCTTTCAACTTGGGGTTCTGCGCATACACCGTAGACTTAAAGTAAAACGGAATGACTGGCATTTCGTCCACCAAGATTTTCTCCGCCTCTTGCAAGATCGCTTTTCGTTTGGCAGCATCCTTCTCCTTGGCAGAAGCCGCCAATAGATCGGCATATTGACGATTCTCCCAACGAGTATGGTTGTTGCCTTCCTTCGTTCGGAATATTTCCAGGAAGTTGATCGGATCGTTGAAATCCCCCGTCCATCCCATCCGCGCTACTTGGTACTTCCCGTTTTTCACGTTTTCATAGTAGACATTCCATTCCTGATTCTCCAGCTTGACGTGCACACCCAAGTTTTTTTGCCACATATCCTGTACGGCTTGCGCGATTTTGGTCTGTGCTTCCTCCGTATTATAGGACAGTGTAATCGGTGGGAGCTGGTCGACGCTGGCGTACCCTTCTTCCTTCATGCCTTCCGTCAACAGCTGCTTGGCTTTTTCTATGTCGCTGTCTGTAAACAAGCCTTGCTCGTTCTCAGCAAACATTGTAGGCGGCACTACGGCTGTCGCAACCAATTCCCCTCCCTGCGTGATGTTCTCCACGATGTCTTTCCGGTTGATCGCGTATGAAAAGGCTTGGCGAATTTTTTTGTTGTGGAAAGGTTTTTGCTCTGTGTTGAATTCATACCAATACGTCCCGGCTTTTGGCGTGATCACCAGCAATCCTTTTTCCTTCAAGGTCGGCATCGCGTCGAGCGGAAGATTGCCAGTCGGGGCACCTGCCCAATCGAGATCGCCGCCCTCCAGCATCGACAGCTCTGTATTCGCGTCATTGATCATATTCATTTCGATTTTGGTCAGCTTGACAGCGTCTGCATCCCAATAATGCTCGTTTTTCGCAAGCGTCAGCTTAGTTTTATGCTCCCACGTAGCGAGTTTGAACGGTCCATTCGAGGTGTAGGCTGGTCCTGCTTCCTTCGCCCAGTTCGGATTGTCTTTTACCACTTTGGTATTCAGTGGAAAGTAGCTGTAAAAAGCCGTCAGCTCCAGAAAAAACGGCGTCGGGTTTTCCAGTTGGACGACCAGTGTCTTGTCATCTGTTGCCTTGACCCCGATTTCTTCGGGCTTCGCTTTGCCAGCAAAGGCCGCCTCTGCATTTTTTACATAAAACAACTGATAGGCATACTGGGAACCATTTTTGGAATCGAGTGCCCATTTCCAGGCGTTTTCAAAATCGTGCGCGGTTACGGGATCACCGTTCGACCACTTCGCATTGTCGCGAATCGTGAAGGTGTACGTCAACAAATCATCTGATGCCTTGATTTCCTGGGCCATGGCGGGCTGTGGAACGCCCTTGTCGTCAATGCGTGTCAGCCCCTCAAACGTCTGAAAAATAACATTGGATGACCAAACATCCGAAATGAGTCCGGGATGAAGAGAAAGTGGTTCTGTAAAGTTATTCAATCTGAGTATTTGTTCGGGTTGCTCAGATGCATTAGCTGGTGTAGCTTCTGTCGTTGGTTGTGTGGCAGGCTTTGCGGCTTCCTGTGGTTGTCCGCATGCAGCAAGCGCTAAAGCCAAGCCTGCTGCGAAAACAGCTTTTCCTGTTTTTTGCCACCATCGGTTTGCGGAACGTTGCATGGTTTATTCCCCTTCGTTTGGGAGCCTTCGCTGTGCTTCTCGCTGCTGCCATTCTTTCAGCTCGCTTTTGATTTGATAAAGCTCTGCACGTGTTTCGAGCTTGAACGCTTTTAATTCGCTTCTGATTACTGCCAACTCATGAAAGAGTCGCTCCCACACCTCTTGATCTTTGTCCATGTTCGCCTCCTTTTTCGGTCGTATACACAGCAGGCAGTTGAATCGTCACCTGCGTTCCGTGCCCGTGTTCACTCTGAAAGTGGATGGTCCCTTGCATCGCCTCGATGATCCGGCAGGTTACCATCAAACCGAGACCCGTCCCTTTTTCCTTTGTAGAATAAAAAGGCAGCCCAATCTGTTCAATCTGCTCTGGCGTCATCCCCTCTCCCTCATCCTTGATGGAAATCACATGATAGGTCCCGGCTGCTTGTACGGTGACGTGCAGTACGCCACCTTGTCCCATCGATTCGATACCGTTTTTCAACAGATTCATCAATGCTTGCTTGAGCTTAACGGCGTTGGTCTCAACGAATAGGCCCGGCTCGGTCTCACAGGCGATTTCCACTCGGTTCATGACGCTGTAAGAGGACATGATGGCGGTCACTTCGTTCACGGTATGCGCAATCTCCAGTCGCTCTAGCGTCTCAGAATGAGGCTTGGCCAGATTTAAATAGTCGGAAATGATAAATTCAGCCCGATCGAGTTCATTTAAGACCAAGCGGATGTATTCAACGTTTTTCGGATTCGTCTCCTCACGCAACAATTGGACAAAGCCTCGTACCACTGTGAGTGGATTGCGCACTTCATGGGCAACACTGGCTGCCAGCTCACTGATCAGGTTCAGCTTTTCCGAGCGTTCAACCTGCTTGCGGATAATATGAGATTCTCGAATAAATTCGATGAAATAAACGGCTGCACCTTGTACGATTAAAGCGAGGTAGCCGATTTCCACTAGCGGCTCCAGATAATTGTTAATGATGGACACCGGGAACCCTCTCCAGATCAAAACAACCATCCCTCCACCGATGATGGATAGCTGCTTCAAGCATTCGATCAAGAGAACGACCCCTAGTTTTTTTCGTAAAGAGTAGCCATACCAACGATTGACCAACAAAAACGGTATGATCGCGTAGACCATCGTTCCAAGAATCGTTATGAGAACGCCATCACCACCCAGAACGATCCTTACGACAAACATCACCAAAATCGTCAAAATGCCCGGGATATACCCAGCGTATAAAATGGTAATAATGATTGGTATCGAGCGTAAATCGTACTCCATACCATTACTGAGTTGTACTGGAAAGCTCATGGCAAAAATGACACTGATCGAGCTACAAACGATAACCATAGATGACTTGACGCTCATCTTGTTCGAGGTTGATCGCCCCAGCCAAACGTTTCTATACAGCAAAACAGGGACGATAACGAACAGTAACTGCAGCAAAATGTCTTTGATGATTAACATATATCGGTTCCCCTGGCTCTTAGAATATTTCGATTTTTCTTACAGAATAACATCACTAGGTGTCTTTCTGGAAGGCACATTTTCAACATCTGGCAGAAAGGATGTTTTTGTTGCGGTGACCAGCACATTTCCCTATGATGAAGAAGAGCTTGTTTGAAGACCTTGGAGGTAATGACATACACATGCGAAATGGTATAAAGCGTGAAGATATCGAGCTGTTGGCTCCTGCTGGTAACTGGGACTGTTTGAAGGCAGCCGTGGCCAACGGAGCCAATGCCATCTTTTTTGGGGTAGAAAAGTTCAACGCGCGTGCTCGTGCTGAGAACTTCCAAATGGCGGAACTGCCTGAGATTATGGCTTATTTGCACATGTACGGGGTAAAGGGCTTCCTTACCTTTAATATTCTCGTATTTGAAAATGAACTAGAGGATGCACGCGAGCTGATTGACGCCTGTATTCACGCTGGAGTAGACGCTGTGATCGTTCAAGACCTCGGTCTTGTAAAGATGATCCGCGAGATTTCTCCAGACTTCCCGATTCACGGCTCTACACAAATGACGATTACTTCGCCAGAAGCGGTGGAGTTCACGAAGCCGTTTGATATGGAACGCGTCGTACTCGGACGTGAAAATTCATTAAAAGAGATCAAAAAAATCGGAGAAAAAGCAAAGCTGCCGATGGAAGTATTCGTCCACGGTGCCTTGTGCGTTTCTTATTCCGGACAATGTCTGACCTCGGAAATGTGGGGTGGACGCTCGGCAAACCGCGGGGAGTGTGCCCAAGCCTGTCGTTTGCCGTATGACCTGATGGTAGACGGTGTGCAGAAGGAAATGGGGAATATCGCTTACGTGCTGTCCCCGAAGGACTTGGCTGCTATCGATTTGGTTCCTGAGCTGATCGAGGCTGGCGTGACTTCCTTTAAAATTGAAGGCCGCCTGAAAACACCTGAATATGTTGCAAACGTCGTGAGCAAATACAATGCCGCCATCGAGCGTTATTTTGCCGGACAAGATACGGGACCATCCGAGGTAGAAGTACGTGAGCTGCAACAAAGCTTCTCTCGCGGGTTTACACACGGATTTTTGACCGGGACAAACAACAAGCAACTCGTAGATGGATCGTTCCCGAAAAGCCGCGGTGTGTTTTTGGGAACCGTGAAAAAACTGCTTCCTTCAGGCGTTTTGGTGGAAATCACTGCTCCAGTCAAACGTGGAGACGGAATCGTGTTCGACGCGGGTGACCCCACGCAAAAAGAAGAAGGCGGTCGCATCTACGACATTTTGATCCGCAGTAAAAAAGTAGAAGGCGAAGTTTCCAAAGGCCTGTACGAAATCGTCATGGGACGCAATGACGTGAATCTGAAACGTCTTCACGTTGGCGACCGTGTATGGAAGACGAGCGATCCTGAGCTGGATCGTCGCCTGCGTAAAACGTTCGAGACAGAAAAGCCTTATCGCACCTTCCCGCTGTCCGTTCATGTAAGCGGCAAGCTGGGTGAAAAGCTCAGTGTCACTTGGGTGGATAAACAGGCGAATCACGCTGTCAGTGTTCCTTCCGAGGTACTGCTGGAGACTGCTTTGAAGCGTCCTCTGACGGCTGAGTTGCTGCACGATCAACTCAGCCGTCTGGGCGGAACCATTTTCCACCTAGAAGCTCACGATCTGACTGTCGATCTCGAAGGGGATCTCATCGTACCTGTCAGTGAGTTGAACCGGATGCGCCGTGACGCAGTAGAGCAGCTCGTGTTCCTGCGTTCCAAGCCGCCGATTTACCACCATCACGATATCAATGTATACGCGGACGTACCAACTAGAAAACCAGTGGAAAAGCCGCTCCTGACAGCACTGTGCCGCTCGCTTGAGCAATTGGAAGCAGCTGCGCAAACAGATGTGGACTTCCTCTACGCTGACTTTGAATTCGTCAAACAGTATCCAGAGGGTGTCAAGTTGGCCCATAAGTACGGGAAAAAGATCGGGATTGCTACGATGCGCATTCATATGCCAGATGAAAACGGTGTCCTTGCCCTGATCGCGAAAAGCAAACCAGACGCTATTCTGGTGCGCAATACGGGAGCACTCTATTACTACTTGTCCCGTCGTGATGAAATCGATATTCCGCTGATTGGCGATTTCTCCTTGAATGTCGCGAACCACAAGGCAGTTGAGCTGTTCCTTGCATCAGGTCTTGAGCTCGTCACGCCATCGTACGATCTGAACATCCAGCAGATGGTCGATCTGCTCAGCCGCTCGAACGCTGCGAACATGGAGCTGGTTATCCACCAGCACATGCCGATGTTCCACACCGAGCACTGCGTATACTGCACATTCATGAGTGAAGGTACTGATCATACAAACTGCGGAACTCCATGTGAGACCTCCCGCATTTCCTTGAAAGACCGCGTTGGTTTCTCTCACCCTATACGTGTGGATACCGGTTGCCGCAATACCGTATATAACGCGATTGACCAGTCCGGTGCTGAGTACTTGAGCGAGTTCCGCTCTCTGAATGTTGGCAGCTACCGCATCGAGTTTTTGGAAGAAGAGCCAGAGCGCGTGAAAGAAGTAATCAGTCTGTATCGCAAAGCATTGCGCGGAGAAGTTAGCGGTACACACGTATGGCGTACCCTGAAGTCAACCAACCAGTTGGGCGTCACACGTGGGCAACTGACGAAATAAATACCAGCTTTGTCGAGAGGAGAGAGAAAGTATGGCTGACCTGAATCAACCTACTGTAGAAAACCTGGCCGTTATTATCGAGGGCATCAAAGCAAAGCTGAACATGGCGAATACAGCGGTGATGCGCCCAGAGGATTTCGATCTCGTTCATTACGAGGATTTGCTGTACCTGTACAACATGGTGCAGAAAAAAGCAGCGTTTGGCATCAATGAAATGACCGCCATCGTTGAAGAGCTGGGTGCGATGAGAAAGCAATCCTAGTTCTGTTTGACACAATGAAAAAGCGTCGCTCCTGCGTACATGGAGTGACGCTTTTTTATGTGCTCTCACAGTCTACCGGAGACTCCGAATACAAACTCTATCCGTTACACTTTTTTCAATACGATGACTGCGTTATGACCGCCAAAGCCAAAGGAATTGGACATGCCGATGTGGAGCGCGGCTTTACGCGCTGTATTTGGCACATAATCCAGATCGCAGTCCGGGTCTCGCTCCTCCTGATTGATCGTCGGGGGAATGATTCCTTCTTGCAGGCTCTTAATCAGGGCGATCGCCTCCGCCCCCCCGGCTGCACCAAACATATGACCCGTCATCGATTTGTTGGCGGTGATCGGTACACGGTACGCATCCTCGCCAAACAGCTTTTTGATTGCCAGTGTCTCGGAACGGTCTCCGATCTCTGTGCTGGTCGCGTGCGCACTGATAACATCCACGTCTGTCGTTTGCACCCCTGCTTCCTGGAGGGCCCATTTCATCGCGCGGTAGGGACCGATTCCTTCTGGATGTGTCGCCACCATATGATAGGCGTCAGAGCTTGCCCCATAGCCAATCACCTCGGCATACATGCGGGCGTTTCTTTTCTTGGCGTGTGATTCTGATTCCAATATCACAATCCCGGCACCTTCTGCCATGACGAACCCATCCCGCTGGGCATCAAAAGGCCGACTCGCTCCTGATGGAGCATCATTTCTTGTGGACACTGCCGTCGCATTGCTAAAGCTGGCGAGAGATATGTCTGTCACTGCGGCCTCAGACCCTCCTGCGATGACGACATCTGCCCCGCCCGCCCGAATGAGCCGGAAAGCCTCACCGATGGACGTATTCCCAATCGAGCAAGCAGTAACAGGTGACATGGTCGGACCGTATAGACCGTACTTGATGCTGATCATCGCTGCTGCCATGTTGGAAATGAGCATGGGAACAAGCGTCGGGCTGACCCGCTCAGGACCTCGTTCACGTAGAACGTTATGCTGCTCTAGAAGCGTCCCTACCCCACCGATGCCAGAGCCTACATAAACCCCGACTCGCTCGCGGTCCAACTCGTCCAGCTGAAGTTCTGCATCCTCTAGCGCTTCTTCTACAGCAGCAAGGGCAAACTGGCAAAAGCGATCCATTCGCCGCGCTTCTTTGCGCCCAAAACGCTCCACCGGATCAAAATCTCGTACCAAACCTGCGATTTTCGTTTTATTGCGTGCTGTATCAAAAGTATCAATGTGTGAGATACCAGACTTCCCTTGCACGAGACTGTTCCAAAACTGATTTACTGTATTCCCGATCGGGGAGATCACTCCCATACCTGTGACAACGACTTTTTCCATGAATAGCCTCCAATTTGAGTGCCTTATGGAATCATCTTGTCACATGCGTTATCCTATTACAAGTTGTTGTTTATCCTAGTATAATGAGTACTAGTTTAACAAACTTAACCAGTTGAGGAAATGGAGAGTGTACCATGAATCAGCAAACGCGTTTGCAAGCACTGTCTACTTTTTTAAAAGCGCAGCGCGCCAAAATCCTGCCACAATCGGTCGGGCTGGCTCCTGGGACACGCAGAAGAACACCCGGGCTACGAAGAGAAGAAGTTGCTCAGCTCGCAGGGGTTAGCTCGACCTGGTATACATGGCTGGAACAAGGCCGCGACATCAAGGTCTCGCCTTCTGTTCTAGATGCGATAGCGAGAGCCTTGCAGCTTACCGTCGATGAGCGAAAATATTTGTACGCGCTGGCACTGGAGACAGGCACGGGAGTCGGGCAAGACGTGCAAAAAGATGAACCGCCGCAGATCAATCCTGCCCTCAAACGAATCTTAAAAGAGTTGCGCTCGTGTCCAACCATTATTTCAGATCGTCGCAGTCATATTGTAGGCTGGAACGAGGCAGCCGCACATGTCTTTCTCGATTTTGAACAACTCCCTTACGAAGAGCGCAATTTGATCCGCCTGGTGTTTACGCGCAAGGAATTACGACGGCTGGCCGTCAACTGGGAGCATTTCGTCAGCGGCTTTCTTGCTATTTTTCGCGCCAATTACGGTCAGTATGTAGAGGACGAGTGGTACGAGCAGTTTTTAAGTGAAATGCGGCAGGTTCATCCCGACTTTCACGACCTTTGGGAGCAGAGCCGTGTCAGCTCAGCCCCGGAGGTTTTACTAGAATTCCGTCATGCCAAGGCAGGGAAAATGCTCTTTCATCTGACTTCGCTGCAAGTTTCCGGGAATGCGGATTTGCGGTGTAGCATTTACACGCCTGACCCGAATTCTGCCACGGAGACAAAGCTGCGGCAGCTGATCGATCGGCCTGGTACTTCTGGAAAACCGTGACCGAAGGTCTTTTTTGAGTCAACATGGTGGAGGAGAAGAAAAAGCACAGTTCTCTTCGACTCTGACACGCCAGCAGGAGGGGTTCACTGACCGTCTCCACTTCCAAAAGGGGACCGTCGAGCCAAAGCCACCCTACGGGCGGAAGTTTCTCAGAGAAGAAGTGTTCGACAAGCGTGGTCCCCTTTTGGAAGTTCCGACTGGGGAGGCGTTGTCAAGGTCTACGAGCCCTGTGCTTTTTCTTCTCACTAGCCTTGTACGTTGATCGGACCTTTTAAAACTTGTAAACCAAAGAAAAACCAGCCCGACGGCATCTGCCTGGGCTGGTTCACTTTGCTAATGATTCACAATCCCTACACGCGTCCCGGAAGAAGCAAGGCTTCCGACTTCCTCGCAGCCTTCTTTCCACAGCAAGTAACGGATACTGTCTGCCAGCGCTTCCCAGCTCGCTTCGATGACGTTGGTGGAGACGCCGACTGTGCTCCACTTTTCGCCGTTGCTAGAGGATTCGATTAGGACACGTACTTTTGCGGCAGTCGCGCCGTTTTCGTCCAAGACACGCACCTTGTAATCTTCCAGCTGCATTTTTGCAATGCACGGGTAGTAGCTTTCCAACGCTTTTCGCATCGCATTGTCCAGTGCATTCACCGGACCATTGCCATCAGCTGCCGTATGGACAGACTCCCCATTTACACGCAGCTTCACGGTCGCCTCCGACGTGATCGATTGGACGGCTGCCTTTTCCAGCATGATCTTGAAGGAGTCTAGCTTGAACAGGTTTTTCAGCTTGCCGGAGGCTTCCAGCAGCATCAGCGTGAGCGAAGCCTCTGCTCCCTCATATTGATAGCCTTGGAACTCGCGCTCTTTGATGTGTGTAATGATTTCTCTCGCCTTTTCGCGATCCAACGAAAGATCGATCTCCAGCTCTTCCATTTTGGCGAGCAAATTGCTTTGGCCAGCGAGCTCCGAAACGAGTACGCGACGTTTGTTGCCGATATTTTCTGGCTCGATGTGCTCGTACGTTTTCGGATCGCGCATAACGGCGCTTACGTGAATACCACCCTTGTGAGCAAAAGCACTGTACCCGACAAACGGCTGGTTGTTCGGCATCGTCATGTTGGCAATTTCCGCTACATAGCGCGAGAGCTGTGTCAGCTCCTGCAATTGATCAGTGCTCACACAGTGATGGCCGAGCTTGAGCTGCAAATTCGGAACCACTGAGATCAAGTTGACGTTCCCACAGCGCTCACCAATGCCATTAATGGTTCCTTGTACTTGCTGTGCGCCCGCCTGAATTGCAGCTAGTGCATTGGCAACCGCCACTCCGCTGTCATTATGCGGATGAATGCCTACAGGCGTCCGCAGGTGGCCCACAGTCGTTTTGACAATATCATAGACTTCATGCGGCAGTGTCCCGCCATTTGTATCACAGAGAACGATCCAGTCAGCTCCAGCTTCTTCTGCCGCTTCCAGCACTCGCAATGCGTAGCGCGGATTCGCCTTGTACCCATCGAAGAAATGCTCTGCCAAAAAGAGAGTCGTCAGTCCGTTTTCTTTTAAAAATGCGACCGAATCAGCGACCATTCGCACGTTTTCTTCCAATGTCGTCTTGAGAGCATCCGTCACGTGCAAGTCCCATGATTTCCCGAAGATTGCTGCCGCCCCTGCTCCGCTTAAGATCAACGCTTGCAGATTGTCATCATCCGCCGCTGCTACATTCGGTCTACAGGTACTGCCAAAAGCCGTTACCTTAGCGTGCTGCAGCGAAATCTCCCGGATACGCTCAAAAAAAGCCATGTCCTTTGGATTACTGCCCGGCCAACCGCCTTCAATAAAATCGATACCAAACTGGTCCAGCCGCAGTGCGATCTTTATCTTGTCTTCTACCGACAGGCTGATCCCCTCTCCCTGCGTACCATCTCGCAGGGTCGTATCATACAGATACACCTTGCTATTCATGTTTCTTCTCCACCTGTTCTGTTATTTTTCTGAATAATCACATCATTCTAACCGTTAGACGATTCCCAGTATACCACAGCCCAAATGGAAAAGAAAACGCAGGAAAATAGAGGTTTTTTCTATGTCCGTGGGGTGCGGACAAATGCGACAGTTTGCTTGATCGCATCTTCCAGTGGAGCCGATGTACCCGCAAACGAATGACGCGTGTTAAATGTATGATCTCCGCCTTCTATCCAGTGCAGCTCGCTGTTCTTGGCAGCCTGATGCATTCTTTTTGCACCCTCTACCAGACGGACATAATCTTTTTCTCCTGTGATGATGCACAGTGGTTGTTCCATCGTAGAAACAAGTTCCAAAATATCGTATTTCTGGCGATTGTTGTCCACGTCCTCGATCACGACTCTCGTGATTGGCATATCTTGACCGGTTCGCGCATTCGCTATGTATCCGACGCCTGTCTCTTCTATTTCTTGGCGCAGCTTCTTGTCGAACAAATCCACATGAGCGATTCCGTTCCAGGTCACAATCCCTGCCACATGCGGGTTGTTTGCTCCGAATAAAATCGCGTCACCGCCGCCCTTGCTGTGTCCCAATACATACAGCTTCGTTTTGTCCACATAATCGGGTAATGGTAGCTCGCCTGACAAAATCCGTTCCGTCAACGCTTGCAAATCAGCCAGTTCACGCGCATACGTATTGCGCCCGAATTTCTCCAGCTCGTCGAACTCCGTCAAGCTCTCACCTACGCCATTGCAGCTAAAATTAAAGCGAATCGTGGTAATGCCTTGCTTGGCCAGCTCATCGGCTACGTAGGGAAAACTTCCCCAATCCTTGAAGCCTTTAAAACCATGGCAAAATAGCAGTAGTGGCTGTGCTGACCCAGCCGCTTCCTCCGTATGAATGTCACCGCGCAGCGTTAACTCCCCGTCAAGTGCGATGGAAAATGATTGTTTTTGCATGTGCCTTTCACCTCTTGTGCATTTTTTTATTATTATGCCGTGTCCCCCTCCTAAAAGAAACGAAAATACCAAAAAAAGAGACCTTCCTCTATGGAAGATCCCCTTTAATTAGCTGCATTGTTTTTATTAACAAGATACAACGCATACTCCAACGGCCGTCGAACCGCCGTCGCATATCGCTTGTGCTGACGCATCTGCTTGAAAATTTCTCTGCCTGGCTTCGGATTAATCTCAATAATCCAAACCTTCCCGTGAACATCAATCCCCAGGTCAAAGCCAAACTCCATCATCAGGCCGAAATGTTCTTCAATGCGTGTGACAGTCTTGATCGCGAGCTCCTTGCATTCCAGCGCAATCCGCTCTGCCATTTCCTGACCAAATCGTTGGACCAAAAAGGAAACTGCAGGCAAAGCGGTTCCCCCTCCATGCAAATTCGAGGTGGACGATTGTATCGGCCCAACGCGAATGCCCATCCCGGTCAAACACCACTGACCCTTTCCGTCCTTTTGCACAAGCAGGCGAGCATCTACTGTTCGCTTGGGAACCAGTGACAACCGTAGCCCCTGTTGAAGAAAAAACTGCTCGTTTCCGCTCTTCTCATTCTTCATCCAATGCTCCAGCCGCTCGCACACCTCTGTGAGCGTCGCCAGTTTTTCGCAGCTTTTGGCTTGCTTCTTGGTCCTGCCATGTAAAAGGTAGCGACCTGCTCGTTTCTCCACACGCAGTATGCTTCTGCCACCTGTGCCGTTTGTCGGCTTGAGATAAACCAGACGATGATCGGCAAGCATCGCAGCAAGCGTTTGTCTGTCGTAGGGGTGTGTTTCGGGAAGCCAGCGCTGTAGCTCAGGATCTTGTATCAAAATCTGATGAACGACATATTTGTTCGAGAAGCGGTTATTCGCATAACGAAACCAGTCTTGCTTGCGAAATGGCAAATAGGCACGATGCTTCGGCAATGGATAGTAGCGATATCGGTCAATGACGATATCGGGCCAGGCAAAGCGCTCTCGTCTCCACTTCGTGCCATCTGGTACAAAACCGTTGATCCGCTTTTCTGCAAACTGGACATCTTGTGGGCTAAACAAAAAAACCTCTGCCCCCATTTCTCTTCCTGCCTCTACCAGCCTTCGCAAATAGCCGGGCTCGACAAAGCCTGATTCTCCTCGGTAGGTCAGTACGCCTATCCGTTTTCTCACCGAAAGGCCACTCCCTCCCTTGTTCGATTTTCTAACTAGCCTCGTATAGCTTATGGTTGAAAACAAAAAAAAGCGCCTTTGTCCTATGTAGGCAAAAGCGCATCTTTCATGAATTTTCTTATCGTTAATGTGTTTCCAAATAGTGCAGCGCTGTTCGTCCCAAGAGCTCGCCTGCGATCAGCATGGCATCCTCGTCGATATCAAATCGTGGATGATGATGGGGATATGTCGCCAGTTTTTCTGGATTGCCTGCTCCTACGAACAAGTAAGCGCCGGGCACCTTTTCCAAGTAGTACGAAAAGTCCTCGCCACCCATCAACGGCTTCATCGATTCCACACGACCAACTCCGAATGCAGCAATGGCTGCTTCCTGTGCGATCGTTGCTTCTTTTTCATGGTTAATGACGGCTGGATACCCTCGATCGTAGACAACCGTAGCGCTGCCTCCCATCATGGCAGCTGTCCCCTCCGCAATTTCTGTCAGGCGCTGCTCCGCACGATCGCGGACGTCTGGCAAAAAGGAGCGGACAGTCCCTGTCAGACGACAGCTATCTGCGATGATGTTCGTACTATCTCCGCCGTGGAACGTCCCCACGGTCACGACCACACTTTCTAACGGGCTGACATTGCGGCTGGCAATCGTTTGCAAATGACCGACGATTTGTGAACCGATCACAATGGAGTCGACGGTTTCTTCTGGAACAGCACCGTGTCCCCCTTTTCCTTTGATCTCGATGGAAAAGTCGTCCGTATTCGCCATGAGTGGACCTGCGCTAATGTACACCTTCCCCACAGGGAACATCGACCAGAGATGAACGCCAAAGATCGCATCGACGCCATCTACAGCACCATCCTCAACCATTTGGGTAGCTCCGCCCGGATTTTCCTCTTCCGCATGCTGAAAGACAAAGCGAATTTCACCGGCAAACTGCTCACGATGTGCTGCCAAAACAGCAGCAAGTCCTAATAGCTGGGAAGTGTGTGCATCATGACCACACGCATGCATGACACCAGGGACGGTAGATTTATACGGCACTTCTTTTTGATCTTGAATCGGCAGTGCGTCAAAATCCGCACGCAACGCGACTACCTTACCCGGGCGCCCTCCACGCAAAACTCCGATGACACCTCTACCACCAACACCTGTGCGAACCTCATCAAAGTGAAGTCCTCTCAATATTTCGGCAATGAGGGCTGGGGTCTTCTCCTCTTGAAAGGAAAGCTCGGGATGCTGGTGCAGATGACGCCTCCAGCTAATGATTTGCGGCTCCATCTCTTTAAGCAGCTCTTTTAATTGTTCCTGCAAGGCCATGGTTCTTACTCCTCCCCCTGGATGCACCATTCTTCTCCCATCATAGCAGAATCATGGGTCAAATGGGGAGCTTGACTAATCCAGAACGAGCATGCTGCGTTTTCGCTTCTCAAAGACCGCAAAGCTCGTATAGCCTACCCGTTTCAACTGGGCTCGAGCCTCGTCCAACTGCTGACCGACTTGATCAGGTGCAGTAGCGCTAGACGCCAAGGTGATGGGCACCTCATTCTGGAACAAAATTTCCAAAAAACGATAGCTGGGCGAAAATTCCCGGAGCTGACTCGCCAGACCGTAGCCTGTATTGATTTCCGTCGCAATCCCCCTGCGTCCAAGAGCTCGGGCCACACGCTGATAATACGGCAATAGGGCAGTTTCATCTGGTCGTACACCAAACGCTTTGATGCCATCGATATGGGCAATCACATCGAATAATTGCGATTCGATCGCCTGCTCCAGCTTATCAAAATAAAGGCTGTACAATCCGATTAGCTCCTGTCTTCCAAAGCGTTCTCGTACATCGTGGATCGGATAGCCCCAGCCTTCCAGAAAATGCACGGCCCCTATGCACACATCCCAAGGATATTGATTGATGACATGCCGCAGTGTCTCTTCTCCACCTGAAAAATAATCCAGTTCAATCCCCACACGCAGCTCAATTCCATCCTCCGCCCAACGAAGCCGCTCTTTTTGCAGGAAAACAACAAAGCTGTCCAGTGAGTCATTTGCGACTTGACTCAGCCATTTGCGCTGCGCGGTCCCCAAGCGATCAGAACCGATGTGCACATGCTGTTCGTAGTACGACCGATACTCAAGAAAACGGTATAAGTGCTCGACCACGCAAACTTGCTGAATCCCCGCCTGTTTGGCACGTAATCGATACAATTCCAGCCAATCTCGTGAATACGGGCCTTGTTGAAGGCGTTCTGCCAACCCATTGGTCAGCATACTTGCCCATTTTCTGCTCCCCTTCACTTCGGCATGCTCTACGAGAGGGCGCAATGATTCCGCTTGCTTGAGCAACCAGTCCAGCGAATACGGCCCTTCCTCCAGTTGGACGTGAAAGTCTACCTTCATCCCGATCACCTCCTTGGGTTCGTCCCTGCTATTTTCTATCGTTTATATGCATGTGGTTCCATACATATGTCGAGTATTCACATGACGAGCGACCTAGCAAAAAAGGTGAAAAAAAAACAAAAAAATGCCTCAGCAACGAGGCATTTTCGATTATCAGCTATTTTTTCGCTCATACACGTAAAACGCATGCGGATGAACGTTCTTCTCATCCACGATACCCTCACGCTTGTCCACCAAGGTGTAAGCATCGCGATCCCATGCCGGGAAAAACGTATCGCCCTCTGTTTCCAAATCGATCTCCGTAATGTACAGACGATCAACAACATCGAGGAACTGGCGATAAATTTCCGAGCCGCCAAAGATGATGACATCGCCCATTGCGAGCACTTCTTCCTTCGTATGGACAACATCTATACCTTCAGGGTGAAAGTCCTGGCTGCGTGTCAGGACGACATTTCTGCGGTTAGGCAGCGGCTTGCCGATCGATTCGAACGTTTTGCGTCCCATCACGATCGTTTTTCCTGTCGTTAATTCCTTCACATTTTTCAAGTCGGCAGGAAGGTGCCACGGCATGTCGCCATCTTTTCCGATGACTTGGTTGTGGGCATAGGCAACAATCAGGCTGATCATACGGCCACCTCGCCTTTGATGTGCGGGTGGGATTCGTAGCCGACGATTTCAATATCTTCGTATTTGAAGTCAAAAATCGAACTCACTTCTGGGTTGAGCACGAGCTTCGGCAGTGGTTTCGGCTCGCGAGTGAGCTGGAGCTTAACCTGCTCGATATGGTTTAGGTACAGATGAGCATCTCCGATCGTATGAACAAAATCGCCCACTTCAAGCCCGGTGACATGCGCCACCATATGCGTCAGCAAAGCGTAGGAAGCGATATTAAAAGGTATACCCAAAAATGTGTCGCCACTACGTTGATACAGCTGGCAGGACAGCTTGCCATTCGCTACGTAAAACTGGAACAGCAGGTGACAAGGCGGCAATGCCATCTTGTCCAATTCAGCCGGATTCCACGCACTAACGATCAAGCGGCGAGAGTCCGGATTGCGTTTGATCTCATCAATGACCCATTGAATCTGATCCACTGTTTTGCCGTCGCGTCCAGTAAAGGAGCGCCATTGGCTTCCGTATACCGGTCCCAAATCTCCGTTTTCGTCGGCCCATTCGTTCCAGATCCGCACGCCGTTTTCCTGCAAGTAGCGGACATTGGTATCGCCCGATAAAAACCAGAGCAATTCGTGGATGATCGATTTCATATGCAGCTTTTTCGTCGTGACCATTGGAAAGCCTTCACTCAGGTCAAAACGCATCTGATGCCCAAAAACACTGGTCGTTCCGGTGCCTGTCCGATCCTCTTTTGTGACACCCTCATCTAAAATGCGCTGGCACAAATCCAGGTATTGTTTCATCGTCCATCTCTCCTTCCATCTCATCTATTTTACCTGACCGAGACAAAAATGAAAGATCGGAATGTCATGATATAATAAATGGATAAATGTAGAAAGCGGGATTCGTGATGGATGGCATATCTTCTGTGGCTACAAAGCCCTTATATAAACAAATAGCAGAGCAAATCGAGCAAAGAATCAGCAGTGGTGAATTCGGTCCTGGCAGCTATTTGCCCTCGGAGCGCACGCTAGCCAAAGAACTGAGCGTCAACCGTTCGACCGTCGTCGCGGCGTACGATGAGCTGCAAGCAGCAGGTATGATCGAGCGCATACAAGGTAGTGGCACCATCGTCAGCCGAGATATTTGGGGACTGGCACGGACCCGCGTTCCGAACTGGCGTCATTTGACAGAGTCAGGGTCGTTTCGCCCGAATTTACCGTTGATTCGCAAAATCCGTCGTGAAACACAGGAAAATGACTTGATCGATTTAGCGAGTGGCGAGCTCTCTACCGATCTGGTCCCCAATCAAACACTCCAGCAGCTCATGACCCCCGATGACTTCCCGGCTCATCTCGGCTATGAGCATCCGCAGGGCAATTGGGCTTTGCGAGAGACATTGAGTCTCCATATGAAAACATGGCGAAGCATCGCAGCACCTGCTACCTCTATCCTGATCACATCAGGCGCGCAGCAGGCTCTTCATCTCGTCGTTCAATGTCTGTTAAAGCCAGGGGATGCGGTTGCCATTGAGGAGCCGTCTTACTGTTATTCCTTGCCGCTTTTTCATTCCGCTGGCTTGCGTACGTTCTCGCTGCCAGTCGACCGGGACGGAATCGACCCGAAGCACTTGGCCCAACTGCACCGACAGCACCGCATCAAAATGGTTTTTCTCAATCCGAATTATCAAAACCCGACAGGGACACTGCTTTCATTGGAACGGCGCCAGGAATTGCTCGCGTTCTCCTATGAAAATGGGATTCCGATCATCGAGGATGATCCATACAGCTTGACCAGTTTTTCGAGGGAGCCCGTCCCAACCTTAAAATCGCTGGATCAACACGGAACAGTACTCTACATCAGCTCTTTGACCAAAATCGTCGCCTCAGGTCTACGGATCGGCTGGATCGTCGGGCCCCCTACTGTCATGGAAAGACTGGCAGATGCGAAACAGCAGTTTGATTTTGGACATAGCATTTTTCCGCAATGGCTAGCGAATCGCTTTCTCGGATCGCCTCAGTTTGCGAGTCACATCGATCTTTTGCGAACAGAGCTGCCCTTACGGCACGATCAGCTAGTCTCCTCGCTTCAAGACAAGTTCGGTGATCAAGTAGAAATGGTCGGTTCAGAAGGAGGCATTCACCTGTGGTGCAAATTCAAAGGGGAATGGAGCGGCGAAACTCTTCTTACAGAATCAGTCAAACGGGGTGTTGTCTTCGTTCCAGGACATCTTTTCGGGGCAGAGCAAGGATATGTCCGCTTCACCTTTGGCAGAGCTACCCTAGATCAGATCCCTGAGGCAGTTTCGCGCTTAGCGGATGCATTCATGGCAAGTGGATGGGCAAAATAATCCCCAAGTGGATGGCAACATTTTTGTGCGGTCGGTATATGATCGAAGTAAGCTACCGTATGCATCCTTGTGTATATCCAGCAGGATGACTGTGCCATACAGAAAGGACTGGCTGTTATGAGTATTTTGCCTTTCATTATTGCTATTATTGTACTTGTTCTTATAGGTCTCGTCGTTACGATAAAAATCGGAATTAACCCATCCGAATCTAAAGTGCGGGGCTTTAAACAACGTTCCCGCAACCTGTTGATCATTTACGGCATCATTACGATCGCTCTGGTCATTGCTTTGTCAGTCTTTCTCTACAACAACCTTTGATCACAATCCTGAAAGCTACGTGACATAAATAAGACGCCGTCTGCCTTGTACAGGTATGACGGCGTTTTTGAAATCGAAGGAAGTCCTTCGTCATGTGTTTTTAGAAGATGATACCTCTTTTACACGATTTTCTTCGCTACATTGGCTGCTTGCAGCCCCCGCTGTCCATTCACAATCTCAAAAACCACCTGCTCGCCTTCCTCCAAATTCCGGTAACCTTGCCCCGTGATCGCAGAATAGTGTACGAATACATCAGGTCCTCCATCGCGCTCGATAAACCCATAGCCCTTTTCTTTGCTGAACCATTTTACTTTCCCTTGAATCATTGTGTTTCCTCCCTGTAATCAGTGCAGCTCTTACGCTTACCCCATCATATGCGGATGCGAAGTCAGTGGATATACGGTAAAATAAATAAAGTATGAATCGTCACGCCAGAAAGGAGTGAATCACATGAAAAAAGTATTGATTATTGCATTTGCGCTACTGCTCACTGCCTGCTCGGAAATATCCGAAGGGGTCCAAACCGCTCAGCAAGCAGTAGAAACAGGTCAACAAGCGATTGAGACAGGCAAACAGGCTGTCGAAGCGGGCCAACAAGTTCTGGACGCCGGCAAACAACTGGCCGAGTCTGAAGTCGCCAAACAGCTGCAAACATACCTCCAGCAAAAATACGAATCCTCTGAAGCATTGCGTAATGCGATGTTCAGCGGAGATGGTCAGTTGCTCGTAGAAGAATTGCAAAAGACCGAGCTAGCGAACTTCAGCTTTTACAAATCTGACATGTTTGGTGTTGAATATACAGGCACACTCTCTGCCGATGGTACTTTCAAAGTGCTCAAGCACGATTTGAACAACCAAGGTGCGGAGCCTACTGTCGTAAAGGAATTCAAAGTAACTCTCGACGGAAACGGTCAGGTTCAAGTTCAGTAATTTGGAAAACATTTCGAGAAAAGCCTGCGATCAATCATCGCGGGCTTTTTCGTGTTATTAAAAAACTTTTTATTGAGGCTCTACAAAATTTTCTGTGTTTCCTTATAGATTTTTATAATTGGGCATGATAACGTGTAAGATGTTCATATAAAATTCATAAATACTAAACACAACGAGGTGATGCCAATGAATATGCTGCTCGCATCTATTATTGTGTACATGGCAGGTATGCTTATAATCGGCTATTATGCCTACAAGCGTACCTCTAATCTGACAGACTACATGCTCGGCGGTCGGTCGCTCGGTCCAACTGTAACCGCGCTCAGTGCAGGCGCATCCGACATGAGTGGCTGGTTGATGATGGGCCTGCCAGGCGCCATGTTTGCCCAAGGTCTTAGCGCTTCCTGGATTGCCATCGGTCTGACTCTCGGTGCTTATGCCAACTGGCTGTATGTCGCTCCCCGTCTTCGTTCGTATACGGAGGTTGCCAACAACTCGATTACGATTCCTGCTTTTTTGGAAAATCGTTTCGGAGATGGGTCTCGGATGCTTCGTCTTGTCTCGGCTCTTGTTATTATGATCTTTTTTACTTTTTACGTCTCATCTGGTCTCGTTTCTGGAGGCGTGTTGTTTGAAAACACCTTCCATCTGAGTTATCAAACGGGACTATGGATTGTCGGATTGGTCACCATTGCTTACACATTGTTTGGTGGCTTCCTCGCTGTAAGCTGGACGGACGCTGTACAAGGACTCATTATGGTCATCGCGCTCATTCTCGTTCCGCTTGTGACCGTACTTACAGCAGGTGGATTTGGAGAAACGTTTACGGAGATCCACGCTGTCGATCCCTCTTTGCTCGATATTTTTAAAGGGACGAGCCTGCTCGGTATCATTTCCTTGTTTGCATGGGGTCTCGGTTATTTCGGACAACCGCACATTATCGTTCGCTTTATGGCGATCACGTCCACCAGTGAGATTAAAAAAGCACGCAGCATCGGTATGGGTTGGATGATTTTCTCCGTCGCTGGCGCCATGCTGACAGGTCTGGTCGGTATCGCCCTGTACTCCAAGCAAGGCTGGACGTTGAGCGATCCTGAGACGATCTTCATCCAACTGGGTACGATCCTGTTCCATCCACTGATTACCGGCTTTTTGCTGGCGGCGATTTTGGCAGCGATCATGAGCACGATTTCCTCTCAGCTGCTCGTTACTTCCAGCTCTTTGACCGAGGATATTTACAAGACCTTCTTCAACCGTTCTGCCACTGATAAAGAGCTGGTCACGATTGGCCGCCTGTCTGTCTTGCTTGTATCTGTCGTCGCCTTTTTGCTCGCCTTGAATAAAAATGACACGATCCTCGATCTCGTCGGGTATGCGTGGGCCGGATTCGGTGCTTCGTTTGGGCCTGTCATTCTGCTCTCCCTCTATTGGAAGCGTATGAACAAATGGGGTGCTCTCGCGGGAATGGTCGCTGGTGCGCTTACCGTTATCATCTGGACTCGTTTTGATGTGCTCAAGGACTTCCTCTACGAGATGGTTCCCGGCTTTGCCATTAGCCTGCTCGCCATCGTGGTTGTCAGCCATTTGACCAGCAAGCCTTCGAATGATGTCAGCGCTCAGTTTGATGAGTACCAAAAAAGCATGAAATAATCCTTGCCGAAAAAAAGCCAAGCAGCCTATGCGCTGGACAATTGCCCTGTCCCACGCCATAGGCTGCTTTTTTCTGTTGAAACTATTTGGGACCCTCATCGTAAATCATCCATAACCTCATAAAAAGGAGGGACAAAAAATGATGGTGATGATGTCCGGCTTGATTATTGGCGTTTCCCTCTTGATTTTTGGCGTGCTTGGGATGGCTTGCTACCGCTTTTTTGTCCAAAAGAAACCAGTCGAGCATTACTACACCCCGCTAGATCGCGTGTTCGGGCAAACGCCAGTTGAATTCCATGAGCAAAAAATCGAAAAGAAAGAGTCAGAGGAAGAAGAAGGTGAGGACAAGGATAAGAACGAGAAGATCCGGCAAAAGCGCAGATCATAACGAAAACCAAGCTTCTGCCAAACGACTGATTCCTACCGCAATGTCTTGTTCCTCCACTCCACCAAATCCAACGATGATTCGTGGCCGTACATTCGTCGGATCGTTAGCCCAGTTATGGCCGCTCGGATAAACGCGAACATCGGCCGCACGCGCCACCTCGATCAGCTCCTTCTCCGTTCGGGAAGTATCTACCTCCAGCAAAATATGCAGCCCTGCTGACTGTCCTAATACTCGGACTTCCTGGGGCATGTAGGTCTGTATCGCCCGAAGCAGTGCATCATGCTTGCGGTGATAGACGGTGCGCATTTTTCGGACATGCTTTTCCCAGTAGCCCTTTTGCATGAACAACTGCATACTTCGTTGCAAATGGCGGGAAACCGGAGAAGGATACGCCTGGAATGCTTCCAAATATCGCCCGAGCAATTGCCTCGGAAGTACCGTGTAATCCAAGCGAAGTGCTGGAGAAAATGCTTTGGAAAAATTGCCGATATAAACAACACATCCGTCCCGATCCATCCCTTGCAAAGATGGCGTAGGGTGGACATTGTAGCGGAATTCGCCATCGTAATCATTTTCGATGATGATTCCGTTCTTTCTCTTTGCCCATTGCAGCAATTGCTGACGCTGACCGATTGGCAAGACCATCCCATACGGAAATTGATGGGCAGGCGTCGTGTACACGACCGTTGCGTTGCTTTTCTCCAAGGCTTCAATGGACAGCCCGTCTTCCGCTAGCGGGATGGACACGACCTCATAGCCGTGCTGGGAAAAAACGATTCGTGCATCGGCATAGCCAGGCTCCTCAATCGCAACCACACGATGTCGATCTGCCAAGAGCAGACATAAAAAGCTGAGAGCCTGCTGTAATCCGGTGCCGATGATGATTTGCTCAGGCTGACAAATGAGCGTACGTGCTCTGCGCAAATATTTACTAAGCTCCTCTCTCAGCTCCCACTCTCCTTGATCATCCCCGTAAAAAGAAAAGTCCTCCGGATAAACATCCAGCGCTTCCAGCATGCAAGAGCGCCATGCCGCGTAAGGAAACGACTTCGTATCGATGACAGAGCCGTGAAAGTTGTAACGACAGGTGAGATGCTCCCCTTTTTTCTTTTTCAAGATGGTCGAGTACAAGGCAATCTCCTCATCCTGATCTACTGGCTCTGACCATCTCTCGATCTCGGCAGCAAAAAAGCCGCTTCGCTCCCGGCTCACGATGTAGCCTTCTGCGAGCAGTTGCTGATAGGCTGCCTCAATCGTATTTTTTCCGACCCCACTTGCTTTCATCAACTGACGGATCGACGGCATTTTGGTTCCGGACGGTATCTCTCCGGATGCAATCCGTTTGCTCAATTGCTTGTATAGCTGCTGATACAGAGGTTCCTTGCTCTGTGCATCCATGATCGGCATGTACTCCATCAGCGGACCTCCCATCTGTCCCTATCTAACCCTCCAAAACTGTCACTATGTATAGGAGCAGTTCTATTTTACAATGATTGTACCAGATTCACCCACACGAAAGGAGAACCAGTCATGCGTATTCATTTGCAAGGAGAAAAGGTCGTTCTGCGAGATATTCGAGCAGAAGATATGGATACGATCTACTATTGGAAATATGAAGCAGAAGATCGCGAACATCTCAACTGGAATGGTCCCTATAAACCTCTTGATCCGTACACAAAAGAAGAGTATCGTGCCCTCCCACGCCACCAGGAGTCTCTGGCTCTCGTCGGGACAGATGCACCAAGAACCGAGCTGATGATTGAGATTGACGGGGAGCTAAAAGGCAGTGTAGGTCGCTATTGGGTATCCGAAGAGACGAACTGGTGTGAAATCGGAATCGTCATTTACGACTCCCGCTATTGGCAAAATGGCTATGGCCGGGAAGCGTTTCAGATGTGGATCGACTACTTGTTTACCCACATGGATACGGTCCGTTTAGGCATTGGTACGTGGTCCGGCAACGAACGGATGATCAAGCTCGCTGCTCACATGGGAATGGTAGAAGAAGCGCGGGTACGCAAAGCAAGGATTGTTCGCGGTGAATATTACGATGCGATTAAGATGGGAATTTTGCGGGAGGAATGGGAGAATCGGAAATGAAAAAGGGCAATCCCTGGTCTGAACAAGACGTAGGGACTGCCCTTTTTACTTGTAGGAAAATTGATTACTCCAACTCAGCCGCCACACGACTCACTTTTGCCGCCAGCTCGTCGAGATCGATATTCATCTCAAGAGCCGCAAACAGACCGGTGAAATACTCGTTGATCTGGTCGATGACACGATTGCGCTCACTTGCCACCAGCTCTTGGAACAGCGTAGAAAACTGCTCATCCAACTGCTTGTTTCCGATTTCTATATACCCGCTCACTGGTTCTTGCATGCGCTTCTCCAGTTCTTCACGCATTTTCCCTTTGCCATCCTGCTCGAAAAAGTCTTTGGTGTTTTTGAACAAGGAAATCGCTGATGCAAATGCAGATTCAGCTACTGGCAGTTCGTTAGCAAAGGACAGTGTCTCCACCTGCCGCTGCTGATAAGGTGCCAAGGTCAACCCCGCTGCGTAGCCTTGTGCATCCTTTTGCCACGCCGCAACAAGTGTTGTCCCCTGCTTGTTCGTGAATTTCTCCAAACGAAGGGTAGTCGCTCTCAGCTCCTGTGCCAAGTCGTAGCTGATCGAACGCAGAAGATCAGTCAAGCATCCTTGCAGTACTTGCTTCATGTTGCGTCCATCGTCCTTAATGACAGCCGGGTTAAAAGCGAAATTGAACAGTTCATTGAAACGGAAGAACAAGCGCTGGCGAACGTAGTAGAGCAGCTCCTCGCGCTCTTTTGCCAAGTCGCGCTCGAACGAAGCGGTAGACAGTGCTTCAACAGCTGACAGAGCCTGTGTCTTGGCGTTGCTTGCTGCTTCTTTGCGCAACAGACGCTCGTCTTCCCCGGACTGTGCCATACGCATGAATTCTGTCATGGTATCATGGGCGCGACGGATTTCACCGATTGCAGCATTCACAGCAATTTGCGTCAGCTCTTCAATCGTAAAACGGAGGAACTCTGCTTCAAACGAAGCCATTCCCGAGAATTTGAATGCTTCATCAGCCGGCATCAGCGGCTCGCCTTCAGCCGTATTCGTGCGCTGGCGGTATACTTTCTCCGCAGAAGCTGCCAGCTTGCCTTTTTCGTGCATCCGTGCCAACAGAGCAGTCTGGCTGGACACCGGATAAATACGTGGGAGGCGAATGCCGCACGAGAGGAGGTTTTTCTCTACGTGGGTAAGGACACCCTGCAATTCCTCATCGTTTGCTGCGAGGTCACAAGCATTGACGATAAAGAACATTTTGTCCATTTCAAACGTATCCTTGACGCGCCCCATTTGCAGCAAAAATTCGCGGTCAGCCTGTGCAAAGGCGTGGTTGTAATAGGTCACGAACAGGACCGCATCCGCGTTTTTCATGTATTCAAACGCCACACCTGTGTGACGCGCATTGATGGAATCCGCACCAGGCGTATCGACGAGAACGATGCCCTGGTCTGTCAGCGGGCAGGAATAGAACAGCTCGATGTATTCCGCAAAACAAGCTTTTTCTTCCTTGGCTACAAAGCCTTTGAATGCCTGCATATCCACCAGCAGTTCTCCACCCAAATGAGCAGCCATTTCTGGTAATCCTTTTGTAACAGCTTTCAAAAAGGTGTAATGAGGTTTTGCCGTAGGCGGGATTTGGGCGACGTCGATCTTGCCCAGCTCAGCCAATGCCCCATCCAGATCAGATGCAACCAGTCCAAACACAGCGAGTGAACGGATTACATCCTGCTCGATTGCTTCGCGCTCCTTCAAAACGACACGCACAGTTCCATGCGGGCGTTCATCCGTAGGCGGCATAATTTTGTTGATCGCCGCTGTCGTCGGATTCGGCGATACAGGCAGCACGAGATCGCCCATCAAGGCGTTGGCAAACGAGGATTTTCCTGCGCTAAAAGCACCAAACAGTGCAACGGTAAAACGATTGGCAGTCAGGCGATCTGCTCGATCCAGCATCGCCTGAGCCTGTGCTTGCATTCCTGGTACGGAAACGACTTCTTCACTTGCGCGTCGCAGACGCTCTGCTGCCGCAATTAGTTTGTCTCGTAGTTGATTCATGCTACTAGTTCTCCTCCACGCATAATCGCCAACAGACGACCCTTGGTTTCTTCTTCTCTCGCTGCCAGTCCTGCCAGCTTTTGATGCAGCGCTGCCATTTCACGCAATACACCAAGGCGCTCACCTTGAGCAGCACTCTCGACACGCACCTGCTCTTTGATCATCTCAACCACTTGTGCAATGAAGGACAGGCCCACGCGTCTGTATTCCAGCTTCATCCCGCTGGAAATATCCGCACAGTAGTTCAGGACGTACTCACTCGAAGCCGCACCCTCTTTGATGTGCTTGCTCAGGAACTCGCCCGTAATCTCGATCTTGGTAGCGTGAACGCTGGCGTGATATTCTTCGCTCCGCAAATCAAACACTTGCGGCTGCTTGCCGAGCCATTCTTTGAAATGGAAGTCGAGATTTCCCGCCACTTTTTCGCGGAACTCGACGAGAAGGGCTTCTTCGCGACGTGCGCGTTCTTCCTCTGTCTTCTTGCCTGCAAACAACAACCCCACCTTGAAGCCCGGCTTGCGGCTCTCCAAGTAGCTTCGTGCTGCCTCGTTTGTGCTGAAATAAGTCAAACGAGCGTTGTCCAAAAGTACACTCAGCTCTTTTTCCATCTGCATTCGGGCATCCTCAGCACGCTGCTCTAGAGCCGCTGCTGTCGCTTCCTCCTGCTCAAGCGCTTCCTGCACAGCCGCTGCATTACGACTGTCAATGCCTTCTACTTCCAGACCATCCAGTTGGGCTTCCCACTGCTGGCGTTGATCTGTCTGGCTTGTTCTTACTACTTGGATGTGTTCGTCGATCAAATGCTCGGCAGCACTGCGAACGCTCGTGCCAACCAGCTTTTCACGATCAGCGATCAACTGTGCAAGCATGCCCTTAAATTCCGCATACATGTTCTCAGGATGATCTGGTTCCGCAAGCGACGTGTAAAAAATACCATCCGGATGAATGTTCCAGGTCGCAAATGCTTCCTCGACACTCTCCTTATAGCTATCGAAATCCAATTCGAAATCAATATGTTTATCGATCATGTTCACAACCAGATAGACTGGCTTGTCACGGTCCTTCAACGTCTTCGTAAAGTTGAAGTTCTCTTCGGCTTGAACATGGTTATAATCCATCATGTAAATGACGACGTCAGCCAAATGCAGCGCAGATTCTGTAGCGATTTTGTGTGCCGCATCCGTGGAGTCAATGCCCGGGGTATCGAGCAAGCTGGCGTATTCGTCAAGGAATGTTCCTGGATAGGAAACCTCTACGGATTCTACCGTATCTCCGTCAACAGCAAACTGCTTGAGCTTCTCCATCTCCGTATCTGGATCAAATGTAAGGACTCCGCTGTTCATGGTGAAGACGCGAGCCGCTTTTTCTCCGCCGCGAATCTTGACGACATTCGCACTAGTCGGAATCGGATTGGACGGTAGCAAATTGACACCCAGAAGCGTGTTAATCATCGTTGATTTTCCAGCGGAAAAATGTCCGCAAAACGCAATATTCAGCTCAGCGCGCTTTGTTTTCGCGGCCAGTTGAATGAGCTTGTGTGGCGTGGTTTCGTCTCCCTGCGATTTCATTACTTCCGCGAGTTCTTCCCATGTATGTGCCAGTCGGGAAAAGTCCGTTTCCCGGATCAATACTTGACTGTCAAGCACTTCTATTCCACCCTTCTCCATCATTCCTACTCTCTCTACTAATACCTGTTGAACTTCCTTTTACTACTCTCTATTCTACCATGCCGAATGTAACATAGGTCACAGATGAGTTCAATTCAAAACTATGAAAGATTTAGCATTCGCCTATTCTTCCGCATAATTTTCCTCCCATCTGGAAAAAATCGCACTAACATGATATTCGCATTCTGAACGGGAGGAACTTCAAATGATGCGCAGATTTTTGTCCCAGCGTCGCCAAAAGAAAACTCCCTCTCTTATCGCACAGCGTTTGCAGCAGCGAAATGATCCTACGCTTACGCTATCGACCAGTTTGCAGCAAAACACGGAGACGTTTAAGACCGTGCTGGGCAGCCCACACGATTTATTAATTCGTTCCTTTACGATCGGCAACACCAAACATTCCTGTGCCGTTATTGCGATTGATGGATTGGCGAACTGCGATATGCTGGATACGCAAGTCCTCGGACAAATCCAGTTGATGATCTCGACTGCTTCCAAAGTGGTGCCGACTGAACCAGATGAGATTGTCCGGATGCTCTATGAGGAAGTCCTTTCTGTCGTTGAAATATCGAAAGCAACAGATTTGACAAAAACACTCGAAGGCATTCTTTCAGGGGATACAGCCCTTTTTGTAGATGGATCGACCGAAGTCATTATGATCGACAGCAAGGGATGGAAAACTCGCGCCATTGAGGAGCCGGTCTCCGAAGGCTTAGTGCGAGGTCCCCGGGATGGCTTTACGGAGAGTATTCGGGACAACACCGTTCATATACGCAGACGTATCAAAGACCCGAACTTGCGCTTTGAAGGGTCCATCATAGGCAGACGCAGCCGGACAGATGTGATTATCGCCTACATTGACAACATTGTTGATCCAGAACTGCTGAATGAAGTGAGACGACGAATCTCCACGATCGATGTTGACGAGGTAGAAGAGTCCGGTTTTATCGAGCAATGGATTGAAGATGATTTTCTGTCGCCTTTTCCTCAGATTCATAACACGGAGCGTCCCGACAAAGTGAGTGGAGCATTGTTTCAAGGCCGCCTTGCGATATTGCTCGACGGGACTCCCATGGTGCTCATTCTGCCTGTCACCATCGGCTTGCTGCTGCATTCGCCAGAAGACTACTACGAGCGTTGGATTGTCGGTTCCTTGGCGAGGCTACTGCGCTATCTGGCCGCTTTTCTGGCCGTCTATTCACCTGCTTTCTATATTGCTCTCGTCACCTTTCACCCTGGCTTGATCCCGTCTGATCTCGCCTTCTCGATTGCAGCCACACGTGATGGAGTTCCGTTTCCGGCATTCGTAGAAGCGATCATGATGGTGACTACGATGGAGCTGTTGCAGGAAGCCGGATTACGCTTACCGAAACCGATCGGCCAGACCGTCGGGATCGTCGGAGGTCTCGTCATTGGTGACGCAGCGGTTTCTGCGGGTATCGTCAGTCCTGTCATGGTCATCGTCGTCGCCCTCACTGCCATCGCTTCTTTTGCCATCCCTGCTTATCACCTTGCCATCGCCTTTCGGATGATTCGATTTTTTGCCATGTTCATGGCTGCCATCTTTGGTATTTACGGCGTGGTGTTAAGCTTCATTGTTATCATGATTCACTTATCTAATCTGACGAGCATCGGATATCCATATTTGGCACCTCTTGCTCCACAGATGCCGCGGGACTGGAAGGACATGATCTTGCGCGCGCCGGTTACCTTTTTGAAGACCCGGCCCGATGCCCTTCACCCGAAAGACGAAAATCGCATGCCGACAGGAGGATCGTAAGTGAGCGCACAAACCTTGGCGGAGAAATTGATCAGCAAAAATCATATGGGGATCAGCATCGCCTCTGTCACAATCGGCGTCGGCATTCTGACCTTTCCCCGCACCCTAGCCAAGGCAACAGGGGCTTTCGACGGATGGATTTCGGTTGTTCTGAGCGGTTTTTGCGCGTGTGTGATTGGCTGGCTGCTTGCCAAACTGGCAGCTCGATTTCCCAGACAAAGCTTTTTTGAATTCACCTCGATCATCGCAACCAAACCAGTCGCCTACATCCTGACCTTGCTCGTCTGTATTTACACCATGCTTTTCGTCTCGTTTGAAATCCGGGCAATTGGAAATATCGCCAAACAGTACCTGTTTTACAATACACCGGTTGAGATGATCACGCTCTCCTTTCTCTTGATCGTTCAATATGCCGTAGTTGGAACACGCGTTTCCATGCTGCGGCTCAACTTGCTCTTTCTGCCTGTCGTTCTCGTCGTCATTTTCATCGTCTTGCTCTTTACGACCCAGTTGTTCGAGGTGGAAAATATCCGGCCCTTCTTCTCTTCAGACTGGCGCGCACTCTTGAAAGGAACCGGAGCGGTCGGACTGTCTTATTCAGGCTTCGAGATTATCCTGTTTTACACCATGCTGATGAAGAACCCTAAAGAAGGGGCAAGAGCCGTAACACTAGGGCTCTCGATTCCCATTCTGCTCTATATGACCATTTACATGTTTGTCATCGGGGTCTTCTCTGCTGACGTTGCAACGAACTTGACCTATCCAACCATCGAGCTGGCAAAAGAGGTCGAAATCCCCGGCGGCTTTTTTGAACGGGTGGAGTCCATTTTCTTCACCATCTGGATCATGACAATCTTCAACACAAGTGCGATGTGGCTCGATATTACCGTGCTCAACTTGTCGTCCATGTTCCACAAGGTACACAAAACAATTTGGGTGCTCATTCTTTCTCCCATGATTTATTTTGTCGCGATGCTCCCGCAAAACCTGGTTGATTTCTTCACGTTTGCAGACAACATCACTTATTTCGGAATGATCGTCGTCTATTTATGTCCGATTTTGCTGCTCCTCATCGCTGTCATACGAGGTGTAAAGGGTCATGAATAGACAGCTCACTAATTTCTGCATCTTCCTGCTTCTATCGACTTTGCTGGCTGGATGCTGGGATCAGGTTCAAATTGAGGAGCGAGGATTTGTGGTAGGCGTAGCGATTGATAAACCTCGTACGAATGAAGCCGAGCAGCAAGCAAAACAAGAGGCTCCAGACAAACCTCAAGTAAAAGAGCGCTTTCTCGTCACACATCAATTCGTCGTCCCCGGTGGATTGGTCTCCGGCGGCCAAGGAAGCGGCGGTGCTCAAAACACAGCCAATGAGGCTTACCACAACCTCATATCCGAGGGGGATTCTCTTTTCGAGATTTCCCGCGAATTGGCTACCCGGACCAGCAGAACTCCGTTTTATCAGCATATGAAGATCCTGATCGTCTCCGAAGACGTCGCCCGTACGAAAAACGGTTTTGCCAGAGCACTCGATTTCTATCTGCGTGATCCAGATTCCAGACGAAGCAGCAAGATATTTATCTCAAATGGTCCCGCCAAAGAAGTACTGGAAGTCAAACCGAAAACAGAGAAGCTGCCCGCTATTTACGTCAATTCGATTGGAGAAAACGTCAAAAAAAATTCCCGCATGCTTCCAGAGGTCCGATTGGGCGATGGCCACGAGGAGCTTCTCAGTCCGTACAGTTTTGTGATTCCGCGCATCAGACCCGAAGAGCAGGAAGTAAAATTAGCAGGCGCCGCTGTTTTTACCCATGACAATCAGTTGATGGGTTTTCTCGGGGAAGAAGAGACGGAGGGACTGAATTTTCTCACGGGAAAAGTTAGGGGAGGTATGGTAAAAGGCAAGTTTAAAAACAACCTCGTCTCGATGAACATCCAAGGGATCAAACATAGCATTGAAACAGATTTACGAGATCGGCAGCACATGAAATTCACGATAAAAATCGAATGTGAAGGCACATTGGCCGAGTCTTACGCCATAATGGATTACTTGAATAACATTGCAATGGAGAAGCTTGAACAAGTGTTTGCCGAAGAAATCGAGCGAATGAGCAATGACACCATCAGGAAGGTCCATAAGCAGATGAAAGTGGATGTCATCAAGCTTGGTAGCTATCTGAAGCAGCATCATTTTTCGCTATGGAAAAAGATTCGGCAGGACTGGGAAACAGGGCAGCATCTGTATGAAAAAAGTGAGATAAAAGTTCAAGCAAAGGTCTATTTACGCAATATCGGTGCAATTAACCGTACCGAACGCCAAAACAACAGGTGATCCCATGTTCAAATTTTTAGGCGTAGTCCCTCCTTATTTGACCTTCGCAGGGACGGTCTTGGCGTTTTTAATTCCCTATCTTTTTTTTAAAATTAATAACAAAATTCATGAGTTAGGCGATCCGCCGTGGAAGAAACGGAATAACTCCAATTCATAACAAAAGCTCTAACAACATCAATAAAGGGCTTACTCAGCATTTCGAGTAAGCCCTTTATTCCTTCTTTTCCTATTGTTGTGCCAGCAAATCAGCAAACGCTTTGGCGTACGCAGGCAGATCAGGCGGTCTACGTGAACCAACAATGTGACCGTCTACTACAACCTCTTCATCTACCCAAATCGCGCCTGCATTCTCCATATCATCTTTAATGCCTGGCGTCGATGTCGTGGTTACCCCGCGCAAAATTTTTGCAGAAGCAAGCACCCACCCCGCGTGGCAAATATGTCCAATCGGTTTTTTCGCCTCGTGCATCGCAATCACAAACGACAGCACCTCCGGATAGCGGCGCAGCTTGTCAGGTGCCCACCCTCCTGGAACGAGTACGCCTGCATAGTTGGCAGGATTGACCTCTGCCATCGCTTTGTCAGCCTCACACGGTACACCGTACTTCCCTATGTAGACATGATTCGCCTTCGGGCCGACGAAATGGACGGTAGCGCCTTCCTCTCGCAGTCTCATCACCGGATACCAGAGCTCGAGATCCTCAAATTCACTTTCGACGAAGCAAACCACTTGTTTTCCTGCAAGTCTCAACGTTCTCGCCTCCTTTTCCTTCTATACTACGCTATTGTAGCATGCATCCCCTCAGGGGTAGGTATGTACATGACGACTTTTGTCCCTTTTCCCATTTCAGAGGTGATACTCAAGGTAGCACCAGGAATGGTATCCAATCGTCTGCGGATGTTTTGGATGCCGATGCTTCCTTTTTGATTCTCGCCTTTTGACATTTGATACAGGAGATCATCTGCAATACCGACCCCATCGTCTTCAATCACGACCTTGATGTAATGACCTCCGTCCACAATGGTAAGCGTCACGTGACCTTTTTCGTCCTTTTCGAACAATCCATGTCGGATCGCATTCTCTACAAACGGTTGGATACTCAAGGAAGGAATCTCTTTATCAAGAATCCCTTCATCTACGTGACACACAAAGTCGAAGCCTTCCCCAAAACGAGCCTTTTCGATCTCTACATAAGCATGGATGAGCTCCATTTCCCGAAATAACGGAACGAACAGCGTCGTTCGATCCATATCCAAAATATAACGCAAATACTGGCTGAGCATGGTGATGAGATACGCTGCCTTTTCTCCATCGGTATAACAGAAAGAAATGACACTACTTAAAGCGTTATAGAGAAAGTGCGGCTTGATTTGAGCCTGATGAAACGCATGTTCATTGCGAATTGCCTCCTGAATAGAGGTTTTCATCGAGATCAGTGTCTGCACGCGAGCAATGAGTGTCTCCGCATCAAACGGTTTGGTCACATAGTCGTTCGCCCCTGCTCTATAGCCGAGCGCAATGGCTTGAGGGGTATCTCTGACGGATGCAAACAGGATCGGCAAGTCTAGAATCGAATACTGTGTTCGCAACAGCTGACACAGCTCAATCCCCGAAACTCCTGGCATCATCACATCCAGAATGACGAGATGAGGTTGTGGATGCTCCTTGATTTTCTTCATGGCTTCTTTTGCAGAAAAGGCCGAAATCACATTATAGCGATGCTTGGAAAGAATGTTCAGTAAGGTGTGAATGTTGGATGCCTCGTCATCGACAATCATGATGGTGTATTGGTGATCATCCAAAATGTTGAGGGGAATCTGTTCACTGACCTCCCGCTGCCTCTCTTGAGCCGTTGCGGCAAGCTCCTGCGTGACCATCTGCTGATGCCCCGTCGCCAGCGTAAATGTCATACGTGTGCCTTTGCCAAGCTCCGAGCTCTCTACCCAAATTTCTCCTCCCATGAGTTCAACCAGCTTGCGATTGATGTATAAGCCTACACCCATGCCTGTATACCCATCCTGTGGCAATAGCTGATCCACCTGCTCAAAGTAATCAAAAATGGCCTCATGCTTATCCGGTGCAATTCCTATCCCCGTGTCCTCAACAGAAATACGAACCTGGCCCCCAACCACGCCCGCCGTTACCTTAATCGAGCCTACATTCGTATGCTTGATGGCATTGTGTACGAGATTATACATGATTTGACGAAGCCGATTCTCATCTGCATACACCCAAATGTTAGCGGGGACCTGATTTTCCAGCCGGACATCTTTCCCCAGCAGTTCGAATTGCAGTACGTCAAAGACAATTTGAGTGATGACCTTGATATCCACAATCGAGAAATGAAGGCGCAGCTCCCCATGCTTCAGGCGAGTAACATCGAGTAAATCACCAACCAGCATGGACAGCTTGATCGATGTATCCTTGACGAGCCAAAGATTTTGTCTTTGTTTGGAAGACAGCATATTACTCTCATCTTCTAGTAAATGGGACGTGATATTGATAATCCCGTGCAGCGGTGTCTTCATCTCATGCGAAGTATGCGTCAAAAATTCATCTTTGATCTGATTGGAAATCTTCAATTGATGGGAGAGAATTTCTGTCTTTTCATACGCATTCGTGAATCGAACTGCCAAAAGAATGTTAATGAAGGTAATGAAATAGAGGATGCCGATTTTTCCCGCAAGATCAGTGGGCACTATGTTTTCTGCGTATAGAAGACCATCAATGAGACTGACCGACATGGAAATACTCGCCCCAATGAAAAGCAGCAGTTCTTTTCGGTCGGACGAATCCCTCTGACTCTTGCCAGATAAATAAATCAGCCTACCCATTATGAAGAAATGCATGATTTGCACATAAATCAAGAGAGGCCCTTTCAGATTCGTATAGAAGGAGTAGGGCAAGACGAGAATGACAAGGATGTAGAGAAAAATGGGCGCTGTCAGCTTCACCAGCCAGTTGCGGGATAGAATCCTCGTATCAATGGAACAGAAAAATAGGGCGAGCAAGATTGAGCTCGCAAATAGGGAGGCATCTTGTGCCTTGTACGCAACTGTGAAAGGGATCGAAGGAAAAAGCTGCAGCAGCATCTTCTCTCCAAAAACCATGTGATAAATACCAAGAACAATCATATAGCTGCCGCTGAACAAATAAGTTCTCTCCCTCATGCGGAGAAAATAAAAGCTAAGATGGTACGCAGCCATGATCCCCAGTGTTACGACAAAGGCAATATCTGTTCCGAGCAAGGTGCTGTTTAAAATGGCAATATCCTCATCCAAGCCCAGTTGAATCGAGCTCGCAATCCCCCCGGTGAAAAACATGAAATTCGCCACTTGAATGACAATCTCCAAATCCTTGTCATCTGCGAAAAAAAACACAGTATATGGCGTATTCCCTGGTTGATGGGCTTCACTCACTACGGCAGGATGTCCACTCGCACCTTCTTCGTTTCCGTTTAGGAATAATCGGTGGGACATCCGAATGCTCTTTGTTTTCAATCCGTAGATTTGCCCTTCTTCTGGGAGCTTTACATGTAATCGATAGGTTGCAGCACCTTTCCGGTCGATACTATCGATGACGCTGTCTCCCTTCCACGTTCCAGGCACGACCAGATACGAGACATTTGCATGTTGCCCTCGTCGAAAATTTTCAGGTGAAAGCAATTCACCTGGATATATCTCCCATTCCCCATCTAAATTGACCAAGCCTTGGCTTTGAAAATCCCAGCTCGACAAATCGAGCACTCCTCGCTTCGCCATGGGCATGTCCCGACTAGGAAAGGTTTGTATATAGATCCCGATAAATACCGCTATGGAAAGTAAAAAAACCAATCCAATCCCGGCAGGCATCAGGAAATTCCTTCGCTCCAAAAATGTATCCCCTTCCCCGACAGAGCTCGAATAAGTACGATCTCCTTGTTCTAAGAGTACCATTTCCCCCTCACAAAAATCTCACAATGTTATTACGTACAAAGAAAAAGGAGCCTCATAGTTTCGAGACCCCTTTTTCCAATGATCATCTTCTTGTTGAACTAGACTACCGCATTGGCTCTCCCAAGCTGATTCGCAGCGCTCTGTACAAACGTTCCAACACGACTAAACGCGTCAACTGATGCGGATATGCCTTCTTCGGAAGTGCCAGCCGATCATTAGCCCTGACTAAGACTTCCTCTGATAAGCCAAGTGAGCCGCCAATGACAAAGAGAATCTCTTTTCGGCCCTCCATCGACAAATCTTCAATTTGCACAGATAGTCGCTTTGGGGTCCATAGTTCTCCTTCTCCAGTGAGGGCGATGACATGCTGCTCTTGTTTGACTTGCGCGAGAATTTTTTGTCCTTCCGTCTGCCTCACTTGTTCGATCTCAGCCCTGCTCATCGTTTCCATTCGAGCTTCTTCTGGAATTTCAACAATGTTCATTCTGCAATAGACGGCCAAGCGTTTGCTGTATGCTTCCACTCGCGGCAAGATATCATTTTTGATTTTTCCCACAGATATAATGGTGAATTGCATGAAACTCGCCTTCTTCCTTTTTCTAGGAATGATAGCAATACCTTCTCCCAAACTTCTCACATAATCTGTGGTCCACATGATATCTTCCTGCGTCACTGTCCAGCCATGCGTGATACCCACTCGCTTATTTCCCGCGGCGGCTCCATGTCCCACTCTTGCCGATAGGCATCAGCGAATTTGGCATAGTGCTGGACGATTTTCTGTTTTTGTTCGCCCCTTGCGTAAATGTCCATCAAAGCGACATTCATTTCCTCGTGCAAAGGGTACACCGCCAAGTACTCTTCTAGCCTGCGCACGGCCCTTGGTAACTCCTCTGAGGCCATGTCGAACGATACCAGTTTGCACACCAGCTCCGTATACTTTTTCCGGTACCGTTCTTCCAGAGGGGCTTTCCACAAGAAATCCTTGCGATCAAAAAGGGCCCCCTTGTACATTGCACACAAGTTTTCGGCTCCCCCTGCGCATTGCCTATCCTTTAACGAAGAGAGATCGAATTGCTGGAATGCCAATAAATCGTACGTCTGATCCATCGGGTGAAATAGATAGCCTTCACCCGTTTTTTGTATATCGATGCAGAGTTCCTGCTCCTTCATGATTTTCTTCAGTCGGTACATGGTATTGTGTAGGTTATGCGTGGCTCTGCTTTCGTCCATCTCCGGCCATAACAGATCAGTCAGATGCCACTTACTGATATCCTGCTTGGGATGGCAGAGAAAGTAGGCGAACAACTCCTCACTCTTTTTCGTCGGCCAACGAACCACTTCACCACTTCCATTACGAACATCCAAACCACCGAAGCATTGGATGGACACGTTCTTTTCGACTTGTTTCATCGGTGCCGTCATTTGCAGCTGTTTCATTAACCGATTCGTCACTCGTTCAATGGCCGCAGGCGTAACCGGTTTTAAAATATAGTCAAACGCATACACCTTAAACGCATCCAAAGCGTACTGCTTATAGGCAGTCGTAAAAATAATCTTTGTGTGCTCAGACAACTCATTTATTTTGGATCCAAGCTCAAGTCCATTCATTTTCGGCATCTCGACATCTAAAAATGCAACATCAGGACACAGATCGGATAGACTAGCTAACGCCTCCAGTGGATGTATGAAAGCTCCGACGATGGTATAGTGATCGTTTTGCCCTATTACATGCTTCATGAGACCGAGGATAGGCTTTTCATCTTCCACTATCATTACCTTAATCACTGTCGTCTCCCCTTTGGCAACTCTATTGTTGGAATAATTGACAATGACTTTAAGTACAAAAAAAAGTGAGAAACAGGCCTACTCACTGTTCCCCACCTTATAACGAAAACCATATGTATAGATTGCTGGTGCCGGTAGAGGGACTTGAACCCCCACGGTTTCCCTCACGATTTTGAGTCGCGCGCGTCTGCCAATTCCGCCATACCGGCCTATTCAAAATAAAACATGGTCGGGAAGACAGGATTCGAACCTGCGACCCCTTGGTCCCAAGCCAAGTACTCTACCAAGCTGAGCTACTTCCCGATTGCCTGCAATATCGGACCTTCTCTCATTCGACAATTTCCGATAAGTATTGCAACACTTACATACTATACAGGCAAATTGAACCAATAGCAATACCGGATTTTTTTGGAATATAGTCATTTTTTCCTAGTTTTTACCTTCCCTCTCCATGGTGTACAGATTTTCCCACATGGAATTTGTCGTTTTCGAAAATCCTGCGGAAGGTTAAACGGATAGTCCAGCGGATGACGCCCGACAACGATCCAGCGCCCATTCGGAAGCTTTTTCAACTGGTACACACGGAAAAATCGATCACTTGGATCGAAGGCAAACCATACCACAAGCGTCGCACATCTGCTACCCGAAGACAGGACCTTTGATTTTACAATCGGTGGTGCCCCTATCGTATCCCCTACAGGGATCGCGAGCCGTCCATTTATTCGTCGCAAATCAAGATTGCCGATCACTCGATTTGCCAGACAAGGGGTCATGAATTTTTGCATGAAACGGCGAATTTTCAACTTGGAATTGAACCGCTTTGGCAAAATGATTCCGCGATCCCCCACCCGCTTATGCGCGGAAAAGATAATCGTAAAGAAAGCCTGCTCTGCCAATCGAATGACTTGCACCCATTGCTTTTTCATCTGACGTCCCTCCCCCTGTCAGACTATGCATCACGGGAGGAAAACGGTTGGACGCGTATCCATATACATAAACCGTTGCGTGCGGGGCAAATTAATACGGTGTTCCCATCATCGAAATCCGCAGGAGGTACATCATGCCTAGCCAAATTAACACCGACTCGCTTAAAAAAGCAGAGGTAGCCACCACGCTGGCAAAAAATATGATTACGCAAGCCATCGAGCAATCTGCAGCCAATCCACAGCTCGCCGAAGAAGCCTTGAAGCAAGCGTCTCAGGAAATTGCCCAAGCGCAAACGATGGTATCCCAAGTCCAATCCACGCTGCAAACCCAAGCGCAAGCTCAACAAAGTCAATCCTAAACAAATTGCAGGCAGACCCGAAGTAGACTGGTGGTTTGCCTGTTTTCCCCATACAATAGCAATAGTTGCAAGATTACTGCTAAAAAGGTGGGGGACGTATTGCCGCAACTCCAAGGATTGAATCATTTGCTTTTCTCTGTCTCAGATCTGGAGAAATCTTTTTGTTTTTACCGGGATGTACTGCATGCTAAACCACTTGTACGAGGTCGAAAGCTGGCTTACTTTGACCTAAATGGCTACTGGTTGGCGCTGAATGAGGAACCAGGCATCCCACGCAATGAAATTGCTCACTCCTATACACACATGGCCTTCACTATCACAGAAGAGTCATTTGATGAGTGGTATGCTCATTTAGAAAAGCATGGCGTTACTATTTTGCATGGACGGGATCGTTCGGAGCGGGATAAACGCTCCATTTATTTCACCGACCCTGATGGGCATAAGTTCGAATTACATACAGGCACTCTCCAGGACCGTCTTGCTTATTACCGGGACGAAAAGCATCACATGACTTTTTTTGAATAATTGATGACTTTGCCCATTTCTTAATATACTTTTCACAAAATCACAATAGTTCCAAAGATTCAGCTCCATACGTCAGTGCTATAATCTAAAAAGCACTTATGGCCTATTCCTTTTATGAATAGGCCCGTTTTTCGTAAAAATATGGAGGGATTTTATGTTTGGTAAGCGTGGCGCTCAAACCGTTTCCGCCTCAATTCAAAAAAGCGATATCCAAATGCCCGATCAGCTACAGGGGAAAGTTCATTTTTTGCAAATGAGTCAGACAGACCTTGATCGGTTGAAACAAATTGAACCACTCCTAACAGAACACCTAGAGGCCATTACAGAGCGTCATTACCACATGCTTTGCCAATACTCCCATCTTATGCAGATCATCGAAACGCATACGACGGTTGATCGATTGGCCGTATCCTTTCGTCACTATTTGCAATCGCTTCCACATGGCAAGCTTGACGACGCCTATGTAGCCGGGCGTAAGAAAATCGGAGAGGTCCACAGCAAAATTGGACTTGCGCCAGAATGGTATACCGGCTCTTACTTGCGGGTCTATGAATATTTGATTCCCGCAATCATTAACACCTATTCGAAACGTCCTCAAGAACTATCTTCCGTCCTGTTGGCACTCATGAAGATCATCACGCTTGATTCGCAGATCGTCCTCCAATCGTATCAGGAGGATAATGATTACAAAGTGATTGATCGCCTGGGCGAAGTTCTGGAGCTAGTGATTCAGATCGATAAATTCAAGCATGTGCTGGACACGCTTGAGGATACGACTGAGGAAGCTGGCAATGTGGGATCTGCTGCCGAGCAACTAAGTGAATCTGTGCAAAAAGTGGCTCAATCAGCCGTCTCTGTCGCAGAGAGTGCTTCCACTACAATCGAGCAAGCGACGATGGGCAAAGATATTATCCAAGAGTCATTGACCAGCTTTCTTTCCATGGCAGATGAATTCCAAGAGATGCAAACGAAAATTTCGCAGCTAATGACATCCATTGCAGAAGTTTCCCAGGTCGTCCAAGTCATACGCAATATTGCCGATCAAACCAATCTTCTTGCATTGAATGCGTCGATTGAGGCAGCGCGAGCCAACGAACACGGGCGCGGCTTTGCTATCGTGGCAGATGAAGTACGAAAGCTCGCTGAACAGACCAAGCAATCTGTTCAAAGTATTACAGCCACAATCAACAATGTCCAGAATGAAGCTATCCAGGTAAAAGAAACGGCCACTCTCATGAGTGACCATTTTAGCGATAAAGTGATTCAGACACGTGATGCAATTGGGATATTAGGAGATATTGTGCAAAATATTGAGACTGTCGGACATTCGACCGGACACATCGCAGCATTGGCACAAGAGCAGTCTGCTGCCACAGATGATATTTCGATGCGCATATCGCAAGTCCTGACGAATATGGAGCAGGTTTCCTCGCACGTCTCGAATGTAGGTAAAAACGTCTATGATGTTGGCGCCGGCATTAACAGCCTGCACAAGCTGAGCATCACGCAAACGAGCCACTTAAAGACCAAGCATTACTTGCGAATCGTCAAAACTGACCATCTCTTATGGAGATGGTGGCTGTACAACTTCATGCTTGGGTATCACCACATTGATGAAAAAGAACTCGTCGACCATCATCAATGCCGCTTGGGGATTTGGTATGTCGAAGCCCTGAACAATCCAACATTGAGCACCTTGCCTTCTTTCAAGCAATTAAATGCGCCTCATCGACAGTTCCACGAAACTGTTCGACGGATTTACCACTTCGTCAAGCAAGGAAAACTAGAGGAAGCAGAAGCTACGTTTGATACGCTAGAAGATATCTCACAACGCATTCTCCACGTACTGGATCAGTTAGCCGAAGAAGTTTCCTAATGTTATTATCTATTCGTCTTTTTCTTGCCCGGCTGCCTTTTGGAGGCAGCTTTTTTTGTTTGGACACGGTTTAACTCAGTGGCAGACAGCGGTCTAGTACGAGCGTTGTTTCTCCTGACTCTTTTGGCTTTGGCAACTGGCCTACCAGTTGTCCCGGCTGCTCTTGCTACCCCGACGCCAAACGCTTGTAAGGCCCAGACAACAGGATACGAAATCGAGAGCCTGCCATTGGCTGAACCAGCGAAATTCACAGCTGCAGCGTAGTTGCCCGCAGTCAGCCAAACAGAGCCAGAATCTCCAGGCAAGGAGATGGGAACCGTACTTCTGATGACCGTCTGATTCTGAAAACGGACGGTCCCCAGACCTCCGTAGTTCCCGTAACTGACATCAATATCGGTGTGGATTGATTCAACCGTTCCCCATGCCAGCCCTGATGAACGGCCCACCTTTTTCAATCTGCGCCCGATGCCATACGAACGAATCACACCTGGTACTCTGCCGACTGTTGCATAACGAGGGGCAAGGAGTCGATTGGAAGTAGGGATACTAATCGCTGCATCCATTCGATTACCTGCATTTTTTCGAAGCCGAACATAGCGATACAAGCGTCCAATTCGGTCTCTTCCTGAACGGCCGCCGTCTGCTCCTCCAGGCTGGATGGTCTCGGTATAGCCGCCCGTATTGTTACGATTCAGGACGTGATTGTTGCTTAACACGAACCGTTGGCCTCCTCGCGCAACGATTAACCCAGCCGTTCCGGACGCCCCTGGGTAGCCGATGCTATATCCAGCGATCACAGGTCTGATTCTGCTGCGATAATTCGTTGCAGAGGGACGTACAGCAGGATGACAATGGCACCGTCCAGAGGTGACCGTTCGAACAGGAACAGATACATGGGCTGTCGCCACCTGTCTTTTGACAAGGACGCAACTCGGGCAGCTCTTCTTCACGGCGGCACTCGCATTGACGGTATACATCACAATGCAGGCGCCACCTTTTTTGTTTTTTCCGTTTGCGTAGCCAATCCCGATGCCAATTACGCCCGGCATTCGCTTCCACCTGTTGACCAAATGCTTCTTGGCAAGGAGCGCTTCCTGAAAGGTTGCCATGGCACCCCTTCCTTTCTGGAGGTAGTTTGTTTTACATGGTCATCGTATGTAAAACTTGGCCAGCACTGTTGGACGCTTGTCATTGCGGGGAAGCCTTTTTTACGGAAGTGAAAAACCTTTTGTTCGAACTGTAGTGGTGGGAGGAAACAGGAGAAAACGCTCCAGCTTCTTGGGCCTCCCCCTGTGGGATTGACTGCCCGACTCCATGCAAAAAGCGAAACCGCGTCCAAAGTAGTCCATTCAGGATGTGTTTCAGAGGTGGACGCTTAAAAGCGTGTTTCGCTTTTTGCATGGAGTCTCGGTCGGAGTCCCAAAGATCTTCGCTTATTTCTCCTGTTTCCTCTACTAGCTGGTTGTTTTTTTAAGAGCTTAAAAAGATTGAAAATAAACGAGGAACTACGCCAGAGAAAAATATTTCCAGACGTATCTACCAAAATCTTGCGAGCATTATTTTCGACTGGGTCTGAGACCGGATGCATAGTCAAAATAAAATCGGCGCCTGCCTCGGGAAAATCAGGATGTTTTTCAGAGGTGGACGCTTAAAGGCGTGTTTCGCTTTTTGGATTGCGTCTCGGTCGGTGTCCCTAAGATCTTCGCTTTTTTCTCCTGTTTCCGCTACGAGCTTTCAGCGCAATTCGATTTTTTAACGCCTTAAAAAGATTGAAAAATGCATTTAGCTACGCCAGAGAAGAATATTTCCAGACGTAGCGACTTGTGGAGTCCTACCGAGCGGAGAAGGGATTCGCGGGCAACAGAAACGCAACCGTGCTCGCGCTACGAAGCGGCTACCACTTTTGCGTTTCCCCGCGAATCCCTTCGGAGCGGGCAGTCCATACTTCCCCGAGGGACGGAGCCTGGAGCCTAGACTGGAAATATTCTTCTCTCCACCGCAGCCACGATAAAAGGAAAAACCGCCACTCCCTGTCTAATCAGGAAGTGGCGGTTCATTGTTTGATAAGGTTAAGACGCTTCCGAAACAGTTACATTTGCCGGAGCAGTCTGAGATACTTTTTTATTCGTATGAACGAGCAAGATGTTCAAGATGACGGCCGTCAAAGAACCTGTCACGATACCATTTTGCAGCATCATTTTTGCCAAAGTAGGCAGTTGATCAAACATCGCCGGAACCGCAGCAGAACCTAGTCCAACAGCGATACTGCAAGCAGCGATCAACAGATTTTCGTTTTTGTTCAGATCAACCTGTGAAAGAATATTGATACCAGATGCAACTACCATCCCGAACATGGCGATCATCGCTCCACCCAATACTGCATTAGGAATAACCGTTGTCAGCGCAGCCAGCTTCGGCAGTAATCCGAGAACTACCAGGATTCCACCGGCACCAATCATCACGTCACGCGATTTAATGCCAGTCAAGGAAACCAGACCGACGTTTTGCGAAAAAGCCGTGTAAGGGAATGCGTTGAAAATGCCGCCCAGTACAATTGCAACTCCTTCCCCGCGCAATCCTTTGACTACATCTTGATCCGTTACTTTTGTATCGGTCACTTTACCGAGAGCAAAGTAAACGCCTGTGGACTCAGCCATGCTGATGATGTTGACGAGAATCATGGTAACAATGGCCACAATACTGAACTGTGGAGTACCGAAGTAAAACGGTTCAACCACGCTAAACCAAGAGGCTTCCGCTACACTCGCGAAGCTGACCATCCCCATCATGTAAGCTACAGCCGTACCGACAATCAAGCCGAGCAATACGGAAATCGCACGAATAAATCCGGTAAAGAAACGATTAATAAGCAAAATGATAACCAATGTTCCTAAAGCCAAAAGCAAATTGTGCGGTTGTCCAAAGTCCGGCATGCCTTGTCCGCCAGCCGCGTTGTTCATCGCAACGGGAATGAGCGACAGTCCAATGATCGTAACGACTGAACCTTGTACCACGGTTGGGAAAAAGCGCAGCAGCTTGCCGAACAGTGGAGCTGCCAAGACAACGAATATACCCGATATGATGATGGCACCGTAAGCGGTGGCTAAATTGCTCGTAGAAGCAATCGCGATAATCGGTCCTACTGCTGTAAACGTACAGCCTAGCACAACAGGAAGGCGAATCCCTGTATAACGAGTGCCAAGGACTTGCAAGAGCGTCGCGATTCCGCATGTGAAAAGGTCGGCAGCAATTAAATAAGCGATTTGCGTAGGAGTCAGATTCAAAGCACCACCGATAATCAACGGTACGACGACGGCTCCTGCATACATGGCAAGAATGTGCTGTAAGCCCAAAGTAACAATCTTATGTTTGGCTAGCATGAGTGAACCCTTACCTCCTATTAATATTTTGATTATACGTGTGCAGGTTCTTCTTCAATAAAGTGAATGCCTTCTGGTGACATCGATTCAATACGTGCCAATGATTCGATTCGTACGCCAGCTTGCTCCAAGAGACCGCGGCCTTCCTGGAAGCTTTTTTCAATAACAGCGCCAACCCCGACAAGATGAGCACCGGCATCTTTGACAATATTCGTAAGTCCCACCAGAGCAGCTCCCGTAGCCAAGAAGTCATCGACAATCAATACGCGGTCTTCTTTGGACAAATACTGACGGGAAACACTGATTTGATACGTTTCCTGACGGGTAAAGGAATGAACAGGAGCAGAGTATACTTCCTCTGTCAACGTGACAGCTTTTTTCTTTTTCGCGTAGATAAAGGGAACACCCAATGCAAAGGAAGTCGCCAAAGCAAAATGAATTCCACTTGCCTCAATCGTCACGACTTTTGTGATTTTTTCACCAGCGAACAGCTCGGCAAAACGCTGTCCGATCTTCATCGTCAATTGTGGATCTACCTGGTGGTTCAAAAACGCATCCACCTTCAAAACGGATGCCGACAGTACCTTGCCGTCCTGTACGATGCGCTCTTGTAATTCTTTCATCAATTCTTCCTCCTCGGATATGGTTCCGGCCACTTTTTTATGCCTGTGGCCTGCTGAAATATAGAAAGCCCAGAGCGGACAGTGTCACAAGCGGGCTACATAACAAACCAACGCCAAGTGAAACTGTCCCTCTGGGCTTTTATCCCTTAGGTGTGACACATCATTCGTGCCTGCGTCGCTCGGACCAGCTATCTTTCAACCCTATTATTGGAATAGGAAAGAAAGAGACGGAACCCTAGACGCACTTTCACTCGTAGTCAGGTAATTTACGGTCACCTGGTAGAAACGGTTGGGCCTTATCCCCAAAATTATACGAGCTACCTATCTATTTATTTCGAAGTGTAATAACGAGTATTGACCAAATCTATCATAACTCTCGCGTTATGAGCAAGCGTTAATTTTTGAAAGTAAAAGGAAGCGCTTACTTGCCCAAATAAAGGAAAGAGCCCTGATTTCTCAAGGGCTCACGTACTTATCTCTTCGGTTTTTTCTGCCGCATTTGAACATTGAGCTTCTTCCATTTATCCTTTTCGGCGGCTGCAAGCTTTGCATCTTCTTTACGTGCCAGATGTGCCAATTCGCGTTGAAGCTTCAGGTAACTGTCAAAGCGTGCTTTTTCCAATGATCCAGCTTGGATGGCAACTTGAACTGCACAGCCAGGCTCGCGCATATGCTTACAATCATTGAAACGGCATGTTTCCGCAATGGACTCGATATCGTCAAAGGCACCGCGGAAGCCTTCATCTGCCTCCCAGAGCTGCAGCTCCCTCATGCCCGGTGTATCGATCATCAGAGCACCACTCGGCAATCGGAACAGTTCGCGATGTGTCGTCGTATGGCGGCCACGGTCATCACCTTCACGCACGCCACTGACTTTTTGCATCTCCGCTCCGCTCAATTTATTGATCAACGTGGATTTGCCAACACCAGAGGAACCCATCAAGGCAATCGTCTGGCCCTCGCCCAGATAAGGTGCGAGCTGATCCAGTCCTTCTCCCTGCTCAGCACTGACTATGTGAACAGGCACTCCGATTGCGACTGATTCTATCTCTGCCATACATGCATCCAGATCGTCACACAAATCTGCTTTGGAAAGCACAATCACTGGATTGGCTCCACTTTCCCACGCAAGAATGAGATAGCGCTCTATCCTGCGCAGATTTAAATCATTATTTAAGGAATTCACGAGGAAAACGGTATCGACGTTAGCCGCCACAATCTGCTCTTCCACAGTATCCCCAGCTACTTTGCGGGAAAACTTGCTCTTACGTGGAAGAAGTCCGTGGATTGAGGCTTTCTTTTCCTCTGGACGAGCACTGATCACTACCCAGTCCCCGACAGCCGGAAAATCTTCTCGTCCGATGGCTTCATAACGAAGCTTACCCGTTACTTCGCCCAAGAGTTCGCCATGCTCACTCCACAGACGATAAATACGTTTATGTTCGAGTGTGATACGTCCCACACTGTAGCCTTGCTCGGCATAAGGGGCAAAATGATTAGCAAAATACTCATTCCAGCCCATTGATTGCAATACTTGTTGATTGGTTAGTTGATTCACTGCGGATTCCCCCTGCAATTGGTTAAATATACGGCTATCAGCCTGAACCAGTCACAGTCGAATCCTCATTTGGTGAACGGTATTACTGTTCGCTTGAAAGGAGGATTCCTGTGACCCCGACTACGACACTCTGAACAAATTTGATGACTACCATAAAACATCTCTCCTTTAGCAAACCTACCATTCAGGTTTGGAATCATATTTCCCAATTATTGTACCATAATGAAACAAAATGCAACAGCGTCAATCTCCCCCGCCGCCGCCTCCGCTATCTCCGCCACCACCACTGTCTCCACCACTACCGCTATCGCTTCCGCTGTCATAGCTATCCCAACGATCGCCTGAGTCGTGATTTCGATGATGATGATTGTGACTGCTGTCGACATAGAAGGCTCCGCCCCCGCTGTCTGAAGAGGAATGAGAGCGCCCACTTCCGCCTTTTGCAGCTTTGGACGCCAAGACAAATACTACGATCAAAAACATGATGACGATGACAATGAAGAACTCCATTGTTTGTCCCCGCCCTTCCTCTTTTTTGAAGTTGTTTACCTATTTAGTATAACATAGTATCGCTGGAACAGGCTGGGGGCGTGGAGGGTGATTCCTTTTCATCCGGCAAAATGTCCAGACACAGGTGCGATCGCCAAAATGTTATCCAACACAAACACACGATACGCCTTCCTCATATAACAGTATGCTTTCAAGCTCCCTTTGTTCTCATCGATATTCACCACACGGACCGTACGCCTGCTAGCCACTCCATCCTTCTTCAAATAGATGATCTCCACTGCTTGCTGCTGGGCTGCGTACCTTCTCAACTCCTGAATCATCAGGCTGTCACCACCACAAAATGTGTCTTCATGTTGTTGAGATCATCATACCAAAAGAGAACACGCGTTCGCAAGTTCTCCTTTACAAAAGAAAAAGAGACCCATAAACACATACGAGTCCCCATCCCAGAGATAGTGCGGAGTGCCGAAGAACTGACGTTTTCAAACGATTAGTCCAGATCTTCCGCCCAACTAACTAACTCTTCATCGTCAAAATCATATGGATTCTTGTAAATATTAGAGTAATAGTACTCTGCTTCTAGTACGTCTCTAATTTTATTGAACGTATGATTGGTTGCATCAAATCCATTACTGATTGGAGCAGTAAACGCGAGTGAACCATTATGAAATCCATCTAGAGAGCCTGAAAGTTCTTTTTTGACTATAGATTCAACTGCTTCTATCTTTTCTTTGATAGGCTGCTCTTTGTAAATTTGAATACAGAAATTTCCACCATGCTTTATTAATTCAAAATCTCCGTTGGGATGGAGTTTTATTGTATCTCCTTTCGCAAGGCCTAGAGCTAGCCCTGGAGATGCACATAATTTGAATTTTTGATCGCTTAGGTATTCTGCAGGAAGCTCTTCTAAAACTGCTCCCTGTGAACTTGTGCCAGCAAAAACCTTAATCAATGTTAATTTATCTTCCATACGATGCTCCACACCTATCTCTATTTTGAAGGTTTATTTTTTCTTGATTATACAAAAAAAGTCCAGGCTTCAGAAGATTGATGAAATCGTAGAGTGTGAAGATACACCACTCACGGTAGAGAAGGTGCTCGACGTGCATCCTGATTGCGCTTCGCCACCCAACGATTGCCTCAACCAAAAAGGCATGCGCCCTAAAAATGGACACATGCCGTATGCTTGTTACAACTCAGCGCTTTCTAAGCGCACGTCCGAACACAATCAAAATCGGTGCCAACAAGATGGCCGCCGCAACCAGCGAAGCGCGAATCGAAAAACGGGTCCCGATCCATCCGACAGCCGGACCACCTGCCGTTTGTCCCAAGGCATTGGACTGGCCCATCATCGACAAAACCGTCGCTCGCACACTGCTCTCAATGTTCAGATTCAGCCACGTATCATACAGCGGACTGCTTAATGACTGAATCACACCGATCAACAGCAATGCTACTAACGCCGAGCTAAAGCTAGGGGAAAAGGCAAAAGCAATCATCGCTGCAATTTTGAGTCCCGTCAACGTGAACATCCCCACAAGGACAACCCGCTCATTATTCACATCCAGCCTTTTTTCCACAACACCTACGACAATGAGGCCGAGTAAGCTAGCGAGTGCGGCAATGATCCCGAACCACATTGGCAACGAAATAGCAGCGAGCTCTGGAAAGCCAATTTCTCCGATCAAATGCGCTTCCCACAAACGGTCATACCCTTCAGAAGCTGCACCCGTAAATAGTGTCACGAACAAGATCAGCATGAGAATCGGCTGACTGCGAATCACTTTGGCACCCGAAGTCCACGTCTGAATCATTTCCTTCACGTGGGAAGCACCTTGCTCACGCTCACGAGGAATAAAACCGGTTTCCTTCATAAACAGAATCAGAAAGACACCAAGCCCCAAATACATGAGGCCGCCAATGAGGTAAGGCAAATTGGGAGCGAGTGTTGCCAATGCCACACTAAGTGCAATCCCGAGCAGATTCCCAAACAAAGAGTAGCGCTTGGCCTTCATGAAAGTCGTACCGATCTTCTCTTCTCCGACCTCATCCACAATCCATGCAGTATCCGCTCCACTGATAAACGTATACCCGAGACCACTGACGACTTGCGAAAACAGCACCAAGCCGAAGACAGAAACCAACGGTACCCAAGCATCAATCGCAGGAACGATCCCCTGCATCGCAAATCCGATTCCCAGCAAAAACATCCCGATAATGACGGAGCGACGGCGACTGTACGTATCCGCCACTACACCTGTTATCCCTTCAAACACCAACACGGATAACTCCAATACCGTCCCGATCAAAAGCAATTCAAACGGGTTAAAACCCAGTGTCACAATGTAATAAAGCGCATAGGTCGTGAACATGGTCGTATTGGCCAGGGAAATCAAAAAACTTTTAATCGTATATACTTTTGTCGCATTCATGAACATGGAAGCAGTATCCACCCTTTTTTAGGCAGATGACGCGTTCCGTTTTCACATACTGATTGTTACTCTACAATCCTCTACTGTGCAAAATGCGTACGCGTCATGCTGCCGTTCCTATTTTTCCTTCCTGTGTACTTGCTTGCTCTGAATAGTGTTTTTAACATGTGATATGCACCTCCGAAAGTAATTACAGCTATTATAGAATGATTTTAATTGCCATACAATGGAAAAAGCTGTGCAGCATGATTGGACACACTGCACAGCTAAATTATGAAGCACTTACGCTTTTTTTCTAAACAGACCAACGATGGAGATCAGCAACGCCAAACCAGAAAGTACCAATGGCAAGGTATTGTTGCCGCCTGCACTCGCCGCTTCCCCGGCAGGAGCGGTTGCCGGCTTTTGTTCTTGTCCATGCTCATGCCCTGCTTCGCCTACACCAGTCTTAATGGTAGTGACAGACGCTGGCGTTTTGGAATCCTTGTCCCCTGTCCATTCCACAACCTCGCCATTTGCATAGGTCTGATAAGCCTTCCAAGCCAATTGGCCCTCTTCTTTCGGGTTTGCCCCGACAAACGTGAACTCTTGGAACTCATGCGCCTTGATTCCACCTTCTGTTGCTGTCCACACAAGCGCTGTGTTCACACCGTCTTTATCTTTTTCGAACTCGTAGGTCCAGCCCGGAATCGGTTGTACGGAATTTACCTTCACATTTGCCGGGAATTCCAGCTTCACTTTTGTCGTGTTGACGTCTTTTTCTACTGGGACACGTACTGTGTATTTTTCATAGGAGCCTGTAGTAGCCTCTTTCGGATATACGTTCACATGTGCTTGTGCTGCTGTCGCCAACGTCAAAACTGCACCTGCTACCAGTACACTGCTCATCCATTTTTTCATTTTCATCGTATGAAATCCTCCCTAGTTTGAATCTGTTTGAATCACGGCCTGATTATTTGTCGTCGCAGTCGGGTAGTTGATTTGGCTCATCCAAAGTCCGGCCAGAACAGCGATAATCCCGAATACAATCTCCCAACGCAAGTAAGCTGACTGCAAGGAATTTTTCGTCCGCCAGCGTCTTGTTTGCCTAAAGGCTAGAAGAAGCATGAGGCAGACACTTGCTATTTTTCCGTATAACAGATAGCTCCATGCCGTTGTACTCTGAAAAATATTCATGACATCCGTCTGCACGCTGAGCATAACAACACCCGTCACGACAGCAAGCACTGCCGCCACAGCAACTGTCTGCAAAAAGAACCTCTTGAACGACTCCTGTCCTCTTTCAGCCACTTTGACTGTAAGTAGCAAGTAGACAAGTGCCCCTATCCACACGGCGACGGTCAATACATGCAACAGTCTCAGCAAAATGGACAGCCAGACAGGGGCAATGCCCCATGCATGACCACCAAAAGCTTGTGCGCTGATCAAAAGAATCCAGATTCCCACATACCAGCCAGACACCATATTGGGGATCGCGATTAATAACAGTAATACAAAGGACACCAGCAGCATAATCGCAAACGGAGACTGACTGAGCAAGTTCCCGTCCATCTGCCACAGTGCTTGCGTAAGTGATACAGCGGTTAACGATTCGTCATACAAGAACCACAAAAATATAAGTCCGATGATCGCCAAACTCCATCCAATTTGTCTGCCAATCCCGATGAGCTGGGCAAGTGAAGGCAAGCCATGACGCTGTGCTGCCCACGCTACCAGATACAAGCCGCCACCTACGAGAATAATTCCTTGCGCCAAATAGCGGTACATGATCAAGTAGCTTGAATCCGCTTTTTGCTCATTTGGTGGAACCACGACTGCACTTTTTTGTCCGATGGAAAACGTGAGCTTCTCTTCGATCGGATGTCCGTCCTCGGAAACGACAGATACGATAACCGAATACGTCCCTTCAGCCAAATCGGTTGGCAGTTTCGCATTAAGCTGCGAGGCATCACCCGGCTGCAATGTCGGCCGCTCTACTTTTATTTCCTTGCCATCCCAGTCAAATAGACGCACGTTAACTAGATCGGGCTCCAATGTTTCGGTAAACCGCGCAGATATTTGTCCTGGATTCGCCTTCAGTACCTCACCATCTTGCGGTGAGCTGCTCATCAAGCCAGCATGGGCGTAAGCAGTTGTCATACTCGTTGTCAGTACAAGTATGAAGGCGAGCAAAAACACAACCGCATAATGTCTGATGTTGTATGTCACCCTATCACCTGCTTCCTTATTTCGTCCTTAATCCTATCAAAATAGTACGAGAATCTATATGGCTCCATCGGGCTATCTGATGTGGCAAAGTGTTGAAAACAAAAAAAGGCATGAGCGGTAATCCTCTCCGATCTATGCCTTTTCAAACTGTATTAGGATGATCTTACAATGCTTTGTTCGAGAAATTCCAGGACGAGTTTGTTGAATACCTCTGGTTGATCCATCGGTGGGATATGGGCTGAGTCAGGCAAGATGACTTTTTGGGCGCCTGTAATCCGTTCGGTCAATACATCGGCGATCTGTAGAAAATCGGGATAATCCCGCGCTCCTGCAATAACGAGTGTCGGGGCTTTGATATTTTCCAAACGCTCGATTGGCGAGGGTGATAAAGTTTCCAATCCAACGCCAAACTCCGGCAGCGAAAAGGCGTGTCTGTTGATTTCTTTAAAGCGGTTTCGTGCTTCGCGAGCTTGCTCATTTACCGGCTGACCAGGACCGTCAAACCACATTTGTGCCGTCATTTCCAACGCTTCCTCTGTCGTGCCAGGCTGACATACTTGATTGAATCGTTCCACATCGTGCAACCTTTGTTCACTTCTTGGGTGACCAAACAAGCCGGATGCGACTAGAATCAAGCTGCTCACCATCTGCGGATAAGCAAGGGCGAACTCCTGCGCGACCATTCCCCCAAACGAAAGCCCAGCCACATGCGCTTTTTCGATACCTAGACCTAGCAGAACTGCTTTCACGTCGTCGTACAAGGTAAAAGGAACGTCAGTCGCCAGTGTTTTACCGAACCCACGGATATCAAAGCGAACGACCTTATACGTCTGTGCAAATGCTTGCAGCTGGGCATCCCATAGCCTTGTATCCAGATTGAAGCCGTGGATCAATAAGAGCGGTTCGCCTTCCCCTGCTACTTCATAGTAAATACTTGCGCCATTGGCTTCGAGAAAGCCTGTTTGAACAGCCTGCCTGTTTTCCATTTTTTCTCACCTCTCCCTCACTATCTCACCCCGAATTCTCACTTGTCTATGTATTTTTTGTTCCTTTTACCCAATGACGCCTGTACGTAAAATCTTGATCTCGACATCTACATCATATTTCGCCTTTTTCATGATTTCCCGACATTCATCTCTACTCAATTTCTTTTTCCCGCTCTTTTGACTGGCTATATTGTAGATTTCCCCAAAACCTACTGGGTCTACATCATGTTTTCTTAACTTTTCCAGTAAATGTTCCGTCTCTTTTTTAACCGCCAGTTCGATTGCTTTTTGTACCTTATTCAACTGCTCAGGCTTTGATAAATCGATTTTTTCAGCCATTTCCTGAATCTGCGCTGTCATCTTGACTTTCACAGAAAATCTTGGTTTCTCCAAATCCAGAACTTTCATTTGCTTTTTGCTTGAAATATGTTCAATGACAGTAAAAAAACGCTTTTTATCGAGGGAAATGTTTATTTCCAATTCTCCCTTATTGTAACGCTCCCGTAATATCTTGAGGAAAAATCCCTCCCTTGATGTAATCTCTGCCACCAATCGATCATCTCGAAACAGACCAATTTGATTAATATGCAATTCATTCTTTACTCTTTCGATATAAGGCATCACGGGATCTTTCCCGATTGCATAATAATCTTTCATGAACTCATGAAGTTTCGAGGAGATCATATTCTCTCCATCGACGTTCTGTCGTATGGCTTGATACAGGTAAATTCCAATGTTGCTGTTTTCGGGGTAACGATGTGTCAAAATATCATAAGCTCGTCCTTTGGCTACCGTTAAATAGACATTACTTCCTATGGAGGCATCACGTGTTAAGTTTTCCACAAGAGAAAGGATCCCTTTACGTGCTAACTCATCGTGATAGACCACGACGCGTATTTGACCTCCTACAATTTTTTTGGAAGATTCCCTGTTCTGTGAAACGGTAAGTCCTTTGCTTGTATGCGCTGTGCCAGAAATCACAGTGACTAACTCACGTGCCTCCGGGTCAATTTGATAAAATACCGTGGTACCTAACAGCTTTCCGTCTTTACTAAGATCGTACCCTACTGCAACCGCCAGTCCCAATTTTTCTAATACGTGCTGCTCCCCACAGCCGTTCAATAACACGACCACTACTAAGTAGTAAACAAGCAACCGTAACCTTTTCATGTCCGGACCGCCCCCTTCCGAAACAGCCGAATCACTACATAAAGCACGATGGGATAAATAAAAATGATATAGAAACCTACTCCACCGAAAATATCCGTGATGAGATTAATCGACTGGCGTGTTTCCAAAAAATTGCTAGCAAAAAACATGACACCAACAATCCCGATAAGGGCCATCCTCTCCTTGACCCCACTAATATGATGAACCCCCCGCATGGCTACCCACAAGTTCATCAGCAAATTATCCAGCATGATGAGCATCCACAGTGAGATAGACACAAACTCAAAACGCTCCAAAAACGGAAACTCTACAATTTTCATCATCATGAGCGTTGCCCATATAAGATGCTGAAGCTGTTCCCCTTGAAAGTACAAGAGTGTAACCAGCATGACTGCCACATACAAGAAGGTGGTCATAAACAGCCCACCATGTACATATCGCGGTAGCAATTCCTTTTCCTTCACAAACGGATAGATGAACAAAATAATCTCAAATCCGATGATGGAAAAAGACATCTTCTTCGCACCGTCCATAAGCTCTACAAGATCATGATGAAAGACTGGCTGCAATAAATGAAAATCGGCATATTGCATGGGGTAAAACAAGAGCAGTAACTGCCAAACCGTCAGCCCGACAGAAAAAAAGCTAATGCCAGCCAACACCCGAATGCCACCCGTCACTCCATAAATGGCCAGGCAAAGCAAGGAGGCATTTAATATCCAGGAAGGCACTTCTGGAAACATCCATGACTGAATGATCTCGATGTACCCTCTCAAGATCGTTAAGGCAGAGCCCATGATATATACGATAAAGATGAAATTAAGAACACGGGCAGGCCATTTTCCAAATACAGTTTGATGAATGTCATACAAATCCATGTCTTTGTATTTCGCTAAGATTTTTAGCATGAACCACGCTGCTATATGGGTCATAATGCCTGCTATTATGACCGAAATCCAGGCGTCTTGCTGCACCCTATCATAAATAAAGCGTTGGACGCCCGCTATGCCGATTCCAACCTGATTGCTATGGACCATAAATAGCGCAAGAGAGACGCTGATAGCCATATGGCTATTTCGACGAAAAGTGGACAGTGACATTCACATTCAACACCTAACTACTGAACTGGTCTTTTTTTCCGGACTTCATCAGGCGCACGGGTGTCGTCAGGAGAACGTGTCATAACCGGACGCTTGCCGAGAGAGTAAAAAGGAAACCGGATCAGACTGTTTTTAAAATCCTGCAAGCGAAAAGGAAAAAAGGGGAGAAAAAACGGACGTCCCAGACTTGATTGACGCAGGATGTGTATCAATAGAAAAGACGCGCCAAGCATAATACCAAAACCTCCCCAAATTCCAGCTAACAGGATAATCGGAAAGCGGAGGATACGTACTGCCGTACTCATCATGTAGGAAGGAAAAGTAAACGAAGCTAATGCACTGAGTGCCACGATCATGATCAAGATGTTACTGGTAAAACCCGCTGCGACGGCTGCCTGTCCAATTACGATACCGCCGACAATCCCTATTGTTTGCCCAACTTTGAAAGGAAGTCTTGCTCCAGCCTCACGCAAGAATTCAATAATCATCTCAAGCAGCAATGCTTCAAACAATGGGGGAAAAGGTACCTTGGAACGAGACTTTACGAGCGATACAAGGAGAGCAGATGGAATCATTTCATAGTGGAACGTAAGTGCAGCCACATAAGTAGCTGTAAAAAACAAAGAGACAAATAGGGCCGAGAAACGTAACAATCGAATAAAGGAAGCCATTTGCCACCGGATATAGAGATCTTCATTCGCCTTGAAAAAGTCAACGAAGGAACTGGGGCCGACGATAGCAAACGGGCTGCCCTCCACAAACACGACAACCTTTCCTTCCAACAGCGCTTCACTTACATGATCAGGCCGTTCTGTTAGGATTAACTGCGGAAAAATAGAGAACGTATTGTCATCAATCAGTTGAACCAATTTACCGCTGTCAATCACGCCGTCTATATCTAGATCGCTTATACGCTGAATGACGGTTTGAACATTTTCAGGAGCAGCCAGTTCCTCCATGTAACATATTTCCACATTCGTCCTGCTACGTTTCCCAATCGTAATGGATACGTTGGTAAGCAAATCAGTCGACAGATATCCCTGTAGGACCCCTAAGTTGGTTTCCAATGCTTCGGTAAAAGCAACCTGAGGACCGAAAATCTGGGTTTCGACCTGAGCCTCTCCCAAAGAACGACTCGGTATTCTTGCTACGTAGAGAAGAATCCCGCACGCCATTCCTTCTATTTGAAGGTAAATCCATCCCCTCACGAGATATTCGCTGACTTGGCTGTAATCCATGGTTTGGGTGACATGAGCAACAGGAGCATTCCCCAAAATCGTATCAGGAACGATCTGTTCGTCAGGTAACCTTTCGAAATAGGGAAGCAACACCTGCTGGAGAATTACCTTATCTACTAGATAGGGGATGTAGGCTAGCAACAAGCTATTGGTTCCACAAGAAAGGTTACGAAACACCATTCGCGGATTTCGCAGTTGATCCCATAATCTTTCTCGTGTCTCGCTAACGGATTCAGAAATCATGTTGGTTGTCATCTTATGTTTACCCCAATTTATGGTGTCCCCTTATTATTTTTCCAATGCCCTCGCTCTATTCCCCTTTCAAACCGAAGAGTACGCTCCCAGACAAAATGAAAACAAAAAAACCGAGACGGAAATACTCCATCTCGGTTCGTTCACCACTATTTATCTGCCGCTCTTCATCTCAGTCCAGTAGCGGTCGTATTGCTGCAAGGTTTCTCCTACATCCACCAGCCACTCCGCACGGGCAATGTCTGCTGTATCCAGGAAGACCATCTTGTTGGAACGATATTCTTCAGTGTGCAGTGGGTATGCTTTTTCGTTCGGGTTGCTGTAGCCGATAGACTCGTAGTTTTTCACACTGACCTCTGGGTCCATCAGGTAGTTGATGAACTTCTCAGCCATTTCCTTGTTCTTAGCGCCTTTTGGAATTGCCAGCGTATCTGCCCAGATCGTTGCGCCCTCTTTCGGAATGACGTACTCCACATCTGGATTTTGTGCGTGAATGAAAGCGGCGTCACCGGACCAAACCGTTCCAATCCATGCTTCCTCAGCAATCATCTTTTGCTTGATGTTATCTGTATCAAAGGCAACAACATTCGGTACTACCTTTTTCAAATCAGCAAAGGACTTTTGCAGTTCCTCTGTGTTCGTCGTGCTATTGGAGAAGCCATTCTTGATCAATGCCATTCCCATAACCTCACGTGGGTCGTTCAGCATGATGACACGGCCCTTGTAAGCTTCATTCCACAGATCGTTCCAGCTTGCCGGGGTTTCTTTTACATATTTCTTGTTGTAAGCGATCCCGGTAATTCCCCATGTATATACGAGTGAATATTTGTTTTCTTTGTCATAAGGTGGTGTCTTGAACGTAGACACGATATTGCCCATGTTCGGGATGTTGGCTTTGTTCAACTCTTCCAGGAGGCCCAGCTGAATCATAGTGCCTACCATGTAGTCGGAAGGTTGAATCAGGTCGTAGCCGGATGCACCCGCTTGAATTTTTGCCAGCATTTCTTCGTTGCTGCCGTATACATCATAGTTAACCTTGACGTTGAATTTTTGCTCAAAATCTTTGATGACGTCTGGGTCGAAGTTGTCTGCCCAGCTATAAATATTCAATACTTGTTGCTCTTGCTCAGATGACGATGAGCAGCCTACAGCAGTCACCGCAAGTACGGCGGTCAAAGCGCCGATCATCAAGGACTTGAAACGTTTCATTTTTTCCTCTCAACCTCCAAATCAGTTATGGGAGTGCTTTTATGAAAACTCCATGATGTATCTAAAAGATCGATTGATTATTTTTCGAGTCTTTGCGGCGGAAAATCTCTGCCACCACAACCAAGAGCACTGTACTCACGATCAAAAGTGTCGAGAGTGCATTTACTTCTGGCGAAACCCCTCGTTTGACCAACCCGTAAATGTAGAGTGGCAATGTGGTCGAATTCGGTCCAGCCACAAAGAACGAAATAATGAAATCGTCCAGCGACAGGGTAAATGCCATCAGGAAGCCTGCGATGATCCCTGGCATGATCAGAGGCAGCGTCACATAGCGCAATGTCCCCCATGGAGTTGCTCCCAAATCTTGAGACGCTTCTTCCAAATCTTTGCCCATATCAGCCAAACGGCCAGAGATAATGACCATCACATAAGGCATGCTAAACGTAACGTGAGCCAGGATCAGGGTCACTTTCCCCAGCTCCATCTGTACCTGGCTAAACAGCACGAGCAAAGCCAATCCCATCATGATCTCCGGGATGACGATCGGTAAGTACATCAGCCCATTGAAGATGGTGCTCCAACGAATCGAATAATGCTTGACCGCCAGAGCGGCAGCCGTACCCAAAACCGTTGCAATAACGCTGCTGATAACCCCAATCGTCAAACTGTTCATCAGCGCTTGCATGACCTGCCTGTTTTCAAACAAAGAAACGTACCACTTCCACGTAAAACCTGTCCACGTGGCATTGATTCGTGAATCATTGAACGAATAAAGGACAAGAATCAAAATTGGCAGATACAAAAAGACCAGCATCAGCCACGAGTATCCAGATAGTGCGTTTCGACGTAATGTTTTCATGCTGATCCCTCCTTTGTCTCGCTCGCTTTGGTAGCGCGGAAATAAAGAAGAATCAACAGCATGGACAATAGCATCAGCACGATGGACAAGGCAGAACCAAACGGCCAGTCACGCGCAGACAAAAATTGATTTTGAATGACGTTTCCGATCAGAGCCGATTTCGCTCCTCCCATGACATCCGGAACGACGAACATCCCGATGGAAGAAACAAATACAAGGATCGATCCAGTGACGACACCCGTCTTGGTCATCGGCAGAGTCACGTGCCAGAAAGCTTTCCAAGGCGTTGCGCCCAGATCATACGCTGCTTCCAGCTTACGACGATCCATCTGCTCCAGCGACACATAAATCGGCAGTACCATGAACGGCAAAAGTGTGTACACCATCCCGAGCAGGACAGAACCCGAATTGTACAGAAGCGGCAGCGGCTCCGAAATAATGCCCAGCGATTGCAGGAACGTATTGATTACACCTTGCGAACGCAGGATGATTACCCACGCATAGGAACGGACCAAGAAGTTGATCCAAAACGGAATCATCACGAGCAAAAGCCATATTTGCTGCGTCGATTTTTCCAGTCGTGAAATGTAATACGCTAACGGATAGCCGCACAAGATCGAAAATACAGTTGTTAAAACCGCTACGACCAGCGTATCCCAAAAAATTTGGCCATACAGCGGATCGAAAATACGGATGTAATTGTTCAGCGTAAGCTCATAGACAACTTGCCCGTACGTGCCTCTTTTGAGGAAAGACAGTATGGCGATCATAAGCATAGGCAGGACGAAAAGCGCACCCATCCACAAAAGGGCGGGAAGCGCGAGCAGTTTTACCGGCTTCTTGTTTAACAAGGAAGAATCACCTCGTCCGTCTGTGCCCAGCCAATGGCCACTTGATCTCCCACCTGCCAGTCCAGACCGTCACCTGCGTACTGGTGTGCCATTACGGTCATATCCTGCCCCTCGAGGCGGATAAATACCTTACGCAAATTGCCGAGGAACACAGCGTCAGCAATGGTGCCCAGCTTCTTGTGCTTGTCCTTATCGGAGTCAACCGGGTACAACTTGATCTTTTCTGGACGTACGGCTGCATTCGTTCCGTTTTCCCGGAAAATGTTGTTTTCCCCAATAAAGGTAGCCACAAACAAGGTTTGCGGGGAGTTGTAAATCTCTGCTGGAGAAGCAATTTGTTCAATTCGTCCCTTGTTCATAACCGCGATTCGATCGGACATTGCCATCGCTTCTTCTTGGTCATGGGTGACGTAAATGAACGTTATCCCTAAGTTTTTCTGCAAGTTTTTCAATTCGAGCTGCAAGCTTTTTCGCAATTGGTAGTCCAAAGCACCTAGAGGCTCGTCCAGAAGCAGAACGCGTGGGTTGTTAATAATCGCCCGTGCGATTGCTACGCGTTGCTGTTGTCCGCCAGACAGCTGCTTTGGCGTGCGCTTCCGCAATTCTGTCAGTTGGACGTACTGAAGTACTTCCTCCAAACGCTTTTGTTGTTCAGCTGCGTTCACTTTTTTCATTTTCAAACCAAACAGGATGTTTTGCTCCACGGTCATGTGTGGAAACAAAGCATATTGTTGGAACACCATGTTCATATCGCGCTGATACGGCGGCACAGCCTTAAGTGGCTTTTCATCCAGGAAAATTTCCCCAGTCGTTGGCTGCTCAAAGCCAGCAATCATTCGCAGCAGTGTCGTTTTCCCACAGCCGCTCGGGCCGAGTAACGTCAAAAACTCCCCTTCTTCAATGGAGAGAGAAAAAGAGGGGACGACGACAGTATCTGCAAATCTCTTTTCAATCGAATCCAGATGTATAATTTTTTTCATTCCGTCATCTCACCATATGTCATTATACTCACAATCTAGGTAACTATATCGTGTATGATACGATTTGTAAACAGTTTCACCAAGTCTGAAATGATTTTTTTGCGACCAGCAAGTAAGAGCGATTCCTCCACAAAAACAAACAGAGCCAATGAATAAACATTCGCTCTGTTGCGTATTCTTCTTATTTTCTCACACAGAGGTGGATTTCGGTTGAGGTGTGCGATTCTGTTTTTTCGATTTTGCCCCTAGGAAATTCGTCCCAATCACTCCGATAATAATCATCACCGCGCCAATAAGATGGTAGTATGCCAGTTGTTCCTGCAAAAAGATGACGCCTGCCACGATGGTAACCAATGTAGACAAATTGTTAAACACGCTGAGTTTGGATGCTTCCATCTTGGACAAGGCAAAGTTGGTCATAAAAGACGTCATGAGCGAGGACAGTATCCCCAAAAATACAATCGAGATGATAAACGCCGAGCTGGCGAAAGGGGCAAAATACGTCGACAAGGTCCCCTCTGCACTATGGCGAATGACTGACCAGCCGTTAAAAAACAAAAATCCGAGCAACGCCACCATATACGTCATGTCTATATAATGAAAGGACTTTGTCATTTTCCTCGCCAGAACACTATAGCCCGCCAAAGAAAACGCGGATAACAGGATGAGAATGGTACCGATACTGCTCCCTGAGCCTGAGCTTACGCTGAGCCCCTTCATTGCAAAAATGTACACGACACCTCCTACGGATAAAAGCGTGGACAGCTTTTGCAGCCACGTAGAAGACTCTCCCAAAAAGAATGCCGCCATGATCATAGTAAAAATCGGAACGGTTGCTTGAATAATCCCCGCTTCAGACGAAGTGGTATACACCAGTCCAAACGCCTGAAGGGTAAAGAACAGAATAGGGTACAGCATGGCGAGCGGTATAATCGTGAGCATGTCTTTTGGTTTGATGGACAGCTTGATCCACCCAAACACGATCGGTATGGATGCAGCGATAAATGCCACGGTAAAACGGTGCGCCAAAGTATCAACCGGATTGGTTACAGCGAGAGCCATTTTCAGAAACAAAAACGACAAGCCGGTAATCCCTGCATTCAGTAATGCCGCAAGAATCGCTTTTTGTTGGTCTTTCATCGTATGTATCTCTCCTACTGGGGACTTTTTACAGACGGCCGTCTTAGGTTAATAGTAATGGGGGATTAATCGTGCTACAATGCAAAAAAGGAGTAACTGTACCGATACAAATCCGGCTGTAAGGGAATGTTTTTTGGATGCACAAATATTTGCAGCTTCAAAATGAACTTGAAACATTGATTGAAAGCCTCTCCTATCGAGACGGAGACCGGCTTCCCTCCATTCGGGAGCTCGCCTCTCGCTATCAATGCAGCAAGAGCACTGTAATCCGCACCTTGGATGAGCTCGAAAAGCGTCACCTCATCTACTCGGTCGACCGAAGCGGCTACTACGTCGTGAAAAAACAAAGGAAGATCCAACCCGCAGATACGTCCATGATCGATTTTGCGACCTCTGCTCCCGATCCTGACCTCTTTCCTTATGTCGATTTTCAACACTGCATCAATAAAGCAATTGAAACCTATAAAAACGATCTTTTCATATACGGAACCACACAAGGCTTGCCATCGCTCATTGCCGTCATCGCCAAGCTGCTTGGGAACCATCAGGTTTTTACGGACCCGGGTAATATTTTCATTACCTCCGGTGTCCAACAAGCTCTATCCTTGCTGTGCAGTCTTCCTTTTCCAAATGGCAAGGAAACGGTTCTGATTGAGCAGCCCAGCTACCACCTTTTCATTGAAAGTTTGCAAGTACGCAAGCATCCTGTCGTCGGGATCAAACGTACTGCCCAAGGAATCGATTTAGAAGAGCTGGAGTCTATTTTCCGAACAGGAGAGATCAAGTTTTTCTATACGATGCCTCGCTATCATAGTCCGCTCGGTACGTCGTACAGCCGAAAGGATAAACAGCGCATTGTGGAGCTTGCCCAACAGTACGACGTCTATATTGTAGAAGACGATTACATGGCAGACCTTGAGCATGACAGCAAAGCGGATCCTCTCTTTACCTATGATCGCTTTTCTCGCACCATCTATTTAAAAAGTTATTCCAAAATTATTTTTCCCGGGCTGCGTTTGGGTGTGGCCGTTATACCTGACGCGCTAAAGGATTCCTTCAACCAGCACAAGCGGCTCATGGATATCGACAGCTCCATGCTATCTCAAGCTGCGCTGGAAATTTACCTAAAAAGCGGAATGTTCGAGCGACACAAGCAAAAAATACGCAGTTCCTATCACCGGCGATCCAACCTGCTGATGGCGTCCCTGAACCATTTCGCGGCGAATGAAGAGCATCAGTTTACCTATCAGCCGCTTGCGTATCCGGGAATTCATACGCACATTGTTTTGAACGATTCCATCCCAGTCCATGCTGTTATCAGCCAGCTAAAAAAGCGCTCAATCCTCGTGGATGCTACCGACAAAAATTACTTGGAGGGCTTTCCGCAGGAAAATATGTTGAAGCTGAATGTTTCCTATGCCAAGGAAACAGTGATTGAGCAAGGGATTGACGTGTTGATGGATGTGTTACGCCGCATGCACCGTTAACCTATCCGCCTTAAGTCCTAGATAAAATCCGACGAGGGTGCGTTTTGGGACAACAACTAAATCTCGATAATGGAACTATTGAGTATATCCGGCAGATGTGAATGATTATTGAGTAACCAGAAAACGATCTACATCGTATTATCAGATACAGGAATATGGTTTACGGGATGACTCTCTGGTATAAATTGTTTCAAAATGCAAGAATTGTGGTATATCGTTGTATAGTAAGTGAATCCCAATTCAAAAAAATTCGTTCCATAGTCGGCCAGTTTGAAGTAGAATCGCATCTATACACATATAATTTACCTGGTATGATCCGACTCGATTGAGTTGATGACTGGCAGTCAACGATAGAATGACAAAGGAGAAATAGATGCTTCAGAACATTTTAGATTTCTTAATGGAATACGGCTATTTGGGAATGTTCATCCATTCTTTTGCAGACGCAGTCATCTTTCCCGTTCCTGCCTTCTTTCTTCAAGTGCCACTCAGCCTCGTTGATCCTTCGCAGGCATTGTGGATTGCTACGGTAGGCTACATCGCTTGTCTCATAGGAACTCCCGTCGGTTATTTTATCGGTAAAGTACTAGGCAAATCCGTTCTGTACAAAATCCTCAAGAAGGAATGGATTGACTCTGCAACAGAGATGTTTCAAAAGAAGGGCGAAGTCGCGATCTTCATCGGTTCGTTTACACCGATTCCGTTTAAAGTATTTACAATCATGTCGGGTTGCTTGAAATTCCCGTTGTGGAAATTGCTCGGGTATGCCGCAATTGGACGGGCAGTCAAATTTTACGCAGTCGGATTCTTGTTTTATTTTTACGGTAAAATGGCGGAAAATATGGTCCATAACGTTTCTCTCTATATCTTTCTCACCGTGGTGCCGCTCATCTTGGTCGGATTATGGGTGAAGAAAATCGTCACCAAGCGCCGCCAGCTCAAAATGGAAAGTACTGGCGTCAGCAACGGCATCAAAGAGAAAGTCCTGAATAAATAAAGACGATCATAAACAGCAAAGAAACCCCAGATCGGGGTTTCTTTTTTTACGACTGTTATCCTTTTTTCACACGAATTACATCATCCTCGACATCAATGACCATAGCTGTCACATTGTCTTCTTCCATCACCAGATCCGCAATGCCATCCTCGACATATTGCTGAATCACGCGACGCAATGGACGTGCCCCGAAGGAAGGGTTGTAGCCCAGTTCAGCCAGCTTTTCTTTTGCGGCAACTGTCACGCTGATCTCCATTCCTTGCTCAGACAGATTTCCCATGACATCTTGCAGCAGCAGATCGACGATTTTGACCAAATCCTGTTTTTCCAGATGCGCAAAGGAAATGATCGAGTCGAAGCGGTTTAAGAACTCCGGCTTGAAGTACGCCCCTAGAGAATCCAGCACGGTGGCAGGCTCGGGCGCTTTTGCTCCAAAGCCAACGGAGATTTTTCGCTCGCTCACACCGGCATTGCTCGTCGCAATGATGACCGTCTCCTTAAAATTCACCGTACGGCCCTGACTGTCTGTCAGACGGCCATCCTCCAGAATTTGCAGGAACATGTGCATCACGTCCGGGTGTGCTTTTTCGATCTCATCCAGCAGGATAATGCTGTACGGATTGCGGCGTACGCGCTCCGTCAGCTGACCTGCTTCTTCATGACCGACGTAACCAGGAGGTGAACCGATCAATTTGGATACCGAGTGCTTCTCCATGTACTCACTCATATCGAGGCGGATCATGGAATCGCGGGTACCAAACAGCTCCTCTGCCAATGCTTTGGATAGTTCTGTTTTCCCTACGCCAGTTGGACCGACGAACAGGAAGGAAGCAATGGGTCTGTTTTTCGGTTTCAGACCTGCACGACTGCGTCGAATCGCCTTCGCTACTTGTGTGACCGCCTCGGATTGCCCAATTACTTTTGCTTCCAAATGAGCTGCCAGGTTTTTCATTTTCATCTGCTCATCACTTTGCAGCTTGGTAACAGGAATCCCAGTCTTTTGCTCGATCAAGGCTTGGATGTCCGTGACGTCAACCTGGACGCGTTGCTCCTTGCCCTCAATCTGATCCAGCTTCTCTAAAATGCCCGCTTCCTCGTCTCTCAGACGGGCAGCTCGTTCGTATGCCTCTTGCTCTGTCGCTTCCTTTTTCTCCTGATTGATTTGCGCCAGCCGCTCATGCAGCTCTGACGTATCAACCGCGGAGGATCTCAGGTTCAAGCGCGAGCCCACTTCATCCATGAGATCAATCGCCTTGTCAGGCAAGAATCGATCCTGGATGTAACGATGGGAGTATTCCACGGAGGCACGGATGACATCATCCGAGTAAGCGACTTGGTGAAATGCTTCGTATTTCGGACGCAATCCTTTTAAAATCTCGATGGCTTGTTCTACGGTAGGTTCCTTGACCATGACTGGCTGCAGGCGGCGCTCCAGAGCAGCGTCCTTTTCAATCACGCGATACTCTTTTAACGTAGTTGCCCCAATCAGCTGCAACTCACCACGAGCCAGCGTAGGCTTCAGGATGTTCCCTGCATCCATGGATCCTTCCGCAGAACCTGCTCCCACCAAGAGATGAATCTCATCCACAAACAGGATGACGTTTTTGCGTTTTTGCAGTTCGGCAATCACTTGTTTCATTTTTTCCTCGAACTGTCCGCGAATTCCCGTCCCTGCAACCAGAGAGGCGACATCTAAGATGTACACCTGCTTGTTTTTCAGCTTGGTCGGTACTTGCCCTTCTGTAATACGCAGGGCGAGACCCTCCGCAATCGCCGTCTTCCCGACCCCTGGCTCCCCGATCAGAACCGGATTGTTTTTGTTACGTCGGTTCAAAATCTCAATGACACGCTCTATCTCCTGTTCGCGTCCAATCACAGGGTCAATCAGTCCGGCACGTGCCGCATCGTTTAGATTACGACCCAGGTCATCGAGGATGCCTCCACCACGCTCTGGTACTTGTGGCTGCGGTTGACCGGAAAATTTGCCCGGATTCACCCGGCCTTGGGCAAAGCCTTGCAGGAACTCATCCAGTCCAGAGAAGGAGGAGAAAGGACTAAAGCCCATGCCCACTCCCATTTTGTTGGTCAGCTTTGTTTTGCAATCCTGGCACAGATCGTATTTTTGCTGCTGATTTTGTACGCGTATATGAACAGTCACAGTTGCTTCTCGTTGTTTGCAGATTTCACAATGCATATTCAATCCCCCCAAAAGCGTTGTTTTGGAATTCAGAAGATCTTTGACCTTTCCTGACCTTCTTTGACTTTATTATAGTTTGACCTTCTTTGACTTTCAAGAGGGATTGTATGGTTTTTTTTCCCCTTGCCCACATAAGGCATTAAAGAAAGTAACCCGAAAATGGCTAAGCCAGCGCCTACCCACAATGGTGAAACAAGCCCATAGCCACTACTGATCCCGATCCCGCCTAAGGATGAACCAATGGTCGCTAGGAGTATGTCATCATCCCAGCCACCATAAATTCAGAAGTCGTCATCGCAAAAATTGCTACCGCTAACAAATAAATCATCGACGGCATGAAGGAACACTCCTCGCTAATTATTGTAACAATCGGTACAAAAATAACTCAAAAAAAAAGAGCGCATTACGCGCCGAAGATAGATTCCATGGTCCCCTTCATAATTTGTTCAGCCAATGTCCGATTCTGTGTGGATGTATTCAATACACGAAAGCCGTAGTAACTGCTTAAAAATAAGCTTGCCAAATCCACCGCAGATCGTTTTTGAGAGATTTCACCCGTTCGCAAGCCTTCCTCCATCACTTTTTCCATGGTTTGCTTGAGAAGTTCAACATGTCTGGAGACGATTTCTTCAATCTTGGGATCGTCTTTTGCCCGTTCCAATCCCGCATTGATCAGCAAACATCCCTTTGGATTCGTTGATTCAAAGTCTTCCACCAATGCCCAAGCTAAAAAATTTTGCAACCGCTCTTTCACGGAACCCGGACTTTCCAATAATGCCCGCTGTTCACGAATCCCGGTATCGTGATAGTGTTCCACCACTGCCAGATAAAGGTCCTGTTTGCTGCCAAACGTATTGTACAAGCTGCCTTTACCTAATCCAGTATCACTGCATAAATCATGCGTAGAACAACCATTGTAGCCTTTTGACCAAAATGTTTTCATGGCCACATCTACGATGGACGTGTAATCAAAATCACGAGGTCTGCCGCGTTTGCTCACCGGAATCCTCCTTTCGTTTCCAACTGTTATGGAAATATTACACATTATGTACCGCTCGGTCAACAAATGAGATGTCTGCAACCGTAAACCATACCTATAGAAAAAGCCCATTTTGAAAATCATCTCTCAAAATAGGCTTGATCATTGATTATATCGTCTCTAAATCTGTTACTGTTTTTTCGTTTACTTGATCTCCAGTATTCAGCGTCGTCTTTGGTTCAAGCAATAATACATGAACCTCTTCCTCTGCAACTGGCATATGCTCTACACCTTTTGGAACAATGAGAAATTCCCCTTCGTTTAACCAAACATCTTTATCGCGAAACTTAATAAGTAGTTTCCCTTTCACTACGAAAAACATCTCATCCTCATTTTCATGCTGATGCCAGACAAACTCTCCTTTCAATTTCACTAGCTTTACATAGGAGTCATTGATTTCGCCTGCAATTTTGGGATTCCAATACTCATGGAATAACGTAAACTTTTCAGCTACATTGACCTTCTCCATTATTCTCCCCCCATTAAAAAGAGTATGCTTGTACTTCATCGAAAGCAGGCAGGGATGGTTGAGCACCGTTCCTTGTAACGACAATCGCTGCTACTTTGCTGGCGAAAGTGGCCGCTTCGGTTTCTGCCATTCCTTGTGTGATCCCAACCGCAAAAGCTGCTGTAAAGGAATCTCCGGCCGCAGTTGTATCTACTGGCTCTACGCGGAAAGCCGGGATATGGGTCGCCTCATCGTCGGTTACTAAGAGAGCACCCTTTTCCCCCAACGTCACGATGACGCGCTTTGGTCCACCAGACAAAAGCTTTTTGGCTGCGGCATGCACTTCGTCAATCGTGGATACAGGCATTCCTGTGAGAATAGAAAGCTCTGTTTCATTTGGGGTTAAGGTATGTACATGGGTTAATAGCTCACTGGATAGCTCGCGTGCAGGTGCCGGATTTAAAATGACCAGCTTGCCGAGTCGAGCAGCCTCTTTGACTGTATATTCCACGACATGCATCGGGATTTCCAGTTGGAGCAATACGACGTCGCTGTCCTTTAAAATAGACAGATTGTCTGCAATATGCTCCGTGCTGACGAGCGCATTCGCACCCGGAACGAGTACGATGTTATTTTCCCCATCCTCACTTACATTGATAAAAGCCATGCCTGTCGTACCCGAGCATTTGATCCCCTCTATGTGAACGTGCGCATCCGTTAGCCCTCCCAGCATAACTCGGCCGTTCTCATCTTCTCCTACCATTCCGATCATGGAGACATGCGCACCCAGGCGAGACGCTGCTACTGCCTGATTCGCTCCCTTTCCACCCGGGATCAGCTCGAAGTGATTGCTTGTGATCGTTTCTCCTGCTTTGGGCAAATGATGTACATGGGTTACGAGATCCATATTGATGCTTCCTACTACTGCGATTTTCACGACGAGCCCTCCTCGTTCCATCTCAAACATGATCATTCGGTCGGTTACAAAATAGTGCTTTTCATCCGAGAAGTCAATGTATTTTCTCAGGATTGTTCCTAAGACTTGGAGCGCAATGCTTCCATTGGATATAATGAACAAATCTTCTATCATCCGGAGGTAACCAGATGGAACCGATTATCCAACATCCTTGGAACATTGATGAGCAAGAGGCCATCAACCTGCAGCGACAACTAGCCCAGCAAGTAAAAAAAGAAGATCAACTAGCGGACGTACGCTTTATCGCCGGAGTAGATGTCGCCTATCATGCCGAGTCTGATTTGTTAGTCGCTGGTGTCGTGATCCTCGACGCCACTTCCCTGCATGTCGTCGAGTCTGTCGTCATTCAAGACACCGTCGAATTCCCGTATATTCCTGGCTTGTTCTCTTTTCGAGAACTGCCACCACTGGTACGTGCATTCAAGGAGCTTAAAACAACACCGCAGCTCGTCGTCTGCGATGGGCAAGGAATCGCTCACCCGCGAAGATTCGGACTAGCCAGTCATTTGGGCGTCCTGTTTGACATTCCTACCATTGGCTGCGGAAAAACGAGACTGCTAGGAGAATACGAAGAACCCGCACAGGAAAGAGGTGTGTATTCCCCTTTGATTGATCAGGGTGAAATCATCGGCGGAGTCTTGCGCACACAACCGAATATCAAACCAATATTCGTCTCAATCGGACACGGAATCTCTTTGCCAACTGCATGCGCATGGATCACCAAGCTCTCTCCCAACTATCGTTTGCCCGAAACGACGCGGCAAGCGGATCAGCTCGTGAATAAAGTATCGGCGGAGTTAAATAGCAGCCGCTAATGGAGTGTCGGCCATACATTCTCATCGTGCTCGTCCAAGACTGCTTCGATCTGATCTCCTTGGAAAACGACTATGTAGCCTCGTGGCAGAGCCAATGCTTGCAAAAGTGACGGACGTAGCTTTAGCAGTTGGTAAACGTAGTATGACTCTAGCTGGTCACTGTCTACTTCGCCTTCCACAGGCCCGAGATACCACCCGGAGTCACCTTTTCGAACATCTTCTGCACGCTGCAAATAGACGTGTTCTTGTTCAAATGCACCTTTTGCCACCACGATTTTATCTTGGAATAAAGCAGCTTCCCCTTCTGCTCGCACGGTTTGCAAACAGTTGTTTTGCGCCATTTGCACGACCAAAGACACAGACAGGTCAGAAGTTGTTTCGGAAAAAGGATTCGCGTCGTAATCGGGTGCCACGATCTCCAAATACCCATCCCGTTCGAAAACCAGCAGAATGGTCCAGCCTACCTGAATTTTCGCACCGTTCTTGATAGGGCCAATCTCGTCTTCTACATCGGCGAATACGTCCAACAGAAATTCTGCTTGCTTCACCAAAAACTCTTTGCAGGTCACGACAAACGTGCGGTTATGAATCTGTTTGGAGCGTTGGCAGAGTCGGGACTTTTTCTCGGCTGACATGGACCTCTTCCTTTCTGCGTGATCTGAATTGCTACTATCTTCAGGATATCACGAATAGGGGAAAAGCTCCGTTACACATTTGCTACAAAGGATATGGAATAACTGACTGACGAAGGAGTAGCAAAGCTCGGCTTGGCAGGTGGGCTAGAACGTTTTTTGTTGTATTTGTTCTGCACAGTCTTTGATCGTATCTATGACCACTCTTGGCTCGGTAAATTGAGGGAAATGTCCACTTTTTTCAGCGAGGATATGTTTGCTGTTGCTTGATAATGAAAGCAGTTCCAACTGATGCTCGATTCGTTTTTTGCGTACTTCCTCAGGCATCATGCGATTTTCTTTTCCACCTGTAATCACATAAACAGGTATGTCGGGAAAATATTCGATTGCATGGATTTGTTCCACTGTTTTTTTGACAAAATGAACTTCATTGAATTGTTTATGGGGAGACAAGGAGTCAAACATGGAGAGCATTTTGTTAATGGTTTTGACTACCTTACCTTGATATTTTTCAAGACCGATATCTTTTGGATGGCTGGATTCTAAAAAGACAACACCAGCTACTTCGTAGGGGTGACGCCGGGCAAATAAATTTGCATATAATCCCCCTAATGAATGTCCGACTAGCAAAAATGGGGGTTCAAATCCTACTGTCTTTAATGCCTCCCGTAACGTTTCTACAATCGTGAGTCCATCTTGGGGGGCTTGCGGCTTATCACTACCCGAAACACCCAATCGATTATAGGAAAAGACAGATGACATCTCTGAAAGATCGGGTAGTATCTTCATCCATCCTTCTATGGGTCCCGAACCACCGTTAATGAGAACGATATTGGGTTTGCCGTTTCCACTCCAATGATATTGGAGCTTCCCTCTTGAAGTACTCACTTTGGATATCTCTATTGCCAATGTACAACACCTCACTTGGTCAGGGCTGGATTTCACTGTAGTAATACGTGATGAACAAATGAGGGTTTCTATTTTGTAGGAATTCTTGCGGTGAGGAAAAAGAGCAGAGGCAGACAAAGGACGTTATTTTGTCGTCCTTGTCTGCCTCTGTCTTGATTGCTAAACGAAGAAGTTATTTGGTGCCGAGTGGTACTGCTAACAGCTCCGCCAGCTTGACCGTATTCTCTCCTACCATGCAGCTGTAATGGTTGCCGGCGATTTCTGTTACTTCCAGTTCTCCAATGCATATATCTTGCCAAAAAGCGATGGTCTCTTCGCTCGTGCTTGGCAAAAATTGAAACGGCTCACGAGCCAGCAGGAAGCGAATGTCTCCCATATATGGCAAAGGAGTATAGCGAGCTGCTTTAAAGCTCTGCCCAAACACCTTGCACAAGCCCTCTGCCATTTCCACTGGCATCTGTTCCCCTGATATTTTGCCTAGCGCATGAACATAAGCAGTGAAGCGTTCTCTTCTGTCAAACGCGGATAATTTGCGGAACAGCTCTCCCACCTGGTCTAGCCCCTCGTCTCCACCGATGGTGCACGATGAGCCTTGTGGGATGCAATCCCCGTATTTTTCTACAAGCTGCAAAATCGCCCGAGTAAAATCATGCTCATCCACTTTTCCAAAATCAGCCTGTTCTAGCGTGATGTTCAGGTTCGGAACAAACAGTGCCTCAATCAAGAGATCGTCGTTCACTTCTGTCAGGATTGGAGGAATGTCGATCAAAACCAGGTCCAGAATAGGGACGCCCTGCTCCCCGAGTCTTCTCGCCACTTCAATGGCAATTAATCCGCCCAAAGAATAGCCGATGAGCTGTACAGGTCTTTGCTCTGCTTCCCGCAAAACATCGATCAAGCATTCGGTATAATCATCAGCCACGGTTTCTATCAGCTCGGACGGCTCTAGCGCGCAATAACGCTCACTATCGTCAATAGCGATCCCGACGATGCTTCCTGTCTGCTGGGCTTTGAGCTGTTCAATCAATGGACGAAAACTGTCCATCGTCCCCAAAACGGCATGGAACACAACCCGCAGCGGCCCAGATTCGTCACCGCCATATGGAATCAGCACGGCATTGCTCGACTTGTTGCGTTTTTTCGGCAATGCGATTTCCTCACTCTGCTGCATCTCCTGATTGCGCATGTGTATGAAGCCAGCCAGTGCTTCCACGGTCGGGAAGTTGAGCATTTGCCGGAGCAAGACATCAAACGGGATGGCAGCGTGCGTCGAGTCCTCCGCCAGCTTGTCGCGCAGCTTTCCGGCTACCTGCGCCATGATGAGGGAATCTGCACCGTACTCATAAAAGCTTTGTGTTCGACCGATTCTCGAGACTCCCAATGCTTCTGCCCAGACGTGAGCAAGCTGCGCTTCCAATGGATCAGATTCAGCCCCCTCTGTAGCGTCCATAGCAGCATTTTGTCCGAATGACGATGCAGGGCGCCATTTTGCCAACTCGCGGCGATCTATTTTTCCATTTCCGGTAAGCGGCAGTGCGTCTACGACTTGCAGATGGGCAGGCAGCATATAGGCAGGCAGATGTAGGAAAAGGAATTTTTCCAGCTCTGCGGCACTGACCCTCACCTTGTCCAGCTTCACGCGATGAGCGAGCAAATGATTCTCTCCCTCATTCTGCAAAACGAACACAAGACCGTCTTCTTCCTTCTGCCACTCACTTATCCATGACGCCTCTGTCCACTTGGCAAGAATGAGCCACCCGCCCGGGCAAATCAGCTCTTTCAGCTTGCTCATGTCGAAGCTATCTATCGATCCCGCAGCGAACACTATGTCGAACGAGTTCGGTGCCAATCCTTGTGCCCGATACTCTTCTTCTACTGTTTCCATACCTATATACTCTGCATCATAGCCTTCCAACGCTTGCGAGACATACGCTGTCAACGCACCGTTCTCTGCGCCGACTTGCAATATCCGAAGAGGCTTGCTTATGTGCTGTCGCGCAATCTGTTGCAAAAGCATAACAATGCGCTGATTGACCTCAATGCCCGTTTCTTCACCGATCCCATTTACGAGCATCGCGAATTCTGCTCTTTCCGCTTCAAGGTCAATATCCATCTTGTGGGCGCTTTCCACAATCCCAAGCAAAACAGGCTCGTCACTCGCTCCATCCAGCACGACACCAGCTGCGGCGACAGCAGGGTGTTTGAGCAGGGCCGATTCAATTTCACCTAGCTCGATTCGATGCCCTCTGATTTTGACCTGATTGTCTTCTCGGCCGATAAACTCGATTTCGCCGCCCGGTGTGTAGCGGCCCAAGTCACCCGTTCGGTACAGTCTCTCTCCATCGACAGGGTGGGAGAAGAATCTTTCCTCCGTGAGGGGTTGATCTCCTACATAGCCCTCCGCCAAGCCAGCTCCGGTAATATACAGATCCCCGATCACCCACACCGGGCAATCGCGCATCTGCGAATCGAGGACGCGGAAGCCTTGATTGGCGAGCGGGCGGCCATACGGAATACTGTTCCAGTCTGCTTCCAGTCCTTTGTACAGATGGTAGTTCGACCAGATCGATGCTTCCGTGGCACCGCCGAGACTGACGATCTGTGCAGAAGGCAGATATTTTTGCATCCGATCAGGCAGCGTCAACGGAATCCAGTCACCGGAAAGCAAGGCCAGTCGCAGGCTGTCAACTTTGACAGTTGGCGTGGAATCCAAATACGTGACCAGCATCTGCATCAGGGCCGGCACGGAATTCCACACGGTGATGTCATGCCCGGCTATCAGCTCACTCCAATGGGACGGATCCGTTTGACGGTCGGGATGAGGATACACAACCGCACCACCAACAGAAAGCGTGGCAAAAATATCGTAGACAGATAAATCAAAGCTCAGCTGGGCAAGGCCAAGTACGCGGTCATTTTCCGTGATCGCAAAGCGACGAAGCATATCCTCGATTGTATTCGCTGCTGCACGGTGGCTGATGACGACCCCTTTGGGCTGTCCCGTGGAGCCAGACGTATAGATGATGTACGCAGGCAAATCCGGGTTTAGGTCAGGCAGTATCAATGGTTCATGCTGCGGGCTAACTTGATCTACTGCAATCGTTTGAATAGAGTCTGACCAGTGCAACTGGTTGGCAGATACCGTCAAGGCATAACGGATGTCCGCCTGTTCCATCATGGCCTGTCGGCGCATCTCGGGTTGCTTCGGATCAATAGGTACATAGACGGCTCCGGCAAACAATGTTCCGAGTACGGCTGTGACTTGATGCGCGCCTTTTTCCATCACGATGGCAACGCGGTCTTGCTCGCGGCAGCCCAGCTCTTTCAGCTTCCCTGCTACTGCGGCAGCTCGTTTCACCAGTTCCGCGTAGGAAATCTGCCCTTCACTGTCAATCACGGCTGGACGATCTGGCGTCGTCATTGCTTGCGTGACGATTGGCTGATGCAAGGCGTACTCTGGTAAAGCTGTAGTGGTCGCATTCACCTGCTGACGCTCTTCTCGCTGCCAGTCTGGTAACGTAATTTCGTCAGCTCCCTCCCACACTTGCTCGCTGTCCGCCAATGTTTGCAGTAATTTTGCAAAAGTATCAAACATGTCGTCAACGACATGCAGAGGGAAAACACCCTCCCGCACATCCCAGTTCACCTGCAAGCCTGCCGAGCTGTCCATGGCTTGGCAATCGATGAAAACCTGCGGTGTTTGACTGATTCCATGCCCAGCAATTTTGCCCTGTAGCTGACCGCCTTCCGCTGGTTCCACTAACCCAATCGCGCTCGTAAATACGATTGGCATCAGAGCGGCTTCACGCCCGCGCCTGCGAGCTAGCTCGCGCATGACCTCCACGCCGGAAAACAAACGGTGATCCAAATCTTCAAACAACTGCTTTTGAATGGTTTTCGCCTGCCCCTGAAAAGAACGCTCTAATCCCCAATCAACCGCAAGCAAATTGACGGATGTGAAATCCCCGACAATCTCATGGACTCGCTCATGCAGCGGCTGTCTGTTCAGCAACGTCAAATTCAGGCAAAACGCACGATTTCGGCTCCAGCGCTCGATCACAGCGGCAAAGGCTGTCATCACGGCGGAGGTTGGCGTCAATCCTCGCTGCTGGGCACGCTGTTTGAAGGCATCCCACGAAGCATTATCTAACCGAATGAAGCGACGGAGAAAGCGTGCGTCTCCATTCTGGGTCTGTTGTCTCGCCATTGGCAGGTCTGGAGCCTGTGGCAATGCATCGATCCGTTGCTGCCAGTACGCTTTGTCTCTGCCATACGCCGTAGTCTCTCTTAGACTGCGTTCGGCAAATACGTAATCGCGAAACGTAATCGGCAACGTGGGCAATGTTTTTCCCGGTTCTTTGTAAAGGGCCTCAAACTCACCCAGCAAGAGCCAAATACTCGCCCAATCCGCGATGAGAAATTCCATCGATACATGGAGTACAACCCTGTCGCTCGTTTTCGTCAATCCGATATCAAACAACGGCCATTTGGCTGTATCATACACGCGATGTCCCATCGCTTCGCGTATGTCATCGAGCCTTGTTCCTGCCTCCTGCTCATCCATGCCACTAGTATCTGTATATGTAATCGTCAAACGCGGAACCTTCTCCAGAATGCGCTGCTGACCGTTCGGATCAATGGTTGCACGCAGCATGTCATGTCTTGCAATGAGCAGGTTCCACGCATCCTCCGCCCGTTTCGGATCAAGCTCGGGATAGTCCAGCTCCATGTAGATATGGCACGCCACGCCACCATAGCCAAACAGCTCATACCGGCCCAGCAAATAAGCAGACTGCACATCTGTCAGGGGAAAAGGCACAAATCGCGCTGCTGGATCTGGCACCACCTTCACCGGTTGGGATTCGGCTCGCAAAAGAGCGAGAATGTCTGCTTTCTGTTCTTTTAACGCCTGTAAATCATCCGCTGCAAGTGTTCCTCTTGGGGCTCTGTAACGCAGGCTCCCATTTTCCTCCCATAAAAAAATTCCATCTCTGCCTAGGCGCATCAAGAGCTCGACGCTATTCGTCTTGAGGTTTTGGGGCATATGCACACTCTCCTATTTAAATGAGCTTGGCCATTTCGTCTTCAGTTGGGGAAAGCTGCTGACGTACGCCAACATCGATGCTGTTCTTGATGAGGAACAGCTTTTGTCCAAGTGGTGCCACTGGGTGAGACTCCTCAGGCAAAACCGCAAGCTCCTTGACGCCTGCTCGCTGAAACACATCGAGCCACTGCTGGACAGTCATGAAGGTCGATTGCGTATTTTTCCTATCATCTACTGGTGGAGTCATCATGAAAGCTTGGGAGATGAGCATTTCTACGAATTCTCGCGTTGGCTCCGTAATAATCATCCAGCCTCCCGGTGCAAGGGTCTTCAACAGCCCTTGGATGACTTCATCCGTGTCCCGCGCGTTGTTCAACATTCCTGCCGCAATCACGATATCGAAGCTGCCTTCTGTGAGGCCTTGTGCAAACAAATCTTTGTCGATATCAACCACCTGATATTTCATCCACGGGTAAGCTTTGTACCTTTCACGTGCAGAGGATAAGAAAAAGTGGGACACATCCGTGTAGACATACTCCACATTCAGTCCTTTGGAAACAAACGCCCTCAGGCGGTCCACGACCACATCACTAGTTGCTCCAGTCCCAGCGCCTACCTCCAGGATACGAAGCGAGTTGGTCGTAAACGCGATCCGCGCTACTGCTTCTGCGACCGACTTGTTCAAATAACGCGCCACAAGGGTGTCTCGATAAAGCGCATTGGCAACATGCATCCGCCCCTCAGGAAATAGCAGCAAAGCAGCTTGCTGGGTATCATCCATCAGCTGTGGCAGCCGATCCGCATTGTCCTTGAGATAATCCATGACGAGTGGTGAGCCCAGCTTGCCATTCCAAGCGTTTTTGGCTAAATCCCACCGTCGTTCTACTTCCTCTCGCGTCATCTGAATGCCGCATTGATACTCGCCAGCGGTAAATTTCAGGTAGCCACGATCCGTTAAGATGTGCAGCCAGCGCTTGATGACTGGATGATGACGTTCTGCTACGTTTGCAGCAGTGAAAATGTCTGACGCTGCATAGGAATGCTGTCCTGTTGTCAGTGCCCCTTGGGATTGCAGTGCAAGCAGCATGGAGGCCACCGCTGCTGTATCCAGGCGCTCAATGCACGTATTTACCTGTACGGCATCGATCCCTTTTAGCTCGCTCTCGGCAAACGCCGTGCATGCAAAGACATCGTTGTTTTCCGCCAAAGTCGCATCATTGGGTGAGGCAGTGTCGTGGAATTCGTCGTCCGGAATGCTCCAGGCTGCTTGTTCGAGAGATGCTAACGTCAACGGCTCATGGCTGCCATGCGAGCGCAGCACGGGATATCCCAATGCCTGCGTCCATTCTTGCCACTGTCGTGAGCACAATAGCTCCTGCTGCGCGCGCGTTTCCATCGCAGCCTTATCGACCTGCCTCATGATCCTATCTCGCATGATGAGTAAATCGCGTCCGATAGCTTGCGGCCACTGCTTCGTAAGAATGTCCCGATAGGTCGGCGTCTCCTGTGGTCCCAGTATGTGTGTACTGTTTTCCAGCATGCGTGCGGGTGGAGACACTGTCAGCTCACCATGAATGTCGGGAAGATCCGGTACGTGCAGACGCGGCTGCCATACGACGGGACCATGCGTGTCTGTAAGCGACAAGCTCCCGCCAGCTACACCAATCGTCAAGCGATGCAGCAAATGCAGATGGTTGTCTGGATCATCCGGATCGACTTCATTGTGGGCGCGTAGCGTAATCGGAATTTTGCCCAGCTGTCCGATCAACACTTGAAACGGCCCCTCATCCTTGATGACATGACTGATTTTCCACGGACGAATAGAAGGGAGGGCTTCCTGCAAAATGTGCATGAGCGGGAAGGACACCTGTGTAGCGCAAGCAGCCTCGATGTACAAGGCAGGCTGCACAGCCAGCATCGTACGAGCGCAAGCAATAAAGCGACGAACAGCAGGCAAATGTACGTAGAGGTCTCCCGTCATAAAATGAACACCGTTTTGCTTGGCATGCTTTAGGCACAAAGCCAAATCTTTGTGGTGGATTGGCTCTTCCGAAATGACGTGAATGCCCTTGGCAAGCAGTTGGATCGACAGCTCTGTTCCATTGCCGCCCATCACGGTGGAACGCAATACGACGCAAGCCAGATCAATGTCAGCAGGTAATTGATTGACATCGGTGTACAGCGGGATGCCATTTCGCTCGGCGCATTTACGCGAGCGTTCACTTCCTTTTGCCAGCAGCCCTACCAATTCAAACTGCTCAGGCAATGCCTTTACCGCTTCCAAGTAGAACTGTCCAAAGCGAGAACCGCATACCACGGTACGCAACTTACGATTCTTTGTCATACGTCACCCCTACTTCATTTCCATGATGGAATGCATGAGTTCGACCTGCTGCTCGCGAAGCGCATCAATCAGGCGTGTCGCCGAAACGCCTTCTGCCACGAAAAAGCAGCCTGTTTTTCTGTTCTGATCTTCCGCGATCAAGTGGGCCACTGAGGCCGCGATGATGCCAGATATCCGATTCCAGTCGCCCGGGTACAGAAGAGTGGAGAAGACCCGTACTTTTTTACCGTCACGCTTTCCTGTCGTATGAAGGTGGAACATCGTAAAATCTTTCACACCTGGCTTCTTCGCCTCAAACTGTTCCAGCAGCAGCTTGGCTGACGCTCTTTTTTGTTCCTCGGTCTTGTATTGCTGCAAAGCCTTGATCATCACAAATTGATTCAGGATGGCATTGCTTTGATAGCTGTTGTAAAAATAAGCGGATTCAATTTTATGCTGCTTGGTCATGAGGCCGAATTCCTTTGTCACTACCGGATACGTGTCGCGCTTGCCAGCTGGATGCGGCAGCGTGTAGTTGCGGTGGAACGGCCCGTCTATTTTTTTGACCTCTCCTTGCTTGAAGTAAGACATTCCCCATCCGGTATCTTCTTCAATGCTGCAAACGATGTCATAGGCCGCATTGAGTGAGAAACCGCCCTGTCCTGCAAAAAAGACTTCGAGCAAATCGATTTCGTCCAAATCATTTTCAGCAACGTAAGCTGGGAAAACTTCCGACAGCCCCGGGTAAACGCCAGCAGAGATGATAAAGAGCAGTCCCTTTTCCTCGATTTCCTGCTTTCGCGTGAGCAATTGTTGATACAGATGCTCATCTCCAGACACATCTACGTAATGAACCTCATGTTTGAGGCATGCGACAGCAACTTTATCAACGATTTGCTTGGAGGGCCCTGCACAATTGATGACGAGATCGACTCGGCCGCAAAAGTCATGCAGTTCCTCCTCGTTGAATACATTCACCTGCTGGCATTCCAGCCTACCCCCCGTTTCAGTGAAAAGCTCACGTAACTTCTCGGGATTTCTGCCGCCCAGCAAAATCGGATAGTTCGTCCTAGACAAAATCGTTTGAAAGGCTGTATGGCCTACAACCCCAGTCGCTCCCAAAATACCAATCTTTTTGATACCCAACGTTCTCTCCCTCCTAGCCTGCTCCCCGCATTCTTCTTCCAAGAAAAGGCGGGGCTGCGCCTGCCACTGAGTCGCAGCCCACCTCTCTCATCTGCGGTTTTTCTTTATTTAAATGGTCCCCTCGTCAAAATCCGCTGCGAGATCTTCCGTTGCCTGTGTGCTCGTCTTGATCAGCTCGGCAAGGGTGCAGATCGTGGAAGCTTCAAACAAGCTTTGCAGAGACAAATCAATTTGGTATCTCTCTCTTAAAAGATTGAGGCATTGGATCGCGCGCAATGAGTCTCCACCCCGCGCAAAAAAGCTGTCGTGGATGCCGATTTCTGCTACACCAAGCACCTCTTCCCAGACGCTTGCGAGCTTGACCTCGAGCTCGTTGGAAGGCGCTACATGCGTCTTTTTCGGCATGCTTGCCTTTCTTTTGCCAAGCTTTGTGATTGCCTTCCGATCTACTTTTCCATTGGCGGATAGCGGCAGTTCATCCAGCAGCACATACTCGCTTGGCACCATGTAGTCAGGCAAGCTATTCCGCAAGGCTTCGGACAATTTTTCCGGCTGGAACAAACGAACCGCCTCCGGTGCTTGCGCCACAATCAGATGGCGCTCGAACGCCTTTGTGACCTGAGTTTTATCCGGAATGGCAAGGACGTTAGTGAAGCCTTGTTTTTCCAAGCCCGTTCGCCATTGCTCTGCCGTAAGCAGAGGAAGATGATTGGCTTTGCGTTCATCCTCCAGATGGCTAAACCCATCCTCGAAGAAGCCGACAGTGGTCAGCAGCAGACGACTGTTGCGCGTAGACTCGACCAGGAACAGAAGCCCCCCAGGTGCGAGTAGCCCTTTCAAGTACGCCAGCGTTTTCCCTATATCACGAGAGCGATGCAGCGTATTGTCCGCAACAATGACGTCAAACGAATGTGGATCATAGCCTTGCGCAAGCGGTGCTATGTTCATGTCAAGATGACCGTATTCAAGCGGAGCCTGCTCTCCCCACTCCTTCTTTGCCCTGTCGGTAAAAAAGGAGGATTCGTCGACGTATAAATAACGACTTCGTTCTGCAGGCAAGGTGGACACCAGCATTTGCGTCAAGCTTCCGGCTCTCGTACCAAGCTCTAGCACCCGCAGTGTTTTGTCAGACGGATGGTGGTTTACGATACTGCCGAACACCGCCCCGGCAAGACTGCTGTAAAACTCCCGTGTCAGGTCAAAGCGACTCAATCCAGCAGGTGTTAAGAAGGCATCGTCGGCTAGAAAGAGCTCCAACGGATCGAGCTCACCCGTTAACAGACCAATAAACAACGGATAGTCTCGGCGGAAAACGGCTTCGAGCTCACGTGCCGCTTCCGTACGAAGCGAGGAAGCGGACAGAACAACATCCGGCACACCTTCACGCAATGAACGTAGACTCACGTACGTACCCGCAGCTTGTTTTTCCAGCAAGCCTTCTTCTACCAGCACCTCCAGCCAATGCGCAAGCAAAGTCTGATAACGCGGGTGAATCTGAAAACGATGCATGAGCTCCGCAAATGAAGTGCCTTCTCCTACTTGCGAGAACATCCCCATATGCTCCAGCGTGCGGCACATGTAGGCGGTGCTTACGCGGTCTGCCTCCATCAGGAATTGCGTGACGTCTTTCACATCGACACTCGCAGGAATGGTATCGGCCTGCGCGTGACCCATGCTGTTGATCGCCTGCCATCGAGCAGCACTTGCAGCGGGATCGGCCAGCTCTGTTTCGAATAACGCGGAATCCTTTTCGCGATCCAGCACCACATACCCGACCAAGCGCTTTTCATCCGCACCGTCATCTGATACGGCCACGACAACGTCTTTGAGCCCGTCATGGCGTTTCAATGCCGTCTCGATCTCGCCCAGCTCAATCCGATGCCCTCTGATTTTCACTTGGAAATCTTCTCGACCGAGGAACTCCAACGTGCCATCTGGCAAGTAACGGCCCAAATCCCCCGTGCGGTACAATCTTTCTCCTGTCTGTGGATGCGTGATGAATTTTTCATTCGTCTTGCTTTCATCTCTCCAGTAGCCTTTGGCAAGCCCAATGCCACTGATAAACAGCTGTCCTGGCACCCAAACGGGGCAATCCCCCATCGATTCGTTCAGTACATGGTAGCGCTGATTGACCATCGGGCGACCGTACGGAATGCTTTTCCAGCTAGGATCAATGTCTTCGATTTTGAAAAGGTTTGACCAGATTGAAGCCTCTGTTGCGCCGCCCAAACCGATCACCTGAACGTGAGGGAAAAACGACTTGATCTTGTCTGGCAAATCCAGTGGAATCCAATCACCGCTCAACAAGACGAGACGCAACGATTGGGGCAAGTGAAGGTTTCTCCCCACGGCGTATTCGATCAGCATCTGCATCAACGCCGGAACTGTGTTCCACACCGTCACCTGCTCAGCTTCCAGCCACTCCAGCCAGTGTGCAGGGTCTTTGGCTTTATCAGCATCCGGCATGACAATCGTTCCACCCGCGGCGAGCATGCCGAAAATGTCATAGACTGACAAATCGAAATTCAGATTGGACAAAGCGAGTACCCGATCTTGTGCCCCCACTGCAAATCGTTGATTGATATCTTCAATCGTGTTGACCGCGCCTCGATGGTCGATCATGACTCCTTTTGGCAGGCCCGTTGACCCGGATGTATAGATGACATAGGCCAACTCCTCCGGCTGCCCGGCAACTGGAGTCACTGCGTTCACCCTGGTTGCCTCATCCTTTGCCATCATCTGGTCCACAATCAGCCGCTCCATATCCGCAGGCCAGCCCAATCGCTCATCCAGCCAAGACTGCGTCAGCACGAACTGTACTTGTCCATCTTGCAAAAGCTGAGAGCGTCGTTCCTCTGGATGCAACGGGTCAATCGGCAAATAAGCGGCCCCGGACTTCATAATCCCGAGCGTGGCTGCGACCTGCTCCCAGCCTTTTTCCATCACGACAGCTACCAACGTATTCGGTTGGACTCCTTGTGAACGCAGCCACTTCGCGATTTGGTCAGCATCGTCGGCAAGCTCCCCATAGGTCAACGTCCGCTGAGTGGAGATCACGGCAGGCTGATCCGTTTGGCATGCAGCTTGTTTGTCAAATAGCCCGACGAGTGTTTCTGTGGATACAGGCGCACCCGTATCGTTTGCGGCGATTCTTGCATCCAGTCGAGGGACAGCAATCAGGCTCGGTGCCGGCTCTTGCCATACTGCATCCTCTTCTGTCAGTCGATGCAGCAGCTCGCAATAGGCTGTAAACATGTCAGCAAGGAGTCCTTCTGGAAACAGTCCTTCTACGGCATCCCAGATCAACAGCAGTTCTCCGTCTTGCTCAACCACTTGATGGTCCAGCCATACCTGCGGCGTCTGCGTGATGTTGTAAACGAGCTTGCCCAGCCATTTGCCATCGGAGTCAGACCCACTCCACTGCTCTACACCCAATGCGCTCGTAAAGACAATCGGCATGGCCACACCGTTGTGCTCTCCTGTTTGCTTCGCCAATTCGCGCTGGACTTGAACTCCGCCCACATAAGGATGGTCCAAATCGTGCCATAGCTGCTGCTGCAAATTCTTGCCGCGTTCCAAAATCGTCTCGCCAGCGGACAACTCAACTGCCAGCAAGGTCAGCGTAGTGAAGTCCCCCACGATTTCGCCTACCTGCGCGTGCAAGGGCAATCGATTGAATTGAGTCAGGTTGATCGTAAAACGCGAACTCTTGCTCCATGCACCGAGGGTTTCGGCATACGCTGTCAACAGTATCCCGGAAGGCGTCAGACCGACCTCTGCTGTCCGCTTTTTGAGCCGCTGCCATGCTTCGCGATTGATTCTGGCTTCCAAACGATGGAAGCGCTGCTCGGTAATCGTGTCAGGATTTTTCGCCAAAGGCAGCTGTGGTGCTGGCGGCAAATCTGGCAGGCGGGACATCCAATAGTCCAGATCGCGTTGGTACAGTTCTGTAGATTTGAGCGCTTCTTGCGCTAGGACATAATCGCGGAAGCTTAGATCTAGTGGTCTCAATGGCGCATCAGGCTCATGATACAGCCTCGTCCACTCGCTCAAGAGATGAAACATGCTCCATCCGTCAAAAATCAGGTTGTCAAAGCTGATATGCAAGCGAACCCGTTCGTCGCCAAAGCGGGATGCGCGCACCTCAAACAACGGCCATGCATCCGTAGACAATACCTGATGGGACATTTCCTCCCGAATCGCTTGCAGCTCGGACTCAGCTTCTTCAGCCGATTGGTTCCGCAAATCAGTGACCTCGATCCGGTAAGCAGGAACCTGCTCCAAAATCTGCTGACGCCAGCCATCCGGCAAAATCACGGCCCGCATCATTTCATGGTGGTCAATTAATCGTTGCCAAGCTCGATTGATCCGCTCCAGGTCCAAGTGCTGCCCTTCGATTTCGAAATAGCAATGCGTGGAGACATGACCTAAGGCGTAAACACCACTGCGCCCGACCCAGTAGGCTTGCTGGATATCTGTTAACAGGAAAGGCTGATACCTGTACTGTGGAGCCAGTACCATTGCTGGCAAGCCTGACGCTGTTCCTTTTTCCTCCAGAAGCATCTGCACATGCTGGGCAAGTCCGGCAATCGTCGGCTTTTCAAAAATGCGCCCTAACGACAGCTCTACCGCAAGCTTGCTGCGAACCATTGCACTGAGTCTGGTTGCCAATAGCGAATCCCCGCCGAGCTCGAAGTAGTTGTCTGTGACACCTACCCGATCCACTTCAAATAACTGGCACCAAATAGCCGCAAGTGCTGTTTCGATTGGTGTCGTTGGAGCTGTATACGCTTTTTCTGCTTTGGCCTTCATCAGGCTGTCTGGAGTCGGCAGGGCTTTCCGATCTACCTTGCCGTTTGCAGAAAGCGGCAGTTCGTTCAACAAAAGAAAAGCATTCGGAACCATGTAATCAGGCAGCTTTTGACTCAAGAAGCCAGATAGTTGTGCAGCGTTGAAGCGCTTGGCTTGAAGTGGCGCCTGCGCAACCAGTACATGCTGACCAAAATCGTTCTGTTCTGGGAAAGCTGCCACTTGTGCGAAGGATTGCTGCTGCAACGCTTGCTGCCATGCTTCCACCGATAACAGGGGGAGCTGTTCATTACGTCGCTCATCTTCGAAATGCGTAAAGCCATCTTCGAGAAATGCCGTGCTGATTTGCTGCAATCGGCTGTTGCGGGTCATCTCCAGCAAAATCAGCATGCCTCCCGGAGCCAAAAGGCTTTGTACATGCGAGAGGGCCATCCCGATGTTTTTCGCACGATGCAAGGAATCAGAGGCAATAACAACGTCGAATTGATGTGCTTCAAAGCCTTGAGAAAGTTGACTTTGATTGATATCCAGCAGTTGATCGTGCACAAACGGGTACTCCCGGAACCTCGTTTTAGCTGCATGCGTAAAGAAAGTCGAGGTGTCTGTGCATGTAAAATGTGTCGCATCTGCCGGGAGTACAACCAGCAATGATTCCGTCAGTGCTAGGCTCCTCGCTCCGATTTCCAGCACACGTATCGGTCCCGATTCAGACCTTTCTCCAAGACGATGTACCAGCCTTTCGACCAGCGCCAGCGCTGCGCTGTCACGATGCTTTGCGCCAGGGAGTGTCTGCATCAGATCATTCGGAGTCAGACTTAATTCCTCCGAGAAGAAATGGGCCAACGGGTCAAGCTCACCACGCAAAAGCGCAACACTCTTGTCATTGACTTTTTCCAAGTAACGCAAAAGGGCTTGTGCATGCGGTTCCCATGCGGGCGCGGGCGCCTGCGACTTTTCCAACCATTCAGTCAGGCTCGCCTGCGTGATGCTGTAGACATCCGATTTATCTTTACGGACAAAGCCCTCGTCCTCCAATGTTTGAAGCCACTGTCTGACCAGCCCGCGATAACGCTCTTGAATCCCGCAGCTCTGCATTAAATCATCGAGGGAATAGGTGGCGTGTTGCTCAAATCTCACTCCCGCCATCTCCAATGCGCGGTAAATGAATCGAACGGCAAGTTGCTCCATGTACGCCCAAAAAGAGGTGACATCTTCCGGTCTAATGCTTCCAAAATGCTCCGACAAGGTCTGCACACGACCCATATCGATGACATCTGCCCACAATTCTTCGCTCTTTTTCGGATCAGCCTCTATACGATCAAACAGCGCTGATTCGCTTTCCCGTTCTGGCACCACATATCCAACCAGCTGCCTGTTCTCACGCGGATCACCTACTGCTGTCACTACCGCATCACGAATCCCTGGATGCTGCTTCATGGCCGATTCGATTTCACCCAGCTCGATGCGATGCCCCCTAATTTTCACCTGGAAGTCCTTGCGCCCGAGAAATTCAATGGTCCCATCCGGCCAATAACGCCCGAGATCACCAGTCCGATACCAGCGCGAACCGTTCCAGTTGACAAAGCGTTCTGCGGTTAGTGCAGGATCACCCCGATAGCCTACTGCCACACCTGCTCCGCCGATCCACAATTCTCCTTCTACCCAGTCAGGGCAATCACGTCCATGCGCATCAACAACCCGATAAGCCTGATTCGCGAGCGGTCGACCGTACGGAATCGATGTCCAATGAGTGGGCAACGGCAACGTAACATCAAAAAAGTTGGACCAAATCGACGCTTCTGTCGCTCCCCCCATCGCCACAAGCTGGCTGGTCGGTGCGAGCTGGTTCAATCGTTGCGGTAAATCGAGGCCAATCCAGTCTCCAGAAAGCATAGTCAAGCAAAGCGGCAAGCTCTCGTAAGGTCCGCTCTCCGCAGCAATTAAGAGCATATCGAGCAGCACGGGCACGGAGTTCCACAGTGTCACTTGATGCTGGTCCACCAGTCTCGCCCAATGAGCCGCATCCCGTCGCAACTCTTCGCCTATAAGTACCATCGAGCCGCCTACACTGAGCAATCCGAACAGGTCATAGACAGACAGGTCAAAATCAAGCGAGGAAACTGCCAAAATCCGATCCGTATGCCCGATTCCGTAGCGCCTGTTTATTTCTGCAATGGTGTTCCATGCCCCGGAATGACTGATTTCTACCCCTTTTGGTTCACCTGTGGAGCCAGAAGTAAAGATGATGTAGGCAAGACTGTCAAAAGAAATCGGTACGGGTTCAGCCAGAGGCGAGACATTCAACGCATCTGTAACAGACAGAACAACAGCGTCTTCTGGCCACTCCAGCGTCTGCGCCAGCTCCGTATCCGTAAGCACAAAGCGAATCCCCGCTTTTTGATGAATGCGCTCACGCCTTGTAGATGGCTGCCCGATTCCAACCGGGACGTAGCATGCTCCTCGTGCCACGATACCAAGAACCGCAGCGACTTGACCGATTCCGCGCGGCAGGCTGACTGCCACAGGTTCTCCTGCTTCAACGCCTTGCTTTTGGAGATACGCTGCAATCTGCAACGCGTACGTCGCTAACTCGCCATATGAAAAAGTAGCGGAAGCATGACTATCGATTACTGCCATCTCGTGTGGATTCTCTTTTGCATAGGTAAAAAAGGCACTGTGCAAGCATTGATTCGATTGCTGTTGTGAATCGTCTACAGATTGATTGTTCCTCTTCTGTTCCAAAGCGGGGAGCAGCACGGATGCACCTTGCCAGTCATTGTCCTCCGTCACCAAGGAGTCCATCAGCTGGCAAAAAGCACCGAACATTTGGTCAAGCATCCCGTCAGGAAACAGCTCATCAACTACATCCCACGCCAGCAGGAGCCCGCCGTCCATTTCATACGACTGGAAATCGAGCCATACTTGCGGCGTTTGCGAAATCATGTATGAGAGCTTGCCCAATGTGTCGCGGCATTCGTCATTGATTAGTGGCGTACCCAAATTGCACGCGAACACCACAGGGGCAAAATCCCGCTCTCCCTGACGGACACGAGCCATATCTCGCTGCAGCTGAACCCCGGAATAAGCCGCATGCGCTACATCCTGATGAAACTGCGATTGGACAGCTCGCACCCGCGCCAGAAAAGAGGTTGGCTCCCGCATGTCAACCGCAAGCAGTAGCAGATTGGTAAAATCGGCAACGACGTCTTCGATGCCAGCGTCTCCGGTTTGGCGATCGAATAGCGGAATGTTGATGAGAAACTGCGAATGGGTGCTCCAACGATCCAGTACTTCTGCATAAGCCGTTAACAGTACCATCGCTGGTGTGACCCGCTGTGCTGCGGATCGTTTTTGCAAAAGTGCCCAATCGACTGCCTTCATGAAATGTGTCCGTCTCGTAAAAACAGGCGACTTGATCATTTCTGGCTTTTCCTTCAGTGGCAACCCTGGCGCTCCCGGCAATGTGGAAAGGCGCTCCTGCCAATAGCGGGCTGCTTCCTGTCTATCCTGTGCCCGACGTTGTGCCTCTTGCCCGAGATATTGGGCAAAGCTCCAGTTAGTCGGTGCAAGAGGCTTGCTGCCTCGTGCATAAGCTGCCGCCAAATCGCGCAATACGATGTGCAGACTCTGTACGTCAGCGACCAGCAAATCCAGATCAAAATGGATGCGGGTGCGGCCTTCTGGCAACAAGCTCAGCTCCAAACCGGCTACTTCTCCCGCTTCCACCGCCAGACGACGATGGGACAACCGATCTCGTATACGGTCTAGCTCCCGTGCCAATTCGCCCTCTGAAAAAGACCGCAGATCATGGACCACTACACCAGTGGCCGTCGGGGCACTCATCACCTCTTGCTGTCCATCCGCCAAAAATCTGGCCCGAAGCATCGGATGGTGCATCAGCAGCTTGCCCCACGCTGTTTCCAATCGATCCGGCTCCACGCCCGCACCGTCTATTTCCAAGTACGCATGGCACCCGACTCCTCCGAGAGGCTGATCATCCTGACGTCCAATCCAGTATGCGTATTGCACATCCGTGAGTGGAAAGGGCACATTCACCTGTACTTCCAAATCTGCTTTCCTTTCGTCCACACGCGGAAGCGACTGGCTGCTTTTTTGCAGCAACGCCTGCCAATCACGCAAGGTAGGAGCACCGATCAGCTCGGCAAACGTAACCTTTGCGCCTTCCTTGCGCCATTTATTGACCATCCTCATCATTTGCAAGGAATCCAGTCCCAGCTCGATCAGGTTTTGATCATCGGAAAACGCGACAGGCGCGGGCAGCAACGCCTGAATTTGCCTCTTCATCTCCTCATAGCTCAAGGAAGCGGCGGGACTTGCGGTCTGACTGTCATTGAGCATTTTGGACATCCTCGTTCCCTCCTCTCTCGTGCAAGCCCCTATTCTTTTCCAATCAGCTGCCTGGAGAAGCTGCTCAGTTTTTCACGCGTTTCTTCCAGTTCTCTGGACGGCAAAGACATTTCTACGACACCAGCTCCGGCATGCAGCCAAGCTTGCTTGTCCTTTTGATAAATCGTTCGCAGCACAAGAGCGGCATCCATGGCACCGTCGCTGTCAAAAGTCATGACGCATCCACTGTACAGACCTCGTGGCACCGTCTCTAATCTGCCAATCGCTTCAATCGATTCTTTTTTCGGGATTCCCGAAGCTGTAACAGCCGGGAACAATGCGCGGAAGGCATCCCATGAATTGCATTCTTGTTTCAGTTTCCCTTTCAAGCGAGAAGCGATATGCTGAACCGTTCCTCGGCTAGCTACTGACATAAAATCGTTCAAGACGATACTTGTTGAGTCGCAAACGATTTTCAGCTCTTCGAATGCCAGCTTGACGGAAACAGCGTGCTCGGCAATTTCCTTCGGGTCATTCAGCAGCTCTTCCTTGAGCCTGTTCGCCTCGTCCTCACTGCTGCCTTTTGCCCGTGTTCCCGCGAGTGGGAAGGTACTCACCCATCCGTCGCTATCGACTTCTACTACCGTCTCCGGGCTAAAACCGGCTGCACCGAGACCATCCAAGCTAACGAGGAAAGAGCGTGCCGGCGTATTCACTCGTCTGCCAGCAATATAGCTCGCAACCAGATCCAGCTCGTGATCAAGAGGAATTTTCCGCGACAAGATGACTTTGTGGTATTTGCGTTCCTGTATCTCGCGTACAGCTTCGGCCACATTTTGCATATAGGCTTCAGCGTCGTATGTATCGGCTTGCGGGACGGACAGCTTTGGCTTGTCTACTCTTTGGGTCAGCTGTTGCTCGCTTTGTGTGTTCATAGACAGCTCGCGCAGCAGCTGGCTGAATTCGCTCCGCTTCTCTTCATGCAAGGCTCTCAATAGGACCGTGCCTTTGTTGAAACGCAGCTCGACCTCAGGAATAAACAGCTTGAGCAAGCCATCCTCTTCTGGAATGAGCGGCAAGCCTTGATAATAACGCGCCATGCCAAAATGGACGGTTCCATAAGCGCGCCAGTTTTGAATCGGCACCTGTGCCATTGCTTTTTCGAGCGTCTCACTAAGCTCGTTGTTGTCGAAACGGAGAGTCTCGTTGCGATAAGTCAAAGTCGTCTGCTCCCCATCCACGTAGAGAAGCGCATGAATCCCCATTCCTAGCGACAGCTCATCTCCGTTTTCATAGAGCAGGTAGTTTTCATACCCGCTGCGCTCTGCAATCAGTGCCGCTGCCATATGCGCATCACCTGCAAAAGCAAACGTCTCTTCCAGATAGGCGATGCCCGCTGGCTTCGTCTCTGACTTTGGCGCTAACGCCAGTTCTTTTAGCTTGGCTTTATTGACTTTTCCGACGCTGGTCAGCGGCCAGAAATCGATGAGTTCGATTTGATCCGGCATTTTGTAGCGTGCCACCCCTTTTTCCTGGAAGAAGGCATGGACGTCCGCCAGGCTGATCGTTTCGTCGTCGGTGATCAAAAATGCGCAGCTTTTCTCGCCCAGCACTGGATCGGGAAGTGTGATCAGCGCCGCGTCTTTAATTGCTGGGTGCATGCGCAGGTACGTTTCTACTTCAGCCGGCATGATTTTTTCGCCCGCTCGGTTGATTTGCTCTTTGATCCGTCCACCGATTTGAATATTTCCTTCTGGCGTGATCCTAGCCTTGTCCCCAGAACGATAGAATCCATCAGGCGAAAAGCTCTCGCGGTTTTGTTCCTCCGCTCTGTAGTAGCCGCGAATCGTATACGGTCCCCGCACAATCAGTTCTCCGTATTCGCCTGGCGCGACATCGTTTCCATGCTCATCCACGATTCGCACTTCATCCCCTTCGGAAATCGGACGGCCCTGGCAGCTGGTAATGATCGACTCTGGATCATCCAGTGATGTGCAGCAGATGAGCCCCTCGGCCATTCCAAATACTTGCTGGAGCTTGCATTTCCATTCTCGCGTGATGCGGCTGGCGAGATTATCATCCAGCATAGAGCCGCCAACCTGAAGAACCTCCAGACTCGACAGGTCGCTTTCTGTATCCCATTCCAGCACTTCCTGCCATACTTGCACGATCGAAGGCACGAGACCGGTAATGGTCACACGCTCTTTCTCAATCAGCGGAAAAGCTTCGTCGCAGCTGGTAGTTTTACATAGCACGATCTTGCCGCCAACGGACAGTGTCCCTAAGATACCTGGGCAGCACAGAGGGAAATTATGGGCAATCGGCAAAACTGCGAGATAGACGCTTCGCTCTGTCAGTTGGCAACGGGCTGCGGTTGCTTTTGCATTGTAGACGTAATCTGCGTGGGTTCTAGGAATCAGCTTGGGTATTCCTGTCGTACCGCCAGACAACAGCAATAACGCAGTGTCTTTGTACGAAGGCGCTTCCAGCTCGATTGGCGGTCCGCTTATCTCTGCCAAGTTCTTCCCGATCGGGCTGTCCCCATCCGTCATGACGAATTTGACCGATGCATGTCTTTTGACTAAATCTTCTGCCATCTTCGTATAATCAAAACCGAGAAACGTCGTTGGAATGATGTAGGCAACTGGCCTCGCGAGTGCAAAAATCCCGTCCAATTCAGCCTCTCTGTGGGCAGGCAATACGAGAATCGGCACAGCGCCGATGCGAAACAGGGCAAAGCAAGTCAGTACGAAAGGAATTCGATTTGGAAGCTGGACGGCTACATTGTCGCCTTTTTGAATTCCCATGTGATAAAAACCGGAAGCAAGCGCATCCACCTTGCTGTCGAGCTCACGATAAGTGAGCCTCTCCTCGTCCTCCACCAGCGCTTCTTTGTTCTGGTACTGTTCCGCCCATTTGCGCAATTGCTGCCCAAGTGTCAGCGGCTCCCAAAAACCACGCTGTTCATAAGCTATTGCAGCTTGCTCATACCACTCCGTACTTACTTTCATTCCGTCCTCCTCCTGTGTAACCGCGGGTCACTCTTTGCGCCCGAAGCCGGATCATGCAGAGACTGCCTTGTCGTTGTACGCATCATGTTGGTTTGTCTAACAACAAGATATTGATAGTGATTCTCATTGTCAATATCATCTGCACGCTGTTTTTTCTACATTTGGGAAAAATAGGGTAGATTATCTTCCGTTTTCTCACGATTTCTTCGTTTCTCACTGTAAGATTTCCATATTCTTACACACTTATATAAAATCACTAAACCCGATAAAGTTTATCAGTATAATAGAAAATTCTCGTTTCACGTGCTCCGATTTACGGTCTTCCTGTCCCGATTGCAACTGCTCCCGCATAGCCTCTGACAGGCGTAAACCCGTAAACTTTCCACTCCCCGCTCCTGACTCCATCTCCGTTTACCCTGAAGCTGCCATCTTGTTTTTCCATGAAAAAAGAATCGAGAGGACGGCTCAAGCCCTCTCCTGTCGCTTTGACAAAAGCCTCCTTGCGTGTCCAGCAATCAAAAAAAGCCTGATGCCGTTCATCAGAAGGTAAACGCAAGATTCCCTCTCGCTCCACAGGGTGAAAGTAGCCCATGAGCTGTTCTATTTCCGGGATGTGACGCAAATGCTCCACGTCAACGCCGAGAAGGCGATCGCGTGAAAAAGCGACCGCCACAAGCTCATGCGAATGCGACAGATTGAAAAAAAGTGCGTCGGAATCACTGTTTGGTCCACATAAAAACGGTTTCCCGTTCGAATTGCACTCCCATTGAACCGCGCGAGGAGAAATCCCTTGGTACCGCCCAACCATTCTTCTCAGCAGTCCATGTGCGACAACATAGCGTTCCTTGTCTGCGTGGAAATGAAATCGTGCCCGTTTATCGAGTTCTTCGGCAAACAGCATACCTTCCAGTTCCTGCATCCTGTGTTCCCATGCTTGCACAGACGTCAACCAAATATGTACTTCCCCTTTAGCCAGTAACAAAGAGGACGATTCCTCCAGAGCTGATTTTGTCCTATCAGACAAGTGGGTTATTCGCACCTGCTGCATATGCTGCATCCCGTTAGTACTCCCCTTTTCCTGCTACCGCACTCCGGTATTGTCCGATCATTTTGCTTACCGATTGCAAGAGCACATCTTTGTTTGTCGTCAGGAAAAAATGTCCCCCGTTTACCATTTCCAACGTAAATCCGGCACTTGTATGGCTAGCCCAAGCCTCCATTTCTTCCTGCGTGGCTTCCTGATCCTCTGTCCCGCAATACGCAGCAATCGGGCAATCAAGCGGGGGTTCCTCGGCATACACATAGGTTTCGTCAAGGGTAAAGTCCCCACGCAATAGCGGCATGAACAACTCCATGAGCTCCTTGCTTTGCAGGATCGCCTCTGGTGTCCCTGAAAAGCGTCGCAGCGCTACGACAAATTCATCAACAGGCAAATGGTAAATAGGCTTCGGCTCCGGGAAGTGTGGAGCTCGTCCTCCTGAAACGATGAGGCCAAGCGGAAGACGCCCCCATTTGCTCCGTACAGTACGTGCCAGCTCAAAGGCAATTCGCGTTCCCATACTGTGACCGAAAAAAATAAACGGGCGATCCAAATACGGATGAATCACTTGGGCCAGCTCTTCCACCAGAGCTCCCATATCTGAGTAAGCTTGCTCGGCAATTCTGTTTTCCCTCCCTGGCAGCTGAACTGGGTAAACTCCAACATCACTGGAAAAAGCCTGTGCCCATCCCCTGTAAATCGAGGCCCCTCCCCCTGCGTAAGGAAAACAAAACAGGCGAACGCTATCTTTTGCTTGCGGCTGAGCTAGCAGCCATGATTTCGCTATCGTATCCATGCTCATATGTACTCCTCCATTTCGTCTCTTGCTTAAACGCTTAATACAACGTACATGATAATGATTCTCATGCATCATTGCCAAATAGATACATGCCCCTCCTTTTCCGTTTTCTGGTACATTTCCGTGATTATCCCTGATTTTCTCGTCCTACGTTCACCAGAATGATTATTTTGCAGATCCTCCAAATTGTAATATTTTGACGATTGTTCAAGAAAAACGGAAGAATACGGAGATAATAGGCGAAAAAGCTCGAAAAATATCCCAAAATATTGAAATACGGGCTTTTTTTACTTTGACAACGATTCTCATTATCAATATTGTGTTCTTATACTGACAACCGTACGTACAACTAGCAAACTGTTTTTCAGCATTCCTACAAAGGGGGATCGCAAGTAGAGAGAGTTAATCAAGCAGATCGGCTACCTATGTCTGAGGGAGGATGTTACATGCAAGCCCAAACATCATTAGCTGCCCAAAGCGGCAGATGGACCATGCGGGATATTATTACGCTCGCGATCTTTAACGTCGTCATGCTGATACTGATGACGTTTGCCCCGATTATTACCGTTGTTTCTCATTTACTGGTTGGCGGCTTTACCGCGTTACTCAACGGTCCGATTTATATGGTCATGTCTAATAAAATCGCCAAGCCTGGGACTTTATTTTTTACAGCTGTCTTAACTGGATTGTATTTTGTCGGTTTTGGCTACGCGAATTACTTACTTACCTTAGCTGTTATTGGACTCATCTGCGAACTGATCCTATGGGGAAAAGGCTCTTATCTGAATCCTGTACGCAATGCCATCAGCTATTCTGTTTTTTATGTCGGCTATTCTCTTTGCGGGGTAGTCCCGCTTATTTTCTTCCGCGAATCGTATCTCGCTACCTTGGAAAAAAGCTATACACCCGAGCAGCTTTCTGCGATGCTCTATTACTTTGAAACCCCCAGTATGATTCTCATCATGTGCTCGATTTCGTTTGTCGGCGGATTGCTCGGCTGCTATTTCGGCAATCTGTTGATGAAAAAGCACGTCAAAAAAGCAAAGCTGGTGTAATGGTCTGCTAAATAACAAGGCATATTCCTCCTCGATGATCCGAGGTGGAATATGCCTTATCGACGTCTTAGCATCGTCCCTTATTGCCCTTCCATGGCGAGTAAAATAAACGTTATAATTGCGATTATCGTACCAAAGACAAAGTATAAACCCAAAAGAATGGCCATTAACAACAAGCTAGCTTTGGCCCAGTTTTTACGATTCAGATTCCCATCTGAACCAAAAGCCCACATAAATAACAATACAATATTCGCGATCGGAATCATCATGAACAACGAGACTAGTATCCAATCTTTCATTGTCATGACCTTTTCGTTTTCCGCTACGCTTCCTTCCACATACGTTTGGTGATCCATTCTACACCCTCCACGTTTTTTGCCAATCCACCGTTCTCGCTATTGTTCAACCGAAGCTCCAATGAATGCCAAGATCAGAATTAAAAAGAAGACACTCAAGTACAACCCGATGCAAACGCCTAAGATTAGCAAGTTCGCTTTGGCCCAGTTCTTTCTGTTTAGATTGCCTTCACTGCCAAATGCCCAAACAAAATACATCACGAGATTGACCACGGGTACCATCATAATTAAAAAAGTAATCATCCATTCCTTGACCGACATAACCCGCTCATTTTCAGGCACGCTCACTTGCAATTGCTGTGGATGTTGCTGCTGTTCCAATTCGAAACCTCCCTGTTATGTCATGATCAATTTTTTTCTACCCGTAGTGTGCGAATCAACGCATGGGCCAGAGGCTGCCAAACGAGCACTTCCTCAGACTCAAAATGAAAGCTACCGAGTAGTGCCCGCCCGTTTACCGATGTCGCGAACAAGATTTGATAGTAGGTTTTGTCCTCGACCGGGATGATGAATTCGCTGCAGGCAACCCTGCATCCATCCAGCTCGATAAGCTCATGATGTACGACCTGCAAGCCTGCCTGCGCCTTTTTGACTTGTGCTGTCATCGCCTGCACAAACGGTTCCACGCCGCTCATGGGCAACAGATGTGCCATATGATTCATCCCGAGCATGACCGCGCTCTCTTCCTCTTTATAGGAAATCTGCTCGTGCTGAGAATGCCCTCCGCTATTTGACCCGCGTCCCCTCGGCATGAGCTGCATCGAACGGGGCAGCTGAATGCCAATCTGCCCGTCAAAGAGGATATTCTCCGCGAATTCGAACCTGCGCCCTTCGTACTCCAGGTAGCCTTTTCGCACGCCATCCAGACACTCCTCAAGCGTCAATTGCACCCGTTGTTCTTCCATTTCAGCGAGTTGACGCCGTGTCTGGATGCTGTTCCATACATCCAAAATCTTTTCATCCCAGTAGATCGTCATAGCTCCCTCCGCAGTGCCTGCTCTACTTTTTGCAAAACAAATCCGTTCAAGCTTCTGCGAAGGAAGCTTTCCGCAGCATCCAGACTCACCACGATATACGGCTCCAAGATCCCTTGAATCTTAAAGAAATGATGTGCCTTTATCTTATCGGTATCTAATACAAGTCTCTTTACCGTTCCATTCAAATGAAACGCAGTCTCCATAGAAAGGCAATCTACAGCAGGTACTTGCATGGCCCAGTGGACGTTACGCAGATTGGTTTCGCTGTCAATCAAATCGACGCGCTTCCATTGTATGCTCGGATTGTATTTGGCAGTAATGGTTTTCATCCGTTCCGAAATCATCGGCATCGGATTTTCCAACCAATCTGTGTAGGCATGGGCCCCATCCGTGTTAACCTCGAGAACGGATATCGGCGGGAGTTGCTCGAAGGTGTTTTCCTTTTGCAGCCCCAGACCCGATGGTACGACCTTTTGAGCCATTCGACCGTCATCTGCTAGCAAATAATAATCGCGCATGTCATCCCGCCTCCTTTATTCCGTTTTCCACTCAATCTGCTGCATCTGTGCTTCACTCAATGCAAAGCGTTCACGATCCTTCTCCAAAAAAACGGCATTCCGCATATTCGCTCCATGAAAATTCGCATGATACAGACGAGAATGGCGAAAATCCGCTCCCTCCAAATGAGCATATGCAAATTGGACACCGAGTAAGCCCGGTACACGATGCAGCTCGTCCGCGCTGACCCCTTGTCCCTCGGCATATGAGAAGATGGCACCGCTCAAGTCAGCATGACGAAAATCGGCATCACAAAGAAGCGAATGGCTGAAATCGGTGCGTGGAAGCTTGCTACTGGCCCATCTTGTTCCGAATAGGATACACTCACGGAACTGACTGTCTGCAAAATTACTGCCACTAAAATCGCAATAGCGCAAATCTAATGCGTCTACATTGCTTCGCGGCAAATCCATATGGGCGAATGTTTCATGGGTGCAAAACGTTCCTTTTGGTTGCCCAAGCAGGCTTCTGCTCTCCTTCTCCTCCCGCTTGATTCGCTCTTCTACGTACACCACTTCACTGATGTCTTTGAATTCACCCACTCGTATGTACAGACGATCCGCTTTCCTAATCAGTTGGTACTCAGGCAGCTTGATGACTTCTGGAATCGCTACTCGGACAAGCGCTGTGACAAACTGACAGAATAGCTCCATTTCCTTTAGCACCATATACTCCACATCAGCAGCGTGTATGATCCCCATGTACATTTTTCGGCGTTCGTCCAGTAGCGAAATGAGCGTGGACGCCTCTTGCAAAGCCCATGCTGCATCGTACCGTGCATAGCATTCCACTGGCTCCCAGTACCATTGATCCGTATAAGCCTCTATCAAAAATGTGTGTGTGCCATCCAATACCGTTGTCCGAAGCAACGAGTAGTGAATAAAACCGACGGGAGGAAGCTCCTGGTTGTTTTGCATGAAGTCAATATGCTTGAGCATTTGCCGAAAAGACTCCACGAACTCCCGGACGAGCTGATCCTTGTTTTGCTGGAAATAGCGCTCGAGTGCCGCTACGCTTTCAGCCAATGCTGGTAGAAAGGTGTTATCGTGCAGATGCTGGAGCGCTTCCTCTTTCTTCATCGATGTAAGTGCCCCCTCTAGTTCATCTTGATTTCCGAACCTTTCAGCTCGATCTTGTCTTCCAGTTTGATCGTATTTCCTTTTCCACTCAGCTCTATTTTATCCGCACTAATATGAAGAGAAGCAGCTGATAGCTTCATGTCCTTATCTGCCGTTATGTTCACGTTCTGGCTACTCTTGATATCGATTCCATTCGTATCACTGATCGTGATCGACATATCTCCTGTCGTGATCACAATTTTGTCAGGAGCTAGCACGATTTCCTTGCCATACTTGGTACGAAACGTCTTAACAGCAGGGTCCTTCATCCGGTCTCCACCGCCACCGCCACCTGCATTGCTTTTCGGTGTGGCTTTCTTTTTGGGAGCTGGCTTGTCGTCGTCTGGGATTTCCTTGAGAACAGAGCTAATCGCGATACCGTCCTCTTCTTTTTTACTCGGGAAATAAATCCGAATCTGGTCGTTCAGCTCTGGCATGACATACCATCCGGTTTGATCCTCGGAGGCATAAATGGTGGAGTAAGGGAACCAATATGCCGTGCTCTGATCCTGCTGATCATCCATGTCCAGCTTGGCCCGCACATGGTCCTTCTGGACTTGCAGCACCCGGCCCTGGATGGACGCCCCGATGATGGCATGGTTATACTGCTTTTTACGCGCCAGACCCAGGCGTGGATAAAGCTTGTATGTGTGCGTGACAATGCCTTCCTTCACCTCCGTGACCGCTTCTCCGACGACAAGTGGTCTGGATTTGAAGTTCACCTCATTGCCGACCTCCAGCACTCGTTCGCTCTGTACTTCATACACGGTATAGTCCTGGTCATCGATTCCCGGAACCTTGTTCTCCGCATCACTCTGATAATCCCCGACACGCTTATGCACCGTATAATGACTAACCGCAAGCTTTCCTTTATCTTGACCTTTTGGCAAACCGAAATAAAACTTGGGAATGTCAAAAGCCGTTGTCGGGATCAAACCTGTATAAAAGCGCGACGCCATCCTCTTCAGGAACTGCCAATCGGTTTCTTCATACTGCATGACAAACGTATTCAAAGCCTTGCCGTTCGTAACAGAGTCAATAAAATCAGCTTTTCCGTACCCGGACAGCACTGTTTTTACGAGTCCCGCATAGGTCATCGCCGGGTTTTGAAACGAACGCTTTCTCGTTTTGACATCCAACAAATAGGTATGAGAAATTGCCTCCAGCGACAAGTAATAAATACCGCGTACCGCTTTGACATGGACGCGCAAGACGATTCCCTGGAACCATGTTTTCGGCTTGCCCGATTCATCCGCCAGTGCCACACTGATCAGTGTTTGCGCATTTGTCTGGTTTACGTAGCTATCTTTTCGCTCTTCAGAAATAATCCCTGTGAGCGTCAGTCGCGCATGCTCGTTCATCTTTTTCACGACTTTCATCGTTTGCAAATGAGTAAATTCATAGGGCGAAACTTGTATATCTCCATAAGTGAGTGTTCGATTGCTCATGGTATCCCCTCCCTGCCAGATGAACCCCCTCCCTCCGATACTCCTAGGGAAATGGATTCACCCTTCCAAATAAGACCATTATTTTACACACAATCTTACAATCGGTATTTTTTGGGATTTTTTGAATGGGTCGTTAGTCCTGAATGATAGGATTTTGAGGCAAGAAGAGAGGCTTCGTACCATTTCGTATCTGCTCGGGAGCCTGATGAAAGTCCTTCTTTTGCCTCGACTATTCCTGCGATTTGCAAGCAAACAACCACTTATAGGATGATAAGGAAATAAACAGAAAACGAATAAAGGGGAAGAGCCGGATGAACATAAAGAAAAATCAGGTTTTTGTACAATTGGAGATAGCTAATTGGGACAACACTGACCTTGCATCATCGCTGTTTGAAACATGCTACTCTCAGCGACAATATGAGAACGATATCATCGAAGTTCATCAAGTTGTTGATTTAGGAAAGCATAAAGGGAAATCGAGATACTTAATTATCATCAATATTACGCAAGATTTGGATAATCTCGGTGAAGAAATCGATAACCCCTATATCGTCAAAAGCCCTTGAATTTGGATCAAGGGCTTTTCCTATTTACTCATAACGGCTTCCTGCAATTAAAATAGTAGTAAATAAATTCCAGTCTACATCTTCAAGATCAGCTAACATATTATCACAATCCTCAATCCATGACTCCATCCCACTTAGGAACTCTTCTAGAGACATATTCGCCCACTCTTTTTTATTTTGCTGATAATCCTTAATCAAATGAGAAATGAATTGAACCATATCCTCTCTACTCTCAACCGTACTCGCTCTCTCAAGAATATCCATGCGAAACTCATCCTCCCCCTATGTCTTTATCTTCCATTTTAGTATAGATACTTCAAAGAGGTTTGACGAATTGGAGAAATGAAAAAAAGCCCGCTGGCGTGCAACGGGCTTTCTGTCTCTTATGTGAGGGGGGAACATCTGTCTAGTCCATAACAGGATTCGGGCTGTCACTATTCTCGTAGACGTTCCTTATTGAATAATCTCGGAAATTGCTTGCTTTTGCTCCAAAATCTCGCTTTGTACCTCGATCAGATCTTTCAACAGATCAGCAGCCTCTTGCAAGGATGTCGCTGCTTGCTCCTTGTCACCAGCCTTGAATACTTCTTTTGCTTCTTTCACTGTGTTCTTCTCATTTGTTTTCAGTTCTTTTGCTTGCTCTTTGTTCTCTTTCTTTTCAGTGCGGATTGGCTTCAATTGTTGATTCATCTCTTTGAAGGACGCTTTTTTCTCTTTTACCTGCGTCAACTCTGTTTGGATCTGCGCCAGTTTTTCTTCGATGGCTGTATGGTTCGCGGCGATTTCAGCCTTGATGCTCGCTACCTTTTCTTTATCCTTTGCTTTCTTCGCTTCTTTTAGTTCAGCAGACAGCGATTTGTTTGCTTCACGCAGTGGCTTTGTCTCTGCCAGCGCACTTTTCACGGTTTCACGTGCTTCTGGCGTCACATCGCCCCAAAGAATGTCCCATGCTTGTTTGTTGGTCTGGGTTTGTGCTTTTAGTTTATCTTGGAGAGCTTTTTGCTCTACTTGCAATGCTTTTAGTGATTGAACTTCAGGCAGGCTGCTCCACCCTGCTCCTTTTCCTTCTTTCTCCGCCGCAAAAGCTCCTACCGCACTCGTTGCCAACAAACACGCTGCGATTACAGATACGGAAAGCATTTTTTTCATGTGTGAACACTCCCTGGCTCCTATTGTTTCTTACAAACAAATCGTACCGTATGGGGGCCAGGAATGTTCGGGATAACCTCGTGAAAAGTAAGGGGAAAGTGTGGGATTTGGGGAAAACGCAAAAAACCCAGGAATGGCCTGGGCCGATTTGGATTGTCACTCAGTGAAAACTATTTGATATAACCGTTCTTGGTGTAATCTAGTTTCACTTGCAGAATTCCTGCTATCATTTAGAGCACAACATTCTCATTCTATCATGATTCCACTTTTCATACAAAAGGTTAAATGGCAACATCCTGGTAGCCGACTTCCGTTACTTCTTCATTTAGAAGGCGAAGTCCTAGACCATTTTCTTCGTCCCAGGTGCAATCGAAGAGTAATCCGATATCTCGCCCTTCAAAAATATCTCCATAGGGAACAACAATTTCAAGCAAAACGACTCTTTCGAGTAGTTGCTCTTGTGTTTCAATTAAGGGATAATCTTCATGGTATTCAATATCATACCCGAGCTCATGCCGCTTTTGCTTGTAGTAGTCGAGGATCGCTTGCAAAACACTCTGTTGTAGATGCTCCCAATTTTGCATGAATGATTGATAAGCCATGTATTGCTCTTCATCAAATTTACCGTCTTCCTCACCTTTAACAGTGAGTGCTATCTCGGTTTCTTTCCCGCAAAAATGAATGGTCGCGTCCTTTGACCAAACAAGAAAATATGAAAGCTCACCAAAAACCGGATCGTTCATGATCATGACACAATCTCCTTCCCTGCTGTTTTTCCTCATCATGAAAGTCAGTGTAATACCGTACCTCTTTAGTTTGAGTAATTCTCAAGCTCTTCTTGTGTACCCAATCTCTTCTAGCACTTTGTACCATTCATCATCTTTAGAGCCAATCGTACCTATACTCCCTCCAGATTCAACGAACTTCAACCCAATTTCGCTATATTGTTCCCCTAAAAGATAGTTTTCTAAAAAGTTAAGGACGTCTCCATATGATTCCAAAACATAATTTTGATCGAATGGATCTCCTAATAAACAAGCTACCTGACCATCTGCCTTATGAATAAACAGAGGGTTTCTTTCAATTTTTCCTATACACATCCAATCACCGTCAATGCTTTTCATGTCCTCTTCATAGGACCGAATAGTGTTAACTCTCCCTTGACCAAATATAGTAATAACTCCTCCATTTACTATCTCATATCTATTTGTAATCACGTAGTAATCTTTCAAAATACTACAATCGATATTTGTGAATTGTTTCGAAGTGGGACTTTTAACAATTTCAGCAAAGCTCAGATTGAATGGGTCATCACTTAATATCTCAGCAAGTTTATCTATTTTTTCGATCAACAATTCGGTCATAAGTTCCACCTCCTTTTTATTTTAACTCTTTTATTTATTCTGAAAACTTTTGGTTGAATGGTTAATTCGCTCGTCACCATCCACCAAAAAATGAAACCTTGAAAGGCAAGCAGCCAATCAAGGTGCTGGGTATTTCCTCTCAAAACTATAAAATAGCCTTCATTTTAGAAAAGGAATATCTAATCCTAATCCCATTCATTAAGTGGGAATTTTAGTAACTCATTACTGCATTTTGGGCATTCTTGTTTCGAAAAATCTCTTGTCCAAATCCTGCAATAGATACACCTTTGCCGTACAATTCTGGATGTTGTCTATTTTCCTCATCCGCTTCAGTTTCCAGAATAGCAAATACTTTTTGTCTGGTTTTTTCATATAAATGACTAACTTTAGGAGAAATATCAAACGAATCAGTAGTTGGTTCCCATTCACACCCCTTTATTATTTGTACTGGTCTATCCAAATCTTCTTCTAATCTATCAAAGGATGTTCTAGGCCATTCATCAGTATGAAAAATATCTTTCTCAATTTTGTACCAATCTTCCCAACTAGATAATTTTTTTTAATCACTTTCTAATTTATAGATATCAATTTTAATATCAAACATTATATCACCACCTTGGTATTGGTGGCTCCTTAGTTCCCCAATTAGGAAGGTCGTTATTGTTCAGTCACTTTGTAATATCGGATCTCTAAAACTCATCCTCACTTTAATCTTCTCGGCTTTAGTTTCTAATTCAACATACATATGAACATTTCCATCTGTAGAGCTAACCTCAATCATGTCAGCATAAGGTTTAACCCTCTCCTGGATGGTGGCAGTCATATTTTCCAACTACTACCATTCTATTATGATCAGGCTACTTGTTCGACGAGGGGCGGAGCAAAGTACGGAGTCTTGATCTTCATCATGCCGTAGATAATGTTGACCAGTCGCCGCATGATCCAGACTAACGCCTGTCCTTTCGTTTGCCTTCTTCTTGCTTTCTTTCATAGTAAAGGGTTACGGGGGAGTTTGCTTACTTTAGAGACTTTCACCTGCTGGATAGCAAGGTTATAGAAGATGCCTTGTAAGGTGCGATTTCCCTGCTTGCCCTTCTGTTCATTACCCTTTCCACCCGAATAAAGCAAGACAGGAACAATTCCTGCAAAACGCAGGAAATCGATCTTCGTCGATACTCCGCTCGGCGTAGTCTCCTCTACCCGACAATCCTGTGTATCGTAGGTGAAGGAATGCATCCTTCCGAGAGGATCTATGACACCTACAAGATTATCATTGGCATCGAATACCTGACGTAGCGAACCCCCAAAAGCATCTGTAAAGGTTGTCATCCTGCCTGTAGGGTCGAAGCCAACACGGAAGATGCGGCCCTCTGGGTCCTGAGCGGAAACGAGCATTCCCTGTCCATCGTAATGATAAGTAGTTTTTGCTCCTGTAAAATCAATATAAGTGCTTCTTTGCCCATATTCGTTATACCCGATGGAAGAGGTGCAGCCGTCTGGTCGTGTAATGCTGACCAGCCGATCGTGTTCATCATAGGCGTAAGTCGTGACTCCGCCTTCCGCGTCTTCTTCTGCTGTCAGTAGGTCATTTTCGTTGTACGTATACGTCTTTGTATGGCCAAGAGGATCTGTCTCCTTTACCAGATTCCCGCGATGGTCATACGTGTAAGTGGTTGTTTCGCCCGCTCCGTTTGTTTCAGAAGTCGTTTGTCCCCACTCATTATAGGAGTATTTGGTGACGGTTCCATCCTTCTCGGTCTTCTCCAGCAATTGGCCATTGTCGTCATGGATCATGATCTCGACATGCCCATTGCCGTCTGTGAAGGTCGTGACCATCATGCCAGGGTGGCTCTCGGTATCGTAATGAATATAACCAGGGATGCCCGCCGCGTCTGTCTGGCAGATGATGCGCCCTTCTTCGTCAAACGTATTCGTGTAGACGATGACGCCATCGGATGCCAGAGATTCCAGTTGGTCATTTCCTGTATAGGATAAGTCAGTGACAACACCATTCGGATTGGTGTAGCGAGTCAGCCTGCGGTCGGCATCATACGAAAAGCGAAGGGAGCGAGTCCCATCGGACAATGCTGACACCAAACCATCCGCCCCATACTCCATTGAAAACGCTCGACGACTCCGCTCTTCTGTCAAGCGATTCAGCCTGCCATGCTGGTCATAGCTGAAGAGCAGCGACATTCCGGCAGCCACCGTATGGCGAAGTGCTTGTCCATTTCTGGCAAAATCGTACGTCTCTCTCGTTTCCTTGACCCACAGCGTATAGCCGTCTTGTCTTTCCCGCAGTTCGTCAAAAAAGACATCCGCATCGCTGGACCGGTATAATCCGTCCTGAACGCGAGTAAAGGTATTGGCCCGGCCAGCATTCCACCACACCGTAATTTCTTCGCGTGTCTCATCCAGGAATTCCAGGCGCATTTCGTAATTGTGTGTCCATGCTTTTCCCAGTGCTCCCTCTTGCAAAAGCAGGGAGTTGTAATGCAGCTCAAACGTCCACGTCTCGGCTCCATACAGCTTGAGGGCAGGATGAACGATAAACTGCGCTCCGGTGCCGCCGTGGATCGGGTCTTTGATGCAGCTTTTCGGTTTTACTTTTTTGACGTTCATCTTTCTTACCTTGCCTGGTTTCTTGTGCTTCCCTTTGATTCTTTTCCGAGCCCAGGCCATTCCCGTTACGGTCGAGAAGACACCGTCCGTTGCATAATCTAATGCCTCAGATCCGGCTTCTTTGAGCACTTCTTTCACAACAGGTTTCTGCATGAACTTGCCGACCATGCTCTTCTTCAGCTTCTGCACAGCGGCAAGCTTATCCATACTCTCCTGAATGTTCCGCGCAGCAGTGACGACCTTGCCTTTCACTGCGCTTGCTGCATTGGCCGTCGCCTTGACCGCTTTCGTTGCCTTGGTCATCGCTTTTGTTGTCTTCACTGCTTTCGTCGTCAGCTTGGCCGCAGTTACTGCCGTACCCGCACCTGGAATCGCGGCTGCAAGGGACATAGCGGCACCCGCATAGTCGCCACGTGCGACAGATATCCCCGCATTGACGACGTCTGCCACTTCCCCGATGACAGGGATCATCCCCACGATATCGAGTCCAAGCTGTAAGCTATCGAGGAAGCCCCATCCAGACTTCTCCTCTTCTTCCTCCTCCTCAACGACTTCCTCTTCTTCCTCCTCCTGCGGCAAATCCTCCACAACCACAGGCGCCTTCGTCAGCCCGACCATCTCAATCTTCGGCGCTTGAAGATCAACTTCCCCGTCCAAAATCATGCTGCTGGTGCTGCACATGAGGTAGATCGCTTCCTTCGCCTTGATCTCAACCTTGGTGTCTGACGTAATCTCCATATCCTTTTCCGAAGAAAAAACAATGGGATGCATACTGTGAATCTCGATGCCGTCCTCTTCATGCAGCTTGATAAAAATATTGCCTTCTTTGCTCTCCTTGGCAGTAAGAACGAGCTCCTTGCCGCCCATCATCAGCTCTTTGACAAAGTTGGTTCCCCAGTACTTGATGCCAGGATTGCCCGTTTTCGCCGTACTGCCTCCCCCTTTTCGCACGGAGCTGACTGCCATGGCACCTTCTTCGTCTGGCGTGGAGAAGTACAGCTTGACGGAGTCACCTATTCGCGGCATGCAGTGAAAACCGCTGTTGCCCTCTGCGGAGTAGACCGTGGCATACGGGAACCAGCTCGCTTCTGCCTTAGGCTGCTTCGGATCGATGTCGAGGTGGATTTTGACGGTGTCCTTCTGGATGTCGATGATCTTGCCTTCCAGGGCAGCACCACATATGTCGTCGTTGCGGATGGGGTTTTGGCAGATGCCTGCTTCGGGCATGAGCTGATAGGTGTGAATGAGAAGGGCATGGTCGATCCTCGTTGTAGACCCGGCGACGACTAGTTCTTTGCCTTGGTAGTTCATGCGGTCTCCGAGCTGGAGGACCTGTCCGCTTTCTACTTCATAGGTGAGAAAATCGTTTTCCGACATACCTGCCGCGTAGCCGTTTTCTGTCGTTTCCATATAGGGAGATAGCCTTTTGCTGATAGTGTAGCTAGCGTCTGTTAGTTGAGCTGGAAAGAAAAGTTACAAAAAAAACAGGTCAATCATGTTAGTAAATGCACATGATTGACCTGTCTACCAATGCTAGAATAATATTCTTTTGTTTTAAAATCCTCGTCTCCACGTAGTCACTGCCGCTTTTGAATCATGGATCAGCAGTTTTCTCCATCTTAGGAATAATACTTTATATATCTTTCTTTTAAAGGAATTCTTTCGTCAGCAAGTAGCTCTACTTCCAGTAATCTTGTTTTATTCTCCAGCCGGGCGATGAATAATGCATAAAAGTCACCAGAGGTCGGATAAGTAAATAATCCAAATCCCCTTTGTGATAGTATCCTGTTTGCTTCCCTTATCTTTTCAGGTACATATTCATACTCAAAATTTCCGAGCTCTTCAAGTTCTTCTTGTGAAGCTAATTCATTTTGAAGACTGAATTCATAATCCAGAATATAATTGACGATCTCCTGATACTGCTCACCTTTATAATCAAGAAACAAAAATTTCTTTGTGGACAGTCCATATTTTAATAAGCTTTCGTGTAAGTCCAGCTCTTCATGATCACTAATAAATTCTTCTAAATCTTTGCTATCTGGGAATATCAGCTGTGCTATACCTTGACCATACATATTGACTTCCCCCGTATATTATTTATCGAAACAATACTCCATGTTTGTTCGGGATATATTCTGGGTAATTTTTACGATAAAAATTATCTATCTGGAGCAACAAAGGGTCCCATTCAGGGTATGGTTCAGGGTCTCCAAACACCATCTTCGCTTCTGGGGTATTCATCAATAGATCTTCAAATTGTTTCGGGACATACAAATCCATTTGTTTCCTCACATAAAGCAAGAACAAAATTTCAAAAGGATAGAATCCATATCTGAAGTCACCAAATTCACCTAGTTGTCCTATTTCTGAGGCTAATTGTGAATGATACAACACCATTTTCCCGACCAAATTTTCGATTTCTTCCGAACTAGGTGTTGACCATCTTTCCAACACTTCACTATAAACATCTAGATCTTCAGGTATTAAACCGCATTGTAGCCCAGCTTTCTTAAACTTTTCTTTAACAGTTAAATGTAATTTTTGATTTGTCCCCATAATTGTTTTATTTCTATATTTCAAGTATAACTCAAGTAAAAACCAAGTATGCTTGTTGTCATCACTTACCTCCATTAAAGGCCCGCCGAAATGATCAACAATAAAATCAAATAATATATTTTCTTCTTTCTCCCACCCAAACATCGTGAAATGAATTAAAGATGCTAAAACTCCCTTAAAAGAGTATTCTACTATCATTTGCGGATACCGGATTTTATAAAGATCTTGCCCCATGCACTGATAAAATACTACCATTTGCATGTTTTTTAATCCTTCCGCTTGACTTCCGCCATTAGCCAGCACATCGTTTTTCCATTTTGACAAGTGATATGAATAAATTGAGGCTAAATTTATTAGTAAAATATGATCCTTTTCTACGGTATTGTATTCCACTATATCAGTGATTTCTCTCTTGCTATCATCATATTCCTCTTTTATATCTTCATATCGGATACCATCTGTAAAATTTTCCTTGTATCTTTTATACGCCATTTCTAATTTTTTAGGGTTGAGCATTTTAATTCTCCTTATGGTTACTCGATTTCTTTACTCCAATCTTTTACTTTTAATTCATCTACTCCGAATCCAGTTTTGGTTATCTTAATATCTGTTTCTACTCTAATAAAATCATATTGAAGTCCGGGATTCTCTTTTTTTAATTTTTTTAATTTTCGAGCAAAATCCACATACCTGGCATCACCACTATCAATCATATTTTGGAAATATTTTTCTCCGCCCAATTTTTGTTTATCGGAATAACTAAAGCTAGCTGAATCTGATGCTTTCGATTCAATCAATGTTAACTTAGGTGGCGGCCCTTTTGATAGGAATGCAGCATCTATACCGTTTCTCCCGACTTGGAACATTTCTGAAACGTCATCACCTAAGCCATTATCTTTCGCTACAATCTTTGTTACTTCTTCTCCAAAATCACCTTTATCATGAGGGAAATGTTTTGAATTATCGATTTTTCGCTCATACTCCTTCGCAGATTTTAAGTCGAAATTCTTACTAATATCATCTTTAGTATCTAGTTTATTGGCCAATTTGTTTCTTTTTCGGGTTAATCTCTTGAGTTCATCTTCATTTCCTTGTTTTTTCAATATCGCTATTTCTTCATCTAAATCCTTAATTTCTTTTTCGATATCTTCAGCCTTTTTACCACCTAAACCACCTTTACTCGTCCCATCGGTTTCAGGTGGCTTTTGATTAGGCTTCTGTCCATTCGGTCCACCATATGTTTCGCGCCACTTCAGTTGGTTCTCCGTAGGGGCAAGCTCCACCACATCTTTTTTATTCGAGAATTTTACTGGAAACCCTTCCGCCAATTGTAACTGAGGACTTAAACTATCCGCTAAATTCTGCAAGCCTTCTTGCATATCATCGCGTAGCTTCCTAGCTTTTTGCTTGAGCTGTTCTTTCATCTGCTTCGCCTTGTTGATGATTGCATCTTTTGCGGCCATGACGCTAGCGTACAACTGCTCCTTGATTCGCTGGACGGCTTGCATCACATCCATCTCGTCTAGTGTTTTGCGGGCAGCCGTCCAGACCTTCCCTACGGTGCTTTCGACGACATTTGCTACGTTCTTCACTACATCCGCCGCTGAGTCTGCTACCTCAAGCACTTTCTGTCCCGCTTTCGTTCCCTTTAGTGCTTTATGCGCTTTGGCTCCCAGCTTGGCTCCGGTTGCCGCCCAGCCTGCAAAAGGGATACACGCCGCCAGAGATAGCGCCGCTCCTGCATAGTCTCCACGTGCGAGCGAGATCCCTGCATTCGCTAAGTCCGCTATTTCTCCCAAACCCGGAATGAGTCCCACAACATCCAGCGCTAGCTGTACACCATCCAGAAATCCACCCCAGCCAGACTCTTCCTCTTCCTGCTGCTCCTCTTCCTCTTCTTCCTCCTCCTGCGGCAAATCCTCCACAACCACAGGCGCCTTCGTCAGCCCGACCATCTCAATCTTCGGCGCTTGAAGATCCACTTCTCCGTCCAAAATCATGCTGCTGGTGCTGCACATAAGGTAGATCGCTTCCTTGGCCTTGATCTCAACCTTGGTATCTGACGTAATCTCCATATCCTTTTCCGAGGAAAATACGATCGGATGCATGCTGTGAATCTCGATGCCGTCCTCTTCGTGCAGCTTGATAAAAATATTGCCTTCCTTGCTCTCCTTGGCAGTAAGAACGAGCTCCTTGCCGCCCATCATCAGCTCTTTGCCAAAGTTGGTTCCCCAGTACTTGATGCCGGGATTGCCCGTTTTCGCCGTGCTGCCTCCCCCTTTTCGCACGGAGCTGACTGCCATGGCACCTTCTTCATCTGGCGTGGAGAAGTACAGCTTGACGGAATCGCCCATTTGCGGCATGCAGTGAAAGCCGCTGTTGCCCTCCGCCGAGTAGACCGTGGCATACGGGAACCAGCTCGCCTCTGCCTTGGGCTGCTTCGGATCGATGTCGAGGTGAATTTTGACGGTGTCCTTCTGGATGTCGATGATCTTGCCTTCCAGGGCAGCACCACATATGTCGTCGTTGCGGATGGGGTTTTGCCGGATGCCTGCTTCGGGCATGAGCTGATAGGTGTGAATGAGAAGGGCATGTTCGATCCTTGTTGTTGACCCGGCGACGACCAGCTCTTTTCCTTGATAGTTCACGCGGTCCCCGAGCTGGAGGACCTGTCCACTTTCTACTTCATAGGTGAGAAAATCGTTTTCCGACATACCTGCCGCGTAGCCGTTTTCGGTCGTTTCCATATAGGGAGATAGCCTTTTGCTGATGGTGTAGCTGGCGTCTGTCAGTTGAGCAGTGCGTCCCTCGGGCATGCCGAACCAGAACTTTGGCTTATCCGCGACTGCTTCAGCGATGAGAATAGAGCCGAAGCGGGAGGCCAGTCGCTTTAAAAACTGCCAATCTGTCTCCTGATACTGGATGGCGATGGTCCCAAGCGGCGCTCCGTTCGAAGCATGGTCCAAATAATCCGAACCGGGATAGTCCTTCGTGATTTCATCGAGCAGACTGGTATACGTCATTTGTTTATGCTGAAAAGAGCGCATTTTGCGCTGTCCGTCCATTCGCTGTGTATACGAGACCGCTTCCAGCTCCAAATGGTACACGCCGTGAACAAAGTTGACACTGACGGAATCCACGAGTCCTTTGAACAATGTCTTCGTAAGCGAACCGTTTTCCACCAAATTCAGCGCAACTTCATCCTCACTCGTCGCCATCTCAATGTAACGGTCGCTTTTTTCCTCCGGGATAATTGCGGTGACGAACAGTCTGGCGTGCTCATTGACTTTCTTCACGATTCTGACATCTTGCAGGCTTTGGATTTCAAAGGGTGAGACCAACTGGATATTCTCGTAGCCAGCCAGCTTCTCTGTCGTATTCATACAATCCCCCTCACTATTGCTCCTGTCCGTCGTCTTCGATGCGAATGCAGCCTCCATATATGCACATGTTCGTGCTGGTGTTTAACAGGGCGGGATGGTTTTCCACGAGTACATCTGCCTTGCCATCGATCCAGGGCATCGTGACCACGGGAACGCATGGCATTGGCTTGAGTACGCCGTTGTTGGCAGCAGTAGCAGCCGCGACAGTTGGATTTTTCTCGCATTTGCATTTGCCAAACGGCATGATGTTCACTTGCGGCATATAGTCATTCACGTTCATTTGTGCCTGGTTGCGAATGTAAACGCCATGACTAAACGGCGTTTTCAGCTTGTTCTTCTGGCTCCCGTAGTCGCACGTGAGAATTGCTCCCGCCACGACGTAGCTTTTCTTCGGAGCGGACGACGGTACAACATCAACATCTTCAATCATGGGCATGACTCATTCTCCTCCCTGCTTGCTCTGCTTTTTTCAAGCGGATACCGAAAAAGTCCCTGCGCAGCAAAGCTTCCGCTAGCCGCAAATCGATGATGATATACGGTTCGCGAATGCCTTCGATTTGAAAAATCGTATGACGCCCAATCTTTTCTGGATCGAGAACCAGCCTTTTGAGGGAGCCGTCCCTGTGAAGCTCGCTTTGCTCGGACAGGCAGTTCACACGCGGCAGGATCATCAGCCAGTACAAATCCTGCTTGATCCGCTCCCTGTCTACCAGCACGACAGATTTGACAAACAGCTTCGGCGCGAACTTGTGGATGATTGTCTTTAAGCGATTGGAATAGAGCGGAATCGGTCTGTCGAGAAAATCCAGGTAGTCGTTCTCTTTCTTTTGCTTGATGTCGAACTGGATGATCGCCTCGCCCAGCTCTTCCTGATAATCCAGGGTGAGCCACTCCTGCTGAATGACGTCAAAAACGTTAGTTGGCTCTACCGCACTCGCGATTCGTTCGTCCTGTGACAAGATGAAATAATTCATACCTGACTCCCCTCTCGCCAAATGACATGTCGTTCCTGAAGCTCATCCAACAGAATGGACTCCCTTGCCTCCTGCGAGAATACGGCTCTCTCCAAAAGCGCGCCGCTAAAATTCGCTCCGGTCAAAATCGCATCTGTAAAGTCTGCTCCGCGCAGATCGGCTCCAGTAAAATCAGTCCCGGTCAAGTCCGCCCCGACGAACAAGACGCCATCAAAACCAGGCATCTCCCACGCATCTGGTTCCAAAAGTCCCCTTGGCCCGGATGCTTCACGAAAACTCGCCCCTAGTAGATTCGCTCTGGTAAAATCCGCTCCATGGATGAGACTGTCTCCGAAATCAACTGCTTTTAGCTGAGCACGATGCCATCTCGTTCCGACTAAAACACTTTCGCGAAGGGTTGCTTTCGTTAACTGACTGTCAGAGAGGTCCGAATAACGAAGATCAAGACCATCGAATTGCCCTTGCCCCAGATCGAGGCCAGCCAAAACCTTGTAGCCGTATTCCAGCTCTTGCTTTTCTTCCAGCCAAGCACGGATCATCCCGGAATCTTTGTGGCGAGTGTCCAGACAATACACGATCTCGCTTTGATCCAGATATTCTCCGACACGCACCTCCAGCTCCGGCTCCTTGTCCACCTGTTGAAAGACTTCCAGCTGTACAGCCTGCACCATGGCATAACGGATCAGGTGAACGACATATTGATGAAACTTCTCTGCCTCCACGAGCTTGATCCGTTCGATATCGGGAAGTCTTACATGTCCGGCATACGCTCTGGCAGCCTCGTTCCATTCGTCTGCGAGCCGATCCAAAAAGCGGAAAGCCCAGCTGGCATCATAGCTGGTTTGACATTCCACCGGATCGAAAAACCAACTGCTGTCCGTAGCTTCCAGCAAATAATGACTGCTTCCAAGAAGAAGCTCCGTCCGCAGCATGGAATAGGTCAAGTGCGCCAGTTTGCCCTTTGTCCCTTGCCCCTGCTTATCAACCACGCGTCGGCATATGGCTTCAAATGAACGGAGAAATTCTTTTGCCAACCTCTCTTTATTCGCCTGATAGTAAGCATCCAAGGCATGCAGGCTGGCGATGGTTCTCTTCGGCACCTCGTGCTCCTTGAAATGCTGCAAGGCTTCCTCTCTCTCCATGCCAATCCCCCCTTCTTCTCACCGTTTTTGCATACACCAAACACACGGTTACCCGCGTGGCAACCATGTGTGTCAATTGGTTTTGAGCTCCTGCCCGACGATGCTTGTATTTCCGTCCATCTTGATGTTGCTCTCTTTGCAGGTGAGACTGATCTCCTCTTTCGCCGAGATAATCACCTTCGTGGCAGAGTCCATCAAAATGTCCTTTTCGGAGACAACCTTGATATTTTTCTTGCTGAAAATCTGGATGCCGTCCGCGTCGGTCATGCGAATGAGGATTTCCCCGTCCTTTGCGCTAAGCAATACCTCCGACGGGCTGAACATCAGTTCTTTTCCGTTGGCCGTACGGAAGTATTTGATATCAGGATTCCCGAGCTTGTTCGTTTCGCCCTCGTCTGAATTTTTCCGGACAGAGCTGATCGCAATCCCGTCACTTTCCTTGTTGCTCGGAAAATAGACGCGAACGTAGTCATCGAGCTCAGGCATGCAATACCAACCGCTGTTTCCTTCGGCTGTATAAACCGAAGAGTACGGGAACCAGTGCGCTTCGCTCTTGCTCTGGCTCTCATCGATATCGAGGTGGATTTTGACGTTGTCTTTTGAGACTTCAATGACTTTCCCCTGCACCGATGCCCCTACAATGAGCGAATTGTGGAGCGGCTTTTGGCTCATTCCTTTTTTGGACGCAAGCAAATACTTGTGCTTGAGCAAGCCTTTCTTCATCTCGGTATGGGCCTCATACACATACAGGCTCTTCCCTTTGAAATCAACACCGTTGCCCAAATCGAGCACGCGATCCGTCTCTACCTCGTAAAAGATGTAATCATTTTCATCCACACCCTTGACCCCGTTTTCCGAGGAATGGCGGTATTCATTCAAATTTTTGCGCACCCGATAATGAAAATCGTCCAGCTTGCCTTTCGATGCACCCTCTGGCACACCAAAGCTGAACTTTGGCTTTTCAAAAACGGATGCTGGCATCAGTCCAGTTTGAAAACGCGAAGCAAGCCGCTTGAGAAATTGCCAATCCGTCTCCTGATACTGCATGGTAAAGGAGCCCAGCTTCCCACCATTGGAGGCCATGTCCATAATGTCCATGCCTGGGTATTCTCCTGCGATTGTTTTCAAAAGGGCACCGTAGGTCATGGCTTTGTTTTGAAACGAACGGCTCTTGCGCTTCACGTCGAGATTGTACGTAGGCGAGACGGCTTCGACGTACAAATAATACACGTCTCGTACGGCTTTGATGCCTATCTCCAGAACGATCCCCGCAAAAAGCGGCGTGGCGTTGCCTTCGTTATCCACCTGACTGATTTCGATCGGGGTCTGTGCTTCCGTCATTTCTACATAGCTGTCCTTCAATTCTTCTGGTACAATCCCCGTAAATGTCAGGCGGGCATGCTCATTGATCTTTTTCGTAATCGTCAGTTCTACCAGATGCGTCAATTGATAAGGAGAGATTTGCAAATTGTTGTAGGCAATGACAGGAAGACTCATATTTTCCCTTCTCCCTTCCCATTTTCATCCGAATTGGTGGATACGAGCGACAAGGAATCCATGATCCCCCAGCCTACCGACTTCCAATCTGACAGCTCCTGCTCCGTGCAATTGAACGTGCAGAGAAGAGCGCGTCCCTGTAGGGAGACAAAGCTGATCAGGTTGTAAATGTCCGTATCCAATGCGGGCGCAACAAACTCGAAAAATCCGACGCTGGTCCCCGCAATCTCACGTATTCCTTCCTCCTGCCAACGGGCGAGCGGCTGTGTTCTCCGCAAAACCTGCTTCATGACATCCATGAAGGCCTTCAGCTGTGCAGGAGAATCGATCAGCTTGCTCTCGGTATAGGTAAACGCCAGGTTAATTGACGCTGTTTCGTTCGTAAAAATCAGGGAAGGCCTACGTTCCGATGGATACTTCAGAGCAGCTACTTCTGGACTCATGATGGAAAATGTCTTTGGGAGTCTAATCTGTACGAGATCGTCGAGGACGCGCTTGTCCTCCATGGGAATTCTCTCTTCACCGACTGTAATAAATGATTTGTTCACCACATCCAGTCGGTTTTTGCCCTTCGGACCAAAACGTATTGCTGCTGGCTGTGCATCCTCACCGGAAAGCTCATTCAACATGCCGATAATGCTTTCATCCATGCGCGCCATTTCCATTCACCATCCTCTCGTTAATCAACAATAACCCGCTGACGCCCGCCTGTTTTCCACTCCGTTTTTGAGGACTTTCCGCCACTCTTGGCGTCATCCAATATGCGTGCGAGGTATTTGAGAATCTGTAGATTCGTGTACTCGCGGTAACCAGTCCCCAGTCTGTTGCCTATATAATGAAGAATGAGTCCCCGCTCTACTCTGTCCGCATTCAAGCACTGCATGACAAAGGCGAGATCATACGGGTGATTGGTGACAGTCTTCAGCATTTCATTGGCAAAATACCGCAGGATGTAAGGAGCAAGTGTTGGCTCGTTTCTCCCGGCATGTTCGACATGCACGATATTCCACGTATTGAATTCGGTCGCCATATCGGCTAAATCCTGATAATCACCGCGAAGCCTTGCTCCTTGCTTGAGTTTGAAGCGCCCCAACTCCCTTTCATCAGGGCGTGACTCTATCTCCTGATCGAGAATATACGACGTCTCGTAAACGTAGTAGTCAGTCAGCGAAGTCTCCTCATGAAAGCGAATCTTGAGGACCGTCTCCATACCTGTGGCCTCATAAGGGACACGCTCTTCGCGGTCGAACAAATAAATCCGTCCTTGATGCTTGACGATCCCTCTGCCGACAGTGAGGTGCCCTTCGCCTATCGTTATATCCATCCCGGAAATAATGCCGTCTGTATAATCCTGAAAGTATAAATCTACAAAATGCCGCGGGTAATCACGCAGATTTTCAAGCATCTCTCGCTTGAGAATTCGCCCTTTATGAAAATTGGGATAGAGATGGGAAAACACCGCTGTTCCCCCTTCCTGTTCATTTAAGCTGCCTGGTTATTTGATCATTTCATCCCGTCAAAGAAATCCAGCTCGGACAAGTCACTCTCAAAAGCAAAGAAAACCTTTTTCCCCAAAACAAGCTGTTCATTCAGACGAGCTACTGGCACGACATGGAATCCCCACTCGCTACCGCTCGCAAAAACAAAGTATTTCGACTCGCCATTTTGAATCGAGTCAGTCTCATCCTGCGGGATATGTGTACCGTACTTGCTCGCGATGTCCTCATACAACACGGTTTTGTATTGGGCAGGATCATCCATGTACAAGTACCGTTGGCGCAGCTGGCCGTCATTTTCCTTGAGATAAAATTCAACCTCGCTCACGCCGTAGGGACGCGAGATAGAGCCATGCACGAGACTCAGCTTTTCCTGACTGTGAATAAGCACTCTCTCTTGCTTGTTATGAGTGAAGGCGGTGACGGAATACGGGACGATCGGCGCATGATTCGTAATGTTCGCTTCAATGAAGCCTGCCTTTTTGGCACTTTGATAGCGCAGTGCTCCACGTAAGCAAGACAGCTTCAGGTCTGGCACCTTGCCCGCATCTTCCGACTTTTGCCGGAACTCGATACTGCGTCCAGGGACAAACTCTTTGAGCGCTTCACGGAAAACATCAATCCGGCACGACTGCCCGGTCAGCTTGATGATCGAGAAGTCAGCCAGCCTTCCCTGCTGGTAAAAATCGTCCAAGAAGTCGCGCAAAATCTCGTAAATATCCGCCTTGATCAGGTGATTGATCTCTTTGGCGTTGAAGACGACATCAGGAAAATCAAACACATCCCGGAAGCGACCATCCTCCCGTATCGACAACACCCATCGCTCGACTGCCGTCAGCTTTAGATCAGGCTCTTGACGATTTTCCGTATCGGATGTGAAGCGATTACGCAGAATGCCAGTCTGGCGGAAAAACTCTTTTTTCATGTGGTCAGCGAGGTCCCACAAAAAGTGAAAATTGTTGCGGACACGCTGATACTCGTCCCGGCTCTTGTTTTCGTACTCCTTGTAGCGAGTCGGCAAAATCGCCTCAGCTTCTCGATATCTCGCCTCGAAGCGTTCATAGACGGAGTCGACGCCGTATTCATCCACGTACCGGAATATTTCCGATCCGGGGATGTCGATGATCTGGTCGATGTCGATCAGTTGCCGCCCTTTTCCGTAATAGTCCGCAAAGACGATTTTCATAAATTGCATGATGCGATACGTAATGTTGTTGCCGCCAAAATTGGTGTCGCCGTTTTCATAGGTCGTATCAATATCGATGCGATAGGAGATATGTCCGTCCTCGATCCGGAAATGGCAGGATGACAGATCGGTCGTTCCTCCACCGCAATCGATGACGAGCGCTTGATATGTCTCACCGTCCAGAAAGCTGTTTTTGTCAATTTGATCCGCAATCGTGTTAAACAGGACGGCCATTCCTTCATCGAGGGCGTGCTCTGATTCGATGCGATACTCAGGTAAAATCTCGGTGAACATCTCAAGAAACTGCGTTTTCAGCTTAACCGGACTCGTGATATGCAGATGACGAAAGCGGCATTTGAATTGATGCTCGGCCATTTGAATGACGTGAAGAAGGTATTGGCGCAGGATGTCGCTTCGTTTCACAGTCGCGGTATTCCCTTGGCTGTCCATGACCTCTTCGATCTTGTGATAGCTGTTCACCCAGCGCTTGATGCCTTGAAACACGGTCGCGTTTGTGCTGTATCCGTTCTTTTTCATGTGCCGAAGTGCTTCATAACCGATGTGAAAGCGAACATCGTGTGGAGAGGAGCAATCCGCTACACTGACAGCCGTCGGCAGCACCTCGATCCATTCCTCGTTTTTTTGCGTGGTATCGGGGAAAGAGACGTAATTGATCGCATTCATGCGTATGCGTCCATTCAACAAGTCGTTGCTAGAAGGGGAGCTGATATACTGATGGTCGAGAAAAGCACCCGCTGTCGTCGAGGAGGTACCAAAATCAATCGCGAGAACGGCATCTGTTTCTTCCAATTCCCTGATCTCGAGGTCAGTCACCGGTACTTTGTAGTAGTGGAGATTGACAGGCGGCAACGGATGGTCCTGGTGATACGCCTTGTACAAATACTCCGAGTCCTGTTTGCGGAAAAAGAGCAGGCTATAGTTTTGATTGACGGTTTTTCTCAACTGAGCATCTTGGTGAGCGTGCAGCGTAAAATGCCCCGCTCTCCTATCGTCTTTTTCTTTGTGCAGATGCAGAATGCCACATAGCTCCATATGGTCATTCACCAGAAGCACATTGGATTCGGACAAGCCCTGTGAGGATTCGACGCGATAGTTGTCCAGCCTGTCAATGGCGAGACCCATGTACAAGCACATCTTCGCTGGAATTTTGATCGTATCTACACCTGGCATCGGTGTGTTTAAATATTTGTGGAGTACGGCTTCGAGGCGTTCAACACCACCTGGAACAGCACGCTCAATCAGGAGGTTTTCTTCTGCGCCGCGAAAACGCAGAATCGTGTGCAGCAGTCCCTCCCGATCGAGATTGTTCACGACAGAGCCGACTAGCTTTTCCTTGTAACATATATTGCGTAGCTGAAAGGTCGTCATCTCCATCAGCTCGTCCTGTGTGTAGGTCGCTTCGCCTGGATGATTGCGTTGATTTCCATCCCCGCTGCCTTTTTGGAGATGAAGCTTATATGAATAGGTAGTCATCCCAACTCTCCTCTCTCCCGACCTTCGTTGGGGTCAATCGGTCAAAAACCTTTAGTACAGTGCAACACTGTCGATTTGCATCGTTTCTTCGACATCCAAAATGCCGAAATGATTTCGCCAATAAATCTCTGTATGGAACCGAACCGGCAAAAAAATATCCTTGATTAAAGCGAGCTTGGCATGTGCGGTTTCACTCTCCGACTGCCCGACGTAAATCAGTAGCTCATCTTTTTCTTCGCAATTAGCGTAAATGGTAGAGTGGGAGAAAATTTTGCGCATCGTATCCTTGAGCAGGTACACTGCTTCACCGGTCTCATACAAGCGCAAAATATTGCCTGCAATAATCTCTCGCTCCTCTTTGGTAAAAAGCCGGATATTTTCCTGTACCCGACTACCGAACAGCCCCGCTTCCAAGTCGCGCAATACAAAGCGGATGTGGTATTCACGCTTGTTCATCCCTTGCGACAGATCGATCTCGGCCAGCAAATGGATGATGATATCAAACAAGGTATGCCGAAGCTCTGCATCGTCCGAGTAATTGGCATCAAAAAGGTCACGGAAAATATCGTCGAAACGGTAGTACGGATTCACTTCTACTGTCTTGTCCACCGTTTTGGCGTTGATGGCCTCATGACTCAGCTCCATATAGGGGGAATACACTTTGGCCGCTTTGAACTGGATGTCTTTATTGGCAATCCCGGCGCGTTTTGCACGAATAACCAAATCCCAGATGTAATTCAAGCCCATTCTCCTTCACACTTGTATTCCGGAAAATACATCTGAACCTCGGAGACGAGGAAGCTCATCATGTCTTGGAGAATAAAGCTGTTCGCCCCGCGTCTCCGAAAGCCGAGAGCCATGATCTTCTTGTCGTTTTCTACACGAACGTTATCGCTAATGAACGGATTCAAGCCGTACGTAGCGGGAGGCCGATTGTTTTTGTCCCGGATCTCAACATTCACTAGCTCCAACTGCTCAGCGGCCTCAAAGGAATGGACGATTCGGATAATCTCTCCTTTGGCTCGTACGGTCATCGCCTGCTTCCGTGCATAGCTCCCAACAAAGCTGTTTTTGCGGCGATTGGACACTAATTCGTAATCGAGTCTTCCGATGCGGGTCGTGACAGGCTGTGTAATTTTGCATACGTTCCAAACTCCCGACTTCTCCTGAGGTGAGACGATCGTCAGCTCTTCCGGTGACCGCTTGATGTAGCGAATCAGCTCCTCATCTCCATCCACCAAATATCCGTGCTCACTGCCTGTCTTGCGTAACGACAGGACATGCTCAAAATTCACCCGGTCAATGGCAGGAACGGGAAAGCCGATGTTTTTTAAACCCAAACGCTCGATGTTCCACAACGGGATAACGTCCAGCTTTTTGTAAGGCTCCCACTCATCGAGGGTAATCGACATTTCCAGTATCTCTTCGTCTTCTGTAAACGTGCCCTCACAGGCAACCAGAATGACATCGAAAAACTTGCTAGCGTAAGGGTGATTCACCGTTTTCCACGGCATCCCGTTCTTTTGAAACATGTTGTACAGCTTTTCCAGCTCTTCCATATACACACGGCTTTGTTGGAGGCGCACCTCGATTGGATAGTGATTGCCTCCCGTATTCAGCCGACCCTTGAAGGTTCGCTTGCTCATCATCAGCGCCTGTATCTTGTCGTACTCACATTCTAAAAAGATCGTCATCATGACCGCTTCTTCCTGGTTGCTGAGCTTGACCGCTAACTCTTTACGATCACATATCTTCTTTTCCTCATCGCCAGGAATCATCGGGTACAAATACTCGTGGATCGGATCAAAGTCATCGCGATGGCAGAGGGTCACGTAGATGTCATGCTTATCTTCCTTGTCCTCGATCTCAGTAAAAACACGCTCCTCCAGCTTCTTCTGCATCTCCTCCTGATACTCGACCAGGTTGAGGAAGACACCGTTCATGATCTGCTTGAGCAACCTGCGCTGCTCCAGCTCCTCCATTTTGTTCAAACGATCCAGTACGATCTCTTTCATGGCGTTTTCGCTGCCTCCTCCTGTGTCGGATTGGCTGTAGCTGGTGGATTAGCTTGCGGTGGCTGAACTGGCTGAGTCGCCGGAGCTGTCTCGGCAGGTGGAACTGCTTGATTAGTCGGCACTACTTGGTGCGCCGGAACTGGTTGGTACGTTGGAGCCACCGGATTGACTGGGACTGTCTGGTTAACCGGCGCAGTTTGGTTAATCGGTGCCGTCTGGTTCACCGGAGCCGTTTGATTTACCGGAGCCGTTTGATTTACAGGAGCCGTCTGATTAACCGGTGCCGTTTGATTCACCGGAACTGCCGGAGGTTGACTCGCAGCACTCGTCCCTTGCACAGGTGGCTGGCCTGCCGGCGGAACAGCAGGAGGATTCAGCTTCTCCTCTGCCTTTGTCACCTTGCGTTCCATCGCCAAAACTTTTTCCAGCACGCCAATCTCCTGATAAATTTCCTGCGCCATCGTATACGATTGGATCGCTCCCTCGAAGTCTTGCGCCGCATAGCTCTCGTCGCCTTGCTTCTCCAGCTTGTCGCCGTCGAGCGTCTTCTTTTCCTTATCGATACCGGTCTTTTTGGAAGCTACCTCGTCCAGCTTGGTACGCAGCTCCTTTTCTCCTGTTACAAAGGAAGTTTCCAACGCCAGCTTGCGCGCCTTTTGGTAATAGGCTTCCGCACCAGCGTAATCCTGCCCCTCAAACAAGAGATCGCCTTCCTTTTTCCACTGCATGACGAGCACATACGATTGTGTCTTTTCTTTCTTCTCCAAAATCTCAGGTTCGTTAAAATCATCGCGCCCTTTCATTTCCTTGAGCGCCTTGTCGTACTTCTCCAATGCTTTGGCGTACTGCTCATCTTTTACAGCCGTATCTCCATCCACGATCAACTGTGTAATACGGATTTTTTTCACCAAGAGAGCGGCCTGAATTTTGTTTTTGACGATATTTGCAGCATTTCGGGCATCACTGTACGCCTTGAGTGCCTTGGGATAATCGCCCTCCGCAATAAAAGCGTCACCTGCTGTTTCATGCTCGAACATCCCTGTCGCAGCATCCGCGATGCGCTCCGCTTCCTTCATCTTGAACAGCAGAGCCCCGCCTCCAGCCAAGGCAAGCACGAGAAGGATGAGTGCAACCCGTTTGATAATCCGCCATTTTTTTTGCGGGTCTGTCTTGAATATTTTGTTCGCAAAAATAGCGGCTGCCGTGTAGTTTTGAACAACATGCTCTTGCTTGCTCAAAAGCACGTCTTCCAGCGTATCGATCCAGGTTTCAGGATCTTTCGCCTCTTGGAGCCCGTCCTGCATCTCGGCCGGATTCACCTTCTCCCACAGACCAGGGGTGGCAAGCAGAAAAACATCACCGTCATATAGCGGGAGCTTCTTGGAGATAAACGGGTGAAATTCATTGGGCGTCCCCAAATAACTCAAGAGATTATGGCGCTCTTCGTGCTGATCGAGCGCGTCCTCTGCGATTTCCTCTCCATCCACCATCTGTTGGGCAAGACTCTGATCCTTGCTCTGCCATTGCAATCGGCCATTGCGAAACTGATACAGCCGGGTGTTACCAGCGACCCCGTACCTCACTCTGGCATAATCCGTAACGATTACGGTCAAGCTCGCCTTTAGTCTGACGCGATGGCTCTCGGCTTGTAGGACACGATGGGCCTCCTGCAAATAGCGGCGAATGCGATAACGCGAAATGGACGGCTTCTGCAAAAAGTAGCCCAGAACGCTTTTGGCCGCCAACTCCGCACTTTCTACTTCCTGATCGTTGTCTAATCCGCGGGCGATTACCCAGCACGCGATATCATCCAGCTCGGCGAAGGCAAAGTAATCCTTGTTGCGAACGAAGCTGCCTGATTCGGATAGAAACCCGGTAATGAATTCACTGTTGTCCTTTCTCATTCGTACTACCCGCTCCCCCGTTACCAGCCTTTTTCCAGGATGAGAATGGTTGCGTTGTCCTGATTGGCTTTTTGCTTGCTTTCCACCGCTTCAATGATTTGGTCAGCCGCGTCATGGGCAGCGATTTTTTGGAACAAAATCTGCTCCAGCTCCATCTCGGTTAACGTATCGTAGACACCGTCACTACAGAGAATGACCTTGTCTCCCTTCTCAAGCGGAAACGGCTCACGGCCAATTTCGATATTTTGAAAACTCTCGTAGCCCAAGTAGTTGATCAGCTGTTTTTTCTGCGGATGCTCCAACGCCTCGTCCTTCGTAATCTCACCGGACAGAAAACGAGCCTCCAGCACAGACTCATAAATGTCTTTTTGATTGATCGGGATGAATTCTCCGTTCCGGAAAACGGTGATGATACTGTCTCCAACCGCTCCCCAATACAGCTTGTCCTCTACGATTACGCCAGCGACCAGCGTTGTCCCACCCCGACTTCCTCTCAGCGTCTGCAAAATCTCCGAATTGGCAAGGGAAGCAGCCCGTGAAAAGAAAAGGGACATATGCTTCGGATTGTCCAACTTTGTAAACTCACGGATAAATGTAGTCACGGCAAGCGTTGAAGCAAGTCTGCCGTTAGCCAGTCCACTGATTCCATCAGCCAAGACCGCAATCGTCCCATGAGACGAAGTTGCCGTAGAAAAGTAATCATCCTGCTCTTCTCGTCTGCCGATCGTCTGTCCATTTCCGATCTGGATGACAGGATTCTTTTCTTGCCGGATCAAAGCTGCACGTAGACGAAACAAAAGAGTAATGGCAATGATCACGCCAAGGACGACCAGATACGGGATTGCGCCCTGTTGAAACATGCTCATCATTCCTTGCCTTTGTTGGAGTTGTCCCACTCGAAGTGAACACCGCACAGCGGGATGAAAATAAAGGTGCTCTTTCCGAGCTGGAGCACATCGTACGCAGTGAGCTCAACTGGTGTGTACACCGCTTCATTGTTATGATAGGCAAGTCCCGACGCATCACCCGGGAGCAAGTAAAAGTTGCGTTTTTTCGGATCGTAGACAATCACCGCATGATTGCGGCGAGAGATCGTGTTGTCTCCGACGATTCGGATATGCATATCCTCTGCGCGACCGATGAAGTTCTTCTCCGCCATAATGCGGTAATCTTGACCTTGTTGCGGCCCCTCAATACATACCAGCCATCCGGTAACAGGCTCAATTCCTTCTGTTTCCCCCAGGTACGGCATCGTCTTATCGTCGTCTGCCACTCTCGCTGGTGCTTTGTTGTCCGGTTTCGCCCCTGGCTCAACGACCATACTGCAATAAGGGCAGGTGCTTCCGTGTTTTCTGGTGCTAAACATGTGACCATTCGCGCATCTTGTCAAACTCATTCTTCTGCTCCCCCGTTTCGTTCCGTGCAAGGACGATATGTATGTGTGTAAAAGCGATATTTACCCCGTTGTTACTTCAGCAACAAGCGGGTATTGGCTATGTAAATGACGTCGCCAGCCTTAACTTTATGCGGCTGTTCAATCTCCAGCTTGCTCTTGTCGCGTTTGTTTGGCTGCTTGATGCCTGTGCCGTTTTTGGAATGAATATCCTCGATGAACCAGTCCCCAGACGCTTGATTCAGAACCGCATGCTGCTTACTGATCAAGGCAGCGTATTCCGCGTCCGCTAAGTCGATGTCGACCTCGTTTTGCGCGGAGCTTTTGCCGATCAAAAGGGATGTCTCCCCTTGGATGAACCACTCCTTCACGCTCTCTCCCTCTTCATCTAATAGAACCAGCTTGGTGACGCCATCCTCTTTCTTTGGCTCCGGTTCGTCGAGGCTTCCGAATTTGACAATAATGACCCCGAACAAAAAGAGTCCGAAGGCAATTCCTGTAATTATTTTCAGAGCGTTGCTGTCCGTATAACCAAAGACATATATGAGTGCACTAATCACAAGAATGGAAATCAGCAGCTCTATGAGCTTCACTCTGATGGACTTTTGGTACCCTTTTTTCTTCGCCACATCTTTCCCCCCAATCAACTACCTATGTATGCTCGTGATCAAAAGACGAATTTTTGAACTTCCTTGTAAGAAAAATGCTCCGAGCTTTGGGCGAATGATGTATGTATGGACATCCATCCAAAGACAGGAGCAGGTTGCTACTACCTCTATGTCATGAAAGAGCTGTCATCCAAGCCCGATTTTTCCATTTTATTTTTTCTTCATGCGGAAAAACTGTTCAAACATATCCGTCGTATCCAGTGGATTTTTCTTTTCGGATTTCATGGTGTTTGGATTAATCTCGCCTGTCTTCGGATGAAAACCAAAAAATCGTTCAAAGGTGCTCCCCAAATCCTCAAAGTTCACACCCGTTGCAGTCTGTGCTTGCTGTTTGCTTTGCCCTTGTTTTGTGCTGCTTGAATGGCTGGTCTGCTGTTGTTTCTTTTGCTGAAAAGCTTCGTAGCGTGCGTCGTACGCCTCGCGCAAGGCTGGGTTCTGCAATGTCTGATAGGCCTCGGTAATTTCTTTAAAGATTCGCTCTGACTCACTGCTCCCGGCATTGACATCCGGATGATGCTGCTTTGCCAGTTGACGGTATGCTTTTTTGATGTCATTCGTGGAAGCCTGTTTGGTTAGCCCCAGAATCTCGTAATAATTTTTCATGCGCGCACCCTCTGTCTGGCAATGATATTGGTTATTTTGTAGAGCCGTACCTCGAACACGGCTTTCGAGATACGGCTCTTCCTACCTTACTTCTCTCAAAACCTAAACAGCGTAGCCGCCTTCGATTTTGGTGAGTTCGGTTTTGTCTTTCTTTTGCTTGATGAAGATGCTGAATGTTCCTACACCCTCGGTATCACCGAAGCTCTCGTTGTAATCTACTACGAATGCGTTCGGGAAGTAGATTTTGCGGATCACTTGATCAGCAGCGATTACTTCCAATGTTACTTTTCGGTAGCAATCCGCTTTTTCTGCTGGTACCAAAGACCAGAGAGCCAGCTTCATGGTGTCATCCGCACTGTCACCATCTGTTGCAGTGATGATTTTGCCAGTCAGTTTCAGTGTTGCACCCACATCTGTGGAGCGCGCGTTGGAATCGTCTGGCGTGTCAGTGTCGTACTTTACTGTCTGAATGTTGTCCATGCCCAGCTCAATTGTTTCAGAACCTTCTACTTTGAGTCGAAAACCCATGAATAAAACCTCCTTGAAATGAAATCTTGCTCTCGAATTACCTGATTGGCTTCGAGGCTTATGTGTAAGGGTGCGTTTTGGGAAACACACCTCTAACCACCTGCGTAATGTGTCAAAAAGTTTCATAAACAGCTCTCCAGGGGATCAATGCTATGCTTTGACCGGAGTCGTTCCTTTGGTGATGGTGACCTCCAGGTTTTTCACATTGCCGTTGAACACCAGATCGATATGGCACAGATTGCTCTTATCATCGATGATGTAGCTCATGTCATCACCATCGTGAATGATGGAGTTCACGAAGCCTCGTGTGCCCAGCCATTTGCTTTTTTGGCTGCTCGGATTGTTACTGAAGAACTTCACGATGTTATCGTGTTTGAAATCACCCGTCTGGAAGCGGAGAATCCGCTCGATATAGGTGCTGACCAGTGTTTTGTAGATGGAATCAAAGCCGTCCTCTGCCATGGCTAGGCTGCGTGCCTTGTACACTGTAATGCGCTTGATATCTTTGCCTTGGATTTGTGCATTTTCCGAAGAGAAGACAAATCCAAAGTTTTTGCGGTTGATGGAATCTTTGATGTTGTTGGTGAAGCCAGAGATTTCTTTGGCCATTGTGGTGATAGCGCGCAGTCCATTTTCACCTGCTTCGATGTCAAAGCGCACACCTGGATATTCGCGGCTAACCACTTTGAATGTTTCGCGCAAGTACTCTGGACACTGGTACGCTGCCACGACACCAGCAGCTACGTAGCTGGCACCGACATAAACACCCTCGATCCACAGCTTCAGGATGTCTTCTTTTTCCTGGGACAGCTTCACGCCGTCTTCGGTTTGCAGCATTCTGCTGTCGATGACAACTCCTGATTTATCTTTCGGAATAATCGTGAAGTTCGGAATGCACGGGATAGCGAATTCACTGAATTCTTTGCGCACCAGGATTCCGCACTTGTCGATGTATTTATCAATGCCCGCTGTCGCCATGCTGTTGAAGGTCGTTTCTTCACCTGTACTGAAGCTGAAGAACACTTGTACCTTGAAGTCCTTGACGACCTGGAGCAGCATGGTGAGCGATTCCATCGTATTGCCGTCCTGCTTGACGACTTTTTCGTTCCCACGGAAACGCTCGCGAGTCACTTGTGCTTTTCCGGCGGAATCCATATCAACCGATGGCACGATTCCGAACCAGATCGTATCCGTGAAATCGTTTTTCGCGTTGACCGTGTTCAGATAAGTCTCCAGACGTGGAATGTTGCTGCTTTTCACGAGCATGTCGAGCTTCGTATTCGTGATCAGCATAGCTGGCTGCATGCCTTTGTTCTTGGTCACGTACTGATCGAAGAACATCTTCACGCCCAAAATTTTCTCGACCAAAGGCTTCACCGTTTTTACGAAGTCGTCCTTGGCGTTTTTGTAAAACTCCAAATACGTATTGTAGTTCTGTACTTCTGTCTCAATGTTGACTTCGGTATGTACCGTCGGCAGCGGGCAGAAGGTGCGCACCACGAGATCTTTTACATAAGAGGATGGCGTCTCTGTGATCGACTCGTAATCCTCTTCGAAAACGTTCATCAATCCGTTTCCACTGTTTTCATCGAGAACCATCAGCTCGCGGCTGTCACTCTTCGGTGCCTCGATGATCTTCAATTCTCCGTCTTCCCCAATCGTCAGCATCCCGATCTGAATCGCCTCGGATTGGTTCTCTTCTTGTGCGCCGCCCAAGAGCAGTCGTGTTTTGATATCTTCAATCGCCAGCGGCAGCATTGCCATGACGTTGTTGTAGTTTTTGCTGGCATCCTCGAACATCGTGTTCAGCTTGTCACCGAGATCGAGCTTCTTCGGATCGCCATCATCGAGCTTTTCGTAATGACCGTACAAATAGTGAATCTCTTTGCGCACCTGACGGATGTCATCCATCACTTTTTTCGGGGAAATCATATCGAGCAAATTCTCGAATTTGAAATCCACGTTGGTGATACCTTGGCTACGCTTCGTATCAATCAGGGTAAACAGCATTTTCAAGAAGTCGTTGCTCTGATCGATCTTGATCTCGGAAATCGCATCCTCTGCAATTCCGTCAGGCTTTTTCAAGGTGTACATCACTTTTTGGTTCGCTGCATTGTAGAACGAATACACACTCGGTGAGAACTTGTCCAAAAACTCATCGAAGCTGCGCACGAGGAGATGCTCGTTGATCTCCTTGATCTTGTCGTCGCTGAGACTGTCGATGCCTTTTACATCTCCAACAATGGTGATCAGGTCCAATTTTTCCGGGTTGATCTCTTCGAACAGCATGGTTCGGTTGGTCTGGTTAATAATGTCCATAAATGGCCCCTTTCTGTTGTCTACATAACCACTTAGTCCTACTTGATAGATGATGAGTCCTACTTCACGAATAAAGATACAAATCGTGACATTTATACCAAAAACAAACAAAAAATCTTGCCTCTAAATTAAGCTTTGCCCGCATTATTTGTCAACATTCCGCAGATTGTGACAAATTCCCTATACCTCAGCGACCATTCTCAGTATTTAGACCCATTTTATTCCACGAATCTTCCTTTTCTTGGATTCTCGTTTTATGCTGAAGACACCGAGTCTCCTTTCCTAGGTCTTCGAAAAAATAGGGATAAGCCTCACCTTGTCCACTCTCTTACTAGGAAAGAAGCACAAGGACTGATAGATAATTCTCCCTAGTTGCCGCTGGGGAGTATTATGCATTCACCTCATATTTACAAAAATGGGTGTTATTAACTTTTAAATACATCGGCAATACGTAACCGATCTTTTATACGAACAAACATTTATAGGTAAATCGTCCCATTTTAGTAAGTCATGAACTTTTTAAAATTTTTTTCAGAAAAAAGGTGAGTGTATGTACAAAAATCGTCAGTCAACCCTCTCTCTGCCGCCACTTTTTCGAATGGTGGTCATCGGACTGCTCCTTCCCATGCTCTTCTTGTCCGCCCCTCTTACTGCGGGGGCAAATGGAACAATAGATGCAGGAGTAGACGCGGTCTTTGTCATTGATACGAGTAATTCCATGAACAAAACAGACCCTGGCAAAACAGCCGCAGAGGTCATGAGTATGTTCATTGATATGAGCGAAGCCACGCGTACCCGCATTGGCTTTGTCGCTTATAATGATCGGATTGTACAAGCTCAGTCTCCAGCGAGCATGGCCGAAGCAAGGAATCGGGAACAGCTCAAGCGAACCATTCAAGGATTGCGGTACTCTGGGTATTCGGATTTGGGGCTCGGTTTGCGCAGAGGGGCAGAGATGATTGAAAAAACAAAGGACCCGGCTCGCAAGCCATTTTTGATCCTTCTCTCAGACGGAGGAACAGATTTGCGGCAAAATGCGGGTGGCAGGAGTGTGGCAGCATCCAACAAGGATGTGGAGACAGCTATCTCGAAAGCAAAAGCGCAAGGCTATCCGATCTATACGATTGGCCTCAATAGCGATGGCTCCGTCCAAAAGGATCAATTGAAAAAAATCGCAGAGGCAACAGGCGGAACTTCCTTTGTCACACAAAGTACGGATGATCTGCCCGAAATCTTCAATCAGATTTTTGCCAAGCATATTCAATCGCAACTCGTGTCGGTAGCGGCCATGACAGCTACCGGGGGCTTGCAGGAAGTGACCGTGACCATTCCTAACTCCAGCATGCAGGAAGCCAACATCATCCTGTTGTCCAACAATCCGCTGCTGGAATCGCAAGTGTACTATCAATCGCAAAATGTGCATTTCATGAAATCTAAAAAATACTCGCTGATGAAAATAGAAAAGCCGAAGAAGGGAAACTATCTCGTTAAATTTAGAGGCAAACCCGGGGATTTGGTGAAAATCAATTTACTGGGGAATTACAGCTTGATGGCTGGTGTAGAGGTCAAGCCTGAACCAGTTATCAAGGGGAATCCTGCTACGTTTACTACCTATCTCCACCATCTGGAGGGTGGCAAACGACTGGATGACAAGGATGTGTACGCATCCATGCAAGCAGAATTGATCGTAACCGATCTCGTGGGGAAAAAAGAAGAAAAGATTCCGATGAAGAATCTTGGCAATAGCTTTACGGTCGACTACGTCTTCCCTCACACGAGCAAGTACGAGTGGAAAATCTTTATGAACGGCCCGGACTGTTATCGCGAGACGGCTTCGAGCGTTTTTGATATCACGAATATCGCGCCAGTTGCTGCCTCGGTCAATACCTTGACGATCGAGAAGGAAAACGGCGAGCAGGCTATCGATTTGGGTTCGTTCTTCACGGACGCCAATAACGACAAGCTGACCTATACCATCGTCACTGCTGATCCGGACGAACGATTTATCGCTACGATTCAAGACGCGGCACTGAAGCTGTCACCAGAGAAAAGTGGCACATCAGAAATCACCATTACCGCCACGGATGCGGAAGGAGCAAGCGTCACAGGCCCGCTCGTTATTACCGTGCACTCGGTATGGGACCGCTACATCACCATCGGCATGATTGTGTTGCTCGTAGCAGCGATTGGCTACGGTGTTTACCTGCTTACACGTCCCAAGCCTGCCTTTGTGGGGCGTCTGGAGGGGTATTTCCTGCACACGGCAAGCGGCCATGACATCCCTGTCAAGTTTTGGCCTCTCGCCTCCTTTGGCAAGAAACAGCGGATCACGTTGCAGGAGCTGTTCACCAGTTTGGATGTGAATGAGCATTTGCCCGAAGCGCATAAGATTTACTTCCAGCCAGGAAAAAATCAGACGCTGCTTCTGGTCAATCATAGTCACTGCACAGTTGAGCGGGGCAAGGAAACCATGCCCCGACATAAAAAGCTCGTCCTCCAATACAACGACAAGGTGTATGTGACCTTCGAGGATCGGATGACCGAGATCGAAATTCGCTTTAAGAAATCGTCTAGTGAGGAAGCTTCCTAAGAGAGAAGCGCGCCTTTCCTTTCCAAATCAGATGCTCTGCACGAATCGCTGTCGCAAACAGCTTGAGTGTTGGGCATCTTTTTTTCGAGTCGACGGCCAATCCCCACATAATGACATTCGCCAGCAGCAGCGGAACCTCAGGGTTGATCGTTCGTAGCGATGGCAAGCGATCCTCAATCACTCTTGCCGCCACATCAACGGGACGCTCTTTGGTCAGACAGTAATACAGCGTGGCAGCCAGGCTGTAAATATCCGAGATGACTCCTTGCTTGGATTGACCCGAGTAAAACTCAAGCGGTGAATATCCTTCTGTCGTCACAATCGGCTTGGGTTCATCACTCACGAAATAGATCGCGGAGCCAAAATCGATCAGCACAGGCTGGCCAGCTTCGGTGATTAAGATGTTTTTGGGCTTGATATCGCGATGAATGATGCCCTTTTTGTGCAAATAGTCTAATCCGTCAAATACCGGAAGTATCGTCTGATACAAAAATGCTCCCAGATCAAGCTCGGCTTGGGCTAATACATACGCATCCAGTGTCTTCCCTTTGCAATAGTCCACGACGAGATAACCTGTGCCATTTTCGGCAAAATGGTCGATGTATCCGATGATAGTTGGATGATTCAGTTCTTTGTGTAGGGACGCCTCTTGCCAAAAGCTATCTAGCAGCATGTCGAATTTGGTTTGTAACGATGGTCTGCGACAAATGACCTTCACGTGATCCAAATCTCGCATCGCCAATGCTTGAGGGAAAAACTCTTTGAGAATGAGTGTCCGCTTGCTTTTCATATGGTAGACCACATACACATTCGACAGCTCACTTGTGGAAATGGTCTTTTTGATCCGATAAGCTTTTTGCAGGATCGTGCCTTTTTTCAGACCTCTTTCCCGTTCAACCTGTCTCATGTCATGGCCTCCCCTATCTTTCCTCTCAAAAAATGATAACGAAAGATGGGGGATTATGGCAATATAAAGAAAAAGTATGGAGAGGGGAATGATTGATCATGGCACATTTGGAATCGTTGCTTCACGTACAAGTTCCCGTAAAAAATTTGGAAGAGGCCATTGTCTGGTACTGCAATCACCTTGGCTTTTCCTTACAGGCGCGGTATCGTACTTCCGCTTTTCTTGCCCTGTCTGCGGGGCCCACCTTGATGATCTGGGAAACGGATGAGCAGACGTCCACAACCTTTACCGTTGATCATCAACCCATGCCTGTCTTTTTGTACACCACTTCCGATGTGCATGCACTTCATGATTATTTGCAGGCCCATGAAGTCTCGATTACCCACTACCAAAACGATGGCTTCGGATGGGTGCTCAAGTTTTTTGACCCGAGCGGAAACATGTGGGGAGTCATTCAGAAGAACATATTCAAATCATAACTTGTGAGGATTTTTCACAGCTTTTCTTTTGATGTTGCCGCTGATCCCATAAATACTGGCCGCGTTGATAGAACGGAAGCGCGATAAAGGTCAACAGCATGAGGATGGCGAAGATGAGCGGCCCTTGTCCAAAACCGAGTACCTGGAGCAACACCCCGCCGATCCAGGCACAAACACTCTGTCCAAGGAAGGCAAAGCCGCTGGCGCCGTAATACGCTCCACGTAAATGCTGGGGAGCGATCTCCCCGATCAGGATATCTCCCACGACAAAACACAAGATTTCACCGATCGTAAATACCACCATCGACACGGAGAGCCAAAACAAATTCGTAAATAGCCCGAAACCGAATAGCCCCAGTCCAAACAATAGACAGCCCAGCTTCAACGCGGTCATCGATGAGTACCGCTTCATAAATTTGGCGAGCGGATATTGAAGTGCTAAAACCGAGATGGTATTCACTACAAATAAAAAGGAATACGCTTCTATTCGATCATGCCCAATGTACTGCGAGAGTGTGGTGTCCAGATGTGAGTAGGCACCAGCGACGAACAAATTCCCGAGCAACAAGTAAAGAAATACTTTGTCTGTAAAAACAATGCGTGCCATCTGATTCATGGTGACCGGTTCAGCAGTCACGTCCTTCTTCAGTTGTTCCTTGAATATGATCATAAATACCACCAGTATGGCTGCATACACTGCAAAAATGATGGCTGTGACGAAGAACGGCAACAAGGATGTACTTCCTGCACCTAGCTGCAAGCCGATTAACGGACCGATTGCTCCACCCAAGTTGATCGCGAAATACCTGGCATTGAAAACAGCTGCCCGCTGCTCATCCGACGTGACATCCGCCAGCAGGGCGCGGGCTGTCGGCTCAAATACGTTTCGAAAAAGGCCATTACAGGCACTTAAAACAAAGAACATCCACGTCTCCGTTGCAAATACGTATCCAATCAAGACAATGCTCCAAGCTCCCATCGCAGTAATCATCACAGGATATCTGCCCAATCGGTCTGATAGTGCTCCCCCAGCAAAGCTGCTAATCGTTCCGACCAGCAAGCTGAGTGCGAGGATCGAGCCAACGATCGCCGGATCAATTCCTTTTACCTTTCCTAAATAAATGCCCAAAAACGGAAGCGTCATAAAAAATCCTGTGCGTGACAAAAATGTTCCGATAAGGACACCCCATGCCACCGGATGAAATCTCATTCTCCCCATCTCTCTTTCCCATTCCCGTTTGTTATCTCTCGTGTTATCTTCAGTATATGGAACTAGAAAAAGGGGAAAAAGGGTTCGATTTGATTGAATCCGATCACCTTTTCGAGCATGCATTTTTATCTGAGAAATGGGGGCCAGGATGGTTACCGTTCTGCATTTTTTAGAGCTTCGTTCGTCTTTTCATCAAGAAGAAATCGGGAAACCGTTCCCTGTCACCATCGAAAAGCTGGCTGGGATTTGGCACTGTACGCCTCGCTACGCCAAGCTGATTGTCCGTAAACTAGTCGAGCTGGATTGGGTCGAATGGAAGGCGGGTCGCGGGCGAGGGAATGTCTCGGTCATGACGATTCATGCTGATTACGATGAAATCCTCTTCGCCGAGGTCAAGCTGCAAATAGACAAGGGCGACGTCAAAGAAGCGATGGAGCTCATGAATCGCTACGGCAAAGCAGCCGTCAAAGACCAAATCATGGATTGGCTCTCGGAAGAAATGGGCTTCTCCAGCCACTCGGTATCGAACCGGTCCCAAGATATCATCCGCTTTCCGGTGTACCGCACGATTGTGACGCTGGATCCTGGTCTGGTTTACTACCACTTCGATGCACATCTGGCAGGACAAATTTTCAATACGCTCGTCCATTATGATCCGAATAGTCGTTCGATTTTACCTTCCATCGCCCACTCGTGGGAAAGCAGTCCTGATGCCACAGCATGGACCTTTTATTTGAAAAAGAACGTGCTGTTTCACCATGGGCGGGAACTGACTGCTCATGATGTTGTTTTTTCCCTGAATCGGCTTCGCTTGCATCCAGACACGTATGAAGCAAGCTGGATGTTTCGTGACATAGATCAGCTCATCGCCATTGATGACAGAACCGTGCGCATCCTGCTAAAAGAATCAAATTACTTGTTGCTGCGGCTGTTGGCGACTATTCCTGCTAGCATTGTTCCCGAGGAAATCGTGCGCAATGATGAGGGTGGCTTCGGAGAAAAGCCAATTGGAACGGGGCCATTTCAACTGGTCCGTCTTGACGAGGGGATCTGTATTTTGGAGGCATTTCCTGCTCATTTTCTGGGGAGACCGCAGTTGGATCGTGTGGAAATCTTGATCTTCCCCGAGCTGGACATGGGCCGCCTAAAAGAACCAAATTGGGCGTCTGTGATGGTGTCGCACGGGGTCCAGACGAAAGCACAAGCATTGAAGGAAGCAGTCATTCAGGATGGTCAGGACTGGTGCGATACGGAGGCGTTTTTTTCCTGTTGTAATTTGCTTGTTTTTAACCAGTGGAAGAGCGGGCCGCACAATCATTTCAAGTTTCGTCAGGCGCTTGATAAACTGATTGATCGGGATCAAATGATTGCCGACTTGGGCGGTGATCGCATCTACCCGGCGAAAAGCTTCCGCACGTATCACCCTGTTTTAAGGGAGGTAAGAGCGAGAGAGAACGAGCAGCTCTGCCATACTGAAATCATGTCCCTGCTACAGGAAAGCGACTATCAGGGAGAAACATTACGTCTCGTGACCACAGCCTACCACGAAGAAGATGCGCTATGGATTCAACAACGATGCGCCGATTATGGCATTAATCTGGAAGTCGCCGTGAGAGAACCATGGGAATTTTCGAATCGCGATTGCTTGCCCGAACATGACTGCCAGCTGTACGGCAATGTGTTTAGCAGCGATCAAATTAGCGAGTTGGAGATGTATTTGCAAAGAAATTACTTTCTCCCCGCATTTGATGAATCATTGGCTTTGGCCATCAACAAGGAGATTTGCTTGACGTTTCAGGAACCAGACCGGCTTGCTCGGGAACACCATCTCGCCAGGATCGAAGCCATGATCAAGGAAAACTATGCTGTCTTGTATCTGGTTCAGAAAAAGACCTTTACCTCGTTCCATAAGTCTCTACGAGGCGTGTCGATCAATTCGTCGGGCTGGCTGGACTTTCATAAAATATGGTTTCAACCGGATGCGTTGCAGCAGCAGTTGTAACGAGAGGCGGAGCTGTCGTGGAGGAAGAAGTGCATTTCCAGTCAACGCTTCGGCCTCCGCCCCGACCACAACCGTCCGGGGACATCTTTATTCTTTCATGCTAAAAAAAGCAATCCAAGAGCGACCTTGGACTGCTTTTTTCTATTAAGAAACTATTTTGACTGGTGATAGACTTCTTTACCAGCAACGTACGTCATGGTCACGTCAAATTGTGAATTCAATACAGTAATATCTGCATCATACCCTGCCGCCAGACGTCCTTTACGCTCGCCAAAGCCAAGGATGCTTGCTGGTGTAAGAGAAGCCATTTCCACTGCATCTGGCAAAGAGACGCCGCTCAACGTCACCATATTCCCGACCGCTCGATTCAGCGTCAAAATGCTTCCGGCAAGCGTCCCATCAACGAGCTTCGCCTGATTGTCGTGGACGTGAACCTCTTGCCCACCAAGGTCGTACGTCCCTTCGCCCATCGCGGCCGCCCGCATGGAATCGCTGACGAGGGCGAGACGTTCTGCCGTTTTGACCCGATACAAAATCTTCATGACTGCTGGATGCACATGGATGCCATCTGCGATCAGCTCTGTGCTCAGCTGCTCATGATACATCGCGGCGCCCACTACGCCCGGCTCTCGATGATGCAGCCCTGTCATGGCATTGAAGCAATGTGTAAAATGGCGCACGCCCGCATCTACCGCTTCCGTCGCCTGGGCGAACGTAGCTCCTGTATGTCCAGCAGACACGATGACATCGCGTTCTTTTAACCAAGCAATCGCTTCAAGTGCTTCCGGTTGTTCAGGCGCAATCGTCACGACCTTGATCAGACCTTCTGAAAGCCCGTAAAGCTTTTGCACTGCATCGAGCTTGGGTATCGCAATGTTTTCTTCTTTTTGCGCTCCCTTGTAACGAGGATTGATCCACGGACCTTCCAGATGGATGCCGATCGCTTGTGCCCCCGGAAGCCCTTCCCTGCTGTTCTGCGCGATGTTTACCAGCACCTGCTCCAATTGATCATAAGGAGCCGTCATCGTCGTCGCCAAAAAAGACGTCACCCCATGCCGTGCAAGTGCAGCTGAGATGGCCTGAAGTGATTCCGGCGTCCCGTCCATCGTGTCGTATCCGTCAATCCCATGCATGTGCATATCGACGAATCCAGGGCAAATCCATCCATCCTCTACTGTCACCACATGATCTGGCAAAGCTTTCCCATACTCATCAGCCCTGCCAGCATAGGTGATCGTTCCATTTCCCACGACTACGAGACCATTATGCAATTCCTGTCCATCTGCGACAAGGTTCCCTTTGAGAGCGTATTCCTGGTTCAATTTGATTTCCTCCTTCTTTAGCGTGGCTTTCTTTGCGCGTTTATTCTACTGAGGTTGCCCCAGATTGCTGCAAATCCTCGTCGTCTCCGCTGCCAGCTTTTCAACGAGCTCACTCGCGCTAATTTCCTGGCTGAGTGGAGCTGCCTGTCCCGCCCACATCGACATGTACGCACTTTGTTGCTGTTTGCTCGCAGCGGCTCGAATGTCTTTGGTCAGGGCATTTTGTACCGGATAGGTCGGGAGCTCGGGATCAAGTGGGGCGAGCGTTGTCATAAACTCATTTTGAATGCCCCTTGCCCATTTTCCAGAGAAAGCACGTGTCATCACGATGGACTCTTCACGCGTTGCCAGAATGGCTTTCTTGTGCAGGGCATGTGCTCCGCTCTCCTTGCACGTCAGAAAAGCCGTTCCGAGCTGTGCCGCCTGTGCCCCGAGCGCGAGTGCTGCTGCGATCCCCCGCCCATCCATGATCCCTCCAGCCGCGATTACGGGAATCTTGACCCGATCCACGATTTGCGGGACGAGCGCCATTGTTCCAATCATATTGCTTGGCGAATCCGGCAAAAAGGAACCACGGTGCCCCCCTGCTTCGCTTCCTTGGGCGGCAATCATATCGACTCCGCTCACTTCCAATGCAATCGCTTCGCGAACGGTTGTCGCTGTTCCAATGACAGTGATTCCCCGCTGCTTCAACTCTGCCATCAAGCGATGATCCAGAACCCCAAAGGTAAAGCTGAAAACGGCGGGCACCTCCTCCAAGACGACAGCCATCTGCTCAGCAAACGGCTCTGTAAATTGCGTTACCTGCGGATTGTGCGGGATGCCCAATCGATCTCGCACATCATTCATTGCCTGGGCAACGCCTTCTGCGATCGGCTGATCGGCATCGAAATCTTCGGGAATAAACAGATTCACGCCAAACGGTTTGTCCGTTAGGACCCGAATGGACTTGATCGCCTCACGAATCTGCTCAGGAGACATATACGCCGCACCGAGCGTTCCGAGTCCCCCTGCTTCTGAGACAGCGGCTACCAGCGCAGGTGTGGTCGCTCCCCCTGCCATTGGCGCCTGAATAATCGGCCATTTCAAATGTAAACGGGAAGTGATAGGATTGCTTACCCACATGGTTTTTTCACTCCTCAACTAATAATTGTTCAAAAAGTTGGCTTTTCAGCACCGAGAGCTCCCATGACCCCCTTCGTGATCAAAAGACGACTTTTTGAACAACCGCTTTTATTGTTTACTCGGTGATTGGTCGTCGCTGCGAATCCATTCAAGAAACTGAGCCAACACCCGGGCGGTTAACCCCCAGATGACACGCCCGTCCACCTCGTAAAACAAATGCTCGACTGTCCCTTTTCGCCACGGATATCGCTTGCCACCCGGGATCAGATGATAAGGAAAATCCGCTTCGGGCTCGGTCATGACAGAGGAAAGATACTTCGCTGGCTGTGTTGCCAATAGACGATCGAGTGGAAGGATAAAGACCTCTCCGACCTCGTCTGGATTCGGCTTCATATCTGGAATTCCTTCCACGTATCCAATAAAGGGCGTAATGATAGAGGAGCCTGGCCCAATCACCTGATCGAGCTCGCCTACATAATGAATCTGCTCAAGTGGAATACCCAGCTCCTCGCTTGTTTCCCGAGCAGCCGTCGCCCAACGGGATTCGTCACTCTTCTCAGCTCGCCCTCCCGGAAAACAAACCTCATTCGCCTGTCGCCGCATAGTGCTGGCTCTTTTTTCAAATAAAATGCCTAGCTGGTTGTCAGCCATTTTGACGAGCGGGAGCAAGACACTGTATGCGCCGCTCGTCCCTCGTTCACGTTCTTGCAATCTCTTAGAAATCTCCTTGATGGCAGGAGCAAGAGAAGCCGCCCCTGAATCCTGTGGCAAGTACTGGGAGACCTCGATCAAATTATGGTCCGGATCACGTAAATACACCGAACGAATCGGCCCGATGGCGCCCGTTTTTTCAACAGGTCCTTCCACCAAATGGACGCCGCATGCATGAATATGCTGGATGACTTGCTCCAGTGGAAGCGATGTGACAAGACACAGATCAGCGGAGCCTGCGACTGGATGCATCGCTTTTGGCTCCCATTCTTGTCCAGATTGATGCAAATTGATTTTTTGCTGGCCGAAGTGCAGGGCCTTCCTGCCGTCGCCAAAGGTTACAGCCTTCATTCCCAGGACTTTTTCGTAAAAGTGACAGGTTGCTTCGATGTCTTTTACCGTCAAAACCAAGTGGTCTAATCGATCGATCATATGCCTTTACTCCTTCTCGTCCCGATACATGCTCATGCTGTTATTATAACAAACACAAGGCGGTTGCTTCTTCTCCCCATTGTCCTCCAACATTTCCCTCTTTTCAATTCCCAAATTGCCTGTTCCCCCACTTCACCCTATACAAAAACAAGCGCTTCCCTCGTACCTAGACGGGAAAACGCTCGCCAAATCCACAATTTGCGAAACTATGCTTTTGAACGTGCCAGCAAGTACAAGAAATACGGAGCACCGATAACGGCTACAACGATACCAGTCGGAATCTCTGACGGCTGCATGATCCAGCGTCCGATAGTATCAGCCACGGTGACCAATAGCGCGCCCGTCAGCGCTGATGTAGGCAAAAGCATCTCATGCTTTGGCCCCACTAGTCTGCGGGCCAAATGTGGACCGATCAACCCGACAAAACCGATGCCTCCACTCACTGCCACGCAGGAAGCGGCAAGCCCGACTGCAGCAGCCAGCAGCTTCAATTGCTCTTTGCCAACGGGTGCACCCAAGCCTTTTGCCAACTCTTCTCCCAAATTGAGCACGTTCATAACACGTGCTTTGTAAAAAACATAAGGGATTAAAATAGCGATCCAAGGCAGCAACGAAAGAACGAACTTCCAGTTGGTCCCCCAGATACTACCGGCGAGCCAAGTCGCCACAAACTGGTACTTGTCCGGACTCAGCTTCAGCGTCAAGACGATCATCGCAGCACTCATCCCAGCCGCCACTGCAATTCCCGTCAAAATAATACGGGTCGGAGACAATCCCTTGTGTCTTTTATAAGATAATGCGAAGATCAGCCCTGCTGTCACGCTGGCTCCAATCAAAGCCAACACTGGCAGTAAAAAAACAGGTGCCGCAGACGTTGATGGATAAAACGAAATGAACAGCATCACCATCAAGCCAGCACCAGCGTTGATCCCTAAAATACCAGGTTCGGCCAATGCATTGCGGGAAATCCCTTGAATAATACACCCGGATACGGCAAGCCCTGCCCCAATCAGGAGGGAAATAACAATCCGCGGTAAGCGGAATTCAAACAAGATCAAGTTTTGTTTGTCTGTTCCAGAACCGATCAGCGTCAGCAGCAGATCGCTTGGTGACAATCGTATGTAGCCTGTGTTCATACTGATGATAAACGCGATGAAAATGAGGATAGCGAGTATCGTCATAACCGCAAAGGCTTTATTTCTTTTGCGAGTTTGGTAATGGGAAACAATATGCTGCATGATTACATCTCCCTTCTTTCTTTACGCGCCAAGTAAAGGAAGAACGGTACACCGATTAGCGCAATAAGTGCCCCTAACGGCGTCTCATACGGTGGATTTACCATTCTTGCTGCCAAATCAGCGAAAACGACGAGCAAGCTGCCCAGAATGGCTGAGCAAGGAATGATCCATCGGTAATCGACCCCAACCAAAAAGCGGGTCAAATGCGGAACGATCAATCCAACAAAGCCTACTGCCCCAACAACGGCGACTGCTGATCCAGCCAAAATCAGAACGATGATCATGCCTGCCAGTTTCACTAACGCCGTGCGCTGCCCCAATCCTTTTGCAACATCTTCTCCAAGACTGAGCATCGTGATGGAACGTGACAACATCATGGCACCAATAAGCGCTGCGAGAATCCACGGGAACATGACTTCGAGCTGAAACCATTTGGTTCCCGCCACACCGCCTGCATACCAGAAGGCCAAATCTTGTCCAATTTTAAAGTAAAGAGCAATCCCTTCGCTTAACGCAGACAATAGTGCGGTCAATGCAGCACCCGCCAAAACGAGGCGCACCGGAGTCAAGCCGCCTTTTGCCAAGGAACCAATCCCGTAAACCATACCTGCCCCGACGCCAGCACCCAAAAAGCTGTAGAGAATCAGGTACATGAACGGCAGACCCGGGAAAAAAGCGAAGCAGAGAGCCAAAACAAATCCGGCACCTGCGTTCAGACCAAGCAATCCGGAATCCGCCAGCGGGTTGCGTGTCATCCCTTGCATGATGGCACCTGCAACAGCGAGGCTGGCTCCGACCATTGCACCGCCGAGCAGACGCGGCAAACGAATCTCCTGAATAATTTGGTGTTGTGTAATATCAGGATTAAATTGAAAAATAGCTTCCCATACGACAGCAAAGTGGATGTCGGCTGCTCCAAATGACACAGACAAAAACATCCCCAGTATTAATGCGAAAACTCCGCCAGTCAAAATTAGCGTCGCTGCCCAAGGGCGAGAGCGAAACGCAACCGGCTTTCCGTTATTCCCCTCTTTCAGAGAATGTGCGTGTTGACCCATACGTGCCACCTTTTTTTCGTTAGTTTGGAGCTGAGTTGTTGATATTGATTCTTATTATCATATAAGAATTTTAGGCGAAGCATGAAAACAGTGTCAATGGACAATTGCGAAGTTGTCTTTGTACATTTACGCTAATACTTTTAGGACATCGTCGACCTTTTTTCCGTTGGCGATCACACCGTGATTCATCCAGGTCATGAAATCCACCTGGTACGCCCGCTTGTTTTGGACAGCAGGAAGCGCTTGCCACACGGAGTGGTTGAGCTGTAGCTGTTCGGCATCTGGTTTTCCCTGATGCCATTTGTCAAAGGCGAAAAAAATGTGATCGGCATCCAGTGTTGACAACTCTTCCCACGATACCCCTTCTCTCACCTGCTTGGCAAATTGTTTTTTTACCAGCGTGGCTGGCTCCATTTCTAAATCTTGAAACAACACCTGCGATGTGTAGTTTTTCTCTATGAGGATTTGATCGGCCGAGATGCGCAAGAAGGCTACCTTCTGCCCTTTGAGACTGCGTCCCATTACATTTTTGGCAGCTCTTACTTTTTGTTCATACTGCTCGATTGACCGCTCTGCCAATTCACTTCTGCCCAACCGATCACCGAGGGTGCGCAATGTTTTTCGCCACTCAGGTCCGAACTGCCGAATCACGCATGTAAGGGCGATCCGGGCACATTTGGCATACACATCCGCCTTCCAGCCTGTACACTCTCGAAGCATAATGACATCTGGTGAACGACTGGACAAGAGCTGCACGTCATCTGTCAGCACATCGTACGCCGGTATATCATGTAGGCCCAAATAGTCCTGCTGCCCCCAATATGTATGCGCCCATTGAACGACGGGTCGAATGCCAAGGGCTAGCAAATAATCCTCCATATAAAGAGAGACGACTCGTAAATCATCCCGATGAATGTTGCGATATTTTCCTGGCGCGATGCCTACACTCTGCTTAAAACGACGATTGAAATAATACTCGCTGTTGAATCCGACATTTTGGGCAATCTCGTTGATCCGATCACCTGTCATGAGCAGTAGCTGCTTCGCCTGATTCATCCGCAGATGATGGATGTAATCAAGTGGTAGTTGTCCCGTCATTTCTTTAAAGAGCTTTGTATATCGCCAACGTGCAACATGCGCTTCCTCTGCCAACTGCTCTACAGTCAGCGGCTCCTGGTAATGCTCCTCTACATACGCAATCGAACGTTCAACTGCTCTCCTCGGGTCCAACCTTGTTTTGCCTGGCACATTTTGCTGGGCCAAAACGCATAGCAATTCCTCAAACCGCACGTGATTATAAAATCGTTGCAGCGCCTCCGTCGCATCGCGATGCTTGTAAATCTCCGCAATCGATTCAACGACACGTGAAAAAGGCGTGCAGGCCAACTCCCCCATACAGAAAAAATCCTCGGTAGCTTGTTCCTTCGTCGGATCTCCCGTGTGGACGACACGAAAAGTCAGATAATAATAGTCGAGAACGTGACTCGTGCAACTGATCCGAACGTTCTGACGCGGTGCTGCAATCCAACAACGCTCCCGCGTGAACCGATATGTCGATGATTCGATTTCAATGAGCCCTTCTCCGTCTGATGCTACAATCATCGTGTAGTCTTCCGGCTCTTGATAGTCCTGCCATCTTTCCACATTTACTTTTTGAATGGCTGTCATTGCGAAAAATGATGGTGGAGATAGCTTGGCCCCGGATGCTTCGTTATTCATCTCCCTCACCCTTCTCGTGAGAATGATTATCATTTAATATTATAATGAGTAAACACCCCGACGACAAGCTCCACAAATAAAAAAGAAAGCGCATCAACAGAAATGACGCGCTTTCTCAACTGAATTCGATTACTTTACAAACGCTTTGACCAAGTCGTCTGCCTTCTTCATATTGGCCAGCATGGCACCGGATTGCCAATGTGTCCGCTCCATTGGGTAGACATGACCTTTTTTCACAGCAGGAACAGATTTCCAGATTGGGCTCTCCAAAATCTTGAGCGCATCCTTGTTTTCTTCGGAAGTCCACGTGCCGTTCGACGGGAACACAATGATATGGTCTGCATCTATAGCCGGGATGGCTTCTTCTGATAATACCACGTGCGTTTCTTGATTTTTGGCAGCTGAATACGGCGTAAGTCCCAACTCCTTATAGAGCATGCCTGTGTAAACATTGCCATCTCCGAAGAGGGCCAAATTCGGCTTATTTCCCACGTTCAAACGAATGACGGCCACCGTTTCATTGCCAATCGCCTTTTCAAGCTTTCCCTTGGTATCCGCAATTTTCTCATTATACTTTTGGATCGCTTCGTCTGCTTTTTCTGGAACGCCTAGCACCTCGGCGATTTTCTTGAGTCTTCCAATTGTATCGTTACGGAGTTCATCCGGCAGCTTGTACGTAGGTGCTACTTTGCTGAATTCCTCGTATTTCTTGGGATCAGCGTAGGCATCCACAATGATGATATCCGGATTGGCTGCAAGTAACGCTTCAATACTTCCCGTAATATCAAAAAGCGGAACGTCTAGACCGAGGTAATCCTGTTTGCCCCACGCCGGGTGATACCACTGGACAACCGGGGTTACACCCAGTGCTGTCAAGAAGTCCTCCTGATAAATCGCCGCTACCCGTTCTGGTTTTACCGGAATTTCTACATCGCCATAGGCGTCTTTAACCACTTTGGTTTTCGCAGCGGTGTTCTCTTCCGATGCTGGTTGCTCTGTCGATGCTTTCTGCTCAGTGGATGTTGGCTCCGCTGCTTTTTCTGCACACGCAGTTAACACGAGCATCATGATCAATAATAATGCCATCCATGCCAGTCCTGCATTTCGAACCGTTCTTACCATCTTTCTACCCTCTCTCGCATCTGTTGATGATTATCCAATTGATTTTCATTCTCACTGTTTGCATCCTGATCATATGTGTTTCCTCGCCATCTGACAATGCATTTTCTCCATTATTTTTTGTCCAAACTCCACAACTGTCCGTGTGAAATCCTTCCCTTTGTACAAAATCAATGATGGCTTTCTGACGTTTGTCCATTGAGCTGCTAAGCTATATATGATAATGATTATCATTGAAAGCAAGCAGATTCAAACGACTACTGGAGGAAAATAGAAATGAAACACATGCGCAACATAAGCGGAACACTAGGAATCTTCATACTGACTGGCAGCTTGCTCATCGGATGCAGTCCATCCGCTTCGCAAGCTACTACCGCTTCCACGCTTGGACAAGAAGCAACGAGCACAACAAGCAGCGCTGCTAGTCAGAAAAGCCAGACGCGTCCATATACTGACTATCTCGGGCATGCAGGCAACATCCCGGTCTCCCCTGCACGAATCATCTATTCCGGTGAGACCTTTGGCGATATGCTCGCGTTGGGCGTTATGCCTATTGGGGGATTCGGGTACGCCAACCAAATCTTTGAAGACCAACTGCACGATGTCGAGAATGTCGGTTTTCCCATTAATCTCGAAAAGGTCCTGGAATTACAACCCGACCTGATCATCCATGCAAATACCGAAGAAAAAGAATATGAGCAGCTAGCCAAAATCGCCCCTACCGTCATTTTCGATACATTCGCGCCGTTGGAAGAGCGGATGACCCAGCTCGGTGATATGATTGGAAAACCCGAAGCAGCCACCAAATGGCTTGCCGATTACAAGCGTAAATCGGAAGAGATGTGGAAGAAGCTGAAGGAGTCTGGCATCATGAAAGAAGGAGAAACCGTCTCTGTCTTTACCTATTATCCGGGTGATCGGTTGTTTGTCATGGCAAGAACAGGCCTTTCCCAAGTCCTCTACGATACAAACGGATTCAAGCCCACTGCGCCCATTCAGGAAATACTCGATGCACAAAAAGGATTTGAGCTCATTTCCGTGGAACGTTTGCCCGAAATAGCGGGAGATCGTATCTTTATTCTGAATACGCCGAGCGAGGAAGCTGAGAAATCAACGCAGGAGCTGCTACAATCACGCATCTGGAAAGACCTCCCTGCTGTTAAAAACGGATATGTCTACTTTATCGACATCGAAAAATCTAGCAGTGATGCGACAACAAGAGAATGGCTCCTGCAAAAGATTCCTGAAATCCTGGCGAAGTAATGAACTAGGAGAAGCTTTTCAACAATGATTGAAAAGCTTCTTTCTTTTGTATACGATTGATAGAATGAAATGATAATGATTCTCATAAAAAGGAGGGCACAACCGATGCTTCACTCTATACCACCTCATTCCCCGCTCGGTTCCCTTCATTTTCAGTTGTGTAAAGTAGAGCGGACGGCTAGTCCTTCACCCACTCCCTTCCATACCCTGCTCTTCTTCACAAAAGGTTACGGCAGCCTCCGTATTCACGACCAAACGATTTCACCTTTGGCAGGAAAGTGTTTTTTGCTTTCACCGTCTACTCCTTTTTCTATCGAATCCTTGTACGACAGCGCGATTGATTGCTACCAAATCTCGTTTACCGTCATTCAGTTCGATGCAGAGAATAGACCACTACCGTACCCACACGCACTGCTTGATGGCCGTATCGCGCTGTACGCTCACCCCTCTACCCGGCTCTTGCGCTTATGTGACGCTTTGCTCTTGGGCCGTTCAACTTCTTCTGAAATGGACAGCTTTTGGCAGCAATTGCGGTTCCAGAAGCTGCTCGGATTTTTGCTGGAGCAAAATCTCTCTCCTGACCATATCCCTTGCAAGAGCAAAGAGGTCGAGAACAGCATTGATTATATCCAACAAAATTATCAAGAGAACATGACGGTCAAGCAGATGGCACAACTGGCCAATGTGCCATCGTGGCAGTACACGCTGCTCTTTCGCCAATTGACGGGTAAAAAGCCTTTGGAGTATTTGACAGCACTGCGTATTCATCATGCGAAAAAGCTCCTGAAAAGCTCGAACGATTCATTGCGGGACATCGCCTCGCAGGTCGGCTTCACGGATGAGTATTATTTCAATCGTCGCTTTCGAAAGACGACCGGTTACACGCCAAGGCAATATTCCAGGCTGACTCACCGCATGGAGCTCGTGCAGGACTGGACAGGGCATGAGGTAGAGATCCCCCTTCAGCCACAACGCATCATTTATATTGGGGAGACGTTTAATGATTTGCTCGCGCTCCATGTTGAAAATATCGTCGGCGGGAATTTTACCTGGATGGAACGAACGATCTATCGAGACAGGGTAAGACACATGCAGGACATCGCTTTTCCCGTTGACTATGATCATTTGACGACATTGAAGCCAGATTTGATCATTTTCGCAAACGCAGAAGAAGACAAATACAAGCAGATGAGCCGGATTGCCCCAACACTCACGTTTAATTCATTTGCTTCGCTGGAGGAACGGTTGCATACACTCGGAGATTGGCTGGGGAAAAAGAACGAGGCGCGAGAATGGCTCAGGAAATACCACACGAATGCTACCACTATGTGGAAACAGCTCTGTTCCGAGCTTGTGCCAGGTGAGACTGCATCCGTCTTTATTTATGAGCATGGCGGGCGACTGTTTGTAATGGGCACTTCAGGACTTTCCTCCGCCCTCTACCATCCAAACGGTTTTTCCCCTGTGGATAAAATTCAAGAAGTACTGAAAGCTGGCTACGGCTTTATCGAAATTCAAGAGAAGGACATCCCCCTGTACGCAGGCGATCGGATCTTTATGCTGCTGTCCGAAGACCCCGAATCGCGTCAGGCTACCGCCACATTCATACAAAGTGACAGGTGGCACAGTCTGCCTGCCGTTCAGAACGGCTATGTCTATTTTGTAGAAGCGCAAAAATGGAATTATGGCGCTGCCCTTACCAGAGAGGGATTGCTGCATATGCTGCCACTTTTGCTGCGCCATTCTTCCTAAAGCAAACAGGCCAGCTTCCCTGTCGTGGGGAATCGCTGGCCTGCTTACTACTACTCCTCTGCTACCATCCATGCTACATTTTTTTCTTGGAGTCCTTTATTCCATTCTGCTGGTGCTGCCGTATCGCTGATCACGATGTCGACCTCTCCCAAGTCTGCGATCTTGCACAATGTACTGACCCCAATCTTGGAGTGGTCCGCTAACACAATACTTTCATTGGCATTTTCGATGAAACAACGGGCGAGTTCCGTTCGATCCGGCTCGTAGCAGGTCAAGCCTTTATGGAGCAAGATCCCGTCAGCCGCGATAAACGCCTTGTCCACATAAAATTGCTTCATCATCTTCTCTGCATAGGTCCCGCTTACCCGATGATGCTTGGCGCTCACCTTTCCACCCAGGAAGTAGATGTCTGCCGCAATCATTCCATTGTTTTGGTACTCGATTAATCGATTCAGCGCCGTGATCGAGCTAGTGAGGATCGTCAAATCTTTTTTCGTCACGAGAAAGCTGATCATTTTCAAAGGCGTTGTCCCTTCATCGATGACAATAGTATCGCTGTCTTGCACCAAGTCTGCTGCCAACCGTCCAATCCGTTTCTTTTCTTCCGCTCGCAAGACTTCACGGGCAAAATGAGAAGGCTCAGAGCGCTCCACTGTCAGCTTTACTGCTCCGCCATAAACCCGCTTCAGCTTTTTCTCCGCTTCCAGCTCTTCCAAATACCTGCGGATCGACTCAGACGAGACTTGCAGCTTTTCGACCAGTTCATTGGTCCGCACCTTGCCATTGGAATTGATCAACTGCAAAATGATTTGCTTACGCTCTTCCCCGAACAACGACACGCCGAATGTCCCCCTATATTGTACTTTACGTCATTTCGAGCTTCTCTCCATGGATGTAAATCTGACGTTTTGCCAGCTCGTGAAAAATCACAGCCGGATCAAATGCTTCTTCTGGTGTTATGACGCCAATAGCTTTTACGTTTCCTTTTGCGATCTGCTCAGTCGCAATCGCCAGCGGGATTCCTACGTTGCGGGTATAGGCGCGCAGCCCAGCCCAGTCAGCTACAGAGCCGTCAGATGCCGGATGTGTATGGTACAGGACGTATCCTACTTTGCGACCGTTCTTGGTACCTGTTACCTCGACATGAAGAGAATACCCGTATAATTCCGTCTCTTTTCCCTCCCTAGAATTGTAGAGGTATTGGGAGATACAATCAAGGATTCCCACCTTCGTTTCCCCTACCGTGATGGGATCGTTCCGTAAAAAGCCATAATCATAGAGGGCTTTGACCAGCTCCATGTTTTGCTTCGGCCATGTTCCCCGGACCTCGATCAGCTTTACCCCTTTTGGAGACAAAGCCTGTGCGAGCGTTTTTGTCTCTGCATGAGGAATGATGTACTGAATTGTTTTTCCATACGGATCGGGAAGCTTTATTTCGCGTGGGCGAGCAAATGGCGGGACTTGAATGAATGCGCCATTTTCATAGACGACGCGCCCTGGCAGGTCTGGATCATACTCGTAGGTCGTCGTCTCTGTGATCGATTTGGAAAAGGCAATCGGGCGAAAGGAACCGTGACTGACGCGGACTTCGTCGACTTCATCGAGCTGGTTTGCTGCATGCATCGCCATCATTTGGGTCAGTCCAGGTGTCATGCCAAAGCCTGGCAGACAAGTCTTCCCATGGTCGCGGAAGATCGCATCTGATGCGTTTTCTTCCCCAAAACCGTTCAAATTGATGCCATGGCAGCCAGCCTCTGCAATCGCAGCAGTAGACAGGCCGTTCAGTGTGATCGTGGTTCCGTCCATAACGATGTCGTAACCGCGCATTTTTTGGACCGTATCCGCATGATCGCGTACATTTACCGGAACAAAATCTACGCGAGGATCGTTCAGCCACTCGACCACCTTGCGACCTTCCTCTTCATTAAAATCGCCGATCGTGATCTGCTCAAAATCTGAATGCATCACGAGATCAAGCACTGCTTCTCGACAAATATTTCCCGCTCCACCCAAGCAAAACACTTTCATCACGATAGCCTCCTATTCTTTACTCTATCCAGAAACGATTGTTTTCCATTGCCGTGATTAATCTCTCGATATCCTCTGGGTAAACCTCTCCGATATTGCCAATCCGAAACGTGTCCGCTTGCGAGATTTTGCCCGGATAGATGACGAAGCCTGCCTGCTTTAGCCGCTCATACAGCTCTGCAAAGGTGAATGCTTCGCTTTCGGGATAATAAAAGGACGTGATGAAGGGCGATTGCGATTCTTTTGGCAACAGGATGCGAAAACCGATGCGCTCCATGCCTTCTGCCAGTAGCTGCTGATTTCGCTGGTAACGCTCGTACCGTTTTTCAACTCCCCCTTCTGCCTCAAGCTCTATCAATGCTTGATAAAAAGCTCGCACGACATGAGTCGGAGAAGTATAGCGCCACTTTCCGTTTTGCTCTTCCATCGTCTTCCACTGGCTGTGCAAATCGAGGGACAACGTACGGGCAATCCCTTTGCATTTGATGAGCGCAGACGTTTTGGCAATGACAAAGCCGAAGCCAGGCACACCTTGGATGCATTTGTTTGCGCTTGAGATCAGGAAGTCGATCGAGAGCTCTGCTGCATCCATCGGAATGCCACCGAAGCTGCTCATCGCATCTACGATATAGACTTTTCCGTACTTCTTGGCGACTTCACCGATTTCTTTGATGGGATTGAGCATGCCGGTAGTCGTTTCTGAATGCACGACAGCCACATGCGTGATCGTTGCATCCGCCGCTAGTTTCTGCTCCACTGCCTCTACATCGGCCTTTGTTACTTCTCCAAAATCAATTACCTCCGTCGCGATTCCATGGACTTGTGCCATTTCCACGATCCGATCCCCGTATGCGCCATTCGTCAGAACGAGCAGCTTGCCGTCTGCAGGAATCGCACTGCTCACCACCGCTTCGACACAAAAAGTCCCGCTGCCTTGCACCAAAACGCTCGTATACTCCTCTACCTGCGAGGTTGCCAATCGGACGAGCTTTTGGCGGATTACCTGTACCAGTTCATTGTAATCACGATCCCAGGTGCACCAGTCCCGCAGCATTGCCTCGCGTACGGTTGATGAAGTGGTCAATGGTCCGGGGGTGAGCAACAAGTACGAATTGTCGGTTGGTCGTGTCTGATTCATGGTCTCTCTCCTCCTGCATGACGCATCTCGATGTTTTGTAGCACTTCATCCAAGCATCCGATCTCCTCGACTACGTAGTGAGCACCCGCGGCCATCAGTCGTTCTGTTGCGATAGCCAGCCTTTTATCCAGCTCTTCCTGTGGCATGCTCGTCACTTCCTCCAAGGACAAGCCAAGCTCGCTTCCCCCCTTCAGGACACCAACGGTCCACATCCCGGCGTTTCTTCCTTCTTTCATATCGCTCGTCGTATCACCGACTTTGACCATCTCGTTCATTGGATATACATCCAGCAGGATCGCATTTTGATAGCACATCCATGGATACGGACGTCCAGCAGGCACTTCACTCGGGGTGACCAATGAATCTGGCTCGTAGCCCTGTTGTTTAGCTGAGGCCGCTACGACGTTCATCATTTCTCTCGTGTAGCCTGTGGTCGAGCCGATTTTGATTCCTTGCTCGCGCAGTCGTCCTACCAATTCAATTGCTCCCGGAACAGGAGTGGCGTACTCGTGCAGCGTCGCCATCAGCATCGGTTCGAAGTCAGCGTACAATTCGTCCACATCCGCTTCATTCGGAAGTCGACCGTAACGCTCTTGCCATAGCGCTGCTACCCGCTCCATTTTGCAAAGTGCCTGGATATGATCGCGCTTGAGCATCCCCATCGGTTCGCGTGCTTCTGCTGCTGTCAGCTCAATCCCCCGGTTTTTGAACACCTGTAAAAAGACAGCTAAAGGAGCGAAACATCCGTAATCTACCATCGTTCCTGCCCAATCAAATACTACTGCTTTCATGATTTATGCCACCTGACCTTTCTCATGGTAGGACCCTGTTGTCCTCTTGCGAAGTTTGGATGCGATCCATTCTGCGCCAGCACGTGCGATGATGTTGAGGAAGACGATCAATACCGACATCGCTGCTGCCGGAGCCACATCCCCTGCGTCATCCATGTTGACGATGGAGACAGATGCCAACTTGAAATCCGCTGCGTACAGAAAAACAACCGCCGAGATCGTCACCATCGAGTTGATGAAAAAGTACACCACCATCTCGACAATCGCCGGCATACAGACGGGAATCGTGACGCGCCACAATAGCTTTGTCTGCGAGATCCCCATGGACTCTGCCGCTTGCTCGAATTCGGGATCGAGCTTTTTCAACGCGCTTGTTGCTGTAATGAAGCCAACTGCGAAAAAATGAATGACGTTCGCCAAAATCAAAATCCAGATCGTTCCGTACATGCTGTGAAATGGATTCGACGGATTATTGAAGAAGAAAATGTACGCTAGCCCAATGACCATCCCTGGCAATGCCAGCGGGAGAATCGACAGGAAGTATCCAGCTTGGCGAAGCCCCTTCCACACTTGGGATTTTTCAATTGTGTAGGCGGTAATAAACGTGACCGCCGTCCCGATCACTGCCGTCAGCAAAGCAACGAGAATGCTGTTCCACAGTGGCTCGATCCCTTCTCCGGCTACGTTGGAAAAGTCGTAATGATCCAGGCCGAAAGTCAGATTGTACGGCCATACTTTGATGAAAGAAGCCAGTACCACCGCAGCCATGAGAAGCAGCAAAAATCCGCTGACGCTCACACAAAGAATGAAATAAAACAAGTCGCGCAAACGATTTTCCTTGGTTCTATACGGTTTAGACTTGGCTGTTACAGCCGCGTGTTGCTTCCGCTCAACAATCCGGTCCACGACAAACGCCACGAGAGCGGGAATGATCAAAAGCAGCCCAACCGTTGCTCCCATCGTCATATTTTGCTGACCGATGACCTGCTTGTAGACGTCTGTCGCCAGTACGGAAAACTGTCCGCCGACAACCTTTGGTGCTCCGAAGTCAGTAAACGAGAGAGTAAAACAGACAAAGCAGGCGCTGACGATACCGTATTTCACACTGGGAATCGTCACTACAAAAAACTTGCGCCAATGGTTCGCACCGAGCGTATCCGCCGCTTCGTACAGCTGATAGTCGGCAAAAGCAAGGGAAACAGCGAGAATCAAATACGCTTGCGGGAAAACATAGACGATCTCCGCCAAAATAATCCCCACTGGGCCGTACAAGTCGATGTCCCATTGAAACGGGAGCAACCCGAAGATCCCCGTCGTCACCAGCCCTTGATTCCCAAAGAGGTAGGTCAGGGCAATTCCGTGCATCATTGTGGGCGCAAACAGCGGCAGCAGCGCGATCGCCCGAAAGACTTGTTTTCCGCGAATTCCGCTGCGCGTCAAGGCATACGCAAACAGAAAAGCGAGTGTGACTGCGATCAGCGTCGTCATCGCAGAAATGTACAAGGTGTTATTCAGTGACCCTGCCAGTGCTGGGGTGGAGAAGTACGTAACGAAATTGTCCAGGCCGATGAACTGACCGCTCTTGTTATAGAATGCCTTGGAAAACAGCTGGCCAAGTGGCAACAGAACACTCGCTGACAATCCAAGAACGACGAGAGCGATGAGCCACTTTTGCATGGCTTTTCCATCGAAGATCGATGTCATTTCCTTCATGCTGCTCACCCCTGTTCCTCTATGGTTGGCGCATGCTCAAAGGTCAACAAATTCTCCAGCGGAAACTCCAGCCACACCTTTTTGCCTCGGGCAATCCCAAGTCTTTGTGCCTCGGCCGCTATCAAATCGATTGTCAGAAGCTCTTTTTTTATCTGGCCTTCCTCTTGCCACTCTAGAAAGATTCGGTAAAAAGCACCGCGAAATTCTATCTCGGAAATAGTCGCAGATATGGCGCATTCGGATTCTTGCTGCAAAATCCGCACATGCTCCGGTCTGATCGCAAGTAAGCGGTTCGGATCAGATTGCGCATTCTCAAAGCGACTGTACTCAAAAAAGTTGATCGCTCCGATAAAATCAGCAACAAACGGGGTGGCTGGGGTGTTATAGATCTCCTCGGGTGCGCCTACCTGAACGACCTCGCCGTGATCCATGACGACGATCTTGTCTGCCATGGTCAATGCCTCATCTTGGTCATGCGTGACCATTACTGTTGTCATGCCGTACTGCTCATGCAAACGCCGAATCTCCCGGCGCAGCTTTTGTCTTACTTTTGCATCCAATGCGGATAGTGGTTCATCTAAAAGCAAGATATCCGGCGATAGAGCAATCGCTCGCGCCAAGGCAATTCGCTGCTGTTGACCGCCTGAGAGCTGGTTGGGATATTTGGCGGCGGCATGAGACAAATCAACCATGTCTAGCGCCTCTTCTACTTTGGCTGCAATCTCTTTTTTCCCCAGCTTCTTTTCTTGCAGGCCAAAGGCAATGTTTTCGGCAGCCGTCAAATTGGGAAACAATGCGTACGATTGGAACATCATCGCAATGTTTCGTTTTGCTGGTGGCAGGGAAGTAATCTCCCTGCCTCCCAGGATCATCTTGCCTGTCGTCGGCTGTTCCAATCCAGCCAGCATTCTCAGTAATGTCGTTTTACCGCAGCCACTGGGGCCGAGCAGACAAACAAATTCATTCTTGTCAATTTCGATGGAAATGTGCTCCAATGCGGCAAACAAACCAAAGCGTTTACTGACCCCTTGAATGGATAGATAGGATTGTGTCATGCTGTTCTCCTCGCTGCTTACTTGGGTTCACTCTTGGTCGCGTATCGTTTTTCCCACTCCGCCAAGACGTTGTCACGATTTTGTGCGGCTTGATTCAGGTCGAGCTTGATTAATTGCTTGATCGGATCTACTGCGTAGCCTTCCGGGAGTGTCGCGCCTTCTTGCTTAACACTGACGATGGCGAAGTTTTGGTTATAGGCTTTCATGACTTCATCCGAGATAGCCCAGTCCAAGAACAGCTTGGATTCTGGCTTGATTTGACTCTTCTTGATCAAGGCATTCGCCTCTACATCCCAGCCTGAGCCTTCTGTTGGGAAGACGACTTCAACGGGCGCGCCTTTTTTCTTCTCGGTAATCGAACGGTAGCCAAAGGAAATGCCGATTGGATATTCGCCCGATGCGGCCATTTTCGCTGGCTTCGAGCCGGAATGCGTGTAGATCGCCATATTTTCATGCAGCTTGTCGAGGTACGCCCAGCCTTCTTTCTCCCCTTTTAATTGCATGATTCCGTTGATGGTGAGAAGCCCAGTTCCAGAAGACGCTGGATTCGGCATCACGATCAGCCCTTTGTACTCCGGCTTGATCAGGTCTTCGTATGAGCGCGGGATAGGCAGATTGCGTTTTTCCAGCTCCTTGGTATTGACCGCGATCGCAGTCTCCCATGCATCGATTCCTACCCAGCTTGCAGGTTCTTTGGAATCCTTAAACTCCGGGGATACCTTCTCGATTCCTTTCGGCGAATAGCCTTCGAGCATGCCTTGCTGTTCGAGTACAAGCAGGCTTGTCGCTGCTGTTCCCCATACGACGTCTGCTTGTGGATTGTCTTTTTCCGCCAGTAGCCTTGCTGTGATGATCCCTGTAGAATCGCGGACGATATTGACCTTTACATCTGGATATTTCGCTTTGAAGGATTCCAAATACGTTTTGATCTGGTCATCCTCCAGCGCCGTATAAACCGTAATCTCTCCTGAGGCGGTTGTACTTTCCTTTGTGGAAGTTTGTGTGTTTGGTTGTGACCCTGGTGCTTGTCCACATCCTGCTAAAAACGCGATTGATAGAACGGAAGCAAGTAAAGGATAATGCCATTTCTTCATGAGAACCTCTCCTCTTTGCGGAATGTTCATTTCTTGGTTCCTACGACACCAATCTTACGGGGAAAATATTAAGCGGATATGAACGTAACGTAAATTGATTGTTTTTATGTGTGTTTGGTTGCGTTTTGTTTGTTTTACAAAATCCCTTGGGAAAGTAGAAAACGCAACTTGGTAATAAAGGGAAAACAAGGCGTCTGTCGAAGTTACAAGTGCCTCAATATATAATGCGAAGGGGGATATGAGAATGAACTTGAAGGCGGAACCGTTGGACTTGCAAATGGCGGATATATCAAGGTCTAAATGGCAAGAGGTCAGAGCTGAGGAACTAGATATTGATAATGTCAGCTTGGCAAAGACCAGCATGAATAACGTAAATATGAGTCAAATGACTTTGAATGATGTGAATATGAGTGGAATTAAAATCTCCAACGCAAACTTGTCGGGTTTAGACATTCAGCACGCTAATCTTAGCCACGCTGTTATTGACCAGGCACATCTGTTTGGAACAGAATTTAAACAATGTGGTTCTTCCTATGGAGGGAGACGGGAATTATAATCCCGATGGGCAATATAAACCCGTAAGTTTTCATAGCTGTAATCTTTCAAATGGGCAATTCAGAAATTGTGATTTATCCAATGTGGAAATTACGGATTGCGACATTACTGGATTGAAAATAAACGGTATCTTGATTTCGGATTTAATCAAGGACAAATAAAGGACATGTACGTTTGCACAAAAAAAAGACTCAGTCATCCATTCTAGTAGCAAATGGGATGAGCTCAGTCTTTTATTTTTTCCTATCATCTACCGCAAAGCAGCCTCCACAGCCGCCTCTGCATGAATCGCTGTCGTATCAAATACCGGGACCGTACAATCTTCGGCTGTGATCAAAAGACCGATTTCCGTGCAACCGAGGATGACAGCCTCAGCGCCTTCCTTGACCAATCGCTCAATAATCGCCTGGTATGTACGTTTGGATTCTTCGCGAATGATCCCGACGCACAGCTCATGATAAATGATGTCATGGACGAGTTTTCGCTCTTGTTCATCCGGCAGCAGCACCTCTAATCCATGAACTTCACGCAGACGCCCTGTATAAAAATCCTGCTCCATCGTAAATCGCGTCGCAAGCAGCGCCACTCGTTTATGCCCGTGGTTCGCGATCGCTTGCGCTGTCGCATCCGCGATATGCAGAAATGGCAGGCTGGTCGCTTCCTCGATAGCATACGCTAGCTTGTGCATCGTATTTGTACAGAGAACGATCAGGTCGGCTCCTGCCGCTTCCAGACTTTTCGCCGCAAGCGCCATCCGCTCGCCGGCTTCTTCCCATCGTCCTTCTCGTTGCATTTCTTCGATCTCGGCAAAGTCAACGGAATACAGGATGCTTTTTGCCGAATGCAAACCGCCCAACCGCTCCTTGACGATTTCATTGATCAAACGGTAATAGACCAAGGAGGACTCCCAGCTCATGCCGCCAATTAATCCGATTGTTTTCATTGCTCTTTACTCTCCTTTGTCATTTTCGTTGCCATTTGCGTTTTTCCATCCCGCCTGACGAAAACGGGTCTGTAGCAGTTCATGCGCCTTTTTCGTACGTAACGACGTATCCAACGGAATCCCTCGTTCTAGCGCCTCCGCTTCTGTTAACAAGGTTTCTTTTACACCATCAGCATTCAGCCCTAATGCCAGAGCCATCTTTTTGTAAAAAGAATAATAACTCTCTTTCTTTGCTGGACCGAGATGAAGCGTTCCGAGGTAAGAGCCGTGCAGCAATTCGTGGATGGCCTTCCCCACGTCTTCCACATGGACAAACGTCTTGTACAAATTACCTGTCCGGCTCATTTCTCTGCCAGCTTTCAGGTCTTCACACATCGAAGCGACGCGTTTATCCCATTGCCCAACCACATTGCGACCATAAATCGGGCCCACTCGCACAATGACATGGTTGGGATGCCGCTCTCGGATACGTGCTTCCCCTCGTATTTTGGCATTCGAATAAGTAGCTAACGGATTTCTCTCATCTAATGGCTCAGGCGGATCTTCTTCCCGATAAGAACCTGTTCCTCTTCCGAAAATACCGTCTGTGGAGATGAAAATCAATTTGCGCTTTTCCGGCAACTGAGAAAGCAGGACATCCAAGCCTTTTTCTATTAGCTCTCGTTCATCTGTTGCACTCATCAACGCCCAAATGACAACATGTGGTGAAAACTCTTGCAGGAGCGCTGAAAAAGAAGGGGGGTCAGTCCCATCGACGCGAAGCAACTGATGGACAGCTTGTGCAGAAAAGCATGTCCCCATCAGATCAATGGCATTATCCCGCAAAAGCTCCTGATAGATTTGACTTCCCAAGTAGCCGCTAGCCCCGAGCAACAATACGCGGCGTTTCTCCATGGCATGTCCCCTCCATCACTTACCATTTTCATTATGAAATAATATACCACTATCTCCCATCTGGAGCGACGCATAAATAGTCCAATCACCCCCAGGATTGGGGACAAATACTGATGCAGCTATCTGTTTTCTTTTTAGGATCGCGTACATCCACACATCCGTTAACAAACAAAGAAAGGCTTCAACCCCGAAGGGATTGTCTTTCTCTGCACCAACGTGTCAAGGGTTCGCTTCGCCTTACGCCCTTGACCTTGTTAGAATTTATTCAACTAGGTTTACATAAAATCGGTTCTTTAATTCTGACCATGTAGCGTTAAGAAATTCAACCTTGTTCGTACACCCAATATAATGCTCAAAATTTTCTTCGTCAAAAGTTGCATAATATTCTTGTTGGAATATCACATTCGAGTATTTATAAAAGTCGTCGTCCTCCTTCACTACAACACATCGAAATAAACTGTCGATATCTATCGCTTTTATAATCTCGTCCTTTGTCTTTACTGAGAACCAAATAATATTTGGTGGTGTATTATTTGGTTGGTCCCAGTGAGGAATTGTCTCTTCCCACTAATGCTCTTGCTTCATCTTTAGTAATATAGTTATCCGGTAACTTCCCCTGCTTTTTAATATACGTAGCGACTGCGTTTAAATCTACACATGAATTATGCGTCCATATTTTAAGATTTGAAACGAAGTAGGTATGGAAGTCCTTTACCATGAAATTATAAACCGTTGCATGTTCCGTCTTAACCTCGGAGCCGCCTCCACCTGGATTTCCTAAATCGGTTGAGTTTGAAACCGTCAGGCCATTGCACGTATTCGGCCGCAAAAAACCGCAGCTTCACGGTGGCGATCTTGTCTTGCTGGTCTTTGGATTAGCCGCACTTATCTCAATCTGGATTGTCGGCCTGTTAATTGACCGTATGCTGCGCCCACTTGTATTAATCAGCCTGATGGGTTTTGCGCTTGCGTCCATTGCCCTATGGGTGGGCGGCACATCGGCACCGATAGTCTATACGGTGGTGGTGTTATGGGGCCTGACCTTCGGCGGTGCCGCTACGCTGCTGCAAATCGCGCAAGCCAATGCAAGTGGTGAAGAAGGCGTTGATATAGCAATGCCGATTAATACCACTGTATGGAATTTGGCCATCGCTGGTGGAGGCATTGTAGGTGGTGCCTTGCTTGAGCCTTGTTGGAGTACAATCGTTTCCAGGAGTGCTGTTGATTCTGCTGATTGTTGCTTTGATTATCGCGTGGAGTGCGAAGAGATACGGCTTCCCCCGATAACAATGAAAACGGGGATCCCAATAAACTTTATTATCTTCGAACACCAGGCTATCAGTCTGGATCATCCAAAAACTTAAAGGAATAAAAAACGCCAATCCGGTATGGTTGGCGGCTTAGCGTATATTTTCGTTAAAATGCTGGCGGTCCCCCTTTTACAGTTTGTTATTCCTTAGGCATTTCGTTAAAGAAAGCTACATCATCGACTGCCAGCCTCACCGTCGGATGACCGGGCTTCGCCGCCTTGCCGATGGCGATCAGCATAATCGGAATGTAGCGTTCTGATATGCGGAAAGCTTCCATGAACTTTTGTTTGTCGTAGCCGCCAATCGGTACCGTGTCGTATCCTTTAGCGCGGGCGACAAGCATGAGTTGCATCGATACTAGCCCGCCGTCGGTATAAGCGATTTGGCGGATGACCTCGGGCGGCATGCTCGAATACATACCGGTATAGTGTTCAACCATCGATTTTGCCGTATCCGCAGGCATGAAGCCCGCATCGACAGCTTGACCGTAAATCTTCTCGGCCATCCGGATGTTCTCGAGGTCTCCAAGAACGGCGACGACAGCCGAAGCTTCGACCACTTGCTGTTGATTGAATGCGATCGGAAGCAGCTTCTGTTTCAACTCTGGCGTGTCGATAACGAGAAACCGCCACGGCTGCAGGTTAGCAGCTGAAGGAGCCAGCGTGGCTTGCCGCAGTATTTCGGCCAATTCCTCCCGCGAAATTTTGACCTCGGGATTATAACTACGAACCGACCGGCGTTCTTGAATAACACCGAAAAAAGGTTGGTGCTCTATCGTTTGCGATGGTTGCGAAATTGACATGGTTCTCTCCTCCTTTTGGTTTGGAAAAGCTGCATGCAGTTTTTCGTTCAAATACAACACTGGTTGTTTGAACAACACTTGTTGTATTTGTAGGTTATAATAACAACTGATTGATGCACAATCATCAATAACCGTAAACCGTTGTATAGACAACACCATCTCTATAATGTCGTTTTTATGGGGGAGATCCTAACCATGACAATGAAAAAGAATGAAGCTGATCCTCGTGTGGTACGTACACGACGACTCCTTCAAGACGCTTTTGATTCACTAATTCAAGAGAAAGATTTTGAATCGATAACCGTTAGGGATATTGCAGAGCGGGCTACTGTTAACAGAACGACTTTTTATGCGCACTTTGTAGATAAGTTCGAAATTCTTGAGGCCAAACTAATGGAATCATTTATGACAATCATAAATCGTAGAATAAGCGGTCATGAAGTATTAAATGAAGAAACAATTCAGAGTATTTTTCTGGGTGTATGCGATTTTCACAAGGGTCTAAGCACTATGTGCAAAAGAAGGTATGAATCGCTTGGACCTGTATTCGAAATTCAAATAAAGGAAAAAATTCAAACGATACTTCTTTCCTTTATAGACAAAGACAAGATGCTATCGAGTCCAGACGCGCAATTCTTAATAAATACAGCTTCTATCATGTTAAGTTGGGGGATGTATGGGGCGGCTTACGTCTGGAACAATGAGGGGCGTCTAATTAGTGCGGAATCATTCGTTAAACAGACAATGCCCTTAGTGATGAACGGAGCCAAAGAACTGCTGGGATAGGTCCTGTCGCTATTGCTCTATCCTGCCCGTTCAGATGAAACCATTATCTTGAATCGCCGGTTGTTGTGTAACACAATGAATCATCCCGCTATCCTTGTATGCTGTACGACAGCCTGGCCCCAATACCATGGATCCTTAGAAATAATAACAACTAATCCGAAAAGGTAACTTTTCGGATTAGTTGTTAAATAGGTGTTGATAATCCCCAAGATCGCTTGAAATAGAGCTTCACTTACAAAGAAACACCCTTCAGCCCTCACCGGAAATTTTATAACGAATTTCCGTCTATAATTAGAGGGCAAGGTGGCTAGCCTTCACGTTGCCTTACCTGTATTTGTCAACTGGCACGTTACCAGTTTGTTATTGACACAGTAATCATCGTTGCAATAGTCAGTTATGTTGCGGATAAAGTGCAATTCTTTGTATAACCGCCCTTACTATAGTTGTCGCACTATCCATCTTAAAAGTTGCGATTCATGTCCTACTCACCGTCCCTATCGTTGCATGATGAGTACATTTGGCACTGGCCCCCTCTGCCTCGGAATAAAGCAAAACGGTTATCCATTATGGATAACCGTCAATATCTTATGAGTCTGTGCTGACTAGATTCTACCTAATGCTCTATCAGCTTCTATTTGAAGTTGTATCGTTTTAGTTCCCATGTATTTCTGTGCAGTCCCTAGAATCGATCTGTCATTTCCAAGTATTTCCAATACCGTAATTGAAAAAATGTTCTTTAAGTGAGCATCTTCGTCATTAGATACTTCTTCAAAATATTTAAAAATACTTTCTAACAAATTGATGTTCCTTTCCTCACTTAATAGTTTAATTATTTCAGGCATATTGGATGTTCAGCAGTAGATTCAATGATCTCGTCGCCGATATAAATTATTTTATAAATTTCATCAGCTTGTTTTTGGAACAGCCCCACAACTTCTTTATAAGCTACCTCACCAGTCTCTTCATCTTTTGAAAGAACCTTATCCCCTACCTCGATTTCCTCAATAGGTTTCTCCCCTTCGTCTGTTAGAACCTTTGTTCCAGCAGTAAAACAATTACAATCATAGACATCATTTATTTCGTCAATTAATTCCTTAATTGTTTTACTTACTTTGACAGTGATAGTAGACCCGACACGCATGACACGTGCGGCCGCTCCCCTGAAGCGAGCAGAAAAAGATGTTATATAAACTAGTCTGAAATAACAAAAGGGACCCCGATAGGTCCCCTTTTGTTGATATGTTGTGACATGAACATGATTGTTTGCCCCAGACTATGGACGAGACCGATATTGGACAAACGGGAGCGACTGTCCAAGAATAAAAACCCGCTTTTCATAGCTAGCTTCTTTGTTTACAACTAGTCATTGTATAATTCTTGCTGCTGTTCCTCTGCAATGGTCTGTAAGTCATATGCGTTAATTCGAAATAACTGATAATCGCCCATATCCGTTTTTTTTGCGGCGAGCTTACTTAGAAATTTCGGTGAGCCTTCGTTTTCCTCATCGTAAACTAACAAGATACCGTCTGAATTGGATAGCAAGAATTTGTCTTTCTCTCCAAGCTGCCAAACTCCCTGGTAAGGTGTTTGATAGACACTATTGATATAGTCGGCTTGCATCACAATATTTCGGTAGTAATCCTGGGTCTCTTCTTTCCACTTTTCCTCTTGATTCAAAAACGGAGTAATTACCGCCAGTTTTAGATGTGGATACTCCTTTTTCAATTCCAGAACAGTTTCGGCTGCCCACATTTCTACCCCGAGTTGACCTGATATGATGACCCATTCCAATTCTTCCTGAAGGAATCTTACGAGTTCCCGCTTCAGTGCTTTCTTAATAATTGCTAACCCCGGATTTTTTTCGTTGAAAATGCCAAGCTCGTGAGCCTTGTATCCTGAAACAAATAAACGTTTTAACATGTTGCCACCTCTAGTTTAAAAGAAGCTCTAGCAGAAATTAGATTTCTTTTCACTCTCTGTCTATTCATTAGTGTTGCGTCTCATATTTTTCTTATATTATCACAAATTTGAATGACTCAGGATAAATCGGCTGAAGTAAAATAAGCAAAAGCATATTAAATGACAGATAAAATAGAAAATGAGACTCTGTGTTTGCTCCTTCTTTACAAACCAATTTGCAGCAACTTGGAGTATGGAAACCAGCTACAAATTTGAGCATGAAAAAAACCCATAATTCAATAAGATTTACGGGTCACGAACGAAATCAAATGGCCTAACTAATTGTGTATGGCTTAACCAGCCGTGGGTTATAGGAAACACATCTGCAATTCCGTATCTATTATTAGTTTGTACAATATTGCAAATAATATACCTTACTATCAATTTACCCCTACGCTAGCATAAATGGAATTTTTATTTTGGATTAGCTTTACCCCCTTAGTTTCGAATACCGTCAGGCCATTGCACGTATTCGGCCATGCAAAAAACCGAAGCTTCACGGTGTCGATCTTCGCCGTGAAGCTTCGGTTGTAGGGGTTTTAGTAGGTATCGGATCCTTGGTAGGCAGCCCCGACCATGAACCATTCGAGAGCTTCTGAAAATTCATGAGGAAGCTCTGACACCTGGAGGAAGGTACACATCTCGGTTACGATCCGTTCTCTGTTTTGCCCGTATTGCTCTGTGAGCAGAGCGAGCTGCTCCCAATCACTGAGCTCCTTTTGAAAGGCAGCTCGATCCAATGGCCGGCCGTGCGATTCCACGAAAAGGATTGCTTCAGACTGGTACGCTTGCTTCAACACGCGCAGAAAACGGGAGGCTGTATAACTGCGCGGTCCGCCATAGACAGAGGGACCCAAGGCATCTCCCAGGAACAGCGTTTGATCCTCTTTTACGTACACATAGCACGAATCTTCCGAATGATCTCCTCCGACACGGTTCACCTGACATGTCACGCCACCAAGGTCGATCGTGATCGATTCATCGAATAGGATATCCGGCTCGACTATTCGGATCAAGTCCCGGTTCATTCCGTACTCTTTTCTGATGTTCGCCATCGTGCTGGCATTGATGATCTTCTCCTTACAGAGCTGTTCCATGACTTCATCCGACCATTCCAGCCCCATCAGTTTGCTCAATGAATGTGCGGTTTTTGCCTGCGCGATGGTAGGTAGATCCCATGCTGACATTCCGAATGTATGGTCCCAGTGCCAATGAGTCAGTATGAGCAGATCTGGAAGACGAACGCCTAGCCTTTGCAACTCCTGACGAAACAACGCGGCATGCGCTGGTGAATTTCCAGCATCAATCAAGAGGGTTTTTCTTGCCCCCGTAATGGCTGCTAGGATGGGGCGATCCGTGTCATGACTTGCATGCATAATCAAGATATGCTCGGTAATCTGTTCGATCGTAGACATTTCCTTCTCCCCTTCCCAAATACGCCAATGTAATTTTATCTCTACAGAATGACTCAGCAATATTTTCCATGTTATCACACAACACTTCCCCCTCGCACAAACAAAAAACGCCCGTGTTACCAGGCGTTTTTGCAGGTATTTATAGCTCATAATAACTATGGTGAAAAACTTTCCTTTTCGGAATAGATAGGCACTGTTGAAGTAAAGAAGGGACCCGTTTAGTCATATTATCTGCATACTTGGTGTGGAATGTGGTACAAGTACAGCCCTGAAGAGCCGCACTTTTAATAAGTTTTTCTTTCTGTTATTTTGGCCTATCAAGAAAGCTGCCTGCAAGTAGATTAATTCTACAAACGGGGCAGCCCTAGGTATCAATTTATTTACTTCTGTTTAATTGCTCGATTGAGTTCCAGCCTACAGGTGGGAGTCGCCCTTTTGAAAACCAGAGGCATCCATTCCTAATCCAACTATCTCTCCATTTTTTGTAAATCACCTCTTTATCAGGTACATCATCGTCATCATAACCATAGTGAATTCCACAACACGGGCATATTTCGTCTGAAGGTATTCCCCTTCCATTGTATGGGGGCTCCAAAAGTTCATTATAATTGCAAACAAAGCACCTGTTCATAGTAAACATCCGCTCCCTGATTGCCTACTCAATTTCATTCTACCTACTCGTTGACCTTACCTGTCAGGGCATTGATATCGTTACCATCAATTGAATAGGCAAGAACCGGTTTGGCCAACCTCTCTCCATTAATAAATGGGTAGATGTATAACAGTTCAGTGGGTTTCGCCAGCAAGGCTTTGGCTGCTGCATCTATGGAGACAGCCTTCCTCTTATCCGGGAGCTTGGCAGGCTTTTGGTCGAAGTTTTGATTGTACTCGGTGATTTTCCCCGTGACTCCATTCACACCAATACCAATGCTTCGTCCGTATTCCAGCGGAAGTCCCTCAACAGATGGCACAAACTCTACTATATACTCGTGTGGATTCTGCGTATCAGGATTCACCATGTAGTAGAACTCCTTTTCTTCTTGTTTGAGATATGGTTGCAGGAACTGAACAGCTTTCTCAAGCGCCTGCTTTTCCGACAATGTTGGCTTCCCTTTTTGGGTTTCGGCGTTCGAATAGCTTATAAAACCGATCACAACGCCATCCTTCGTAAACAAAACCTCATTTTCATCAGGGGAAACATAGACTCTCTCCTTCTCGTCTCTGACGCCGTTGAAGGTACTCCCCTTCAAGTTGATACCAAACTCGCTTTCATAAATCCGAGTTGCCTCCTGCTCACTCTTCACCTTTACTACCTTTCCACCAGGTGTGAGGGAGATTGGGTTCCACCTCCAGGTTATGTATTGCCGAACAGGGATCAACTCAGCTCCTGTTACTGCGTCCAAATAATGGGAGCCTACAGTGTTGTAGACGAGATCAGTTTTATTTTCACCAAGGATGTACATGAGTTGCAGTTGAGGTGGGATAAAGCGACTGAGCTGATCTTTCTTCATCGCTTGGGCTGGGGGAAGGAAGTCTTCTGAAGCGATGTTTGTCAGCGTGTTTTCTCCTTCCGAAACGCCTGTTACCTGTCCCGCACTGTTTACTGATAACCGAAACTCATCGCCTACTACCTCGATGCCATTTACATAGCGGCTATAGATGACATCGCCTACAGGAGCCCTCGTTACCTTGTACAGGCTGCCCATTTCACCGATCCTCCCCTCCATGAAGGAATCGGCGCTCTTATAGGCCAGCTTGTCATCAGGATTTTCAAGATCCTTGTCATCCAATAAATACGTGAGCAGTTTCCCGGTTTCTGCATGGATATAGGCTCTGGCAAAGAATTCATTATTCTTTTCATAACGGATCTCGTACACAGGCTGGTCTTTCGTTTCCAAGGTAATATATCTTGATGTGTCATCTAGCGCTGGGACGAGCATTTGCAGCTTTTGCTCCGTTCGTTTTGCCTTTTCGCTTAACTGATTTTCCTGTAGCTGAGCTGCAGCTTGTTGGTTGCCAGCCTGATTTGCCATGACTGTGCCCGTGGCTGGTGACAGGAGCAGTGTGGCTGTTAGGAGTGCACTACTTGCCAATACAGGATAACGCCTTTGAGAGGTCGAGGTCATATGTGTATCCTCCATCTTTTCTTGACGTTGAAGCTCACATAATAAGACGATATTTGGAAATGATTGTCACGCGATAAGAAAACATATCTCACAAGAAAAACGGCTTCATTTGTCCGAAAATATAAAAACTTTAGACTAGATAATAATGTTGTTGACTGAAATAATAAAGAGGTAGACTGACGGCATTGCTCAACTAACGGGCAGAAGAACTGGGAGGGGTGATTCACATTGAAAACGATCCAAAAGATGTATGAGCATTTAGATTGGGCTAACCAACGTATTTTTAAAACACTGCAAAGTATTGAAGATGAAAATCAGGAGATATGGCGTTTATTTTCCCATATCCTTCATGCTGAAAAAATATGGATAACTAGATTACGTGGAATGGATAGTTCACAACTTCCCATATGGTCGGAGGCTGATTTAGAAATCTGTGCAGAACTTATTAAACAAAATGAAGAGAGCTTCACAGCTTTTTTTACGAATTTGGCAAATACTGACCTAGATAAAATAATATCCTACACGAATAGTAACGGAAGAGAGTTTTCCTATTCTGTACGGGATATTTTAACTCATGTAGCATTGCATGGTCAGTATCACCGAGGACAGATTAACTCACGACTTCGAGCAGTTGGTATTGAACCAGTTAATGTTGACTTTATTACATTTGTGAGATAAATGATTCGGGGTAGCCTTGTTCAACTATCGAGAACATCGCCAGGGCACATATGATATGCTTCGATACTTAAGAAAAATCTATGAAGGTTCTTTTGGTTTGAGTCAACATAGCGGAGGAAAAGAAAAAGCACAGTTCTCTTCGACTCTGACACGCCAGCAAGGGTGATTCACTGTTCGTCTCCACTTCCAAAAGGGTAGGTGTTGTCAAGGTCTACGAGCTCTGTGCTTTTTCTTCTCACCAGCTTTGTTGGTTCATCGGTACCTTTTAAAACGTAGAATGATCATTGTGATTGTTCTTTCAAGATGTCACAACAGTTATCTCAGAACGAATAACCGCCTATCGAAAGGATACGGGCTTTCGCATACACCAAACTTATAAATTCCTATCTGCTGAAAAAGGGCCCTTATAAGGCCCTTTTTTCATGCTCCGAACATCCGTATTTCTTGTCTGCTATTTAGTCTTTGTTCAGCCGATGAAAGTGCGTAAACAACCGATCGCAGTCCTCACGCTTCTCGACCTTGATCATGTTCAAAACACTCTGATCCTTACCGGAAAAATAGTCGCGAAGATGCTTATCTGAAAAACCGTTCTCATGCGCGTCATCCGCAGTCGAGCAGTAATGAACGACCTTGATGCCGGACCAAATGATAGCGCCCACGCACATCGGGCAAGGCTCGCAAGTCGCGTAAATTTCGCAGCCTGTCAGGTCCATCGTGCCCAGCGTCTTGCACGCTTCGCGAATGGCTACCATCTCTGCGTGCTGGGACGGGTCCATATCTGCCATCATGCGATTGCTGCATACGGCGATGATTTCGTCCCCTTTCACGACAGTTGCTCCAAAAGGTCCGCCGAGCTTGTTGTTCATGCCTTCCATCGTTTTCTCCACTGCCAGCTTCATGTAATCCATTGCCTTGCATCCTCCCTCAAGAGGCCTTTATTTTACGATGTGTGTCCCTGCTTTGTTCGTAATCGCATCCTTTAAGCTCTCCGGGTTCGTAATGATCACGCTTGACCCATTTTTCTCCAAAAAGCTCAGGCTGGCCTCAATTTTTGGCAGCATGCTGCCTTTTGCGAAGTGCTCTTCACGAACGTATTGCTTCGTTTCCTCTACCGTGATGCGCTCCAGCGCCTTTTGATTCGGCTTGCCGAAGTTAATGCATACCTGCGGAACACCTGTCGTAATGATCAGTGTCTGTGCATCGATTTGCTCTGCCAGCAAGCTGGTGGCAAAATCTTTGTCGATGACAGCATCAATCCCATCGTACGTATTTTCGCCCGTTTTCACAACCGGAATACCACCGCCGCCAACAGCGACTACCACATATCCCGCTTCGATCAACGATTTGATTGCGTCTTTTTCCACGATGTCGATTGGCTTAGGGGAAGGAACCACTCTTCTGTAGCCGCGACCGGAATCCTCGATAAATACCCAGTCCGGATGCTCTTTGCGCATCTCTTCCGCCTGCACCAGCGTGAAGAAGGAGCCGACTGGCTTCGTTGGATTTTCGAAATTCGGATCATCCTTGCTGACTTCTACCTGTGTGATGACGCTCGCCACTTTTTTGTTGATTCCTCTTTTGGCAAATTCGTTGGTGAGTGCCTGCTGGATTTGATAGCCGATTCCGCCCTGCGTATCCGCCACGCAATTGACCAGCGGGATCGTAGGCATCCCGGACACTTCGTTGGCGATTTCACATCTTTGCAAAGCAAATCCAACCTGCGGTCCATTGCCATGAGTAACGACAACGTTGTAACCTTCTTGCACCATATCTGCTATATTTGTCGCGGTTTCACATACGGCTTCATACTGGTCTTGAATCGTGTTGCGACCATTATCCTTCACTAATGAGTTGCCGCCGATAGCAACAATAACGAGTTTTTCCACTGGGCACTTCTCCCTTTGTTAAGATACTTTTGCAGCTGTTTCACTCTGCGTGATCGTGCTTGGTTTGTTCCATTTATAGCACAGCGCATATAAAACGCCGGATATGATCAACCCGCTAAGGAATGCTGACTTGCTGATGTTTGCCAATAGTGGCACATTTGGCAAGAATGAGCCGGATAGCGTAATCAAGAAGCTGACGATCAATACGCCGCATGCCACCATATTAAAGCCGCTTTTGTATTCTCCGTTTTCACCTGGTTTTACGTAGATGCCAGCTAAATCCAGCTTTCTTTTTCTTTCAATGAAGAAGCTAACCAGCATGATCCCTGTGATAGGACCGTACATGGAGCCGATAAAGCTATAGAACATATACAGTGCTGCTGTGCCGTTTACCAGCTTCCAAGGTAAAATGAGGGTGCCCAAAACGGCTGTCCAGATCGCCGCTGATTTTACCGTAAACATTTTCGGAAGAAGCGCTGTCATTTGCAGTCCAGATGGAAGCAAATTTCCAAACACAACATAGCTCGTCGAACCTATATTCAGTGCCAGCAACAAGATAATGACGGCAACAGGATTCCCAATTTGATTAATGGCAACGACTACATTAAAGTCTGTGATGCCAAACGCGATTTGCGTTCCAACCAACAGTCCTACACACGTAATTCCAAATAGGATGTAGGATGCAATCATTCCAAGCGGCAGACCAATCATCGGAGCTTTCGGGTGTTTTGCCCGTTGCGTAAGGTCTGCAATATTTACAATAGGGCCACCCCAGTTCGATACCAAGGCACTTACACACGCGATAAATACAAGCCAACTCTCCATCGGTTTTGCAGGAGTATAGGCAAAAATCGGACCAAATCCGCCAGCAACGCTGATCGCCCAAATCGCTGCACCCACGATGAAAATATAGATGATCGGTGAAGACCATTTACTAAACAGACTGAGAATTTTCATTCCACCTAAAAACAATCCAACTGTAATCACCCATAAGATCACATAAGAAATCATCGTCGGGAAATCTAATCCGAGAAAATCAAAGCCTGGAACCATATTCATATAGCCAGGGAATATTTTCTCAAAAATGACATTAAAGGATTGTGCGCCAATAATTGTTTTTGTCCCAAAAAACACAACCCCAGCGATAAGCCCACGACATATAGCAGGAATGATCGAGCCTTTCACACCAAAGGAGCTGCGCAACAGCATCGAATAGCCAATCCCGTACTTCTGTCCCGCATAGCCATTCAACACATAGCCCGCCGAGACAATCAAGGCAGCAATCATGACTGCCCACAAGACTTGCGGAACGGATAATCCGAGGACAAAGAATCCGGCTACCGTCATGTATGACATGAGATTATGCACAGCGCCCATCCACACAGTCACGTAGTTAAAGGTGCCCCAATCTCGATTTTCGGAAGTCTTTGGCAAAATATCGTCCGCGTATCCATAGGACTTGAATTCTTCATATGATTCCTTTACGTTTGCCTGCCCCATGTTCATTCACCTTCCTCATTCAACCCAGCTTTCGCAACCTTCATTTGCTGCGAAAGCTGAGTCACCTAGGATGAAAAGCTATTAGCTAATCGTTTCCGTTACTGCGAGCAATGCCTTCTCAAAAGCTTCCATCGGCGGATACGTAATACCCGCACCGATCATGCCGATACCTGCGTCTTTATGCGCAATGGCTGTGTTAATAATCGGCAGAATGCCAGTTTGGATCACCTGACGAATATCGATTCCTGTTGCGACACCTTGGAAGTCCAGGAGTGGAATCGTGACGTTTGGATTTTCTGCTGTCGTAATTTCCTTCATCGTGGTGGAGAATCCGATTGCTTCTTCAACCGTTCCACCTACGAGTGCAACAATCGCTGGAGCTGCCGCCATCGCGAAGCCACCGATCCCATATGTTTCGGTGATCGCACTGTCTCCGATATCCAAACCGGAATCCTCTGGCTTGTAGCCTGCAAACATCGGACCGATTACCTTTTGCGCAGGTCCTGTGAACCAGGTGTTGCCAGCCATACCGCTTACACGGATACCGAACTCAACGCCATTACGTGCCATTGTAGTGACAATCGTGCTATTCTCGATTCCATGTGCTGCGTCAAGTGCGCATTTGCACAGAGCCATCCATGTCGGGCCAGAGAAGTAATCGCTGCTTGCGACGAAGTCGAATACTTCGCGCTTCTGTTCTTTTGTGAAATCTGTCTCCAAAATGTACGGAGTCAGCGCTTGAATCAACAGGCTCGTTCCTGCGTTGTTGCGGTTGTGGCATTCATCACCCATGTGCAGCGCTTGCGCCAGCATGAGACGAAGATCGATTTCGCCAGCAATTTTCATCGCATCACGCAACATTGGTCCCAATACATCGCGCATCCAGTTCAGACGGGCGATGACACTTTCATCGTTGGCACCCATGCGCAAAATTTTAGCCATTTGCTCACTGAGGTTGGTGTAAGCGACGTTTCCGTACGTCTTGTTTTTCACCACATGCATGAACATCGAAGCGGATGTCACACCTGCCATGGAGCCTACGCAGTTGTGTTCGTGGCATGGAGAGAACGTGATTGCGCCGGAAGCAGCTACCTGTTCAGCTTCCTCGATGTCTTTTGCCAAGCCCTCGAATACGATTGCTCCAGTTACAGCACCTTTCATTGAGCCGCACATTTTGTCCCAAGTGATCGGCGGACCAGCGTGCAGAATCGTCGTTTTCGTCATGCCTGGTACCACATTGATCGCTTGGTCGAAGCCGACGAGCATCGGCTGGGAGTTAATGATGCGCTCTACCGCCAGCTTGTTTGCCGCAGCGATTTTCTCAGCGACAGCAGCGTTTTCCAGTCTGTCGAGAGCGTTGATCAGCTCAGGCTTGCCACCGCCTGGAGGCTTCCAATCCAAATGAGATGCATTGGCATTTTGCTTGATGATATCGTCTTTGAAAAACTCGATCCCTACGTTGATCGCATGAATTTTTCCGTTAAACAGCTCGTTGATTTTGCTCATGATTATTCCCCTTTCGCGACAAATTCTCTAGCCAGTAGACCTGCGTTCGTGCTGCTGCTCGCAATCGTTACGCCTGCATCCATCAGCTTCTTCACTTGCTCATCGAAGTTCGGTGTATCGAGGTCGGTACCCAGCACGTAACCCAGGATTTCCAAATGTCTGCCTTCTTTGGCAGCCCGCGCTTTTGCTTCGATGATTGCTGGCAGCATCACGCCTACTGGATCTTCGTGGGAACCAAAGCCCAGGATGAAGTCCATGAGAATGACACCGACAGAAGGATCTTTTGCTTCTTCCAAAAATCTCGCGATGCGCGTGGAAGGATCGATCATCGGGTGCGGCTTGCCATTTGTAAAGTCGTCATCGCCCATGTCGAGGAAAGTGTGAGCCTTGCTCTCATGGATGTTTTTCAGCTTGTAGTCTGGTTTCTTTTGAATGTTGCTGTAAACTTCTTCATACTTGTCCATCGCGAGGTACATGGCTTCGTCGCACAGCGTACCGCCGCAGAATAGCCCGCGAACGTACTTTTGTTCTGATGTCAGCTTTGCCCGTACTTCTTCAATCAGCGGCCAGTTGAGTGCGCGCTTGTTAAGCTCGTCTTCGTTGGCACCAGCCAGCACAACTGCTTTTATGGCTGCTTCCTTGCTCGTCTTGGCAAAATGTCCGCCTGCTTCCAGAACCGGCGTTTCTTCTCCACCAATGAAGTACACAACCACAGGTTTTTTGCAGCTCTTCACTTGCGCCAACACTTTTTCCTGTACACTTGGCGCTGGTGGCTTGGAAATGAGCACGATGACCTTTGTCGCCTCATCCTCTTCCAGTGCTTTGATTCCGTCGAGCATCATGATGCCGCCGACTTGCTCGGAGAGGTCGCGACCGCCAGTACCGATCAGCTGCGTAATACCGCCGCCGAAGTCGTGGATACGCACGCTCACCTCTTGGCTGCCTGTACCAGATGCTCCTACGATCCCGATGTTGCCTTTTCTCACGGCGTTTCCGAAGCATAGTGCCACATTGCCGATAATCGCTGTACCGCAGTCAGGTCCCATCATCAACAGGCCTTTTTCATGCGCGAATTGCTTGAGGGCGATTTCTTCCTCGATGCTCACGTTATCGCTGAACAGCATGACATGCAGATCGTTTTCCAATGCTTTTCTCGCTTCTCTCGCTGCGAATGCACCGTTTACCGAGATGACAGCGAGGTTTGCCTCTGGAATGCTGGCTGCCGCTGAATCAATCGTGGAGTATTTGATCTCTGTTGCAGATTTGCTACCGCCTTTTTTCTTGAACAGATCTTCGATGGCAATGAGAGCGCTCTCGCACAGCTCGTCTGTCGCCGCCTTCACCACGATCATCAAATCACTCGTTTTCGCCGCTTCCAACTCAGGTGTGAGCAAACCTACGTTTTTCAATACTTCTTTATTCATGTCGGTGCCCATCGCAATAACCGCTTGTTCGACACCTTCAATTTGATTCGCTTTTGTAGATAGAGACATCAGGGATACCGAGTCAAAATACGTGCTTTGCTTGATTACGACTTTGGTAGACATACATTACCTCCAGCTTCTAGATTTCGTTCCAAACCGCATAGGATGCCAAGCAGGATATCCGTACCCGACGACGAGCCGATCCCGATGATTTTATCTAAAGCAGGGACAAGCTCTGCCATGGAGCCGGACACCATGCATAAAAGTAAGTCATTTAGCGACTCTCTTACTTGTCCATGGGCTGCTTTTTTCAGCGTGATCGCACTGATTTCGTTCGTTAATGCTTGGGACGAACGGACGATTTCATCGAAAAATGGGCATGACAAACAAGAGGAAATGTTTTGCATTTTGTATACACTGCACAATCCCACTAAAAAATCGTCCCCTGAGGGTGTTAACCCCGGCCCCAGTCCGATAAGACTTATCGCATGCTGAGTAGCTGACTCTATGCGGTTGTTCGCCAGATCGTCGGAAAGCATGCCTGCACGCTGGATCAGCATACGGGACATCTCTTTCTCAAACGGACTGGCAGGTTGGGAGGACATTTTCATGCCCCCCATCTTGCCGTATACGTCCACGTAGTTTTTCGTGAACGCCACATTTCTGCGCAATACATCTACGCCTTCTATGTCACAAGGATAGGAAGGAAGCTCACCTTCCCACTTTGTTGCTTGCTGAGTCCATATTCGCAAATCCGCTCCAATAACGAGCGTGCTATCTTCCGTAATGACCGGAGCGTTAACGGACAGCCCCAGCTCTGAAAAGCCTTTCACATCAATGATGAGCGTGTTCGGTGCATTATCTAGTTGATGGTTGCCAATGGTGTACAATTCCCCGTTTTCGCTGCATGTCAGATTGATCGTTCGTTCAAAAATACTGTGTACGGTCCCGCTAAAGTTTGCTCTTGCCAAACGCTCAAGGAAACCAGCATCGCCAGACAACGCCTGGATGTACATGGGACGCTTTACTTTGCTCCTGCTTCCAGCAAGATTTTTTCGATCTCGGTGTAGCCTTTTCTTCTCGCAAGCTCAAGCGGTGTTACGCCGTATTTATCTACCATCTGCACATTGCAGCCATGCTCAATCAACAGTTTGATGATCGTTTGTTGCTTCTCGCCGCCATCACCTAAGATGATCGCTTCGATGAGTGGTGTCCAACCCACAAAGTTGGTATGGTTTACGTTGATGTCAGTCGTCGTTACGAGCTCACGTACGATGTCCACATGACCTTTTTCGCAAGCTGGTGTAATCCCTACGCCACCAAAACGAGTCAACAACTCCAGGTTTGTTCCTGCCTTGATCATCATTTTGACAAGCTCCAGCTTGCCGTTGATGCAACCGAACAAGAACGGATTGAAACATGTCTCATCCTGCAAATCTACATCTGCACCCGCTTCTACCAAAAACGATACCGCTTCCAATTTGTCGTTCATCGCAGCAGTCAGAATCGCTGTACGCTTTTGTCTGTTTCTTGCGTTAATATCTACGCCCTGCTCCAGATGCTTTTTCAGTGCTTCGATATTCCCCTCAGCCGCTGCCTCGAGAAATGCTTGTACTACGCTTTTGTCTGTCATAGTAAGCCCTCCATGATCTCGTGATTGAACAACCCGCCAAGATTGGCTGAGCGCTTGCTCTTTTAAAAAACAATTAGACAAGCACCCCGTACTTACATCATTATTTTAGACAGGGTGAATGGAATCGTCATTGTGTATAGAAACTAAAAAAATTGAGGTTCACTTGTGCATATTGCACAATTAGAGGAATCCCTTTGTGGCAAAGGAGTGAACAAGGTGCTGACCATCAAAGATTTGCTTACCATTCAATCCATAGACGGCATCAAAATCATCGCTGGAGAGCAAGGCATCAATAACGTCATCTCCATCGTCAATATCATGGAGAACCCGGATGCTTTTGACTGGCTGTCTTCCAATGAATTACTACTCTCCACCGGATATATTTTCAAGGACAATCCCGAGCTGCAAAATACAATCATCAAGGAATTGGCGGAGATCAACTGCTCCGGGCTCTGCATCAAGATGCACCGCTATTTTGATCAAATCCCGCAAAACATGATTGATCATGCCAACAAGTATGGACTCCCGCTTTTGGCCCTGCCGTTTGAATACACGCTGTCTAAAGTGATTGCCATTATTAACGAGAAAGCCTCCGGGCGCTACGATTTGTTGAACCGCAAAACATTGGACATGCATAACGCACTGTTTCGCATTGCGCTGGAAGGTGGCGGACTGGATCGTATCGCTTCCGAGCTGTCTGAGACGATCAACAATCCGATCCTTATTCTGGATCAGGACTGGCATCTGCTTCATTACACGGAAATCTGGCACAATCCGATTCCGCTTGACTCCTGCCTGACTTTAAGCAAAAACAGACCTGTTTTTACCCGGGACTTCACCGAGTCCGTCCCGAAAAATATTAGCCAGATCAAAAAATCGATCAAGCGTATCTACCATGCGAAAGATTATGAGGTTAAATGCAGGATTCTCCCCGTTGCTGTGGCCAATCACATTTACGGATACATCGTCGTCTGGCAAACCATTTGGGAGCTTACTGAATTTGACTACATTGTGCTGGAACAGGCGTCCACCATCGTGGCGCTGGAGCGGATCAAGGCGAGGGAAATCGAGGAAGTGAAGCTGAAGATCAGACAAGACTTTTTCGATGACTTACTCACAGGTAAAATCACTTCGGCTGACTCGCTGCAAACCTTATGTGATCTGCACGGACTACAATCAAGCTACATGTATTTTTGTATGGTTATTAATATCGAGCCGGTTGAGCTGGAAAATTTGGAGGATATAGTCGATCGCAAATACGAGCTGGATCGGATCGCAAAAAAATGCGTCGATCTCGTCTATGACCATTCGAGCAAAGCTCCTGGAGAAATCACCTGCTTTTATCGGAACAATCGGATCATCATTCTCATCGGACAAAATGAACATCGCCCTGTGGTGTCTGCAAGTGAAGCGAAGCAATTCGCCAATGAGCTGTACAGCGCTCTCGTGGATAAAATCAAGAAAACCTTGTTCTTTATTGGGGTAGGACGTCAGTATAAAAACATCGCTTCGCTTCATAAAAGCTTTTCCGAAGCCCATGAAGCGATCCGCCTGATGCAGAAGTTCAACAGCAAGGGCGACGTCTCTCATTTCGATGATTACTCCGTCTATCATTTCCTGGATTCCAACATTAAGGACATTGAACTGGAAGACTTCTTTTTGAAGCGTCTGGGGAAGTTGTACGAGCATGATCAAGAGTTCGGCACAAGCCTCATGGTGACCTTGGACAATTACTTTCTGTACAATCAAAACGTCAGTGAAGCAGCGAAAGCGATGTTCATTCACCGCAATACGTTTATTTACCGGATCGAGAAGATCAAAGAGATTTTGAACATGGATTTGAAAAACTCGGAGGAGCTGCTTCAAATCCAGCTGGCGCTCAAGATCGGCAAGCTTTTGCACAAGGAGTAAAGCTCGAAAGAGCTTGGTCGACTTGCTGTAGTGGTCGGGAGGAATGCGTGCCACATGTTTTCCAGTCGCCTTTTTCCTCACTTTGTTCGGGCGGTCTCCTTCCAAACATGTGACACACCTTCCCGTACAGCTGTTTGGATTGCTCATTTTGAACTACTCGTAAGAGTAGGGGCTTGTCGAAGATTTCGCTTAAAATACAAAAAGAGCCTCTTTAATGAGGCTCT